>CAZPGB010000056.1:0-40623 GCA_964585945.1 uncultured bacterium | reverse complement strand
CAGGCGCGGTAGAAAAGGCGTCTAAATGCCCGTGGCGATCTGCGGAATGTGAGTCTGCGGCCCCGGGAACTGGCGTCAATGGGCCGTGGTCTCCGTGTCATTTTGCCGTCGTGCCCCCGTTGTCATTGTCAACGCCAGGGGCGATCGGGATTGCTTCCCTCTTGAGCAGAACATTCACTTCACGGTCTTGCTCGTCATCGAAGACGATCAGGGCCCTCTGGGCAGGCTCTACAGGGTAGTGGTCAGGGGGCGACACGAAGCCGCCTTCGGGGCGCTACAAACCGGAAGAAAGGATGGCCGCTTCTGGCAGGAATAGGCGCCTACATGCTTGGGACGGCTGGTCGCAGCCCACAGAAGGAGAAATCAGCATGAAGATGCTGGCGCGATGCTTGGGCGTGTCGGGTCTGTTGGGAATCATGTGCGCTTCCGCCGGCGCTGGGGAGAGGATCAGCTTCACGTTGGACGGCTTGGGCAGCTACATATCGGATGCGCAGGCCAACGATCGGGCAGAGTGGTGGAATCGAGCGGCCCCGGAAGACGTGCGGATCACCGACGGCATGGACGAGGTCCACTGGCGCATCGAGCCGTCGGCCGGAGCGTCCTATGCCCTCACGCCCAGGTTCGGGCTAGGCATGACGGTCAGTTACCTGGCAATGACCCGCGCCTCCGCATACTTCTATAATCGCTGGGTCGAATACGAAGGCGAGCGCTACTACGTCTCCGACTTCTGGGAGAGCGAGATCGTGACGAAGGCGTTGGTCCTGGGACCCCGCGCGTATCTAGATGTGGTGCGCTGGGATTTCGGTGTGCTGCGCCTTCATAGCGGAATCGATCTGTGTCGCGCATCCCTGGCCAATACGGGTCACCTGCGACAGACCGCGGCTGGGCTTTCGGGCGCCTATCACTACAGCAAGGAGGCCGATCTCTCCGGATGGGGATTCGGCGCTTCCGCGGGCGCCACTCTGGAAGTTCCGTTGACACGGGGGATTTGGGGTAGCTTCGGCGTGACCGGCCGGCACCTCGAGGTCAAGGGAATCACCGGCCAAGGCGAAGACTCTGAGGGTTTCGACGGTAAGGTCTACTTGGCCGGAGGCAAAACCCATGATGGAATCCCCTACTACTCCGTCCTGGCCGATGAGCCCGACAACAAGGCGGGATTCGACGACGGCTCCGTGATCCTGAGCGGCTTCAGCCTGCGCGCGGGCATCCGGCTCGTGCTGTAGGTTCCGGGGCGCCACGTGGATCGACTGCGCCGACAGATCCGATCATGCCCCCAGATCGTCAGAGATTTCTTCGCCCCCCCACCACGGCACCCACCGGCCCAGAACCCACGAGATCCCTCCCGCCGCACACACCACGACGAACGTATCGACCGGCAACCGGAGTCGCACCTTCGAGATGTACAAGGCGTGGACGATCGTATAGGCGACGCAGATCAAGAGCAGCAGCCGGGTCTCGCGTCGTCTTGGCAGTGAAGCGATCAGAAACACGAACGCAAACGGCAAGAGCACGCCGTACGACCCGATGCTGGCCCACTTGCCCAGCGTGTCGGCGTGCTCGGTCTCCGTCATGGGGGCCGGGTAGAGCCGCCAGAGGTTGACGCCCTTGGCGAGCGAGCGCGTGACGAAGCCCCACGGATCGGCGGCAACGTGCTCGAGGCCGCGGCGATAGAACGCGCGGTCGCGCTCGGCTTCGCGGCGATAGGCGTCGAGGATCGACTGCCACTCGGCGCGCATGTCGGCGTCCATGCGATTGCCGGTGGTGGCGGTGACGCCCGGGTAGTTGCCCAGCCAGAAGTTGTACCCGCCGTTGTTGGAGATCAGCACGGGCCGGTCGAAGACCTGCGTGTTGCGGATCGTCCAGGGCGCGATCACGACCACGATCGGTGCGAGGAAGAGCGCCCCCAGCCGTAAGCCACGCGCCCAGCGACGCCCGCCGCGACCGGCCTCGGTGCGGGACGCGTCACCGAGCGGCCGGGATCCCTCCCAGATCATCCACAGCACGGCGCAGAGCGCAGCCGGGAGGATCGAGGCGGCGGTCAACGACGCCCATCCGGCGAAGAAGCCCCCGGCCAGTGCGCTGCCCCAGCCGCCGCGGTCCACTGCGCGCAGCGCCAGGTAGGTGGCGCCCCCCAGGAGGACCGTCTGCAGGGTTGTCGAGAAGAGCGTCCCGACCATGTAGATGTGCAGGGGATAGATTCCCGCCAGCGCTGCCGCGAGCAGGGCCGCCCGCCGGCTCAGCCAGCGGCGCGCGATCAGGTAGGCCAGCGCGCAGATCACGGCGCCCAGGAAGGCCTGCACCACCCGCACCACGGTGACACTGGGACCGAAGACGGCGTAGATGCCGGCGAGGAAGAACGGGTAGCCGGGCGGCCAGAAGGCGCTGGGGTAGCCGTGGATGTCCGTGTAGGCCCCCCCTTCCAGCAGTCCCTGGGCCAGACGCGAGTACTCCCGGCCGTCGAACCAGAAGATCTCGGGCTCCATCGAGAGCACGTAGACCAGGCGAAGGGCCAGCGCGACAATCAGGACCAGCGCCAGCAGCCACCGCTCTCGTGTGCGATCGATGGGGGTCACGCGGGTCCCCTCCCGGCTCTTCGTTGCATGCCCGGCGGCCATTATGGGTCAACGCGCCGGCCCCGTCATCGCCGGATCCGGCAGCCTGCCCAGCCCCGCGGCTAGTACCAGACCTCCCGGTCGACCACGTTGATCGGCCGACCCGACGCGATCGCCCGCAGCAACACAGCGATATCCTCCATCCGCTCGCGCTCGCGATCGGGCACGTGGGTGGCGCGGTGACAACTCATGATGAGGTTGTCGAACTCCTCCACGGGGTGCTGCGAGGGGGGCGTCTTCGTGCGCGCCGCGACGCTCGTGGGATAGCGCCACCAGGTGTCGATGCCGGCCGCCCCGATCTTGCCGTCGCGCAGCGCCTCGTAGAAGGCCGTCTCATCCACGGCCGGACCGCGCCCCACGTTGACGAAGAGCACGCCGTCCTTCATGGCCGCGAACTCGGCGGCGCCGATCAGGCCGGTGGCCTCGTCGGTGTCGGGCAGTGTGACGAGGACCGCATCGGCCGCGGGCAGGAGCCGCGTTAGATCGGCGGCCGTGCCCGCATCGTCCAGCTCGGGCAGCGGGCGCGGGCGGCGCGTGATGCCCATCACCCGCATCTGCAAGGCGCGGGCGATCGGCGTCAGCACGCGGCCGATCGCGCCGTAGCCGACGATCAGCAGCGTGGCGCCTGCGAGCTGCCAGGACGGGAAGTCGCTGTAGCGCGGGCTCCAGTCGCCCCGACGCAGCGAGCGGTCCACCGGCAGCAGTCGCTTGGCCGCGGCCATGAGGAGCGCCCAGGTGTGCTCCGCCGCCGCGCGGGCATTGAAGTGGGAATTGACGACGGTGACCTGCGGGTACGCGGCCAGCGTCTCGCGGTCGCGCCTGGGCACGCCCGACCACGGGATGACGACGTAGCGCAGCTCCGGCGCGGCGGCCATGAGCTGGGGCGGGATGACGCCCCCCACGATCACCTCGGCCCGCGCGGCGGCGTCCAGGGCCTCGTCCACGCTCTCCCGATCGACCGCGCGCACGCGAATGGCGCTCCCGACGCGGTCCTGCAAGAGGCCGATGGGCTCGTCGTCATCGGACGTTAGGTATAGAACATCCAAGCCGCTTCGTCCTCCTCTGCCTCGCGCGCGTCGGCGGAACCCGGAGCCCGGGCCGGCCGCGGACCCGGTCGCCCGCGCGCGGCTGCGGACCCGGTCGTGCTCGCTCGTCCCGCTGCGAGTGATCACCTACCCGATGGTAGACCGGAGCACGAGGCCTGTGCTAATGGTATTGGGTTCCATCGGGGACGCGCGTCCCGGATTGCGACCACGGAGAGGTGTCCGAGTGGTTGAAGGAGCTCGCCTCGAAAGCGAGTAGGCCCTTGCGGGTCTCGTGGGTTCGAATCCCACCCTCTCCGCAGCAGGCGGCGCCCCACAGGCGCCCGGCGAGCCGGCCCCCGTGGGCCGGCTCGATCTGTGCTTGGCCGCGCAATGGAGGGAGATAGAGCCATGGGCGATGTGTCCGGCGCGCGCATTCTCATGATCCACGGCCTGTCCTCCAAACCCCCAGCGACCGATCTCCACCGCTTCTGGACGCGCCGCCTCGTGGAGAACATCCGCATCGACGATCGCCGGCTCGCCGCGGCGCTGGAGGCACAGCCCGAGACCTTCGTGAGCGCCTACTGGGCCAACGCCACACCGCACCACATCGAGGACGACGCGCCCTACGTGCGCAAGCTGAGCGGCCGGATCGATCAGGTGATCGCCGAACGGCGCAAGATCAAGGACCGCTTCCACGTCGGCCCGGGAGAGGCGGTCGAGGCCTTCTTCCGCAACCGGGGCGCCGACGTCGTCAAGCTGCTGGCCGGCGCCCTGACGGTCAAGGACGACGTCATGAAGGGCTTCCTCCACGAGACGCGGCTGTATGCCGAGGACCAGTACATCGCCGACCGGATGCGCCGGCCGTTGGAGGAAGCGCTGCGCGAGGCGTGGGACCAGGGGCGCCGCGTGGCGATCGTCTCGCACAGCATGGGCAGCTTCATCGCCTACGATGTCCTGTGGCGCTTCTCCCACCGCAGCGAGCCCGAGTTCAGGCGCTACCGGAGGCGACGCGTGGCGATGCTCGTAACCATGGGATCGCCGCTGGGTGAGGGGGCGGTGCGCGACCTGCTCTTTGCGCGCCACCATGGGAAGCGCGGACGGCGGGAGTTCCCCATCAACATCGACTTCTGGCACAACTACGCCTGTCTGGGCGACGTGGTCTCGCACCAGCACGACTTCGCGCAGACGTTCTACGAGCCGATGCGCAAGCAGCGCCTCTTTCCCCGCAAGCCTGCCCACCGCACGATCGACTACGCCAACCTGCACAACCCGTTCGTGGTGGTGGAGCATGCGGGCAACAGGCATCGCGAGAAGCGCAATCCGCACAAATCCTACGGCTACCTCGTCCAGCCCCGGCTGGGGACATGGCTGGCTGACTTCCTGCGCGATCGGCTGGTATGATCGCTCGATACTCGAGGCAACGGGTCCAGCGGGCGGCCGGCGGGTTTGCCCGCGTCGCGTGAGCGAGGCATGGGAGTGGACGCGGTCAAAATCGTCACACCGCCACGGGCGCACAACCTGCTCTACTGGGGCATCGGGCTGAAGCTCCTGATGCTCAACAAGGTCCGTCACGCCCTGCAAGGATACCGGCGCCCGCGGCCCTTCCCCGTCACCGAGTACGATCGCGCGGTGGACTACGATCTGGGCGTGGTCGACGCGTGGCGGGCTCACCTGGGACGCTATCTCGGCCGCGACCCGGATCTGCGGGGTCGCGACATCCTCGAGCTGGGGCCCGGGGCCGATCTGGGAGCCGGCCTCTACCTGCTCCACCTGGGCGCGGCGCGGTACCACGCGCTCGACGTGAACAACTTGGTGGCGACCGTGCCGGCGGACTTCTACGAGCGGTTGTTTGCACGCTTGGGCGCGCGACCGGGCGGTGAGCCCGGAACGCCGACCGGCTCACCGAGCGCCGAAGCCCAGGTGCACGGTGCCGCAGACTCGATCACAGCGCTGCGCCTTGAGTTGGCCGAGACGACCGCCGGGCGCAACGGGCGGCTGAACTACATCTGCCGCGACGACTTCGACCTCTCGGTCTTCGGCGAGCGGGCGATCGACCTCGTGGTGAGTCAGGCGGCCTTCGAGCACTTCGACGACGTTCCCGCCACGATCGCCACCCTGAGTCGCGCCGTGAAGCCGGGCGGCCACCTCGTGGTCGAGATCGATCTGCAGACCCACACGCGCTGGATCCGCGAGCGCGATCCGCTCAACATCTACCGCTACGGCGACTGGATCTACGAGCGCTGCCGCTTCCGCGGGTCGCCCAACCGTGTGCGGCCCCGCGAGTACGCAGCGCTGTTGGGCGAGCACGGCTGGGAGCGCGTCGAGATCGTGGCCGATCGGGTGCTGAGCGACGCGCATCTGGCGGCGGTGCGGTCGGCGTTGGCGCCACGGTTTCGAGACGAGGGCGCAGAGCTCGGGTACCTGTCGATCTACGTGTGCGCGACGAAGACGTAGACGACATCTTGCCCGTGCGCCCCCGGCTTCCTTCCCAGCTCGTGTTGGATAGCCATCACGACGGGTGCGTAACGTGAAGTTCGGGTGACATGCAAACGGGAAGGAGAGGCCCATGCGGACACATCTCGCGTGCTCTGCCGTCTGTCTGTTGGTGCTGGCCTTTGCGCCGGGGCGCAGCCTAGCCGACGGCGATCCACATGTCGCGTCAGGACCCAGCAGGGTCCTGTTGACCAACGTGCGCATCTTCGACGTCGACGCCGGCGCCATGACCGCGCCGCAGGATGTCTTGATCGCGGACGGGCACATCGCCGCAGTTGAGACGGCCGGCGCCGGAGGCGACGCTGAAGCCACCGGGACCATGGTGATCGACTGCACCGGCAAGCACGCGGTCCCCGGACTCTTCGACTGCCACACCCACCTGGCGAACCTGCGCATGATGGGTGACTCGGTGATGGTCTCGACATTGAGACGCTTTGTTTCAAGGGGCATCACACAGGTGCGCGACGTGGGCGGCCCGTTGGATGTCCTGCAACCGCTGCGCGGGCGGATCGAGTCAGGTGACCAGCGCGGGCCCGACATCTTCTACACCGGCCCCATGCTCGAAAAGAGCCCGCTCACGTGGGCGCAGATCAATGCCGTCAACCCGGGCTTCACCGTCGCGGTCGACTCCATCGCAAGTGCGGATCGCATCGTGCCCGAGCTCCTCCGGGGCGGCGCCCGCTGCATGAAGGTGTTCAG
This sequence comes from uncultured bacterium, assembly GCA_964585945.1. Classification (GTDB taxonomy): domain Bacteria; phylum Eisenbacteria; class RBG-16-71-46; order CAIMUX01; family WJJG01; genus CAZDKK01. The sequence goes on along the minus strand of CAZPGB010000056.1, from coordinate 33,794 downwards.
CAAGTTCGACCGCAAAGTCTTCGCCCATCTCGTCGACCTGGCCCGCGACGCTTCACTCCCCGTAGTGCACGACCCGGGACCGCCACTGTTCCACCAGGTGCCGATCAATGTTTCCATCGATTGTGGGGTCGGCAGCATCGAGCACGGCAAGGCCCCCTGGCCGATCGTGCTGGTGGATTCCTTGGCCCAAGAGCAAGACGAGCTGGCGCGCAGCGGTGCAGGTCGCGCAGAGCGGATGGCCTTCGTCGTCAAGACCGCCGCTCTCGGAATAGACGGGGTATCGACCGAAAAGCTGCACGCGGTGCTCGACAAGATGATCGACCGGGGCGTCTATTTCTGCCCCACCCTCCAGGTCTTCGCGGCGATGGCGAAGCAGTCGGGTGCCGGCGAGTCGTCGGACGAAGAATCCTCACCGATGGCGACGATCCAGAAGGGCATGGAGGAGGTCAGTCGCTTCTTCACGCGCGAGGCGGCGGCGCGCGGAGTCAAGATCCTCGTCGGTCAGGATGGCATCTTCCCGGAGGGCACCTTCTCGGAGATGCGTCTCCTGAGTGACTGCGGCGTGAGCCCGGCCGAGATCCTCAAGGGTGCGACCATCTATCCCGCGCTGTTTCTCGATGCCGCGGACCGTTACGGCGCGATCGCCCCCGGTCGAGTTGCCAACATCCTCGTGCTCGACCGCGATCCTCTGGCTGCCATCGAAAACATCGAGGCGGCCTTCCTGGTGCTACAGAACGGAAGCCCGATCGATCAGAGCAATGAGTCCGGGGGTGGATGATTCAGGCCGCAGCGTGTAGGGGACCTGTTCGGCCACGATCGGAACGTCTTTGGCGGACACGGCCGCTCCTCCGGTGGCCCGTGAAGGCACTACCGCAAGTGAACGACTCGCGTATCCAGCCGGAGCGGTCCCGCCTCGAGCCGCACGTAGTGAACGCCACCGGGCGCCGGTCGCCCGTGAGCATCATCCCCAACCCACACGAACCGTCCTGCCAACATTCCGCCACAATGATCGCTTGCGCGCATAGGGTAGGCGCGCACAAGCCGGCCCGCGACATCGTAGATCGCAATCCGGGCACCGGGCCCCAGGAGCACGGCCTCCGGCACGCGAAAGTCGATCGTCGTGGCGTCGCCAAAGGGATTGGGCGAACAGGCGAGCCGCAGGCCACTCGTGGCCATGTTCTTCGGCTCGGTGTCTTCTCTCGGCCGCGTCTCGGTTCCGGGCTCCTCCACCGCCGCTACCACTCCCGGTTCGAGTAGCCAGGGGGAGAACGTGACGTGATCGCTCACGCGGTCCCCTAGGCCGCCTGGGTTCTGCGTGGGATGATACGGTCCGGAAGGATCACCCCACCAGTTGCTGTCCGCCGAAACGGTCACCGCTGCGTCGCTGTTGCGAAGCCCATAGCCGGTGTTGCCCACAATGCTGTTCTGATGCACGTGGGGATCGTGCCCGGGCCATCCCGTGACGAAATGTAGGCCGGATTCATGATTATCCGCGAAGGTGCATTCGGTGACAACGGGCTGGGCGTTGACGCTGTACAGCCCGCCCCCAATCACCGCCTGATTGTAGCTGACCACGTTCAAGCTTATCTCGGGTTCGCAATAAGCCTCGCAGAAGATCCCGCCGCCCCCGCCGGCGGCGACGTTCTGGATGATTTGATTCCCGCGAATCGTGGGAGACGAGACGTAGTAGCAGTAGAGGCCGCCCCCGTTGGCCGCAGAATTGTGCGCGATAGTGTTGTCGGTCACCTGGGGTGTGGTGCACCAACCCTCGAGCGCCAGTCCGCCGCCCTGTCCGCCGGCGGTGTTGCCTGAGATCGCGCACTCGGTCACCACGAGGTTGTGACTCTCCTCGGCATAGATGCCGCCCCCATGACCCGACGCATGATTGTCATGCAAGTTGTTCTCGCGCACATTGGCCAGCGACCAGTAACAAAAGAGCCCCCCTCCGTACTGCGCCGTGTTGTGGGCTATCTGATTGTCGTGGACCTTGGGCGGCTCGGTGTAAGGATTGAAGATGCTCAGCGCGCCTCCGCCGTAGGCGGCGTTGTTCTCGAACGTGTTTCGCGCGATGATGATCGGACCACCGATGCCGAGATGCTCTTCGCAGTGGATCCCTCCGCCGTAGTAGGCGTCCGCTGAGTTGTCTCGAAAGTCGTTGTCCAGGATGACCGGATAGGCATCCTCATAGCAGCAGATCCCGCCGCCGCTGCCGTCGACCACGCTGTTGCGGCAGAGCGTGTTGCCCTGGATGACGGGGCTGTGCCCTTCCCCCGAGCAGTGAATGCCGGCCCCGTAGTAGGTTGCGACGTTGTCCACGATCCGGTTGCCGCGGATGGTCGGCGCTGCCGATATGCAGGCGATGCCGCCGCCCATCTCGCCCCTGCCGTGGGTGATCGTGAAGCCCTCGATCCGGGTGGTCGTGTCGACGGGCACGGCAATACGAATCACCGTGTCGGTGTCCATCGCGTCGATCGTTGTCGCCTCGGGGCCGGCCTGGCTGATCAGGAGGAGCGACTGTCGCTCAGGCCAGACGATGTCTTCGTAGTAGACGCCCGGCGCGACGAGAACCGTGTCGCCATCGCTGGCGGCGATGAGCGCGTGCTGGATGGTCGCGTACTGGGCAGGCACATGCAACGTGTGGGCGATAGCTGGCCCGATCCCGATCAGCATCAGCAAGGACAAGCCTTGGGTTGATCGCAGAAGTCGGCACCAAGAGTGACCGCTGGACCGTCGCATCATTGCCACCCCCGTGCGCACAGGGGCGCGGGAGAGAATCGACGCGCCCCACCTATTCCTACAAGGGATCAGCGCAAGTAGATCATAGCACAACAGCGCGGTAACTGCGGAGTAGGTCGGATATGCTGGGATCGGTCTAAACCGCTTCGCATGAATCGGAATAACCCAAACTTCACACGTAAGACTTGACAGGGTCTCGGAATAGAAAGAGACCTCCCTTGAACAACCACCACCGTCCAGATCTTGGACGGAGACACAGGGAGGTCTCTTGATGAACCGTTGTCTGTTGCCCCTGAAGCGCGCCGAGCAACGACGCATCCTCAGATTGGCACGCAGCACGCGCGAGGCCGTCGTCCGCACCCGCTGCCTGGTCGTCCTCAAGGTCAGCCAAGGCCTCAGTTGCCGCGCCGCGGCCCTCGCCTTGGGCTGTGTCCCCTCGACCGGCTGGCGCATCGTACACGCTTTTCGCGCCCAGGGGGAAGCCGCTTTGCTCGACCAGCGCGCCGAGAACGGTGCGGTCAAGATCGACGAAGACCTGCGGGCCGGACTTGAGGCGATCCTCTGCAACTGCCCTGAGCATTATGGGTTCCCGCGACCGACCTGGACGCTGGAACTCATTGCCCGGGTCATGGATGAGGTTCTGGAGGTCCGCATCTCGGTCGGCCACACCTGGAAGATCCTGCGCGCCATGGGGGTGCGCTGGGGCTGCCCCCGTCCGGTGGTCGGATGCCCTTGAAAAACGGCCCGGCGCGAGCGTCGGCGCGCCTTCCTGCGCCGGTTGGCGCGGCGTCCCAAGCCACGGGAGGCCGTCGTCTTCGCCGATGAGGTCGACATCCATCTGAATCCCAAGATCGGTCGCGACTGGATCCTGCCGGGTCGGCGCCGGTACGTCCTGACGCCCGGGCGCAACGCCAAGCGCTACATCGCGGGGGCCTATGACCCGGTCCGCGAGCGCATGATCTACGTCACGGGTGACGCCAAGGCCAGTTGGCTGTTCCTGAACTTGCTGCGCGCCTTGCAGCAAGCCTACCGGTGGGCACGCCGGATCCATGTGATCCTGGACAACTACGTGATCCACAAGAGCGTGCTGGTTCAGGCGGCGCTGCGCCGCATGCCCAAGATCCGGCTGCAGTTCCTGCCGCCCTACTGCCCGAACGACAACAAGATCGAGCGCGTCTGGCTGGACTTGCACGCCAACGTCACGCGCAATCATCGCTGTCGGACCTTGCAGGACTTGATGACGGAGGTTCATCACTATCTCGCTGACCGTTTCGAGGTGTTCCGCGGTCTCTGTGTTGACCTCGCTCTGGCATAGTGCAGAATCATGCGAAACGGTTTAGAAACGTTGGGGCGGAAACCTCACGGATCCATATCCTCGTCCCCTACCCGCTTGAACACGTATCCGCCCTTTACCGCACCCCACACCTGCTCGCCCGCTGCGTTGAATCCCCGGTCCCAGCTTATCAGCGTGTCCGCCGTCAACGTGACCTCGGAGGTGGCATAGGACGCCCCGCGGAGGTTGCTGGGGCACGCCTTTCCCACCGTCGATCCCGCGAAGGTCTTCTCGTCCACGCGCCGGAGCACGATGGCGCAACCGGCCCGCTCGTCCAGCGAGTCGGGCGTGAGGGAGCCGAAGCCCTCTGGGTCGCGCCAGCCGTCCACGAAACGTGACTCCTCCGGCAGACGATAAACCACGCTTTCGATCGTCTCCGGCGAGGTGCGGTGGATGTGATAGACGCGCTGGCGGTAGGGTGTGTGCCCGGCCAGGAGCTGCTCGACATAGAGCCAGAAGCCGTCGGTGCGCTCGGGCCAGATACGCGCCATGTGAAGGTGGATGTCGTAATACGCCGAATCCCGCTCGGCCTGCTCGGCGCTGCTGAAGTGACCCGTGAGCCACTTGGCGGCCAGGGCCAGTTCCCCGTCGTAGGCCACCGTGCCCACGCCCGGATTCTCAGTACCCCGTAGCAGACTGCAGCCCGGGACCGCTGCCAGAAGCCCCGCTCCGAGGACAGCCACCCACCAGCCTGCGCGCATGACGATGCTCCTTTCGCGTCAATCGATACCAGGGGAGTACGTTACGACAACTGCGACCACCGGGCAACCGGCCATTGGCTCGCCCCGCTCCAACTCGGCCCCCGGCTCCAGGACCAGATGCGGCTCAACTCTGGCTGGAATCAGCCGATCCTTGGAAAGGGATGCATCCACGCGAACCTCCGGCTGCATGCGCGGTCGGGGTGCGCGCGTCACCCGGCTTGGTGCCGGAGTACGATCGGCAACGCACAGGAAAGCAAAGCACGCGAGATGTCCGCTCATGATTCAAACCACCATCCGGCCCCGCCGGAGTCACGGCCCGTGCGGCTGCGCATCTCGCTGCTGAAGTCGCTCAATCTACTCGACATGGAATCGCCCGCCGCGGGCATCCATCCGCCCGAGACGGGACGCCTGACACACGAGGTGCAGGCGAAGGTCGCTTCCCAGGCCGAGCGTGTCGCGGACCGGTTGCTGGAGCGCAAACCAATCCTGGACAGCTTGGCCCGCGCCGCCCCCGACGCGGTGGAGCTGGCGGGTCTCATCGCCGAAGATCGTGCGCTGGCGGCACAGCTCCTCCAGGCGGTCAATTCTCCCTCGTACGGCCTGCGGCGACCCGTCGACTCGATGGTGGAGGCCGTCCGGACCCTCGGCCTTCTGGATGTGCGCAACATCACCTGGCGCACGTGTGTGAACGAAGTGCTGGAAGCATCTCGTCCCTCGGTCGGCGAGGTGATGAGCGATCTCTGGAGCCACGCCTTCACCATCTCCCGCGTGGCCTATGCGCTGGCCCATGCCCTGCGCGTGCCCCGCGCGGCGGAGATCTCCCGGGCGGCGCTGCTCCACGACGTGGCCCGCCTCATCGGCCTGATCGTCTGGCCCGACTGGACGCAGACCTTCTATGCGCCGCTGCGCTTCAGCAATCGCGAGCGCCTGTCTCAGGAGCGGGAACGGATGGGCGCGGATCATGCGCGGATCGGCGCCGACGTCGCGCGCTCCTGGGGATTGCCGCAGGAGCTGTGCAACACCATCGAGCAGCATCATGCCCCGATTTATCACGGCCCCGGTCGCGTGATCGGCAACCGCCCGGCAATCGCGGTGGTCCACGTCGCCGATCTGCTCGGCCACATCGCCCAGCCTTACCTGGACGGTCGCGAGGCGTCTGTGGCCCACCTCCCCGTGCCCGGCTGGATGGGCGTCCTGGGCGTGCGCGACAACCTCGAGGCCATCTGCAGAGTCGAGGTGGTGCGCGCCCTGCTCCCGCCCACCATCGATCGCCGGCCAGACTTCCCCCTGGCCGCATAGCACGCCGTGCAGTAGCATCGAGCGCTGCGAGCCTGACAGCCGCCCGGGGAGGCATTCGTGCAGGGACTCAAACCACGCCGCGCCTACGTCACCGACCTGGTCGCCTTTGGTCGAGAGAAGCTCGGCTTGGAGTTCGACGGCTCCTTCACCCGTTTCTCCCGTCGCTATCGCACGGCCAACTGGCTCTACGCCGTCTCGGCGGATGGTTTCGTGAGCGCACTGCCCTCGCGCGAAACCTTCGCGTTCTCCTGGAACCGTGACACCTTGCGTCGGCGCGAGCGCCGGCTCCGCGCCAAAGGCCATCACACCTATCTCTACAGGGCGGAGGCACACGGCGGCCGGGCGTGTCCCATCACCCCCAGTCTCCTCGAGGCCACGCAGGCGCGACAGGCTTACGTCGTGCTCCACGAAGCCTGGCACGCCACGCTGCGCCTGGAGGGCATCCGCATGCCGTACGCCCTGGAGGAAGCCACGGGCCGGGTGGTGGGCGTGATGGGCGCAGTTCACTTCGCTCAGGCGCGTGGAGAAAAAGACCTGCTGGATGAGGTCCGCGCACAAGCGCTCGCCTGGGGCGCCATGGCTCGCTTCGTCAACCGCGTCTACGGCCGGCTCGACCGCCTTTACCGCCGCGGTGTACCGGTCCGCGAGCAGCGGCGGGCGTTGAAAGAGGTGCAGCGCGCAGGCGATGCGCTGCGCCGGCGCACGCGATCCGCGTGGGAGCGAGAGGAGCTGACCCGGGAGATCAACAACGCGTTTCTCTTCCGCTATCACGACTACACGCGTTACTACCCCTTGGCGCTCAGAGTGTACCGGGAGACCGCGTCGCTATCGGCGGCCATGATGTTGTACAAGCAAGCGGGGAGAGAGGGTGCCCGGCGGTTTCTGCTGAACCGTTTGGCAGGACAGCGCGCTGAAGGGAGAAGGCCATGCGACGTGCATGCATCGCAACGTTGATCTGCGCATTGGCGGCGGCCGGGGTCTGTGGCGTCGCCTCGGGTGACGAAGGGATGTGGATGCCGGAGCAGTTGCCCGAGTTGGCGGAAGCCATGGAGGAGGCCGGTCTGGAGCTCGATGCCGCGTCGCTCGCCGACCTCACCGCGCACCCCATGGGCGCCGTGGTCTGGCTGGGCGGATGCACGGCCGCCTTCGTCTCGGATCGCGGGCTGGTGGCGACCAACCACCACTGCGCCTACGGCACCATCCAGCACAATTCCACCGAGGAGAACAACATCCTGGAGAAGGGCTTTCTCGCCCGCGCCGTGGAGGACGAGCTTCCTGCGGCTCCGGGAAGCCGGGTGTTGGTGACAACCCAGGTGGTAGATGTCACCGAGCGCATCCTCTCCGCGGTCCCCGAAAGCGCTTCGGGCAAGGAGCGCTACGACGCCATCGAAGCCGCCGAGAAGGCGCTTGTGGCCGCGTGTGAAGAGCAACAGGGCGTACGCTGCCGCGTGCGGTCGTTCTACGGGGGCATGGCGTACAAGCTCTTCACGCAGCTCGAGATCCGGGATGTGCGCCTCGTCTATGCGCCGGCCCGCTCGATCGGCAAGTACGGCGGCGACGTGGACAACTGGATGTGGCCGCGGCACACCGGCGACTTCTCGCTTCTCCGGGCCTATGTCGGACCCGACGGCATGCCGGCCGATCCATCTCCCGAGAACGTCCCCTACCTCCCCCAGCACTGGCTACGCGTGTCGGTGGACGGCGTCGCTGAAGGCGACTTCGTGATGGTCGCCGGCTACCCGGGTCGGACGAATCGATATCGCCTGGCCGACGAAGTGGAGCACAGCATTCACTGGTACTACCCCATGGCGAGTGAGCTCTACGGGGCCCTGTTGAACCATATCGAGCAAGCCGTCGCGCAGTACCCGGAAGCGAAGCTCATCCTGGCGCCGACGATCTCCTCCTTGAACAACACGACCAAGAACTACCAGGGAATGCTGGCGGGCTTCGATCGTACCGACGTGGTGGCGGCCAAGCGCGAGTTGGAGGAAGGGCTGGAAGCTTGGATCGCGAGCGACCCCGAGCGCCGGGAGCGCTACGGCACAGTTCTTGAGGACCTGCGTGCGTTGATCGCCGAGAAGCACGCGAGCAGCCGGCGCGACCTCTACTGGGGCACGGTGCGCTGGTGGCCCATGCTGCGGTCAGCGATCAGTCTCTATCGGCTGGCGCAGGAGCGCCGCAAGCCGGACATGGAGCGGGAGCCCGGCTACCAGGAACGCGACCTGAGCCGTTTCCGCCAGCGCCTCGAGCGCATCCAGCGTCGATACCACCCGCAAGTGGACCGGCTGGTCGCGTTGGAGAGAATCAAGATCTACGCCGCTCTCCCGGCGGAGCACCGGGTCCCACCGTTCGACGCGTTCTTCGGCCTCCAATCGGGGGAGCCGAACGAGGAGCAACTCAACCGGATCCTGGATGCGATGTATGCCGAGACCGGGCTGGACGATCTCGACACCCGGCTGGGCTGGATGGACGCCCCGGTTGCGGAGTTCGAGACCAGCGACGATCCCTTCCTGCAACTGGCCGTCGCCCTCTATCCGACGCTCATCGAGATGGAGGAAGAGGACGAAGCTCTCTCGGGACGCTTCGATGAAGCCCGGCCGCGATTCATGGAGGCGCTGATCGCCTACCGGCACAGCCAGGGGCAGCCGGTCTACCCCGACGCCAACTCCACCCTGCGCGTGACGTTCGGCAATGTCGCCGGCTACCACCCGATGGACGGCGTCTGGTACGAGCCGTTCACCACGCTCGAGGGCGTTCTGGAGAAGGACACCGGCGTGGATCCCTTCGATTCGCCCACGGCACTACTGCAGGCGATCCGCTCGGGAGATAGGGGACCGTATGCCCTCGACGATCTGGGCTCGGTGCCGGTCGACTACCTGTCGACGCTCGACACGACGGGCGGCAACTCCGGCTCACCCACCCTCAACGGGCGGGGTGAATTCGTGGGGCTGCTCTTCGACGGCGCCTGGGAGAGCCTCCTGTCCGATTGGTACTACGAGCCCGAGCGCGTGCGCTCCATCCATGCGGATGTTCGCTACATGTTGTGGGTGATGGATCGCGTGGAAGGCGCTCACCACCTGTTGCGCGAAATGGGGGTCGCTCCGAGCTTCGAAACGAGGTAGGAAGAACCGTGTCCCCTGGCAAGCACTGCGAGCGGCTGGACGCCTGGCTGCGGGAGGCCGGCTATCAGGACAGTGCCTGGCACGAGCTGAAGCGGGTGCCCGGGGAGCGCATCGTTTACCGTCTGGTGCCTCACTCCGGGAAACCGCCGGTGATCCTCAAGTACAAGGACCATGGGTGCGCCCTCCCGCCGGCCAAGATGGAGATTCCCGCAGAGGTTCTCGATTTCTATCCCGACATTCTTATGAGGTGCGACACGTGCGCCGTTCGCGTGGAACGAGAGGCCGAAGGCCAGCGTCTCGATCGCGTTGCGCACGAACGCACAGAGCGCGCTTTCTTCCAGGCCGGGGTCACGGTAGCGACGCTCCACACAACAGACCCTCCTGACAGGCCCCCAGCGCTCATCGAAGCTCTGGTCGAACAAATTGCCGTATTCGTCGTGCAACTGCGCGCGGCGGGTGTGGCGCTCGACTGCCTGCCGCCGACCTCGCGTCTGGGTGAGATCCTCTGTCGCCACAAGGGCGAGCTGGCCAGAACGTGGATCCACGGCGATCTCAAACCCGACCACATCTACCTGTCCGACGATGGGTGCCGCTTCATCGACGCCGACCGACTGCGCATCGGCCTCGCGATCGAGGACATCGCCTCGCTTCTGATTCACGAGTCGTGGCTCCACCCGAAGGAGCGGTTGGCCGCGCGGGCGTTCGAGCAAGGCTACGCCACGGTCCTGCCCTTCCCATCGCCGACGGAGCTGGACGTGGCTCTCTTGCACGCCATCCTGCGCACCATTCGCAACCGGATCTCCTGCCAGACATCCAACGCGCTGCCGGCCCCCTTGGATGCTCTCGCGGCGGCCTGGGATCGGCTGAGCGCCTCGGCGAGAGCGCCCGCTCACATGCGCGTCCCCCAACCGTCGGGAGACGTCACCAGATTCCACTTCCCCAAGCCCGGCATCATCTTGGCGGCGGGCCGCGGGCTGCGGTATGCGCGCTGGTCCGCGCGCAAGCGCAAGTGGTCCCGCCGCGATACTGCTAGCGATGCCCGCCTGGAGTTGGCCGAGGGGGTGCTGGAGACGCCATACTGGTCCGAGGCGTGGAACACGAAGGTGCGCCGCCTGAAGCGCCTGGTCTTCAAGCCGGAATCGCGCCTGGTCCTCAAGGCTTCCCTGGAGGGTCGGCGCAATCGCATCATCAAGCTCTACAGTCCGGGGAGCTTCGCGCGCAAGGCCGCTGGTTTCACCTGGTGGCGTCAAGCGGCCCTCACAGAGCCCTGCCTTGCGCCGATCTTGGGCGCTTCCGACGCTCTGAACGTCGTGGTGATGGAGCAGATTCGCGGCGTCGTGCTCGACACCGAGGGAATCCGCGCGGAAGAACGGCTGAGCGAGGTCGCGCAATTGGTGCGCAGGTTCAAGGATGCCGCGCGCGCGCAGGAGATTGCGGGAGGATCCGTCGAAAGCTCACGCTTTCCGGCTGTCGGATGCGCCCAGATGCTCCAACAGATCTGCCAGTGGCTCTGCCGCATGGCGGGCGCCGGTCTGTGGCCTGCCGAAGCAATCAACCGCCTCTGGGAGGCGCTCGAAGGAAGTCGCTGCGAGATGGCCGGCGGCGGACCGTATCACCTCTGTCATGGCGACTTCGTTCCCGGGAACGTCATCCTGGATGAGGGTGCGGGCATCCTCCGTCTCATCGATGCGGACCACCTGTGTCTGGCGCCGGCGTATTATGATGCGGCCGCCTTCACGGCGGCTCTGCTTCTCGATGGACGGGTCACCACCGAGGCGTTGACCCGCTTCCTGCGACTCTGTCATGGTCCCCAGGCGCAGGGGTCCTCTCTGTCGCTGATGGTGCGCGTGTGGATCCTCAAGCTCGCCCTCGCGAAGCTCTGCCGCAATCGGCTCGGCGACGAGGCCATCGCAGTGGCCGGCGACGCTCTGGAGGCCATACGCAGGAGCGAGGAAATCCTGGATGAAGATCTTCATTCTCTCCCATGACCTATCCAGCAACTGCCTGGGTCGCGCGGCCGTCTTCGCTCATCTGCTGCGTGACGACCACCACGTGGAGATCGTAGGACCGGCCTTCGGCGCCGATGTGTGGTATCCGTTCCGCAAGCCCGGGGTCCCTGTCCGCAAGGTCGAGGGCGAGATCTTCTGGCCACACCACACCGAGGTCGTCCAGCGCCTGCTGGACAAGATCCGCTGCGATCTGATGATCGCGATCAAGCCGAGGCCGACGAGCTACGGCATCGCGTTGATGAAGCGCGCCATCCGGCGGATCCCGATACTGCTCGACATCGACGATTGGGAGATGGCCTTCTACGCCGATCGCGATTGGCGGTCCTGGCCCACCGACACGCTGCTGCGCCGCCCTAACAGCCCGCTCCACACCCAGCTCCTCGAGGCGGCAATCCCCCAGGCCGACGCCATCTCGGTGGCCTCCCACAAGCTCCGCAACCGCTTCGGCGGCACGATCATCCCCCATGCCCGTGACGCGACGCTCTTCGATCCTTCGCGCTACGACGGCCCGGCATTGAAGGAACAGTACGGCTTGGGCGCGTTTCGTCTGTTGGTCTTCGTCGGCACCCCACGACCGCACAAGGGACTCGAGGATCTGTACGAGCTTCTGAAGGACCTGCCCGAGGACGTGCATCTGCTGATCGTGGGCGCCACGAACGCGCCCGACGCCTATGAAGAGGAGCTGCGCGACCAGGGTGGACCGCGTGTGCATCTCCTGAAGGCCCAGGGCCTCGAGCGGATTCCCGCCCACCTGGCTATGGCCGATCTCATCGTGGTGCCGCAGGATGAGTCGCGCGTCAGCAAGCATCAGCTTCCCGCCAAGCTGATCGACGCAATGGCGATGGCGCGTCCCATCGTGGCCTCGTCGATCGGTGACATCCCCAGGATCCTGTCCGATGGTGCGGGACGCACGTTTCCGCCGGGGGACCAGGCTGCGCTTTCACAGGCGGTGCGGGAGGTGCTCGACTCGCCCGATCAGGCGCGGCGCATGGGCCAGCGTGCCCGGGAGCGCTTCCTGCAGAAGTATTCGCTGGATGCGGTGCGACCGAGATTGGCGAAGCTGTTGGCGGGTATCGAGCCCCGAACCAAGACATCACACTGATCGTCGTTCAGAGAAGGGCGCGCGATCGGCCCAGGATCCCAGAGCGCACGGAACAACAGCTCCCCCATCAATCCTCGCGCTCGAACGACCACTCCAACCCCAGGCGAATCAGCAGGTGGTCCACCTCGGAGGCGTCCTCGTCGTCCGGGTCGTCGAGGTCGGCCGGCGCATCGACGTGCCGGCCGCTGCTCTCGGCCGAGATAAAGGGGCCGATTTCCGCATCGGCGCGGCTCAGCTTGGCGGCCCAGTAGTAGATCCGATCGTCGCGCCGATAACGGCTCTCGTCCTCGGGATCGTCGGTGGTGTACGAGCGGAACTTCCATCGGATCTTCCCCTCCAGCCGCCAGAATCGCCCGAGCAGGCGTTGATCCGCCCGAAGAGCGAGCTCGGTCAGGTGTTCGTAGTAGGCGCGATCGGTGCCGAGGTCGGGCTTGTTCCGATACCGGCTGGCGCGGTACGCATAGCCCGGCGTGACCTCGATCCAATCGGTCAACGGGATCTCGATCTCCAGACCGCCTCCCGTGCGCCAGCGGTCACGCTCATTGAACCAGCGGTTTTCGTCGCGATAGGAGTGCGTGAGGAAGACATACGATTCGAGAGCATCTCCCCACTCGCGGATATACCCGAGCTCGAGCTCCGTCTCACTGAACACCTGCGGGCGATACCGCGGTGTGCCGGGCGGGGCGTCTTTGTCGACGCGGTGGCGACGGTAGGTCTGAGGACTGTGCTCGACCTCCAGCTCCAGCGAGGAGATCTGGTCGAGGTCCTGGCGCACTTCCAGCTCCCAGAGATTGCGCCCCAGAATTCTCCCCTGCGCCCATTCCTGCCGCTCATAGAGAAGTTCCACGCGCGTGCGGGCGCCGAGCAGCCGCGTCTTCCACTGCGCCCAGCCACGCACGGAAAGCTGCTGATCCTGGGGCTCGGCGAACCAGAAAGCCGGGTCGCCGGTGCCCGTCTCCGGGTCGCCCAAGCCTTGGGGACTCACGCGCCGGTCGTCGTAGCCGATGGCGTACCAGCCGCCCCAGCGTCGCGGGATCAGATCCTCGGATTCGAAGTCCGCCCGCGACGGCGAGCTCGCCATCAAGGTGGGCGCCAAGAAGACCCACGCCAATGCGATGCGGATCATCCTGGACTGTGGTCGCTCGAAGGGCATTCGTCTCCTCTCCATCCCAACAGCCGACCTCGACACCTCAGCGCAGATAGCCCAAGGAGCGCAACCGTTCAATGGTCGCTTCGTCCAGCACCTGCCGCGGCGTGTCCTGCGTCGGTCGATCGTGAAGCTGTTCCCACCCGTCGAGCAGCTCGAGCAGAGCCGTGACGCGCTCGGGACGTTGCTCGGCGATGTTCATCTGCTCGCCGGGGTCCTGCCGCAGGTCGTACAGCTCGACCGCGAGCATCAGGCGCTCGCCGAGTGCCTGGGGATGTCCGCCGGCGCCGGACGCGCCCGATGATGCGCTGGACTCAGCCCCCCCTTCCGCTGCGGAACCCGACCCGCCAGCCCGATCCTCATCCGGCCAGTCCCATTCGCCGTCGAATTCGGTCTCGTCGTCGATCGTGACGCGCAGGCCCCCCAGCTCCATCAGCGCCTCATCGTCCTCCACCACGATGCTCTCGAGCGGGGCCTTGATCTCCTCCTCGGAATCGCGTGGATCGATCAGCTTGATCCGCTCCACCTCAAAGGTGCCCGAGGGCTCGCGGTTGCCGCGCGCCTGCACCCAGAGCCCCTCGCTGAGCGGGTAGGGCTCCACGGTCTCCTCGGCCAGATCCTTGAAGCGCGTCTCGGGCAGCACGCGGCACAGGACGCCCAGAAGCCAGAAGCTGCCCGGCGTGGGACCGAGCGACTGGATGGGACCGTAGACCTTGATCTTGTCCAGCGGCTCGGTCGGCTCGATCTCGAGCGCCAGCAAGCGACCTTCCCCCTGCGGCGCACCCTCCACTTCCAGCCACTGACCCGGCTTCAGGATCGGGAGACTCAGCGGCGGCTCTTCGGGAGGCTCGACCCCGCGGATGGTGAAGGTCCGCACCAGCTTCTCCGCCGGCAGGCGCACGCTCTGCTGAATCCTGCCCGCCAGTCCTTCCGGGCGATGATCCGCGAAGGCAGGCCGCTCGTCCCACGATTCCCCCGTCACAAGGGGGCGCAGGCTCTTCCCGCTGAGGTCCTCCGGGATCGGGATTCCGCTCAGATCGAGGAGCGTCGGCATGACGTCGACGAGCTCCACCTGGTCGGCAATGCGCGCAGGGACGCCGCCGGGCAGGCGCAGGATCAACGGGACGTGCAGCACCTCATCGTAGAGACTCCGGCCGTGCCCCAGACGGCCATGCTCCCAGAACTCCTCGCCGTGATCGGCGGTGAGGACGATCAGAGTGCTCTTGAGCAGGTCGTGCTCTCGCAGCGCATCGAGTAGCGAGCCGATCGCCTGGTCGTTGTAGCGGATCTCCCCGTCGTAGAGCGCTTGGAGGGCCGCGAGATCGTCCGCGTTGGGGATCATCCGGCCGTCCTCGATCTGGCGCTCGAGGTGCTTCCAGTTGAGGGTGCCGAAGTCGATCGATGTGCCGGTCGGCTTGGGAAAAAGTTGATCGTAGGGCGCCGGGGGGTCGTACGGCCAATGGGGATCCAGGTAGTGCACGTAGGCAAAGAACGGCTCCTCGTCCAGCTCCCTCAACCAGTCGACGAACCGGGACGTGATCGCCTCGGCCCGACCGAGATCCTCCTCGTAGGTCTCGAACCCCTGAGCGAAGCCCAGGAAATCGCGGAGCTGCGCGTTGTCGAGGAAGGCCGCGGTCCGGTATCCCTGCGCCTGGAACACCTCCGCGATCGTGGTGTGCTTCTCGGCCAGGACATCGGAGGTGATGCGGCCGGGCCGCTCTTCGTCGCTGCCGGTGAAGACCCGGTGCTCGATCGGGTAGAGCCCGGTGAAGAGCGAGGGCACCGACGGTTTCGTCCAGCTCGCCTGGCTGAAGGCGGATTCGAAGAGGACGCCCTCGGCGGCCAGCCGATCGATCGTCGGGCTCGTCGGCCGCTCGTATCCGTAGACGCCCAGATGGTCGGGGCGCAGCGCGTCGATCAGAATGACCAGGACGTTGGTCGGCGTGTCCGCGGCGCGGGCGGTATCAGCCACAACCATAAGTCCCGCAGCAAGATAGAGCCCCAGGCCCCAAACCGCGATGCAACGCACCCGCCGCCTGGGGAATCTGCGCGACAGCAAGGATGTCCTTGAGTGGGACACGTAACCTCCTCATGTCTTCCTGCTCTTCCTGCGATGGAGCCGGACGGGCGCATTGGCGCCGGGTAGGTGCGATCGCCTCGTCGGCGGTTGTCTGCAGGCTATGAAACTCCTGGATAGCGGACGCGGTTCGGAGGGCGGAAATACGCCGCCCGAGTGACCGGCTCGGTGTGTATCATCGCGCATCGGATATCGTCTTTCCCCGAGGGGGTCCGCTCTGTCGAGAGGGACCCAACCTGTTCTTGAGGGTCTTGAAGCGCAGAGCAACATGAGTGCAGAAGGCGCTGGATCAATGAGGAAGCGGAGAACCAACGGACGGGAAGTGGGGACGTTCTTGTCCAGGGGCCTCCTCTGTGGGGCGCTCCTGGCCGGCATCCTCTTGCCGGGAGGCCTCCTGTCCGGCTGCTCGCCCGAGACGCACGAGTCGGTCGGACCCCTCGTCCCGGTGCCGAATGTCACCGGCCGCATCCTCCGAGACGGCGCGGAGGCCGAAGGCATCCAGGTGGACCTGATCCTGGTACCCGCCGATTCGACGCTGGCCAGCGTGGAGACAGACGATGACGGAGAATACGTCTTCACCGACGTCGGCGCCGGAAGTCTGATGATTGAGGCCGAGGGCGAGGAGAACGGCGATTTCGAGGATCTGGCCTACTCGTTCGTCTTCTTCTCGACCGACACGATGCTGCAGATCCCGGACCTCGATATCAGCAGCGCTGCGCTGCAGTCGCTGGCGCCCCAGGACAGCGCGGTGGTGGCGACGCCCAATCTCTTCAACCCGGTAGAGTTCGCCTGGCAATGGGCAGATGAAGGCGATCCTCTGCCCCGCTTTCGGGTGCGGTTCTACACGATGTCGGGGGACCAGATCTGGTACAGCGAGAAGCTCAGAGAGCTGGAGATTCCCTGGAACGGCATCGGGAGCGAGGGGGAGTTTGAAGGGCGACCGGTGGGTCCGGGGCAGTACCGCTGGCGACTACGCGTCTACGGCGAGGACACGCGGGAGTTCACGACCGACTATCGTCATATCGAGTTCGAGTAGGAGGGGCCATCCAAGCCCGCGTAGAGCTTCCGCTGCTCGAGCTCGTCCATCGATCGGTGGCGGTAAGCGGACCTCTCCTTCGGGCAAAGCTGCGGTGAGGCACGCCGGGAGCAATGCGGACCGCGTGTGCGTGCTTCGTGCTCTGCGTGCTCGACCGGATCGGCATCAGTCTGCCTGTTCCTCAGCGTCGTCGAGAACGAAGACGCCGCGGTACCTCCGGAAGTCATCCAACGTTCGGGCATGGATCTGGACGAGGTCGGGAGGCAGCGCATCCAGCGGCCAGAACCGGACCGCGGATCCCTCGACACCGTCGGCACGGGGCTCGCCCTCCCATTCGCGCACGATGAACGCCACCGCGAAGCACTGGATCTGGTCGCCATTGGGATACCGAAGGCGCTGCGCGTGGCCGGAGTAGAGCCCCATCGGCTCGGCGTGAAGGACCCTCAAGCCCGTTTCCTCGCTGACCTCGCGCTTCAAGGCCTCCAGGGCACTCTCTTCCAGCTCCACGGAGCCCGCCGGCAAGCCCCAGCGCCCCATGTCCGTCCTGCGCTGGAGCAGGACCTCTCCCCGGTCATTCACGAGGATTGCCCGCACACCCGGAAGCAGGATGCATTGCGAGCCGATGTGCGCGCGCAGACTGGCGACGTAGGGACTGATCACTCGGGCACCTCCAGAGCTCCGGCACGGGGGTACGCCTCTTGCTTCTCGAGCCGCAAATCCCGCGGATGTGCCGTCACCGCGAAACCGGTGATCGCGCGCCGCGAACCCCGCATGCGACGGCGGATGGTGGGGTGATCGCTCACAGGCGCACGCTGGCCACGAGGAAGGGTCCGGCCAGCCCATGTCGCGGCGATGACGTACCGTCCTGCACGGCCCCGGCCGCCACGACTTCCCTCTCGTCCGAGGGCAGCGATGAGGCCATCATGCGCACGCGCCCCCGTGAGCCCAGGACGGCCTCCAAACCCTCGGGCGTGAAGGTCCGGGCCCATGCGTAAGGTCCTTGGCCCTGCAACACCCGCCGCCGATTGAGTGGCGCCAGCCGGTTGAGCGTGCCGATCAACAGAACGCCGTGCCGCTTCGCACAGCGCACCATCTCATCGACCGCCAACGTAGGATCGGGCAGGAACTCCAGCGTCGCCATCCCCGCGATGACATCGAACGACGCCCTTCGGAAGGGTAGCGACATGGCGTCGGATACGAGAAACGGGCGGCCCGGGGCGGCGATTCGCGCCACGCCGACCATCCGGAGGGATACATCGAGTCCGGTGACACGATAGCCCATCTGTGCGAAAAACGAAGTCCAGTGACCCGTGCCGCATCCGATGTCGAGCAGCGTGTCCCCACGCGCTGCCCGCGGTAGGAGCCTGCGCACATCCCCCTTCTGGATTCGGTCATGCGCCTGGCCCAACGGCGTCTCGTACCACCGATCGTACTCGTCCGCGATCGCGCCGAAGTCGTAGAGGCTACGGCCGCGTCCGTCTGAACGATCCAACATGGACCCTGCCTCGCGTCCTTGGTCGTGGAGGCCGGCGTCGTCAATCGCGGTCCTGGTTTCGCTCCCGTTCGAGTTCCTCGATCCGCTGCTGGATCGCCTCCAATTGCTGACTCAGCGCCTCGGCCTGCTGCATCAGGGCGGACAGCTCGTCCTGGTCCCCATTGTCCATGCGCGGCGGCGGTCCGACGGGACCGGTCGCGTCGTCGTCCTGACCGCGGCCTATGCCACGACCCCCGCCCTGGCCCCTACCTCGGCCGCCGCCCATACCGCGACCACTTCCTGCGCCCATCCCACGACCGCCACCCATCCCACGGCCGCCTCCTGCGCCCATGCCGCGACCACCGCCTGCGCCCATTCCACGACCGCCGCCCATGCCGCGACCACCGCCTGCACCCATTCCACGACCGCCACCCATCCCGCGGCCGCCTCCTGCACCCATGCCTCGACCAGCACTCATACCGAATCCTCCTTGGCGCATGCCGCCGCCCTGGCCGCGCCCCTGTCTCTCCCCCATGCCGAAGTGGCCGGCGACGCTGGGCTCGCTGGCGGCGATCAGCTTGCCGGCCTTGAACTGCTCGACGACATCGCGCACGGGGCCCGCACAGCCGACGATCACGCCGATCCCGGCCGCGCCCAACGTCGTGTGGGCGTTGGGTCCGCAATTGCCCGTCAGGACATACCTGACCTCCCTCTCGGACATGAGCTGCGCGGACTGGATTCCGGCGCCGCTGCTCTGCGAAACATTGGGGTTCTCCACAGCGTCGAAGCCCAGATCGTCGGTCTCGATGATCAAGAAGTAGGGGCATCGACCGAAACGCGGATCCACATCGGCCGAAAGGTCGCGACCCGTGGCGGTAACTGCAATCTTCATGTCTGCACCTTTCTGCTCAACGAAGGCGTGATCCGGGACCGGCAACCCTGTGCCGCCGCCCCGGCGCCGCTCACTCTCGCGCTCGGCGAAGCCTGCCCTGCCTCCGCCGGCGCCGGACGCCGCACCCCGGCATCCGGAACTCGTCCTGCCGGAGCCGCCCCGACGCGAAAGCGGCGAGCACCTGCTCGACATCACCGCAGACCTGCGAGATCACCTCGATTCCAGCGGATGAAAGCGCCATTTCCTGAGGCCATGAAATCGCTCCACAGATCAGCACCCGCACCCCCGCCTGGGCGAGCCGGGCGGCCCGCGCGTGCGGCTCCTCGGTGTCGAGAGCCGCACGCTCACGCGCCCGCTCAAGGCCGTCGGCAAGCTCGACCACCAGGATGGTGCCCGCCACATCGAAGACGGGGCTGACCCGCCCTTGCCAACTGGGTATCGCGACCTTCATCCTGGACCCTCGGACTTCAAGATTCGCGCCATCCCGGCCTTTCCGGAGGAACCCATCTATCAATAATCTCAACAGGAAGTTAGAGCGTCGCCCGCAGTGGCCCGGTGTCGCCACTTTTTCAAAATGGTATGTTCTGGCTGACAAAGAATGCCAAAATGATCGATTATGATTGAGGTGTCCACGGCACCTGGGTGTGGGCAGCGTCGGGACGCTCTGCTAGGGGGCCAAGGGAATGAAGGCAAGCGATACGCGCGCGCGGGAGACCACGATTCTCGACTCGATCAACGAGGGCGTCTTCACCGTGAACCGCGACTGGCACATCACGAGCTTCAATCGCGCCGCCGAGCGCATCACCGGCGTCTCGCGAGAACAGGCTGTCGGCCGTCGGTGCTGTGATGTATTCCGCGCCGACATCTGCGAGAAGAACTGCGCGCTGCGGCGTACATTGGAAAGCGGCCGACCCATCGTCAACGCCGCGGCCCACATCGTAAGTCGCGACGGCGAGCGCATCCCGATCCGCATCGCGACGGCGCTGCTGAAGGACAGCGACGGCGAGATCGTCGGCGGTGTCGAGACGTTTCAGGACCTGACCCAGATCGAGCAGCTTCAGAAGGAGCTTCAGGCCCGCTACAGCTTCGAGGACATCGTCGGCCGCAGCCCCGCCATGCTGCGTCTCTTCGAGATCCTCCCCCAGATCGCCGCCAGCGCCAGTACGGTCTTGCTCGAAGGTCCCAGCGGCACCGGCAAGGAACTCGTGGCGCGCGCCATCCACAACTTGTCGCCGCGCGTGAAGAAGCCATTCGTTGCGGTCAACTGTGCCGCGTTGCCCGACACCTTGCTGGAGAGCGAGCTCTTCGGACACAAAGCCGGCGCCTTCACCGACGCCCGGCGCGACAAGCCCGGCCGTTTCCAGCGCGCGCAAGGCGGAACCATCTTCCTCGACGAGATCGGCGACGTTTCCCCGGCCATGCAGGTCCGTTTGCTGCGCGTGCTGCAGGAGCGCGTCGTCGAGCCCTTGGGAGGCGTGGAGCCGCTCGCTCTGGATGTCCGCGTCATCGCGGCCACGAACCGGGATCTGCGCCGGCTGGTTCGCTCGGGGGCCTTTCGCGATGATCTCTACTACCGCATTCGCGTGGTGCATCTGACCCTGCCCGGCCTGAAGAAGCGTCGCGAAGATATCCCGCTGCTGGTGGATCATCTCGTCGCCAAGTTCAACCGCATCCAGGGCAAGCAGATCGTCGGTGTCTCCGAGCAGGTGCTGGCCCGGCTGATGGAGCACGACTACCCGGGCAACGTGCGCGAGCTGGAAAACATCATCGAGCAGGCTTTCGTCCTCTGCCGGCGAGGCGTGATCGAGTTGAGCCACCTGCCGCCCGAGCTACGGCCGAAGACGGGGCGCACGAGTCCCGAAGGTCAGCCCTTGAGCCTGGCGGCCATCGAGAAGCTCTTCATCACAGAGACACTCGAGCGGCGCAGCGGGAACCGCAGCCTGGCGGCCCGTGATCTGGGCATCGGCACGAGCACGCTCTACCGCAAGATCCACGCGCTCGGCATCGAGCCGCCCGCGATCGACGGCCGCGGGCGGCGGCGCACCGATCGCCGGACACTCCGATCGGGCGAGTAGCGGGCGCCCGCCACGGTTGCGGCCGGCGGACCCATTGGGAACACCGCCAGGCTTCGGTTGTGGAACAAAGAGCCTTGAGAAGCAGACCTTCTCGATACTCGCCGCGTCGACTATCCTTCAACGTGGTTTGACCATCGTCCAATGCGGAGATGCGCATGCGCTCGAAAACCCACCTCAGCCTGCTTGCCGCGGCCATGTTGCTGCTGAGCTTGCCGTTCTCGGCCCCGCGTGCGCTCATCTTGGATCTTCCCCCCCATCCGCGCCTGATCGTCTATGGGACCGCTGAACACCCGACGCGGCTGGAAGAGCTCAGCGCACTGGTCGACGAAGTCGGCGATCCGCAACAGTGGAGCGAGCGCAAGAAAGTGCTGGTTCTGGCTTTCCGCTCTCTGCGGGCGGGGTCCTGGGTCTGGCACCAGAGCAACCTCGAGGCGCAGTGGGGACAGAGTCCTGTAAGGCAGGACGGGCAGTACCGCTGCCTGGCGACGCTCGCCCTCACCGATCTCCTGATGAAAAACAAGGGCTCGCTCTATCCGGAGTACGCGACCGGCCGGATCTACGCCCAGAAGGCAAGCGCTTTCCTGCACTGGTGGCGCGATCACCGCTACTACAACTGGGGCCAGGCGGCGGGCGATCCGAATGAACTCGCCTATGCCGAGCTGCTCGCCGGATACGCGCTCTTCTACGACTGGTGCCACGATGCGCTCAGCCTGCCGGAACGTGCCTATCACGCTCGGGCCATCTATCACATGCTGACGGACGAGGAGAATCTCTACCTCTTCCAGTTCGGCGACTGGCGCTACGCGAGCCGGTACGACAATAACCACTTGGGCGTGATCTTCGGGGCGGCCGGCCTGGCGGCGCTGGCCCTGGACCAGGACGACCCCGTCTTCGATGCGACGGCGCGCGATTCGATCGCCTGGTACCGTCGCAAGGCGGCAGCGCGCGTCCGCGACTACCTGGATGCGAGCTTTCCAGGCGAGGGCGAGGGCGCCGGCATCGAAGGCATGCTCTACGCGATGTACGGATTGAATCTCGCGCTACCGTACAGCCTGGCGACGCAGCGCCTCGGCACGGTGGAGCCCGGCTACGACGCCTTGCCGGCGAACCTGCGCGTGGATGGCCCGCGCAATGCGTATCAGGCGCCGACCTGGTTGTTCTACGAGCAACTGCCCTTCAATCCGAGCGGGGCACCCCCCCTGAACGACACGGCCCGCCCGCCGTACGACCTGCACCCCAGCTTCCGCGCCTGGCCCTGGCTGATGGGGTTTTCGACCAGCGAGGATCCCAATCTGGCGGTTCCCTTCTTCCAGACGATCTATCCACCCGCCGCGATCGCCAGCGCGGTCATTGAGGATTTCGACTACCGGAACCCCGGTCCGTCCGACGACCCCTTCGACGTCCGCGAGCCGATGGAACCGGACCCCAAGTGCTTGCCCAGCCGTCTCAACAGCGTGGGCATCCTGCTCGGCTGGCCCGAGTCGCCTTCGTATCCGACCCTCGATCCGAGCGACCTGGAGCACAGCGCCTACTTTCCGGGCCGCGGTATCACCTACTTCCGGACCGGGGTGCAGCTTCTGAACCCGGACGGTACTCTCGACTGGAACCCAGACTCGTGCCTGATCACGTTCGAGTGCCGTCAGCATCCAAC
The DNA here is from genome assembly GCA_964585945.1 of uncultured bacterium. Lineage (GTDB taxonomy): Bacteria > Eisenbacteria > RBG-16-71-46 > CAIMUX01 > WJJG01 > CAZDKK01. The sequence continues at coordinate 11,140 of CAZPGB010000056.1, read as the reverse complement.
GTATCCGGTGGGATTCGAACGCTGGTCGGGCCACACCCAGCAGGACGTCAACCACTTCACCGTCTTCTTCGCCCGACAGCCTTTGTTCTACGACGCAGGGTACGCCGGGTGGAGAAACTACCCCTCCTTCTTCTCCTGTGCGCACAGCCTGCACCAGGTTCGGATCGACGGCGGCCCCTGGCAGGACTTCACGGAGTTCTGGGCCATGGGCAGCGCGATCGGTTCGGTAATCGGCGCGGGGATCGGTCCGTCGCTGGCCGGCGGGATCAACACCGAGTGCTGGTCGACGGATGTGGTCCGCAGCGTGCGCCGCATCGTCGTGCTGCCGCGACCCGGCGACCCGGCCCCCTACTTCCTGCTGCACGACGACTTCGAGCTGGCGGCCGCGGGCAAGGTGCGGGCCATCATGCAGACGGCCAACGAGTTCGAGGGAACCGGCGCCAACATGCCTCTGATCAACGGCAACGTCGCACGGTGGGACAAGGGGGATGCTCGAGCCGTGCTGGCGTTTCTCTCGCCGGAGACAATGAGCGTGTCGGCCGACACGCTGGCGCCGAACGACACGATCAACTGGCCGATCCACTGGGAGGTGCTGGCGGAAGTGCCGGCCAGCGGAACCCGGCACCAGATCGTGAGCATGGTGGAGCCGCGGTATGTGGACGACACGAGCTCGGAGCTGCTCGAGGCGACCTTGACCATTCCGACCACCGATCCGGAAGGCCTGGCCTACCAGATCGACAGCGGTCGTCTCACCGACGTCCTTGCATTTCGTCCCTATGATCGCACGGGAACCTGGTGGGTTTACCCTCAGGGCTATGATCCGATCGAAGCCCACGATGCGACCGTGGTGGCGCTTCGGTTCGACGAAACGGCGACGGCGCCTGACAGGATTCGCGGCGGGTTGCTGAGCGGCGGCGGGAGCCTGATCTACGGCGGACGCCGCGTGGCGGCCCTCGACGGGGGGCCCGCATCGACACTGACCTTCTCCGAGGCGGGCGCGTCCATCTGGACCGAAGACGGACAGGCATCGTCCAGCGTCGTAGGTTCGATCTATCCGGCGGCTCTCTCCGTCAATGGCAAGCCCGCGCCGGTGTCGCTCCTGACGACACCCGACGGGGCTCCTCCAACGCGCGTATCGCTGGCGATGGATGCGCAGACGGGAAGCTCGGCTACGCGGCTGGTTTCCAATCCGTTGCGGATGGGCGCTGAGATTCTGTGGAGTGGGGATGAAAATGGGACGCCGATCACCATCGACATCTACGACGTCTCCGGCCGTCGGATACGTGTTTTCGAGAACGGCTCCGAGCGGCGCGCGACGGCCATCACCTGGGACGGACGCACATCGGACGGAGAGCGGGTGCCGACCGGGATGTACCTCCTGCACATCCGGCAGGGCGAATCCGCGTGGAACCGCAGGGTCCTGGTCGTGCGGTAGTCCTCGCGCGCTCGCTGCCCACGTCATCAGGCGGACCGAGGACGACCGGGGGACCGTACTATCGGATGACGACCAGCCGCGTGGTTGCCAGATTCCGTCCGTCCTGCGCGCTGATGATGAACCATCCCGTCGGCACGACGTGGCCCCGATCGTCGCGGCCGTCCCAATGGACGCCACGAACGCCAGCCTGTCGGAGCTCTGGGGTCAGGTCGCGAATCCGGCGACCCGACGCGTCGAACACGCCGATTCGAACGCGGTCCTGGTTGCCGATCCCGACCCCGATGAAAGCCCCCGCCGAGGTCGGATTCGGGGAGACGGACAGGATCATCCGCGGAGCGTGCGGCGGAGCCTGCGCGACCCCACCTCCCTGATCGCATTGAATCGGCAGGATCCTCAGGCCGGCGGTGTAGTCGACCAGGACGATTTCCTCGCCCGCGACGGCGACGCCGAGCGCCGCATCCGGTGTGTCCGCGCATCCCACGCGCCAGGGAGCGGCCGGATTCCGGATGTCGACAACCTGCAGGCCGCCGTGATCGTCGGCGACGTAGGCGTAGAGTCCCGCCACGGCGATGCTCTCGGTATCCTGCAGCTCTTCTGCATGTCCGACGACCCAGGGGTTGGCGGGATCGGCGATGTCCACGATGAGGAGCCCATCCCGGCCGGCCGTGTAGGCATGGCTTCCGGAGACGTCCACGTCGTAGGCGGGACCGGGAAGGCCGGTGCTGCCCAGGATCAGCGGGTTCTGAGGATCGGCGATGTCGACTACGGTGAGCCCGACATCCCCCACGACCACGACGCTGTCGCCGACCACGGCCAGGCCGAAAGCGCCCGCTTCGATCTCCACCTCCCCGACGATCCACGGGCTCGCCGGCGCCGTGATGTCGATGATGAGGAGCGCGTCCTCGTCGGCCACGCAGGCGTAGTCGTCCAGGATAGTCACGTCCCAGGCATAGACGGGCGTGGGCACCGAGCCAAGGACCTCCGGGCTCGATGGATTCGTGACGTCGAGGACATGCAGGCCGTTCCACCCCGCGGACACGCAGGCGCGAGCTTGCAGCACGGCGACGCCGGTATCGACCCCCTCGGTTTCCACGTTCCCGATAACGCGGGGATCTGCGGGATCGGCAATGTCGACGACGACGAGACTCAGGTCGTCATCGGTGACGAAAGCGTGAGCGCCCGCTAGAGCCACATCGCGGGAGTGGTCACCGGTATCCGCTTCTCCCACGACCGCCGGGCTCTGCGGATTCGTGATGTCGATGATCTGAAGGCCCTCGTTCGGATCGGTCATGAAGGCGTGATCCTCCCGAACCGCCACGCAGGTAGCGCTGCCGGGCGCACCCACGCCTCCGACGACTTGGGGATCCGACGCCGACGCGACATCGATCACCTCGAGACCGTAGTAGTGCACGACGAAGGCGAGGTCTTGCGCCACGGCGACTTCGAGCGCGTAGTTCTGAATGGAAACGGCTCCCACGATCTGGGGAAACGCGGGGTTCGCGACGTCGATGATCTGGAGCCCCGCCTCGAAGGCGGCGACGTAGGCGTGCGTTCCTGAAACAGCCACTCCGAAGGCGAAGTCGGGCGTGCCCGCGTTGCCCAGGATCGCGGGTTGCGCAGGATCGGTGATGTCGATGATGGTGAGGCCGTCGTAGCCGGCCACGTAGACGAGGCTCCCCGAAACGGCCACGTCAAGGGCATCGCCGGGCACATCCACGCTCCCCGTGAGCGTGGGGGCAGCGGGGTTCGTCACGTCGATCACCTGAAGCCCGCCGGCGCCGTCGGCGACATAGGCTTCTCCATTCGACACGGCCACATTGAAAGCCGTCCCCGGTGTGGGCAAGGCTCCCACGATTTGCGGATTCGCGGGATCGGCGACGCTGATGACCTGCAGCCCGCCGTCGGAGTCCGCGACATAGACCAGGCCTTCGCGGGCATCGGCGCCATAGGCAAACCCAGGCGTGTCCACCGCGCCCACCAGCCACGGAACCCCGGGGACCAGATGGGAGATCACCTGCAGTCCCGCTTCGCCGTCCGCCACATAGGCGTAAGAGAGACCGTCCGCCAGCGCCACCCCGGATGCGTACCCGGGCGTATCCACCGATCCAGCCGGGTGGATGTAGCCGCCGTAGTCAAGGCACTGGGCGCCCACGGCGCCCGAAGAACAGACGGCCGCGAGGAGAATGGCGACCGCAATTGCTGTGAGGCGCCGTACGGTATCCCTGCTCCTGTGGGATCCAACCGCGGAGTCTGTCATGAATGCGTCCTCCGCCGATCAGTTTAGGGATCCAGCGGCGTTCGGGACCACGGTTTTCCGGCATCCGATCGAAGATGTCTCGGTCGTGTGGAAGCTCTGGCAGGTGGAAGCTCTGGCAGGAAGAATGTCAAGCGCACCGGAAGCAATTGCCCCCGGTGCGCCGCGAAGAAGCGTTGCGGAGATGTGAAGCGCCGGCGCGCCTCTTGCTGGGTCGCGAACCGCATCCTGGAAACACCTCGTCATCCAAGTCACCCACGACACGAAACAATCACGGTGTTCAGGACGATGAGGTGAACCAGATCTCGGGCTTGCCGGCAACGCCGGCCTGGGACATGACCTCACGCAGTCGATCCGATCCGGCGAACTCACGAGCCGCTTTCATCGTCTCGAAGTCGTGCCACAGCGTCACGTCGTTGGGATCCTCCGCGGACTGGAAGACAGCGTCGCCCAGGACTCCGAAGCTCTTCCGTTCCTCATCGAAGCTGTCATAAGCCTTCTTCCATTCCCCAAAGTCCTCAACCGGATGGCGCGCAAACATGCGAATCATGGTAGGCCTCCTTGAACGATGCCGATGCGCCCTGGATGCACGGGCCTTCCTTGTCAGTTCAGGCAACGGTCCGTAGCTCCGCGATGGAACGGCACCCAGGCCGAATGTGGAGGCGTACCCGGTTGGTGGTTCCTGGTTCGCACATTTCGGTCGAAGTCTCCGCGATGCACGCGCAGCACACTTGTAGGAACAACACCGGTTGGAAGCGGCGGGCATCGCCTACCGCATCATGCGGCATGCGCCGGTGGTCCGCAGTCACCGGCTCGCGGGTCTGGGCGTGCTCGCGGGCTACGACGAAGCCGGCGCCCTCACCGGGCGCAGATAGTAGCGATGGGCGCCGTACTGGACCTCGACCAACCGCTGCTCCCGGACAAGCTCCATGACCAGATCCCAATGGCCCCCTGCCCGGTCGACCATCTTCCGCACCGCCGCCTCGCGCATGGGGTGCACGGCTGTAATGCTGAGCAGATCCTCCTGCAGATCACCGGTCGAGGCGAACGCGTCGCCCTCGTAGCCCACCAGCAGCTCTACGCGTCCGCAGGCGGTCTGGAACATCGCATGGGCCCGGGCCAGAGCTTCCTCGCCGGCGGGTCGCGCACTCTCGTCCGCGGGCGGGCGTGTGGGCACCGCCAGATAGGCCGCGGCAGGATGCAACTGGCCGACGAAATCGGCGGTGGCCAGGAGGTCCGCTTCACCGTCGTTGAGATCGGACAGCAGCATTGTCTCGGTCGTCAATTCCCCGGAAAACCCGCCGGAGAACGTACGCATCCCATCCAGGAGAGACGCGAGCCGTAGGCTGCGATGGGGACGGTTGACGAGCTGCCAGGTCTTCGCACGCACCGCGTCGACCTTGAGCGACACCCAGTCAGCCCCGGTGAGCTCGGCGCGCACATCCTCACGATCCATCAGCGCCGCGTTGCTGATGACGGCGATTGGGATTCCCAACGGGCGAAGGGCCTGGATCATCCTCCCCAGATTCACATCCAGCGTTGGCTCGCCGTCGGGCACGAACGTCAGATAGTCGATGCTCTCCCCAGCTCTCCGGCTGGCCTCCACCTTCTCCCCAACCGCGGCGAGTACGGCTTCCACCGGGTGAAACTCCCGCCGATGCACGCGTTGCTCGGTGGTCCATCCCACCTGGCAGTACACACATGAATAGGGGCACACCTTGGGCGGGATATTGTTGATCCCCAGGCTGCGCCCGAGCCTCCGAGAGGGCACTGGTCCGTATGCGATCATGTCGAACCCCGACGTCCGTTCACCCCATCGGGCAAGCCCCAGCGCAGGGGACGTGCGACCCCTGGCCACGGTAGATACCAATGGGTATGTAACATGACCATACAGAGCACAGAGTGAACATGTCAATCGCGTTTGCCCGTGTCAAGTTGCTTATATTTGTGGTACGTTATGGGGTACCGAGGACGGTGACGCATAACATACCAAATGGTAGGTAGATCTATGGATCTCACGGAAACTCCGCCCAGGCAACGGGACATGGTGTCGAGAGCGGTGCCCGATGCGCTGCTGGACACGGCGTTTCGGGTGTTCGCTGAGCGCGGCTACCGGGCGGTGGGTCTCGAGGAGATCGCGCGCGCCGCCGGGCTGACCAAGGGGGCGATCTACTACTACTTCGACGGCAAGGAGGACCTCCTGCGCCGGGCCTTGAAGCATCGCCACCAGGAGGTATTTGGTGAGATCGCCGTCGCCATGGGCACCCTGAAGGGGCCGGTATCCGCGAAGGTCCGCTTCGTGCTCAGGAAGGTCTGGCAGCGGTGGCTGGAGCCGGATTGGGGCCGCGCGTTCCGGCTGCTGGTGGGCGAAGTGAGCGTGGAGTTTCCCGCCGTCTTTCGCATGTGGGCCGAGGATGGTCCGATTCGGGGCTGGGATTTGGTGAGCAGGCTGATCGAAGAGGGGATCGCTACGGGCGAGTTTCGCCAGGATGTCGACCCTGCGGTCGCTGGGAGAATGATCCTCTCAGCCCTGATGCTGCAGGCCGCGCTGCACGTGCACCTCCGACTCGATCAGCTAGCGCCGTGTGACCACGACCGGATCTTCGATTCGGCCGTCGACGTCTTCATGCATGGTCTCACCGTGACGCATCGTTTGCCGATGGAGACGTGAGGTCGCCCGACGACCACCTCGGAACCTCTGAACGTCTTAGCCGAACGAGGTGTGTCATGGATCAAGCACTCAGCCGCACGGATTCCAAGGTTGAAACAAGCGGCTTCCAGGCGCGTCATTACGATGCGTTGATGGATCTGATCACCGCCGGCACGTATCGCCGCTTTCTGCGCCGGGTCGCGCGTGACATGGCGATCCACCCGCGCGACGCCATTCTCGATCTGGCTTCGGGTACCGGACGCAATGACTGCGTGATGCTGTCCTACCTCTCCGGGGAAGGCCGGATCGTCGGCCTGGACATCGGGCCCGAAATGCTGGCTCAGGCGCAGCGTCGCTGTCAACACCTGCCCAACGTCACGGTCGAAAACCGCCGCATCGAAGAACCTTTGCCGTTCCATGAGGAGTTCGACAAGGTCTTCATCTCCTTCGCGCTGCATGGCTTCGTGCAGGAGGACCGACTCCGCATCGTGCACAATGCCTACCGTGCGCTTCGCCACCGCGGTCACTTCCTGATTCTCGACTACGACGAGTTCGAGCCGGACCGCCTGTTCTGGCCCTTGCGACTTGCCTTCAAACATTTGGAGTGTCGACTGGCAACCGACTACGTGCGGCGCGATTGGAAGACCATCCTGAAGGAACACGGATTCAGGGACTTCTTGACCCACCGTTACTACGCCGGCTATGTGCGCTTGCTGATTGCCGAGAAGGAGTGGGAAGCCTCGTCGTAGTCTGCTTCGCTGGCCGTGACCGAGCTGCCAACCGGCGGCCGCCTCCGCGCCCGGACGGTGAGCGAGGCGGATTGGGAAACTCGGTGGGTGCGACGGGAAGGTCGGACTTGTCGCGCAGCGTACGCAGATCTACTTTCGCAGGGTATGCTTGAGAACCTGTCATCGAGCGGAGGCCCGCCGTGACCGCCCGCATTCGTGATCGTGTGATCGCCCGGTTGGAAGCGGCGGACATCGCCTACCGCATCATTCGGCATGCGCCGGTGGTCGGCAGCCTGCGGATCGCCGAGCAACGCGGCATGCCGCCCGAGGCGGGCGCCAAGACCCTGCTGGTGCGGGCGGCCGGCGAGTATCGTCTTCTCGTGATTCCCGGAGACCGAAAGCTCTCTTCGCCCAAGCTGCGGCGCGCCCTTGGAACACACGACATCCGCTTCGCGCGGCCCCGGGAGCTGCAGGATGTGACCGGGTGCCGGCCGGGCGAAGTGCCGCCCCTGGGGCAGCTCTTCGATCTCCCCGTGGTCATGGATCCGCGCGTGGCGGAGAACCGGGAGGTGGCGTTCACCGCGGGCAGCACCGAGGAGTCGTTCGTCGTGGAGGCCGAGGCACTGATCCGCCTGATCGCCCCCCGGCAGGCGGACCTCGTTCGGGGGAACGCCTGAACTGGAGCCGAGCGCCTCGTGGTCGCAGCACGTCACCTGGGATCATGGGATCCGGACCGGGCACCCGAATCCCGGCCGTAGCAGCATCTTGCGCTGCACAAGGGCGAATCCGGTTTGTCTGCACCCGCCGACGATCTGTCTACACCACCGGGATCGGAGGCGTTCGGGACCCCAAACCAAATCTCCAACCTGCTTTCGCGCCCTCAGAGAGTGGCCAGTGGCGCTAGGATTCCTCCCGCTCCGCCTCGCGAGCCCGCTGCTGCGACCACCGTTGCCAGTCAGCATCCTGTTGCGCTTGGCTGGCCGGACGCTCCGGTTCGCATACCGTGCACGCCAGATCGATGCCTGCGGTGATCTCTTCCGGGGTGATGGAGAAACCACAGTGAGAGCACTGAATAATCGGCTTCATGATGACGCCTCCCTCTCTGGAGAATCTCGTTGCTTGCGCCACATCTATCCGCATCCGCCGAATACAGCCAAGATGGCTTCGGCACACCGTGTCTCGGCGGTTGTCTATGATTTTGCTAGACTATTCGTCACGGGCAGAGGTATCAAGCCATAGATCGCGAGACGACCGCCGTTGCCGTAGTCCGGGGGCCGGGGATTCCATGATCGACCCCTGGGGGAAATCACTCTGGCGGGCGTGGGCTGCGCGCTGCATGATATCAGCGCGTCGGCACCGAGCCCGGCCGCAATGCTCCTTCACGCAAGTTGCGTCCGCCAAGGCAGGCAGGCCGAGCTTGCGCGTACCACCGGCAACGAAACGGGTTACATCCGCAAAGGAAGAGACACTCATGGAGATGTTCTGCTATCAGTGTGAGCAAACGTCCCGGGGAACCGGCTGCACCAAGATGGGGGTGTGCGGCAAAGACCCCGATACGGCCGCCTTGCAGGACCTGCTGGTCGCGCAGGCCAAGGGGACATCGCAGTATGCCCACCGTGCCGCCGGGCTCGGGGCGCGCGAACGCGACATCGATGTCCAGGTGATCGAAGCCCTCTTCACCACGGTCACCAATGTGGACTTCGATCCCGACCGTGTGGCCGAAGACATCCGCGCAACAGCCCGGACGCGCGAGCGTGCCCGCCAGATGTACTTGCAAGCGGCCGAAAAGGCCGGGGCCGCGGTGGAGACACCGGAGGGCCCGGTAGCGATCGACCCGACCGCTTCGACCGAGGAGTTGCTCGCGAAGGGCCGCGACCTGCAGCTCACCGCGCGGCTCAAGGAGCAAGGGACCGATGTCACCGGCCTGCAGGAATTGACCCTCTACGGCCTCAAAGGCTCGGCCGCCTATCTGGATCACGCTCAGATTCTGGGTTACGAGGACGAGTCCATCTACGCCGACTTTCACCGCTTGCTCTCCGAGCTGGCCGACCGGCCGGCGGACGTAGAGCGCTTGACCGCCATGGCGCTCGAGGCCGGCGAGCTCAATCTGCGCGTCATGGAGCTTCTCGATCGTGCCAACACCGGCGTCTACGGTCACCCCGAGCCCACCCGCGTGCGGGTCACACCCGTCAAGGGCAAGTGTATTGTGGTCTCCGGGCATGACCTGAAGGACCTCGAGGAGTTGCTCAAGCAGACTGAGGGCAAGGGCGTCAACGTCTACACGCACGGCGAGATGCTGCCGTGCCTGGCCTACCCCGGGCTCAAGAAGTACCCGCATCTGGTCGGCAATTACGGCGGCGCCTGGCAAGATCAACGCAAAGAGTTCGATGCCTTCCCTGGGGCCGTGCTCATGACGACCAACTGCATCCAGCGACCCAAGGAGAGTTATCAAGAGCGCATCTTCACGAGCGGCCTGGTCGCCTGGCCGGGAGTCAGACACATCCCGGATCGCGACTTCACGCCGGTCATCGAAGCCGCCCTGGCGGCCGAGGGGTTCACCGAAGATGCCCCGGAGCATACGATCATGATCGGCTTCGGACATCAGGCCGTCATGGGGGTGGCCGATGATGTCATTCAGGCGGTCAAGGAAAAGGCCATCCGCCGGTTCTTTCTCATCGGCGGCTGTGACGGCGCCAAGCCGGGGCGAAACTACTACACCGAATTCGCCGAGCAGGTGCCCGACGATTGCGTGATCTTGACGTTGGCGTGCGGCAAATACCGGTTCAACAAGCTGTCCTTTGGCGAAATCGGCGGTGTTCCGCGGCTTCTGGACATGGGGCAGTGCAACGACAGCTACTCGGCGATCGCGGTCGCCAAGGAGCTGGCGCGGGCCTTCGACTGCGATATCAATGAACTGCCGCTGTCGTTCGTGCTGAGCTGGTTCGAACAGAAGGCCGTCGCAATTCTTCTGACCCTCTTGCATCTGGGCGTGCGCGATATCCGCCTGGGACCCACGCTGCCCGCGTTCGTGACGCCGGCCGTCTGGTCGGCGCTGGTCGAGCATTTCGGGCTGAAGCCGATCACGACGCCGGCCGAGGACCTCGAGGTGATTCTGGCGGGGTGACCCGAGAGATCACGACAGAACCTGCTGGACGATGCCTGGGCGGCGTCGCCCAGTGCGATCGTGACGCAACTGAGGTTGTGCGGCATGCCTCCGACCGTCGTGATGATCCATGGCATGTGGGGCGGCTCCTGGTGCTGGGAGAAGTATCGCGGTTACTTCGAGCAGCGTGGCTATCGATGCATCGTTCCCACTCTCCCCTACCATGACACCGATCCGCAGGCGCAACCCGATCCTCGCCTGGGAACGACAGGCCTCTTGGAGTACGCCGATGTGCTGAGCAGGCAGATCGAGCAGCTCGACCAGGCCCCGGTCCTGATGGGCCATTCGATGGGCGCGCTCCTCGCCCAGATGCTGGCGAGCCGCAATCTGGCCGCGGCGCTGGTCCTGCTCACCCCGGCCGCGCCGGCCGGAATCCTATCCTTGCGTGCTTCGGTAGTGCGCAGCTTCCTCCCGGTCGTGTCGACGTGGGGATTCTGGCGCAAGCCGGTACGGCTGACCTTCGGGAAGGCTGTCTACGGAATACTCAATCTCCTGCCTCGGCGTGAGCAGCGCGTGACCTACGACAGGCTCGTGCACGAATCCGGCCGCGCTGTTTTCGAGATCGGCTTCTGGTTCTTGGACTCCCGACATGCCACCCGGATTGACGAACAGAAGGTGACGTGCCCGGTTTTCGTTGTCGGTAGCGAGCACGACCATGTAACGCCCCCGGCCGTGGTTCGACGAGTGACGCAGAAGTACAACCACGTCTCGACCTACCGAGAGCTGTCCGGTCACGCTCATTGGGTCATCGGCGAGCCCGGCTGGGAAGAGATTGCGGCTCTGATCGCCCGCTGGCTCGATGAGCAAGCTCTCGCGGACGAGAAGCGGCCGGGGGACCGGTCCGGCGGAGAGCCGCGTCACCCTAGCCTGCACTATTCATGAAACGCAGGGTGAAGTCGCTTGAGGTCAT
>CAZPGB010000055.1:35563-40667 GCA_964585945.1 uncultured bacterium | reverse complement strand
TCTCCGACATCGCCAAGGTGGATCTGAGCTACAAGCGCGTGGGGGCCGACTTCGTCAGCATCAGCGGCAGCGCCTTCAAGCCGCGCCTGCAGGTCGAAACCGCGTTCAACGCTTCGACCAGCATGCCGCTCGATCGGCTGATGCCGCGCTCCCTGGAGCTGCGGATGCCCTTCAGCTTCCGCTACTCGAAGTCGAAGATCGTGCCGAAGTACCGCACCAACAACGACATCCTGGTGGGCGAGGACCCGACCGACCGGGATGTCACCGAGAACATCAAGCGCGATTACTCCCTGGGGCTGTCGCGCGACCGATCGCGGTCGGGGCTGCTGCGATACACGCTGGATGCGATTACCCTCAAGGGCAGCTACTCACAGACGTTCAACAAGAACCCGTTCGCGCAGGACACGGTCGAGACGGTCACCTTCTCGGCCAACTACGCGACGCCCTTGGGCTCACTCGGGGAGGTCAGCGTCTATCAAGGGCATCGCGTGCGCCTGCTGCCGACCGACTTCTCGATCTCGCTCAACCGGCGGGAGCAGGATGAGACGCACTACAAGCGCCGGGCGGGCGATCTGAATCTGCCCTTCGAGCTGGACGAGGCGCGCACCAAGGTCACGCGCAGCGGCGGTCTGGGGTGGGGCACGGGCCTGCGGCCGATCAACGCCATCAACTACAAGTTCAACCAGAGCCGTGACCTGATGCGCGAGGAACGCGCGTCTTGGCTCGGGAACCTCAACATCGGCAAGGAGACGCAGCGTACCGAGAACCTCACCGCGACCCACAACCTGCGGCTGATTCGCGGCTGGATCGAGCCGCGGCTTTCCTGGAAAGGAAACTTCCGCGGGGATATGAACAAGCAGAGCCGCGGCAGCGGGAACTCGCTCATCCGCGCGAGCGACCTGTCCAACGATCAGACGACCACCCTATCCGGCGATCTGCCCGTCGACAAGCTGCTGGGGTGGATCGGGTCGCTGACCCAGGGTGACGGCGACGGCGCCGGCGGGGACGAGGAGGAGGACGCCGACGAAGGCGAGGAGGACGCCTCCGACGGCGAGGATGAAGACGACGAGCTGGGTGGGCGGCTGGGAGGCCGCCCCGAGCCCGCGAACCGCACGCGCCAAACGGGGCGCCTGGGCCGGGGCTCGGGCGGCCGCGGGAATTCGCCCTTCGGGAGCTTCCTGACGTTGACGCGCACGATGGGCAACTACATGACCCGCTCCAGCAGCAAGCACATCCAGACCCGCGGCGAGCCTCGCCTGGCCTATCAGCTCGGCCTGACGCGCGACCCCGACGTGCGCATGCTCGAGTCGAGCCGCTCGAGCTTCACCGACGCGACCGACTACGGATTCGACGTCGACTTTCGTCTCCTGCGGCGCATCACCATCTCCACCAAGTACCAGCGCTCCGAGACCGAGACGCGTCAGAGCACGGCGCCCACCACCGGGCGCGAGGAGATCCGCTGGCCGGAGATCGACTGCCGCTGGGGCGACGTGACCCGCTACATCAACTTCCGCAACTGGCTGCGCAACGCCAAGGCGAGCACCAATTACCGGCGCAAGCAGACCACCAGCCTGAGGTCGGGCGAGAAGCAGAACACGGAGGTGACGGTCCAGTGGTCGCCCTTCCTCGACCTGTCGATGGACTTCCGCAACGGGATCGGCACCACGTTGCGCATCGACCGCAACACCACGACCAAGGAGGACTTCACGGGATCGGGCGGTATCTCGGAGAACACCTCGACGCGCATCAGCCTCAGCGCCAAGAAGACGCTCAACCTGACGAGGACGATCACCGTGCCGGTGACCGGCCGCACCGAGCGGATCACGACCCGGCTCGACCTGGGCTTGAGGATCAGTCTCGATCAGGCCAAACGGACCAGCCCCAGCGTTTCGGGCAAGCCCCAGGTCACGGCCGACACGCGCAAGTTCGACTTCGCCCTGACCGGGCGCTACGGGTTCAGCAAGACGGTCACCGGCAACGCCGAGATCAACTTCGGCGAGAACGCCGACAACAAGAACAAGACCCGCACGTCACGCTACATCGGCGTCAAGCTGACGGCGGGCTTCTCCTTCTAGGGTCGTGAGGACACGCATGAGACGCTGGATCGGAATACTGGCCCTGCTCTTGACGGGAGTGGTTTGCGCCGGGTCGCCGGACGCCCAGGAGGATTCGCCGCTGTCCGGCGCGGCCATCTTCGAGCACCTGGAGGCGCAGTGCGCCCTGGGGCCGCGCAACCCGGGCTCCGAGGGCCACCGCGCCTGCGCCGAGTACATCGTCCGCGTGGTCGAGGAGGCCGGGGGCCGCGTCACGCGCCAGAGCTTCCTGCACAAGGCACCCGGGCTGCCCGAGGCGGTGGAGCTGACCAACGTCCTGGCCCGCTTCGGACCCCAGCGGTCGGGGGGGCTTTTGCTTGGCGCGCACTGGGACACCCGGCCGTGGGCCGACCGCGACCCAGACCCCGAGGCCCGCGACCGACCCATCCTGGGCGCCAACGACGGCGGCTCGGGGACCGCGGTCCTGCTGGCGTTGGCCCAGAGCTTCCAGACCCATCCGCCCCCGGTGCCGGTCCTGCTCGCCTTCTTCGACGGCGAGGATCTGGGTCGGGCCGGTTACCCGGAGGAGTATCTGGCCGGATCGCGCTATTTCGCCGAGCATCTGCCGACGCCGTTTCCAGAGATGGGTCTGGTGCTCGACATGGTGGCCAGCCGGACGATGGTGCTCCACATCGAGCAGCAGAGTCGGGGGCTGTTCCCCGAGGCTGCGGCCCTGCTCGACCGGCTGGCGGTCGAGAGCGGGGTGCCCGGCTATGTGCCGGGGGTGGGCCCCATCGTCCTCGATGATCACATTCCGTTGATCCAGGCGGGGATCCCCACGCTGCTGCTGGTCGACTTCCGGGACCCGGTTTGGCACACCCTGCGCGACGTGCCGGCCAACTGCAGCCCCCAGAATCTAGAGCGTGTGGGCCGGCTCGTGGACCGCTTGATCCGGGGGGGCTACTTCCGCTAGAGCTTGCCGCGCCGAGGGGGAGAAGTCCCGTCCTTTTTCGGCCTTGCAAAGCCCGGCCGCCTTAGGTACCCTCGATCTGCCGAGTGGGCTCCTAGTCCACTTCTTTTTTGGACGGTCTGCCCGGTCGCCCTGCGGCGGGGTGCTTTTGTGTGCCCGGCATATTCGGCGGCACGGAAGACGGCGCCGAGAACGAAGAGGGGCGCCGGTGCGAGAAAGGAGGTCGGCGTGTTCTCGACGGAGTCGCTGACCTCCCTGATCGAGCCCCTGCTCGAAGAGCGGGGGATGGAACTGGTCGAGCTGCAGATCGTTCCCGGTCGGAGGCGTACGATCCGGCTGTACATCGACCACGTCTCGGGCGTGAGCGTCGGGGATTGCGCGCAGGTCAGCCGGGAGATCTCGCGAAAGCTGGATGCGGCTCAGCCGGACGTCGATAACTACTTGCTGGAGGTTTCGTCGCCGGGCATGAACCGCCCGGTCTGGACCCTGGAGCACTTCGAGCGCTTCCAGGGGGAAGAGCTGCGATTCGAGATGAAGGAGCCCTGGGACGGACAGGTCAGCTTCGAGGGTCGAATCGAGTCCGTGGAAGGGGAGGTCGTCAAGCTCCGGCTGGCCGACGGGCGGCTGCTGGAGGTGACAGTGGACGCGCTTCGCAGCGCCAGGCTGCAGATCGATCCTTGGCAGGGTCGGCGCAAGTCCTAGCGCTTCAGGTATTGCGCGCTTCCGCGGGGAAAGAGGAACCATGCCCTCAGAGATTCTGGATGCCTTGACCATCATCGCGAAGGAAAAGGGGGTCGACCCCGAGTACCTGCTCGAGACCCTCGAGGAAGGTATCCTGACCGCTGCGCAGAAGAAGTACCGCCGGGCGCCCTTCGTCGAGGTGAAGATCGACCAGAAGTCGGGCGACATCCGGGTCATCGTGCACAAGCGCGTGTCCAGGGTGGCCTACGACGAGACTTGTGAGATCGACCTGGACCAGGCGCTGGAGATCGAAGACGACGTTCGCGAGGGCGACGTGGTGCCGGTCGACGTGCCCGTCGAGGAGTTCGGCCGCAACGCGATCTCCGCCGTCAAGCAGTCGCTCGTGCAGCACGTGCGCGAGGCCGAGCGCAAGAACGTCTACGACGAGTACGTCGACCGCGTCGGCCATATCATCACCGGCACGGTGCAGCAGGTGGACCGCGGCGCGATCATCATGCGCCTGGGCAAGGTGGAGGCGATCATTCCCCCGCCGGAAAACATCCGGCGCGATCGTCCCAAGATCGGCGACATGCTGCGTGCCCTGCTCGTGGAGGTCCAGCCGACCACCCGGGGCTCCGAGCCCCAGATCGTGCTGTCGCGCACGCGGCCCGAGTTCGTCCTGAAGCTGTTCGAGCAGGAGGTGCCCGAGGTCTACGAGCGGATCGTGGAGATCAAGGGCATCGCCCGCGAGCCCGGGGCCCGCACCAAAATCGCCGTGGTGTCGCACGACGACCGGGTCGACCCGGTCGGGGCCTGCGTGGGCGTGAAGGGTTCGCGGGTCCAGAACATTGTGAAGGCGCTGGGGGGCGAGCGCATCGATATCGTGGCGCTCAGCTCCGATCCGCTCATCTTCGTGAGCCGCGCGCTCAGCCCGGCGCGCGTGTTGGCGGTCAGCTTCATGGGCGACCCCCGGATCGTCCGCGCGGTCGTGCCCGACGACCAGCTCTCGCTGGCGATCGGGAAGAACGCACAGAACGTCCGGCTGGCCGGCCAGCTCACGGGGTTGGAGATCCAGCTCGTCAGCCAGTCCCAGCAGGCCTCGCTCGAGGGTCAGGAAAGCGGCGAGGTGCTGGAGCTGGAGACTCTGACCAAGGATCTGGGGCCCAAGCTGGTCGAGCGGTTGATCCGCGCCGGCAAGGAGACGTTGCAGGACGTGCTCGCGACCCCGGTCGAGGAGCTGATGGAGATCCAGGGTATCGGCGAGAAGACGGCCAGCAAGCTGGTCACGATCGGAGCCCAGATCCTGGAACAGTGGACGGCGCAGCGCGAAGCGGCGGCCCAAGCCGAGGAGGAGGCGCAAGAGGCCCCCGCCGGCGAGGAGGAGGCGCAAGAGGTCCCCGCCAGCGAGGAGGAGGCGCAA
>CAZPGB010000055.1:0-35463 GCA_964585945.1 uncultured bacterium | reverse complement strand
GAGGCCCCCGCCGGCGAGGAGGAGGCGCAAGAGGCCCCCGCCGGCGAGGAGGAGGCGCAAGAGGCCCCCGCCGGCGAGGAGGAGGAGACGCAGGAGACCGTCGGCGAGGACATCTCTCCTGCCGACGAGGACTCCGCGGATGGGGACCTCCCCGCGCAGGGCGCGGTTGACGAGGAGGAGAAGACCGCCGGTCAGCCCGCGGACGATCGGGCTGACTCCCAAAGCGCGGCGGCGCGCGGAGCCGGCAATGAGCCGGCCATGGTTGGCGGCGATGACGAATCACAGGACGCCCCATCACCCGAAGTCGATGAGCGTGAGAAGCACCCCGAGTCGTAGCGGGCGGTGTGGCGATGCGTAGAGGGTCCCGAAAGGGGGAGATTGTTTGAGGAAGGTTCGGGTATATCAGCTAGCCCGCGAGCTGCGGGCCAACGACAACGAGGTGATTGCGGCCCTCGAGGCGCTCGGCTGCACCGTGAAGGGCCGTTCCAGCGCGGTGGACGCCGATGTCGCCGAGCAGGTACGCCGGCAGTTGGCGGGCCCCAAGCGCAAGACGGCCTCCGGGACAGAGCCGGTTCAGGCCACCGCAACGAGGCGCGCGCCCCAGGCGCGGCCGGCCGGTGCCAGACGAGCACCGGCGCCGGCTCGCCGGCGCAAGGCGCCCGCCCCGCAACCGGTACCGAGCTGGGATCTGCCCCAGCTCCCGAAGGCACCCGAAGTCGCCGCGCCGGTGGTTGGCCTGAGCGCGCCGACGACCGCGCCGCCGCCCGCACGCCGGGTGGGTCCGGCCGTGCCCGGCCGCGGCGAGATGCGGGTGACGCCGACGCCGAAGCGACGCACCGCCACCGCGGGTCGAAATGCGGGCAAGGTGGATGTGACCCGCACGTACCGGCCGAGCATGGCGCCGGACACGCCTTCGAGCGCCCCCGGGCGCGGCGGACGACGCGGCCGCGACGCCGCCACCGATACGGGCGAGCGCCCCGACCGGCGCGGAAAGCGCGGCAAGCGCAAGAAGCGCCGCCGCGAGGTGGACGAGCGGGAGGTGTTCGACAGCGTCCGCCGGACCATGGCGACCCTAGACAGCGGGCGTTCGCGCAAGAGGCGGCGCATCCGCACCGAAGACGGCTCGGAGGTCGAGGTCGAGGACGTCAAGATCCGCATCAACGAGTTCGCGACCGTCTCGGAGCTGGCCGCTGTGATGGAGCTGCGACCCAACGAGATCGTGGCGGCCTGTCTGAAGCTCGGCGTGTTGGCCAACGTCAACCGTCGGCTCGATCGCGACACGATCGAGGCGGTGGCCGACGAGTTCGGCTACGAGGTGGAATTCGTCAAGGAATTCGGTGAGGAGATGATCGAGGAGGTCGAGGAGTCTCACACCGACGTGCCCGAGACGCCCCGCCCCGCCATCGTCACCGTGATGGGCCACGTCGACCACGGCAAGACCAAGCTGCTCGACTTCATCCGCAGCTCCGACGTCGTCTCCGGCGAATCGGGCGGAATCACCCAGCACATCGGGGCCTACCAGGCCCGCATGCCCGACAACCGGCAGCTCACCTTCCTCGACACCCCCGGTCACGAGGCCTTCACGGCCATGCGTGCGCGCGGGGCCGACGTGACCGACATCGTCGTGCTGGTCGTGGCCGCCGACGACCGGGTCAACGAGCAGACGATCGAGGCGATCAATCACGCCAAGGCCGCCCGCAAGCCGATCATCGTGGCGATCAACAAGTGCGACCTGGCCAACGCCAATCCCGACAAGATCCGCCAGCAGCTCGCCGAGCAGGGACTCCAGGTGGAGGACTGGGGCGGCGAGACGATCGCCGTGGAGATCTCGGCCAAGTTCGGGCAGAACGTCGACAAGTTGCTCGAGATGATCCTCCTCGTGGCGGAGATGCAGGAACTGAAGGCCCAGGCCGACCGGCCGGCCAAGGGAACCATCATCGAGGCCAAGAAGGACCCCGGCCGCGGCATCGTGGCCACCGTGCTCATCCAGAACGGCACGCTCAAGATCGGCGACTCCTTCGTCTGCGGGACCGCCTTCGGCAAGGTGCGCGCGATGGTGACCGAGACGGGCGACCGCATCGAGAGCGCCGGGCCCTCCACGCCGGTCGAGGTGCTGGGCTGGTCGGACGTGCCCCAGACCGGTGACAGCTTGACGGTCGTCAAATCGGAGGGCCAGGCTCGCCTGATCTCGGGCGAGCGGGGTCAGATCGCGCGCGAGAAGCGCATGCGGCTGTCCTCGAGCCGCTTCCGCCTGGGCGAGCTGCACACGCGCCTGAAGGAGCAGAAGCGCATCGACCTGCGCGTGATCATCAAAGCGGACGTGCAGGGGTCGGTGGAGGTGCTGCGCGACTCGATGGAGAAGCTCACCGACGAGCAGGTGCAGGTAGTGGTCATCCATACGGGTGTGGGCCGCATCAACGAGTCGGACGTGCTCTTGGCGACCGCCTCCGGGGCGGTCATCGTGGGCTTCCACGTGCGGCCCGATCCGCGCGCCACGCAACTCGCCCAGGACGAGGAAGTGGAGATCCGGCTCTACAGCGTGATTTACGAGGCGATCGAAGAGATCGAGGCCGCCAAGGCCGGGTTGCTGAAGCCCAAGGAGGAGGAGCGCGTTCTGGGCTCGGCCGAGGTGCGCGAGGTCTTCAAGGTCTCCAAGGTGGGCACGGTGGCCGGTTGCCACGTGGTGGCGGGGACGGTGAAGCGTTCCGGCCTGGCGCGGGTGATTCGCGAGAACGACGTGGTCTGGTCGGGCAAGATCGAGTCGCTCAAGCGATTCAAGGAAGATGCGCGCGAGGTGGCCCAGGGATACGACTGTGGAATCTCCCTGGAAGGCTTCGGCGATGTGCAGGTCGGCGATCTGATCGAGGCCTACGTGGTCGAGGAGGTCTCGCCGACCAAGAAGGCCTAGCGCGTCGGGACAGGCGTGGGACGAGCCGGCATCGCGCCGGCTCGCATTGGCTGCATGTTCTTCGCTCTCTGCAAATTCGAGATCTTCATACCGCAAGGCCGATCCCTGAAGGGCAAGCGCTCGGTGGTCACCGGGCTCAAGGAGCGGCTGCGCTCGCGCTTTCGGGCGTCGGTCGTGGAGCTGAGCGACCAAGACCTGCATCAACGCGGTGTGCTGGGCGTGGCCCTGGTGGGGACCTCCCCCTCGGCACTGGAGGATGCGCTGGCGGCGATGCGGCGGATCGTCGACCTGGAGTCGCGCTGCAGCGTCACCGTCTGGGAGACCCGGGTCGAGCCGTTCCAGGGCGCCCCGCGAGCGCCGCGCGACGGTCTGTGGGGCGCCTGCGGCAGCGGCAGGATGACGTCGGCCGATACCGCCGTCGGCGAAGAAGGCGTCGACGGTGATGACTGGGAAGCCGAGCAGGAGGGCGACGAGTTCTACGGTCCCGGGCGGGACCGGGATGGGAAGGAGTGAATCGTGGCGGGACCTCTGCGCAGAGAGCGCGTGACCGAGCTGGTCCACCATGAGCTCAGCGACATCTTGCAGCGCGAGATCCGCGACCCGCGCCTGGGCTGGGCCACGGTCACCCGGGTCGAGATGAGCCCGGATCTCTGCTATGCGAAGGTCTACGTGAGCGTCTTCGGCGACGACGAGCAGGCGCAAGAACAGTCGCTGCGCGTCCTCGAGCGGGCCAGCGCGTTCATCCGCTCGCAGCTCGGCCGCCGGGTCCGGCTGCGGCAAACGCCCGAGTTGCACTTCAAGCTCGATCACTCGCTCGAACACAGTCAGCGCGTGATGGACATCTTGAAGGAGATCGAGATCCCGCCCGAGCCCGAGTCGGAGGACTCCGGGGATGCGGACCCCGGCCAGGAGGATGATCCCGAGGCCCCCGACCGCTCCGAGGGTGGAGGAGCGCCCGCGTGAAGCCGGCAGGCGACCTCACGGGTCAGGGCTTTGCCCTCAACGTCTTCAAGGAACGGTCCCTGACCAGCCACGACGTGGTGGCGCGCACGCGGCGCATCCTGCACTTCCGCAAAATCGGACACACCGGCACCCTCGATCCCTTCGCCACCGGCGTGCTGCTCTGCTGCGTGGGGCGCGCGACCAAGCTCAGCGACGTGCTCATGGACCTGCGCAAGGAGTACGAGGGCTGGATGCGGTTCGGCCTGAAGACCGACTCGGGCGACATCACCGGGCAGACGCTGCGCACGTGGAACCTCCCCGTGCCCTCGGCCGAGCGATTGGCGGAGGCCGCCCGCGCCTTCTGCGGCCGGATCGAGCAGGTTCCGCCCATGGTCTCGGCGCTGAAGCACAAGGGCCAGCGGCTCTACCGCCTGGCGCGCAAGGGTATTACGGTCGACCGGGCCGCTCGCACGGTGCACGTCGAGGTCTTCGACATCCTCGAGATCGGCGAGGCGCGCATTCGCTTCCGGGTGCGCTGCTCCCGGGGCACCTACGTGCGGACGCTGATCGATGATTTCGGCGCCGCCCTGGGGGCCGGTGCAGCCGTGGAGGAACTGCGCCGCACGGCGGTCGGTACGTTCCGCATCGAGGATGCGGTGCGGCTTCGTGATCCGATGACCGCCGAGGAGCTGCTTGCGCACGCGATCCCGATGAGCGCAGCGGTGGGGCATCTCCCGGCTTGGAAGGTGCCGACCTTCTGGGCGGCGAAGCTGCGCCGCGGGCATGCGCCGCCCTGGGTCGTGCTCGACGTGGATCGCGAGCCGGCGGCGGGCGACCGGGGCCGGCTGGTGAGCCCGGCCGGCGAGCTGGTGGCCTTGGGGCAGGCCGAGCTGTCGCCCGGGCCGGCCGATCGGCCCTGGTACGAGGCGCTGCAGTTGAAGCTGACGCGGGTCATCTGAGGGCGCGGGCATGACGGCGACGGTCAGGAGCCGGTGCGGCCGACCATGACAACCATCACGACGGCTACGAGCGGGTGCGGCCAACATGACGACAAAGCCGAATCAGCGGGTTGTGGCGGCCATCGGGGTCTTCGACGGCCTCCACAAGGGACATCAGGAGCTGTTTCGTCGAGCGCGCGCCGGAGCGCTGCGGGTGGGGGGGCTGAGCGCGGCGGTCACCTTCGATCCGCCACCCTACGCCGTGCTGTCTGATGACCCGGACCCCCTACAGATCACCCCCATGCGGGAGAAGACGGCCTTGCTGACCCAGCTCGGCCTGGACCGCCTCCTGGTGCTGCCCTTCGATCGCCGCTTCGCCGCGCTGGCGCCCCGGGCCTTCGTGGAGCAGGTGCTCCTGGGGGCCTTCGATCTGGCCGGCGTGGTGGTCGGACACGACTTTCGCTTCGGCGCACGGCGCGAGGGCGATGTGCCCTACTTGAGGGCGCTGGGCGAGCGGCATGGCTTCTGGGTGGATGAAGTTTCGCCCGTCGTGGTCGACGGCCGGAGGGTCTCGAGCACCCTGGTTCGGGAGGCGATCCAGCAGGGCCGGGTGGCCGAGGCGACCGCCTTGATGGGCCGGCCCTTCGAGGTGGAGGGCCGCGTGGTGCGCGGCCATGGGATCGGGGGGCGGCTTCTGGTTCCCACGGCGAACCTGGAACTCGAGCCCCAGCAACTCGTTCCGGCCCCCGGCGTCTATCTGGTGCGGGTCCAGACCCCCGGCGCGCGCCTCCCGGGCGTCGCCAACGTCGGCCCGGCGCCCACGGTCGGCACGGGCCACGACCGGTTGATCGAAGTGCACCTGCTCGACTTCAGCGCCGACCTGAGGGACCAGAGCCTGCGGGTGGCGTTCGAGGCCTGGCTGCGCGAGGAGAAGCGCTTCGCCGACCTGGACAGCCTGCGCGAGGCCATCGCCCAGGACATCCGCGCGGCGCGCCGGCGCCTGCACGGGGGTGAAGACAACCAACTTGCGCGCGCCCGGGCGATGTGATAGCCTCACCCGGTTGATTTTGCGAGAATGAAGGAACTGCTGGGCGGGGGCCCAGCGAGCGGAGGAAGGCATGGCGCTCACCAGAGATCGCAAGCAGGAGATCATCTCGAAGTACAAGCTACACGGCCTGGACTCGGGATCTCCTGAGGTCCAGATTGCGCTGCTCACGGAGAAGATCTCCTACTTGACGAACCACTTCAAGATTCACAAGAGCGACCACCACTCCCGCCGAGGCTTGTTGAGGATGGTTGGACGGCGGCGCCGCTTGCTCGAGTACCTGAAGCGGGCCAAGGTCGAGCGCTACCGCGCCATCGTCAAGGAGCTCGGTCTCCGTCGCTAAGTCTTCTGGCATCCAGGCAGATTCCACGATCGTGACCGGGTCCCGCCCAGGGACGCCGGCTCGCCGTGCGTCGGCCGTCTCGGACGCGAGACGCCCCGTGACGAGTGCCAGACAGGCGCACACACACTCGAAAGAACACGAAAGGGAACCGCACAATGGTGCATGAAGTCACACTCGAACTCGGTGGCCGCACGCTGCGCATTGAAACGGGCAAGCTGGCCAAGCAGGCATCGGGCAGCGTCCTCGTCCAGTTCGCCGACACGGTGGTGCTCTCTACCGTCGTCTCCGGACGCGACGGCGCAGAGGACCGCGGATTCATCCCGCTCTTCGTCGACTATCGCGAGAAGGCCTACGCCGCCGGTCGCATTCCGGGCGGCTTCTTCAAGCGCGAGGGGCGGCCCAGCTTGAAGGAGACGGTCAGCGCCCGCCTGGTCGACCGTTCCATCCGGCCCTTCTTCAACAAGGACATTCGCTTCGAGATCATCGTCACCAACGAGGTTCTCTCCTCCGACCAGGAGCACGATCCCGACGTCCTGTCCCTCATCGGCGCCTCGCTGGCCGTGTGCCTCTCCGACGTGCCCTTCCCGGGGCCGGTCGCCAGCGTGCGCGTGGGCAAGGTCGACGGAGAGCTGGTGGTCAACCCGACGTTCGACCAGCTCGAAGAGAGCGACATGGATCTGATCATCGCGGGGGACGAAGAGAACATCATCATGGTCGAGGGCGACGCCCGCGAGATCTCCCACGAGGACTTCCTCGAGGCGCTCGAGTTCGCCCAACAGCAGATCGCGCCCATCGTGGCCGCTCAGAAGGAGCTGCTCTCCAAGGTCACCGTGAAGAAGCGCGAGATCAAGCCCATCCTGCCGCCTGAGGGTTTGGAGGAGAAAGTGCGCGAGCGCTACGCGGACCAGGTGCGATCGGCGCTGGAGATCCGCGACAAGGAGGAGCGCGGCGAGGCGCGCGCGGCGCTGCTGGCCGAGGCGACCGAGGCGCTGGCCGAGGACTACCCGGATGCCGGTGGCCAGATTGACGCGATTTTCACCGAGATCGAGGGCGCCCACGTGCGCCGGCTCGTGCTGGAAGAGAACCGCCGCACCGACGGCCGTCAGCTCGACGAGGTGCGCGAGATCACCTGCGAGGTGGGGGTCCTGCCGCGCACGCACGGGTCGGCCATCTTCACCCGGGGTCAGACCCAGGCGCTGGTGGTGACGACGCTGGGCACCACGATGGACGAGCAGCGGATCGAGGACCTGGAGGGGCAGAGCTGGAAGACCTTCATGCTCCACTACAACTTCCCCTCCTACAGCGTGGGCGAGGCCCGGCCTTACCGCGGCCCGTCCCGCCGGGACATGGGGCACGGGTATCTCGGCGAGCGGGCGCTCTCGGCGGTCGTGCCGTCGAACGAGAGTTTCCCCTATACCATCCGCATCGTCGCGGACATCTTGGAGTCGAACGGCTCCTCGTCGATGGCCTCCACGTGCGGCGGCAGTCTGGCGCTGATGGATGCGGGCGTGCCGATCAAGGCCGGCGTGGCCGGGATCGCGGTGGGGCTGATCAGCGACGGCAACACCCACCGCTTCCTCACCGACATCCAGGGACTGGAGGACCACCTGGGCGACATGGACCTGAAGGTGGCCGGCACGCGCGAGGGGATCACCAGCATCCAGATGGATCTGAAGATCCACGGCCTGGCGCGCGAGATCCTCGTCCAGGGCCTGGAACAGGCCCATCGGGCCCGCCTGCAGATCCTCGACAAGATGGACGAGGTGCTCGACAAGCCGCGGCCGAAGCTCTCGAAGTACGCGCCCACGATCACCGTGCTGCAGATCTCGCCCGATCGCATCCGCGACGTCATCGGCCCGGGCGGCAAGACGATCAAGAAGATCACCGAGGAGACCGGGGCGACGATCGACATCGAGGACAGCGGTCAGGTGAAGGTGGCCTGCGTGGACGCGGCGATGGGTCGTCGGGCGATCGAGATCATCCGGGCCCTCACGGAGGACCCGGAGGTGGGACGGATCTACAACGGCAAGGTGGTCCGCATCACCAACTTCGGCGCGTTCGTCGAGATTCTGCCGGGCCGCGACGGCCTGGTGCACATCTCGGAGCTGGAGCACCGCCGCGTGGCCAAGGTCGAAGACGTCGTGCGCGAAGGAGACATGGTGCGCGTGAAGGTGATCGGCGTCGACGAGGAGGGCAAGGTCCGGCTCAGCCGCAAGCAGGCCCTGGAGTCCGAGGAGTAGCCGGCGATGCCCCTAAGTCTCTCCGTGATTTGATATTGTGTAGCCAGAACTGATGGCGCCCCCCCGGCCGGGGGGGCTTTTTCCTGGATCCAGAGCGCATCGGGGCCGTTTATAGGGAAAGAGTCGACCGCAGTCGGCGACAGCCCGAGCAAGGAGGGTGGGGCTTGGCTTCGAGGCTCACAGCGCAAGGCCCGATTGTGCCGGCCGTCCTTCTGGGAACGGCCCTCTTGGCATGCGGCGGGCCGGCCGGCGCCCAGGACGACCAGCGCCCCTCCAGCGATCCCTCCACCCGATTCCTGCAGGAGATGCTCGATCCACAGGCGCTGCCGCCCCGGGAGCCGATCTCGCCCCGCGAGCGCGCCCAGCGTGCGTTCGAGCGGGACCATCCCTTCCGGGACCACGTCTTTCAGATCGGCGAGAAGCTGGTCTTCTCGGTGCGCTACGGCCCGATTCGGGCCGGCGAGGCGACCATGACGATCGAGGGCATCGAGGTCGTGAACGGGGATAGCTGCTACCACGTGGTCACCACCGCGGCCAGCAACGACTTCTTCTCCGCCTTCTTCCACGTGCGCGACCGGGTGGAGACCTTCATGGATGTCGACTGGCTGCTCCCGCGCCGGTTCGAGAAGCACCTGAACGAGGGCGACTACCACAACTCGGCCGTCGTGGAGTTCGACCAGCGCAACCATCTGGCGATCTACGACGACGAGCGCGTCTTCGAGATGCTGCCCGGCTCGCACGATGTCCTGAGCGCCTTCTACCTCACCCGCACGCGCGACCTGCGGGTGGGCGAATCGTTCGACCTCGAAAGCCACGTGGACCGCAAGAACTACCCCATTCGGGTCTTGGTGCACCGCCGCGAGCGCATCAAGGTGCCGGTGGGCGAATTCGACTGCATCGTCGTGGAACCGGTGATGCGCTCGACCGGTCTGTTCAAGCACAAGGGGAGTCTGACGATCTGGCTCACGGACGACCATCGTCGGATTCCGGTGCAAGTGAAGAGCGAGCTGCCGATCGGAGCGATTTCGATTGTCCTGGTCGATGTCCAGGGAAGGGACGATTGGGAGGCCGGTTGATGGGCCGATACGAGGAGGTCGATCTCGGCGGCGTCCGCCGGATCGACATCGGCGAGCGCCGATCGAAGGTGGCAGCGGGCATGCTGGCCTCACCGCCGCCGACCCCCGAGTCGTTCACCGCGTTCTGGGACGGGCTGCCCGACGCGCTGGGGGCGGCCGAGCTGCGGCGCCTGGCCAGGGCGATCGTCGCGGCGCGGGCCGCCGGCCGGCCGGTCATCTGGATGTGCGGCGCCCACACGGTCAAGGTCGGCCTGGGCCCGGTGCTGATCCGTCTCCTGCAAGAGAATCTGGCGACCTTGCTGGCGGTCAACGGCGCCTTCGCGATCCACGATCTGGAGCTGACCCTCTGGGGCCACACCTCTGAGGAGGTGGCCGACGAGCTGCACGAGGGCCGCTTCGGCATGGCGCGCCAGACGACGGCGTGGATCAACGAGGCCACGCTGGAAGGCGCCCGGCGGCAGGAAGGTCTGGGCGAGGCGATTGGACGGGGACTCGTGCAGCAGCGTGAGGACTGGATCGCCCAGAGCGTGCTGGGGACCTGTTACGAGCTGGGCGTGCCGGCCACGGTCCACGTCGCCATCGGCACCGACATCAACCACCAGCACCCCGACTTCTCGGCCGAGGCGGCCGGCAAGACCTCGGGGCGCGACTTCCGCATTCTGGCCGCGCATCTGAAGCGCCTGCGCGGGGCGGTGGTCGTCAATGTCGGCAGCGCGGTCATCCTGCCCGAGGTGTTCCTCAAGGCGCTGTCGGTGGCCGCCAACCTGGGCGTCGACACCAGCGGCCTGGTGACGGCGACCCTCGACTTCCAGCGACACTACCGGCCGGCGGTCAACGTCGTGCAGCGCCCCACCTTGAAGGAGGGCCACGGCGCCTACCTGGTCGGTCACCACGAGATCATGGTGCCCCTGCTCCTGCAGGGGGTCCTGCTCGAGCGCCAGAGGCTCGGCGGGGAGACCCAGGGGGGCGCACCGGGCGAAATGGCTTCAAGATAGGGATCTCGACCGCCGAGCTTCCCGACTAGGAGGGGGGTGGCCGTGGAGGGGCGAGCAGGCTCCGCAACCGTCGGGGGCCGTGTGCGGACACGCGGCCGGCCGGTTGACCGGTCGGAAAGGCCGGTGCTAGCATCCCCGGGTTGTTGTGGAGAACCCGGGGCGCCAACTCGGAGAACGCATAGCGTGCGCGCGATCCTGATCATGAGCGTGGGGGCGATGCTGTGGGCCGCCGGTCTTTCCGGGTGCGGATCGAACCATCCCGTGCCCGCGACCGACCTCCCGCCGGCGGCGCCCGACGGCGGGCGACCGCTACCGGCCGCCTATGCCCTGCAGGTGGGCGACGAGCTGACCATCCACATCCTCGACCAGCCCGAGCTGAGCGGCGCGGTGCGCGTGCGACCCGATGGCATGGTGTCGGCACGCGGCATCGGCGACGTGCTGGCGGCGGGGCGAACCGTGCCGGAGCTGAGCGCCGCGCTGCGCAGCGCCTACGGCCGGATCCTGCGCTACCCGGACGTGAGCGTCACGCTCAGCGACTACGCCGAGCTGCAGATCTACGTCTTCGGCGAAGTGCGGCAAGGGGGCTCGATCACCTACGCTCCCAACATGACGGCGCTGCACGCCGTGGGGGCCGCGGCCGGCGTGAGCCAGCGCGCCAATCTGCACAGCGTGCTGATCCTGCGTCGCACCGGGCCTCAGTCGCTGGATGTCTACCGGGTCGATCTGGACCAGGCCGTCGACGGCGAGGCCCGGGCGCGCGATCTCTACCTGCAGCCGTACGACATCGTCTACGTGCCGCGCTCCTGGATCGGTGAGATCAACGTCTTCGTAGACCGGTTCATACGTCAGAACATCGCACCGTTCACCGCCTACATCGAGGGGTGGCGCGCGTTTCATATGGATCAGTTGCGGACCGTACCGGTTCGATGATGGGGGCCCAGGTGTCCGATCTGCGTGAAGGAACAGAGCAACACGGGACGCTGGAGGATTTCCTGCGCGTCATCCGCCGCCGAGGTTGGGTGGTGGCCTGCACGCTGGGGGTGACCCTGGCGGTGATCCTCTATCTGGTGTTCACCACCGAGCCGGCCTACCGGTCGCATTCGAAGCTGCTGGTCAACCGCGGCCAGTCGGTCAGCGCCTTCAGCCCGAGCGTCCGCATGCTCTCGTGGGAGGAGGAGCTCTCCTCCGAGCTGGAGACCATCCGCAGCGCGCGCATCTACCAGCGCGCCCAGGAGCTGGTCGACGAGCTGGATCTGGTCAACGGCGACGGTCAGCCCTACCAGATCAAGCCCAGAGCGGTCAGCGCCGACACGCCGGGCAAGTCGAGCATCATCTACATCTACTACCGCGACCCCGACCCCGAGATCGCCAGGGCCGTGGTGCGCGCGCTGACGCAGGCCTACAAGGAGTTCCGCACGCTGGAGCGGCGAGTCGATCCCACCGGCTTCCTGCAGCAGGAGATCGAGCAAATCGCCGAGGAGATCACCGAGTGGGAGCGGCGGCGGGCCGACTTTCTCGTGCGCGAGGGTGCGGTGCAGATCAACGAGGAGCGCTCCAACCTGATCATCTCGCGCCGCACGATCGAGTCGGATCTGGCCGGCATGCGGGCGCAGGTCGCCGAGCGCAAGACGCGTCTGGATTGGATGCGCGATCTGATTGCCTCGCTGGAGCAGGAGGACCTGTCCACGAGCCTCTACGCGTTCGGCGAAGCCGACCTGCGCGGCGAGCTGGCGATGGCGACGCTGCGACGGATGATTCTCGACGTGAAGACCGACTACTACGAGGCGCGCTCTCAGTACACCGAGAACCATCCCAAGGTGCTGGCGTTGCGCGACCGGCTGAGCGAGCTGAACGAGGAGCTGCGCCGCGAGGCCCAAGGCTACGTCGGACACCTGGAGGCGCTCTACCAAGCGGCGGTTTCGAAGGAAGCCTCGCTGCAGGCCAGCCTGGAGTACGTGAACGAGCAACTGGCGGCCTTCCCGGACCGCGAGGCGCAGCTCGCGGCGCTGGACCGCACCATCGCGACATTGCGCAGCAGCCATGACGCGCTGGTGCGCCGGCGACTCGATGCGCTGACAACCCAGGTCGGCACCGCCTCCTGGGAGGTGGTCGTGCTGCAGGATGCGGTGGAAGCCACGCCGGTGCGCGGCCGCGACGTGGTGAGGCTGGTGGTCATCCCCATCTTTGCGCTGCTGCTGGGACTGGGATTGGCCTTCCTGTTGGACAATCTGGACCATTCACTGAAGGATCGTACCGAGGCCGAGCTGCACCTGAAGGTGCCGGTGCTGGCCTCGGTGAGCCACTTCCGAAAATAGGAGTCCACCGGCGCCCCGTCCCGGGCAGGGCCGGGCCTCGCGCCGGCGGGAAGCGAGATGGCGACCTACGAGGCGTTCTACGGATTTCGCGAGCCGCCGTTCAACTTGACGCCGGATCCGAAGTTCCTCTTCATGACCCCCGATCAGCGTGAGGCGCTGGCCTACCTGACCTACGGGATCCAGGAGCGCAAGGGCTTCCTGGTGCTCACCGGAGAGGTGGGGGTCGGCAAGACGCTGATCGTGCGCACCATGCTCAACCAGTTGGACGAATCGATCGAAACGGCCATCGTGATGAACGCGATGCTGACCTTCAAGCAACTCCTGGGCATGGCGCTGATCGACTTCGGGCTCCCGCCGCAGAACCAGGGCAAGGTCGAGATGCTGCTGGCCTTTCAGCAGTTTCTTCTGCGGCTGCGCGATCGGGGGCGCAACGCGGTGCTGGTGGTCGACGAGGCCCAGAATCTCTCACCGACCAGCCTCGAGGAGTTCCGCCTGCTGTCGAACCTGGAGACCAGCTGCCAGAAGCTGATTCAGATCGTGCTGGTGGGCCAGCCGGAGCTGAAGAACCTGCTCAACTCGCATCGGCTGCGGCAGCTCCGTCAACGCATTCCAGGCGTCTGGGAGTTGCGTCCGCTGGCCGACCAAGGGGTGGGCGAATACGTGGAGCACCGCATCCGCATCGCCAGCGAAGGGCGGACGGGCGGTCTCTTCGACGGCGATGCGGTGCAGGAGATCGCCCGCTACTCGGGCGGGATCCCCCGGGTGATCAATGTGCTGTGCGACCGCGCGCTGCTGATCGGCTACGTGCACGACCGCCGCAAGATCGGCAAGGAAATGGTCCGTGCGGCGATCGAGGAACTGGAGCGCGGCTTTCGTTCCGAGCACCAGGCTTCGCACGCGACGCTGACGGGGGCTGAAGGATGAGCCACATCTACGATGCGCTGAAGAAGTCCAAGGGCCAGGAGCCGCCCAAGCCCGGCGATCCCGGCGAGCCTGGTGAGGGGCCGCCGCCGCCCCCGCCCCCGCCGCAGCGGCCCACCGCCCAGGGCGGCGATTCGCCCCGGCGCATCCGCCCGGAGACGGCCGTCGAAGGGGGGCTCCTCGGAGAGCCCCACGCGGCGTTTCTGCGGCAGCTCGATCCGCTGCGCGAGAACACCGAGGTCCTGTTGGGGCGTAGTCCGCGCAAGGTGATCGGCCTGTCGGGCGCGGTTCTCGACGAGGGCGCCAGCACGATGGCGCTGCACTTCGCCTACCTGCTGGCGCGCCTCGGCGAGAAGCAGACCTTGCTCGTGGACGCGGACATGGGGCGCTCCAGCGTGAGCCTCTCGGACGCGTTGGGCCAGCGCGAAGGCCTCTCGGAGCTGCTGCGGCGGGAGCTGGCGTTCGAGAAGGTGATCCTCGCCACCGAGGACGTGAACCTACACTTCCTACCGGCCGGGATAGACCGGGTTCACCACAGCGCCGCCATCGGCTCGGGCCGCCTGCGTCCGCTCTTCGAGGCGCTGGGGAGTCTCTACGACGCCGTCGTGGTCGACATCCCCGCCGTGCTCGAGCATCCGGAGGCGCCGTACGTCGGCGCGGCGTGCGACGGCGTGGTGCTGGTGGTGCGCGCCAATCGCACGCGCCGCGAGCTGGCCCAGCGCGCCATCGCGGAGCTCAACTTCGCCCGCTGCCGCATTCTCGGCACGGTCCTGAACGGCCAGAAGGGCGCCCTGCCGAGCGCCTTGGGCGAGTAGGCCTAGAGCCATTCCCACCGGGAGGAGCGGAGGTTGAGCGCGGCCACGACAGGCGGTCCCGGTGCGCCTTCCCGCCTGGCGATCCACCCCGACCTCGATCGCGCGCTGCGCACCCTGCTGCCCGAGGCCACGGGCTGGGTGCGCGCAAACGCGCCGCGCGCCGGGTCCGAGCCGCTCCTGTTGCTCATGGGGAGTTGCGCGGTGGGGGAAGCCTCCGGCGTCCCGCTGTCCGGCCGGCTGTTGCCTCTCTCCGACCTCGATCTGGGGCTCTTCCTCGACCGTGGGCCGTCATCCTCCGAGGCCGCCGCGCTCCGCAGGGCCCTGGCCGAGCGTCTGGCCCCGACCGTCGCGCGGTTGGGGCTCGTGCGCGATCCGGTCGATCTGGGCATCTACGACCTCGAGTTCGCGCGGCGCATGCCGCCCACCTTGGAGCTGCTCGAAGCGGCGCGCAGGCCCGTGGCCCTGTCCGGGGACCCAGCCCCGCTGATCGGGCCCGCTGGCGACGCGCCCAGAGCGTTCGAGGGTGCCCGTTTGGCGCTCAACCGCCTGGCCGAGGCCCTTGCGCCGGACCCGCCGCCGGGCGATGACGGGGTGGCGGGGCCGCGGATCGGCGGCTGGGGTCCGTATGGCGAAGAGGCGGCCGCATGGCCCCCGGCCGCAAACCCCGAGCTCTGGCAGGCCGCCCACCGCGCATCGAAGCTGCCGATCGATCTGCACAAGGCCGCGCAGGCGGTCGCGGGACGCCTGGTCGCTTCGATCGAGGAGCGTGCCGCACTGCTGAAGGCCCCTGCGGAGGGCGACGCGGCCGCCGATGGGGAGCTGGCTTCGCTGCTCGGTGACTGGTACCGCTGGCGCCTCGATCCCTGCTGGCCGCCACCCGCTCTGCCCACCGCGCCGCTGGTCGGACTGGTGCGCCAGGTGCTGGACGGGGCGGCGGGCGCCGCAGGGCAAACGGGCTTCGATCCCTCCTCGCCGACGGCCTGGCGCGCGCTCTTGGCCTCCGAAGGCGGCCCCGAGCGCGAGCGCATCCGGCGTTGGCAGCGGATGCTGACCGCGCGGCCGGCCGGCATGGGTCCCGGACGAGCCCTGCGCCTGGCTCTGGCCTGGCTTCCCCGGGGGGCCTGGCCGCGCTCGCTGGCGCTCGTGACCTTCGCTGCGGCCTGGCTCGAGCAGAAGGCGGGCCGGGGGGGAGAAAGCGACCTGGGCAGGGCGCGATCGATGGTACACTGGGCGAACGCGGCTGGCGCCTGAGGGTCGCGGGGAGGACGCGCGGGGAGGAGGGGAGCCGACGCCATGGGTGAGCGCTTGGTCCTGGTCATCATGATCGACGCGCTCGGACACCGCCTGGTCCAGGACTACGGCGTCTTTCGCGATCTCGAGGCGCCCGACGGGCCGCTGCGAGCCGTCTGCGGCTACTCCAGTGCCTGCATTCCCTCGCTCCTGACGGGCCGGCCCCCGGTCGACCACGGCCACTGGGCGATGTACCTGCGTGATCCCGAAGGATCGGTCTTCAAGCCCTACCGGCCGCTGATCGCTCTCTTCTCGACGCTCCTGGGGCGTAACGGCTTCACCCGGCGCATGATCACCCGCGGCCTGCACCGCTCGGGGATCACGGGCTACTTCAGTCTCTACGACGTGCCGCCGCGCCTCTTGCCGCTCTTCACGATCTGCGAGCCGCGGGACATCTTTGCGGCGGGGGCCTTCCCGGGCCTGCCGACCGTCTTCGATGTGGCCGAGCGCGGGCGCATTCCCTACCGCGTCTGGAGCTGGCGCACGCCCGAGGAGGAGAGCCGCGCCGCCCTGCGCGCGGCGATCGCCGCCGCCCGCGACCGGCTGCTCTTCTTCTACTCGCCGCAGCTCGACGCGGTGATGCACGCCCATGGCACCCGTAGCGACCCGACGCGCGCGTGTCTGGCCGCGTTCGAGGCCTTCACCCGCGACATGCTGGCGCTGGCCGAGAGCGTCTACGACGAGGTGCGCCTCTTCGTCTTCGGCGATCACGGCATGGCCGACGTGCACCGCATGGTGGACCTGATGCCGCGCGTCGAGGCGCTCGGTCTGCGGGTGCCCCAAGAGGCTCTCTACTTCATCGACTCGACCATGGCCCGCTTCTGGTTCTTCCGGCCCGAGCTGCGCCGGTCCGTGGAGGAGTTGCTGGCGCGGATCGGGGGCGGCCGCATCCTCTCCGATGAGGAGTGCGAGCAGCTGGGCATGCTCTATCCCGACCGCCGCTACGGGGAGCTGATCTTCCTGGCCGACGCGGGAACGATCTTCGTGCCCAGCTTCATGGGGGCGACCGGGTGCGCGGCGATGCACGGCTATCATCCGGATGACGCCGACAGCGACACGCTGTTACTCTCGAACGTGGCCCATCGTCGGGTGGCCGACATCATGGGTATCGGTCCGTTGCTGTCGGAGCAGGTCGCAACCTGGGCGGCGCCGACGTCCTGAGATCCGAAACCCAAATTATTGGAGGGCGGGAACCAAGCGCATGAGGAAACGGTCGGTGGCCATAGGCTTGGCAGTGAGCGCCGTATTCCTCTTTCTGGCGTTTCGGAAGACCGACTTCGGCGAGCTCTTCCATCACCTGGCGCGCGCGAACTACCTCTACCTCATTCCGGCCTCCCTGCTGACCGTCGCCGCCCTGTGGGTGCGCGCCGTGCGCTGGGGCCTGCTGTTGCATCCGCTGAAGTCGATCGACGCCAACACGCTCTTCAGCGCCACCTCGATCGGCTTCATGTGCAACAACGTGCTTCCGATGCGGCTGGGCGAGTTCATCCGCGCCTTCGTCATCCGGCGATCGACCGGCGTGCGGGCCACGGCCGCGTTTGCGACCATCGTGGTCGAGCGGCTGTTCGATCTGTTCGCGATGATCGGCGTCTTCGGCGTGTTGCTGCTCTTCGCGCCGTTCGAGAACCGGCAGTTCAAGCTGGGGGCGCTGCTGGCCTGTGTCGGGGGGCTCGGGGTTCTGGGGGGCTTAGTCCTCTATCACCTGCGGCCGCAGTCCACGGAGATCCTGGTGGGACGCTTCCTGCCGGGCAAGGTCCGCACCAAGGTGTTGGGCTGGCTGCGCAGCTTCGGCTCGGGACTCGAGATCTTCCGCGACGTGCGCCGGCTGCTGGGCGTCGGCGCCCTGACGGTGCTGATGTGGTTCATGATCACGGTCGTGATCAAGATCTGCTTCGCGTCGGCCAGGCTCGAGGAGGGCGGGGCGACCCTGCCGGCGACCTCCAGCCTGGTCGTGTTGGTCGTGATCGCCATCGGCGTGATGGTCCCTTCGGGACCGGGCTTCGTCGGCACGATGCAGGCGGCCTCGGTCCTGGGCCTGGCGATCGTGGGTTACCACGACAGCGATCGTGCGCTCAGCTTCTCGATTCTCTACCACGCGACCCAGTGGTTTCCGGTGGTCTTGGTGGGGCTGATCTACCTGGTGCGCGAGAATCTCTCGCTGGCTCAGGTGCGCCAGATCTCCAGCGAGAGGGAGCTGGAGAGCGAGCAAGGGGTGAGCCCGTAACTGCCGTCTTGACTTGGACAAAGGGACGCAACGGCCGCGGCGCCGGTGAGCGACCCGGTTGACCGGGGGCGGCCGGGAATGCTAAACTCAATCGCCTCTGGAAATAAGGGCAGTCTTCCGGCCCACCGGCCGATAAGTATGTCCACATGCGGGACCGGCCGTATGGGTGGGGGCGAGCCTCGCCGCGGGGCCGGTCCGGGTTGGGAGGCCGACAGGACTCCGAGGAGGTGATGCCTAGCGAACCCTTGCACGAGCGATGAAACGGACAGATGAGTCCCAAGACAGAGGTGTGTTGTCCAGGCCGGGGGCGCGGGGATGGCTCGGCGCGGAGTCGGTCCTGGTGACGCGTAAGAGCTTCGTGGAGCGGTCGTTGCTTCCGTACACGGGTGGGCTTGCCCTGCCGGGAGACGGATCGATGGGCTCCGTTTTTTCGTTGGCGCCGGCCGTCCGGGCCGTGCCCGACGCGAGGCGGATGAGGGGATGACGGACGAGCGGCACACCCTGGACCCCCGTGAGGATCCCGCGCTCGGCTACGAGCCGCGCGGGTTCTATCAGCGCTACGGCAAGCGCATCTTCGACGTGGTCGTCTCCGCGATCGCGCTCCTCCTGCTCAGTCCCGTCTTTCTCCTGGTTGCTCTGGCCATCAAGCTCGACAGTCGTGGTCCGGTCATGTACCGGTCGACGCGCCTGGGCTATCGGGCCCGCCCGTTCAGCTTTCTTAAGTTTCGCTCGATGTACGACGGCGCCGAGCTGCAGAAGAAGGAGCTGGAGCACCTGAACGAGATGGACGGTCCGGTCTTCAAGATCCGCAACGATCCGCGCGTCACCCGGGTGGGCCGACTCTTGCGGCGCACCTCGCTCGACGAGCTGCCCCAGTTCCTGCACGTCCTGCGCGGCGAGATGAGCCTGGTGGGGCCGCGACCCCCGATTCCCGAAGAGGTCGAGCAGTACGAGCCCTGGCAGCGGCGCCGGCTCTCGGTCGTGCCGGGCATCACCTGCCTCTGGCAGGTCCAAGGGCGCAACGAGATCGGATTCGAGGAGTGGATGCGCATGGACGGCGAGTACATCGACCGTCTGAGTTTTGGGATGGACATGAAGATCCTGTTCCTGACCGCGGTGGCGGTGGTGCGGGCGTCCGGGGCCAGCTAGACGGGGGGGCGCGACGAGCCATGGCTGCGGCGATGTTGGAGAGACACGTGGTGCTCTTCTGCGATCCGCCCTACTACGGTGGGGCGGAGGGCTACGTCGCCATGCTGGCGCAGGGCCGGCCCGATGGGTGGCGGCTGTCGGCGTTGCTGCCGGGCGACGAGGGAGCCTCCGTGCTGGCCGAGAAGCTGTCGGCCGCAGGGGTAGCGGTGGAGCGCTTCCGGCGTCGGGCCTGGTGGAATCCGGGCCTCTGGCTGGATCTCTGGCGGCGGCTGCGAAGTCTCGGCGGAGATGTGCTGCACATGAACCTGCCCTCGGTCTACGATGCCTGCCATTCGATCCCCGGGGCGTTGGCAAAAGCGGCCGGCTACCGCCACGTGGTGACGACCGAGCACCTCCCCATGGTGCCGCGCGCGCGCAGCCACATGGTGGTCAAGATGCTGGTCTCGCGGGCGATCGATGCGATCATCGTCCATACGGAGTGGAATCGGCGCAAGCTGGCCGCGTATCATCACCTGCCTGTGCGCAAGATGGTGGTGATCCCCAACGGCAGCCCGCCGGCACCCGCGCACGACGAGGCGGCCCACGCCACGCGGCGCGCCCGGCTGGGGATCGCCCCGCAGGAAGTGGCCATCGCGGTCGTTGGGCGCTTGACGGCCCGCAAGGGCCACCGATTCCTGCTCGACGCCCTGGCGGCGCTGCAGGAGGAGACAGGCAGGGCGGCCGACGCCCAGGCCCAGGATCGTTCGGGTGCTTCGGAGGTGCTGGAAGCCTGGCGCCTGCTGATCGTGGGCGAGGGCGAGGAGGAGGGGGCCTTGCGCGAGCAGGCCGAGCGCGTGGGGCTGGGCGACCGGGTGGCGTTTCTGGGGTACCGCGACGATGCGGTCGAGATCATCGGCGCCAGCGATCTACTGGTGCTCGCCTCCCTGGTCGAGTCGCAGCCGCTGGTGATCACCGAAGCGATGGCCGCGGGCGTGCCGGTGATCGCCACCGCGATCTACGGGATCCCCGAGATCGTGGCCCACGAAACGACCGGCCTGTTGGTCGAAGCGGGCGACGTGGCATCGCTGACCGGTGCGCTGCGCCGGCTGCTGAGCGACCCGGCGCTGCGCGCGCGCATGGGCGAGGCGGCCCGGCGCCGGTTCGAGGAGGAGTTCACGCTGGGTTTGATGGCCCGGCGCACCTACGAGGTGCTCGGCGGGGGCGCCGTCCACTGAAAGTGCCCTCACGCGCGCGGGTCTCCGGCGGGCCGGGCCCGCGGGGGGGCACTGGGTGGGGGACGAAGAGGATCGTGGCATGGTCGTGTTGCAGGCCAACAAGTTCCACTACGTGAAGGGCGGAGCGGAACGCTACTACATGGACGTGAGCCGCCGGCTGGCGGTGCGCGGCCACACCGTCGTGCCCTTCGCCATGCATCACGACCGCAACGAGCCCAGCGAGTACGCGCGGTTTTTCGTCGACGAGGTGGACTACCACGGTCCGATGGGTCTGGTGCACAAGGCGCGGGCGGCTGTGCGCAGCATCTACAGCCGGGAGACGGTGCGGAAGATCGAGGACCTGATCGATGTTCAGCGCCCCGATGTGGCTCACATGCACAACATCTACCACCAGATCTCGCCCTCGCTGATCCACGTGCTGCACCGCCACGGCATCCCGATGGTTCACACGCTGCACGACTACAAGGTGGTGTGCCCGGGCTACCTGTTCATGGCCGGCGGCCGGGTGTGCGAGTGCTGCCGGGGCGGCCGTTACTACAACGCGGTGGCCCAGCGCTGCCTGCTCAACTCGCGGGCCGCATCGCTGGTGGGCGCCGTCGAGGCCTACGTCCACGACTGGCTGAAGACCTATCACAAGGTCGCCCTGTTCCTCTGTCCCAGCCGCTTCCTGCTGGAGAAGGTGGCCGAGTTCGGCATGCCGCGCGAGAGGCTGCACCACTTCCCCTACTTCCTGCCGCTCGAGGAGTATCGTCCCGGCTTCGAGCGCTCGGACTACTTCATCTACCTGGGTCGGCTCTCGCGCGAGAAGGGCGTGGCCACATTGCTCGCCGCCCTGCGTCGTCGCGGTGGGGGCCGGCTCACCTGCCGCATCCTGGGGGAGGGCCCGCTGGAGGAGCAGCTCAAGCGCCAGGCCCGCGACTGGGGGCTGCGCAACGTCGAATTCTCCGGCTATCTGCAGGGCGAGGCGCTGCACAAGGCGATCCGGGGGGCGGCCTTCACGGTGGTGCCCTCGGAGTGGTACGAAAACCTACCTTTCGCGGTGCTGGAGTCCTTCGCCCTGGGCACGCCTGTGGTGGGCTCACGCATGGGCGGGATCCCCGAGATGGTGCTTCACGAGGAGACGGGGCTGACCTTCACGATGGGCGACAGCCTGGAGCTGGCCGATGCGCTCGACTGGATGGAAGCGCGGCCCGAGCGCGCGGTCGAGATGGGCCGCACGGCGCGCCGGCTGGTCGAGACGCGGTACAGCCCCGAGGAACACTTATCGCAGCTCGAAGCGCTCTACCGGCGGGTGGCCTCATGAAGATCGCGATGATCGGACAAAAGGGCATTCCGGCCACCTACGGCGGCATCGAGCGCCACGTCGAGGAGATCGGCAGCCGCCTGGTGAAGCGCGGCCACCAGGTCACCGTGTTCAGCCGCTTCCACTACAGCAAGCACAGCGGGCCCCATCTGGGGATGGAGAACCTGCGTCTGCCGAGCGTGCGCACCAAGCACCTGGACGCGATCAGCCACTGTGCGGTCGCGACCCTGTACAGCCTGCTGCGCAAGTTCGACGTGATTCACTACCACGCCCTCGGGCCCTCGATCTTCTCGAAGCTGCCCCATCTGAGAGGGACGCGCACGGTCGTGACGGTGCACGGCCTGGACTGGCAGCGGGGCAAGTGGGGCAAGTTCGCCAGCGGATTCCTGCGCTTCTGCGAGCGTCCCGCGGTCGCCTTTCCCGACGAGACCATCGTGGTCTCGCAGACGTTGGCCGACTACTTCAAGCGGCGCTTCGGGGTGGAGTGCAACGTGATTCCCAACGGCACGAATCCGGGCACGATCCGCCCGCCGAACCGGATCAAGCGCTGGGGCCTCGATCAGGGGCGCTACATCCTGTGGGTGGGTCGCCTGGTTCCCGAGAAGGGCTGCCACTACCTGATCGAGGCGTTCCGCGAGATCGACACCGACGCGACGCTGGTGATGGCCGGGGGGTCGAGCTTCTCCGACACCTACGTGCAGTCGCTGGAGCGTCTGCGCGGGGGGGACGAGCGCATCAAGATGATCGGCTACGTCTACGGCGAGGTGCTCGATGAGCTGTGGAGCAACGCCTACCTGGTGGTGCAGCCGTCGATCCTGGAGGGACTCTCGATCGCGCTCATCGAGGCGCTCAGCTACGGCCGGTGCGTTCTGGCCAGCGACATTCCGGAGAACCTGGAGGTGGTCGAGGACTCGGCCGTGACCTTCAAGTCGCGGGACGTACAGGACCTGCGCTCGAAGCTGCAGCTCTGCCTGGATCAGCCCGACATGGTCGAGGCCACCGCGCAGCAGTGCCGCCGGCTGGCGGAGGAGAAATATAGCTGGCCGCGGCTGGTGGAGGCGACCGAGAAGGTCTACGAGAAGGCGCTGCGCGCGTCGACCTAGTCGCCCGCCGGCGGTGCCGCCGCAGCAGGCGTTTCCCCCCCCGCCGGTGCTGGGCTGGCGCTCTACGGATTGCTGCGGGTCACCCGGCTGGGGTCCGTGCCCCGCGCTGGACGCGCTGGCGCAGGAGTGCGTGGTCTGGGACGCGCACGGATTCCACCGGTACGTCGAGAACTGCGGCTGGGAGATCGACGCCGACGAGGTGTTCGGCGACTATCTGGAGTGGCGTCTGGGCCGCGTGGAGGCGGCCCCGGTCTTCTCGTTCTTGTTCGTGATCGATCCGCACGCGCCCTACCTGCCTCCGGGCGACTTCGGCCGCCGTTTCGACCCCGAATGGGAGGGGACCCCAATCACGAACCGGCCTCAACTGCTGCGCCTGCGCGGCGTGCGCTCGGGGGCGCTGGTCAGCCACGTCGACATTCTCCCCACCATCCTGGACTGCCTCCATCTGCCGCACGATCGCCTGCCCAACGGGTTCAGCCTGCTCGACACCGTCGGACGATACACGCCGGACCCGGGCGAGCAGCACAACGTCGTGGGCCTCGAGGCGGGCCGGCGCGAGGAGCTGGCGGCCACACTGAGGATGCGCCACGCGCGCCTGCGCGAATCGGCCCCCGACAGCCTCGGCACCGCGCCGATGGACGAGGAGACCCTCCGGCAGCTCAAGTCTCTCGGGTATTTGAAGTAGCCTGGCGGCCCCGCACGCCTCTCCGGTGCCGGCGCCCTCCTCTCCGGTGCCGGCGCCCTCCTCTCCGGTGCCGGCGTCCGCCTCTCCGGTGCCGGCGCCCTCCTCTCTGGTGCCGGCGTCCACCTGACAAGGCGCCTTGATCCCCGGCCGGGGGCTCCCTACTATCCAGCAGACCCAACGTAGATGGAGGCGCGACAGGCATGGGGCCGACGATGCTCGAAGGGGTCATCCTGGCCGGGGGCAAGGGGGAACGGTTCTGGCCGTTGAGCCGTCCGGACCGACCCAAGCAGCTCCTCGAGCTCTTCGGGGGCGAGTCGCTCCTGCGCACGACGTGGCGTCGGCTGCGCGCGCGCCTGGCGCCCGATGCGATCTGGGTGCTCACCAGCGAGCACCTCGTGCCGGCGGTGCGGGCCGAGTTGCCCGAGCTGCCGGAGGACCGGTTGGTCGCCGAGGCCGTGGGCCGCGACACCGCCCCGGCCATGGCCGTGGCCGCGGCCCTGGGCGTGCGTGGGGGGCGGGACCCGGTGCAGCTCGTCGCGCCGTCGGACCACTGGATTCCCGACACCGAGGCCTTCTGGAGGAGCGTGGAGCGGGCCGTCGAGGTCGCCCGATGTCCCGACCACCCGCTGGTGACCTTCGGAGTCCAGATCACCCGGCCCGAGACCGGATACGGCTACATCGAGCGCGCCGGTCCGCGGGTACAGGGCCCGGGCATCTGGCAGGCCCAGCAGTTTCACGAGAAGCCCGACGAGCCCACCGCCCGGCGTTACCAGGAATCGGGCCGGTGCTTCTGGAACAGCGGGATCTTCGTCTGGCGCGCCGCCAGTCTTCTGGAGGAAGTGGAGCGCTGGATGCCCGCGCTGCACGACCTGGTGAAAGACCTGATCGCAGTCGAGCATCCGGAGGAGCGGTTGCCGGATCTCTTCCAACGTGCGCCCGCGAAGTCGATCGACTTCGGTATCCTGGAGCGCTCCGATCGGGTGGCCGTCGTCGAGGCGGACTTTGCATGGAGCGATGTGGGCACGTGGCGAAGCTGGGGCGAGCTGGCGGCGGATCCGAGCGATGCGAACACCACGCGCGGCGATGTGCTGCTCCTCGACAGCTCGGGCAATGTGGTCTACGCCGAAGAGGGCTTGGTGGCGGCCCTGGGGGTGAAAGACCTGGTCATCGTGCGCAGCGGCGACATCACGCTGGTGATGCCCAAGACGCAGAGCCAGCACGTGCGGCGCATCCTCAAGGCGTTGAAGGAGAGAGCAGGGGGGTAGCCATGGACACACACCGAAACGGCGCCGGTCTCCCGGCAGCCGGCGCGGGGGCGATGCTGCTGCTGATCCTCGCGGCCGCCACGCTCGGGCCGGGAGGATGCGGGAGCAAGAGCGCCCCCCAGGCCCCACCCGACCTGCCCTACATGCTGCCCTCGGAGAAGGAGGCGCAACGGGTGCGCGAGGAGACGCGCGAGGCGATCCCCGTGCTGCCCGAGGGCGAGCGGGGCATGGGGGGCGAGGACCTGCCACCGGCCGGCGATTCGACCGCCGTGTTGCCGGGGTTGAGCCCCGAGGATGATCGCGACACGCGCTTCGGGTATCGCGTGCAGGTGTTTGCGACCTCCGACGAGGATCTGGCCACGACGCGGGCCGAGGAGATGCGCGCGCTGTTCGACGAAGAGGTCTACGTCGAGTTCGAGGGTCTGCTCTACAAGGTACAGGTGGGCGATTGCGTCAGCCGTGACGAAGCCGCCGATTTGCGGCGCAAGGCCTTGGGGATGGGGCTCGACGGAGCCTTCATCGTCGACACGCGCGTGAAAGCGCCGTAGGACGCAGGTCATCGGACACCCGCGAGGGGCCGATTCGAAAGCGGGGACGGGGTGGACACACCCTCCGATCAGAGCAAGGATCCGCAGCTCGGCGCCCATGGGAGCGTATCGGATCCCAGGTTCAAGAACGCACCGGCTGCGCGGGGCAGCGTGGCGCCACGCGACAGTCTGGTGGTGTTCGAAGACCACCTGGCCGAGCGCGTTGGCCCGGTGGCGCTGAATCGACCCACCTTCGAGCTCATCCTGGGCGCGGCCTCGCTGCGCCAGCGCATCGAGCGCGCCGCGCGCCGGCCCGTGCAGGCCGCCTGGGTGCGCCAGGCGCTGCGTCCCCTCCTGGACCCCTTCCGGCTCGCAGACGCCGCCGAGGAGCCCTACACCGAGGCCCTGTGGATCAATGCGGCCCTGGGCGCCGAGGGCGGCTCCTTCGACTGGCGGCGCGCCCTCGCGCTGGCGCCCGGCGAGGCGCTCACCACGCCTGAGGGCCGCGTGCTGGCCTGTCGCCTGCGTCCGGGGGATGCGCCCGTCGAGGCGCTGCCCCTGGCCGATGCCGGCGCGCCGGCATCGGCCGCGGAGCACTACCGCCACGAGCTGGCCGCGGAGGTGCGCTGCCTGGAGCACGGCTGGGAGCTGATCGGCTGGCACACCGAGGCACTGGCCGAGGATGTGCGGCTGATGGCCGCCGCCGCCCACACGCAGGTGGTGGTGGAGGAAAGCGCGCGCATCGAGGAGCCGGTCTTCGTCGACACCCGCGGGGGGCCGGTGGTGGTGCGCGCGGGTGCGTCGGTCGCCGCGTTCAGCAGACTCGAGGGGCCCCTGCTCGTCGATCACGAAGCGCGGGTGTTGGGCGGCCGCATTGCGGGCAGCTACATCGGCCCTTGCTGCCGAGTGCGAGGGGAGGTGGAGTCGACCGTCCTGCTGGGCTGGTCGAACAAGGCTCATGACGGCTTCGTGGGTCACTCGTATCTCGGCTGCTGGGTGAATCTGGGCGCGCTGACGACCACGTCGGATCTGAAGAACAACTACGGCGCCGTCCGCATGTCCGAGAACGGGGAGCTGTGCGACACGGGCTTCGTCAAGGTGGGCAGCTTGCTGGCCGATCACGTCAAGACCGCCATCGGCACGCTGCTGGGCGCGGGCACGGTGATCGGCCTGGGCAGCAATGTATTCGGCGCCGCTGGGTTTGCGCCCCGGTGGATTCCACCCTATGCCTGGGGTGTGGGCCCCGGCGCTCAGGCGTACGACTGGGAGCGGTTCCTGGCCACCGCCGAGCGCGTCTGCCGGCGGCGGGATTGGACCCTGTCGCCAGCGGAGCGGGAGACCCTGCGCCGCGCCTTCGAGCTGTCGGCCCAGCAGCGCGAGGGTTGGTTGGCCGAACAGAAGGCAACGCCGCACGTCTAGGAGTGTCATCATGCCCGAGCTGCGACGCGATCCGGTGGTCGGACGCTGGGTCATCATCTCGACCGAGCGGGGCAAGCGGCCCTCGGATTTCGGGGCCCCGGTGGCCTCGAAGCGGTCCGGATTCTGTCCATTCTGTCCGGGTCACGAGGAGAAGACCCCGCCCGAAGTCTACGCGGTGCGCGAGAACGGCGGCCCGCCCAACGGGCCCGGCTGGCGCGTGCGCGTGGTGTCGAACAAGTTCCCGGCGCTCCAGATCGAGGGCGACCTGAACCGGCGCGCCGAGGGCATGTACGACAAGATGAACGGGGTGGGCGCCCACGAGGTGATCATCGAATCGCCCGATCACGACCGCGAGCTGAGCTGCCATTCGGTGGAGCAGATCAACCTGATCCTCTCGGCCTATCGCGCGCGCATCGTCGACCTGGCGCGGGACAAGCGCTTCCGCTACATCC
Organism: uncultured bacterium; assembly: GCA_964585945.1. Classification (GTDB taxonomy): domain Bacteria; phylum Eisenbacteria; class RBG-16-71-46; order CAIMUX01; family WJJG01; genus CAZDKK01. The sequence goes on along the minus strand of CAZPGB010000055.1, from coordinate 8,294 downwards.
AGCTCTTCAAGAACCACGGCGAGGCGGCCGGCGCGTCGCTGGAGCACTCCCACACCCAGCTCGTGGCCACGCCGATCGTCCCGCGGCGCATCATGGAGGAGCTCAACGGCTGCGCGCAGCACTACGAGATGAAGGAGCGGTGCATCTTCTGCGACGTCATCGACCAGGAGCTGGCGATCGGCAAACGTGTGGTGGCCGAGAACAACGACTACATCTCGATCTGTCCCTTCGCGCCCCGCTTTCCCTTCGAGACCTGGATTCTGCCCAAGGCGCACCAGGCCTACTTCGAGCAGTCCTTCGAGGGCAACTTCTACTCGCTGGCGCGGCTGCTCAAAGAGAACCTGATGCGCATGAACCGGGCCCTCAACGATCCGCCCTACAATTTCGTGCTGCACACCTCGCCCTGCAACGACTTCCGGGGACCGAAACATCATCACTGGCACCTGGAGATCATGCCCAAGCTGACCCGCATCGCGGGGTTCGAGTGGGGGACCGGCTTCTACATCAACCCTACCCCGCCCGAGGATGCCGCCTCCTACCTGCGGGACGTGCAGATTCGTCCCGAGGAGCTGTCGCTCACCGGACGGCCGTTGGGAGGAGAGGGCGCGGGCGTGGCCTGAGTCGGGAACGGAGCATACGATGGAGATCTTCTACGGGGCAGCCGAGATGGTGCCGTTCGCCAAGGTGGGGGGCTTGGGCGATGTGGCCGGCGCGCTGACGCGCGAACTGGCGGCCAAGGGGCACCGCGTGCGCGCGCTACTGCCGGTCTACCCCTCGGTGCGCAGCCACTGGGAGGCGCTCGATCCGCAGCCGGTGGGCAGCCTGCGCATCCAGTTGGGCGGCGAGCCGCTGCCCGCGGCCCTCTACCGCGCCACGGTGCCGGGGACCCAGATGGAGCTGCTGCTCCTGGAGCAGGATGACTTCTATGACCGGCCCAACCCGTACGTCAACCCGCGCACCGGATCCGACTGGCAGGACAACGCCGAGCGTTTCGCCTACCTGTGCCACGCCATGGCGGCCGCCTGTGAGGCGATCGGCTGGGAGCCCGATGTCGTTCACCTCAACGACTACCAGCTCGGCCCGCTGGCATTGTTGATCAAGACGGGGCGGGTCCCCGAGCGGCTGCGCGGGGTGGCGGTCGTCTTCAGCATCCACAACCTGGGCTACCAGGGTCTGTTTCCGTTGGAGAGTCCGCCGGGGGCCTCCAGCGGCGCGGCGGGCGGGGGAGCATCTGCCCAGCCCTCCGAGACGGGTGAGGAACCGCCGGAGGCCGTCGCCCGCCGACTCACGCGTTTGGCCGAGCGGCTGGGTCTGCCCCCCGAGGCGGCGGCCCCGATGGGCACGCTCGAGTTCCATGGGCGGCTCAACTTCATGAAGGCGGGGATCGCCCACGCCGACTTGATCACGACCGTCAGCCCCACCTACGCCCGGGAGATCCAGACGCCCGAGCACGGGTTCGGGCTGGAAGGCCTGTTGACGCACCGCTCGGCGCGCCTGCTCGGCATCTTGAACGGCATCGACGACGAGATCTGGAATCCGCAGTCCGATGCGCTGATCCCCTATCCCTTCGGGCCGGGTGATCACAAGCGCAAGCGGATGAACAAGGAGCGGCTGCTGGAGGTCTGCCATCTGCCGCGCGACGCGAGCGTGCCGCTGATCGGCATGATCTCGCGCCTGGTGGATCAGAAGGGGCTCGATCTGTTCGAGGAGATCGCCGAGTCGTTCCTCGCGGCGCACGAGGTGCGGATGGTCTTCCTCGGGTCGGGCATGCCGCGCTATGAGGCGCTGCTGCGCAAGCTGGCCGAGAGCTACCCCGACAAGCTGGCGGCGCGGATCGGCTTCGACGAGCCGCTGGCGCACCTGATCGAGGCGGGCGCCGACTTCTTTCTGATGCCCTCGCGCTACGAGCCGTGCGGGCTGAACCAGATGTACAGCATGCGCTACGGAACGGTGCCCATCGCGCGTCTGACGGGCGGGCTCGCCGATACGGTGGAGGAGTTTTTGCCGCGCCAGGGCGTGGGGAGGGGGATTGTCTTCCGGGAGTACCGGGCCGAGGCTCTGCGCCAGGCGCTGGAGCGGGCGCTGGAGGTCTACCGCGACACGCCGTCGTTCCGCGCCCTGCGGGCGAGGATCATGGCGCTGGACTTCTCCTGGCGACAGGTGGCCGGGGAGTACGAAAAGGCCTACGCGCGGGCGGTGGCCGAGAAGCAGTAGCCGCGGTGGGGCCGGGGGACCGGGCGGCCGCAGATGGCCGGTGGTCGCCGCAATCCCGCGGCGGAGCAGGCGCATCCCAGCCATCGACCGGGACTCCGGGTCGGCCGCGGGTTGCCGGGACGCCGCCCGGGCCTCCCGATCGGGCTGTGGGCGGCCACGGAGGACGCCGCCTCCGGGCAAGGGCTAAGCCGGGCGGGGATCGCATCCGACAATTGGGGGGCATGGCGGCGATCGGCCCCTCATGGCCTCGATCGGCCTGAGGGCCATAGGGGCCGAGGGGCCGGATCCAGCCCGGGACGTAGCCCTTGACGAAGGCGCCGAAAGGCGGCTAGACTCCGGTCTTGACTTGCGGGACGCCCGTCGGTACAAGGGTGGTTCTTGTGCGGGAGTAGCTCAGCCTGGTAGAGCACCACCTTGCCAAGGTGGCTGTCGCGAGTTCGAATCTCGTCTCCCGCTCAGGCTCTCGAGGCGGCGCCCGGCGCCGCCTCGAGTTTTTCAGAGCCCGGGCTTGGGGGGCGGCATAGCCAAGTGGCTAAGGCGACGGTCTGCAAAACCGTTATCACCGGTTCGAATCCGGTTGCCGCCTCCAATTCTTCTGCCCCGCGCTTCACGCACCTCGGTTGAAACCCATCCGCATCCGATCCCCAGTGGGCAGGAGAGGCCCTCATCCGCCCGGATATCCCGGCTTTCGCTCGCTCGCGCGGGTTTGCTAGGGTGAGAGGCCTGTTCACCCGTTCGAGAGCCCAAGGAGGTTGCCGATGCACGCGATGAGCGCGAAGGAGAGGGTCGCCGCCCTCAGGCGGTTGATGCGCAAGGAGGGGCTGCACGCCTACCTGGTGCCCTCCACCGACCCGCACCAGTCCGAGTATGTGCCCGACTACTGGAAGCGTCGCGCCTGGTTGACCGGCTTCACGGGCAGCGCGGGCGAGGCGCTCGTGACGCTGAAGGAGGCCGGGCTCTGGACGGACTCGCGCTACTTCCTGCAGGCCGAGGCGGAGTTGAATCCGCAGGTCTTCACCCTCTACCGCATGGCGACGCCCGGGGTGCCGACGCTCGATGCGTACCTGACGGGGAACCTGCGCAAAGGGCAGGTGCTGGGTGTCGACCCGCACCTCGTGACGCGCGCGCGCGCCCAGCGGTTGGAAGAGATGCTGGCGCCGCGTGAGGTGCGGGTGAAGTTCCTGGCCCGCAACCTCGTTGATGCGATCTGGGCCGATCGGCCTGAGATGCCGTCGACCCCGATCTTCCGCCATCCGGACCGCTACGCCGGCGAGACGGCCGAGTCGAAGCTCGAGCGGGTGCGCGAAGCGATGAAGAAGCACGGGGCTCAGGCCCACGTCATCACGATGCTCGATGCGATCGCCTGGCTCTTCAACATCCGCGGGCGGGATGTCGAGTACAACCCGGTCACGATCGCTTACGCCATCGTGACCGCCAAGGACGCCACCCTCTTCATCGACGATACCAAGATCCCACGCAAGCTGCGGCCCTGGCTCACCGGCTTCGTCCGCCTGCGTCCTTACGAGGCCTTCGGCCACGGGCTCAAGGAGCTGGCCCGCGCGAAGAAGCCGGTGCTGATCGACTCGGAGGCGGTCGACCGGTGGGTGCTCGATCGATTGAAAGGGGCCCGGCTGATCTATGCGAGCAGCCCGGTGGCGCGCTTCAAGGCGGTCAAGAACGTCAAGCAGATCCGCACCTGGCGCGCTGCGCACGTTGAGGACGGGGTGGCGCTGGTGCGGTTCCTGCACTGGCTGGAGGGGCCGGAGCGGCCCAAGCGGCTCACCGAGTCGGCTGCGGCCGAAAAGCTGGCCGTGCTGCGCGCCCAAGGGCCGACGTTCCAGGGCACCGCGTTCGCGCCGATCGTCTCCTGGGCGGCCAACGGAGCGATCGTGCACTACAGCCCCCAGCCGGGCTCGGACGCGGTGATCGGCAAGCGCGGGCTGCTGCTGCTCGACACGGGCGGCCACTACCTGGGCGGCACGACCGACGTGACGCGCACCATCGTCATCGGGGAGCCCAAGCCCCGCGAGAAGGGCTTCTTCACGCGCGTCCTGCAGGGCCACATCCAACTGGCGCGCGCCATCTTCCCCGATCAGATGGCCGGCGGACGCTTGGAGGTGCTGGCGCGCCAACCGCTGTGGGAGGAACGGGCCGACTATGGGCACGGCACCGGGCATGGCGTGGGCCACTTCCTCAACGTCCACGAGGGGCCGGTGGGCTTCTCCACGCGCAATCCGGCCAAGCTGGAAGAGGGCAACGTGATCAGCCTGGAGCCGGGCCACTACGAGGCCGGCCGCTTCGGCGTGCGCATCGAGAACCTGGTGGTGGTGCTGCCCGAGCGCAAACGCCCGCGCAAGGGGGAGCGCACCTGGTTCCGGCTCGATGCGCTGACGCTGTGCCCGATCGATCTGCGGCTCGTCGAAGCGGACCTCCTGTCGGCGGAAGAGAAGCGCTGGCTGAATGACTACCATGCCGACGTGCGCGCGCAACTGGCCCCGAGGCTGGACGAAGGGGAACGCGCCTGGCTCGAGCAAGCGACGCGGCCGATCTAGCGAGTGAATTCGCGGCACAGCAAAACCGGGGGCGCTGGTCAGGCGCCCCCGGTTGCAGAGTGCTCTGGAATTGTCGAATCCTGTCCGCGAGGACTAGTGGAACAGATCCTTGATCTGGCCCCAGGTCGAGTTCTCGAGCGGCGTCGCGCCGTAACCCCCGACCTTCACATAAGCCAGATACCAGCCCGGATACGTCACGGAACTATCCGTGCCGAACTCGAAAGCCAGCTCGACCGTCTGGCCGGCGTACTGCGTGAGATCGAAGCACTCAGCCCGCCAACCATTCGACTGACCGTACCAGCCCATCTCCATATCCACGCACCACGCATAGTAGTACGTGCTGGTGTTGATCGTTCCACTGTAGCCGCCCTGCGGCATGATCACGGTGCCGTTGGCCTTCACGTTGCCGCCGTCGTAGCTGTTCTCGATGTCGAAATAGTGATAGATCTCGACATAGTTACAGTCGTCGGTGACCATGAAGGCTGGCGACATGAGCGCGTCGCCGGCGTCGCTGGGGTACGCGCCGTTCAGGATCGTGCCCCACACGTTGCCGGGAGCGCCCGGGACGTACGTGGTCGCCCCGTACTGCCACACCGGCAGGCCGCCGGAGTCGCAGGAGTTGGGCGCGGTGAAGCCCTGGTCGCTGACCGCGAAGTCCCAGTCGTAACATACGCAGGGGAAGTTACAGGGGACCGCGTCGGGCTGGACCACTTCACCCACCGGGGGACTCCCCGCATAGGCCGTGCTGACCAGTGCGAGTGTCCCGAGGACCAACAAGACCTTCCTCATGATGCTATCCTCCTCACACTCACAGGTTCGCTGCAATCACCCAGATGCACCACTGCAGATTCGCCCAGATCGTTACGCGCCTGACTGCCATATCGGAAACGCAACTCTCCAGACGGGTTAATTCTCTTAGATTCGGGGTGCGGAGTCAATCCAGATTTTGTGACCGCACAATGCTTATTGATGTAAACCAAAGGAGTTGTCCCTGGCCCAAGGTGGGGGTGGTCCGTTTCGGGGAAAAAAAGAACCCGGGGGCTTGGTCAAAGCCCCCGGATTCCGAGTGTTCTGGTCGAAATGCCTACTTCGCTAGCAGAGTGACTCCGCTAGAAGAGGCTCTTGATCTGGCCCCAGGTACTCTCCTGGGTGGGCGAAGGCAGGTCGGTGCCGACCTTCACATAGGCCAGATACCAACCAGGATACTGCACGGAGCTGTCCGAGCCGAACTCGAAATCCAGCTCGACGGACTGGCCGACATACGCGCTGAGATCGAAGCAGTCGATCACCCACGCCATGCCGGAGTCGTCCGTGAAGCCTTCCTGGTTGTCCACGCACCAAGCGTAGTAGTAGGTGCTGGTCGAGATCACGGCATCGTAGCCACCCACCGGGACAATGACCTGGCCGTTGGCCTTGACGTTGCCGCCGTCGTAGTTGTTCTCGATGTCGTAGTAGTGATGGATCTCAACCAGGTTGCTGTTGGCGTCCACCGTGAAGGCGGGCGAGGTCAAGCCGCCACCCGAGTCGCTCACGTAGTCGCCGTTGAGGACCGTACCCCACACGTTGCCGGGCGCGCCCGGAACGTACGTGGTGGCACCGTACTCCCAAACGGCCGTACCGCCGGCCTCGCAGACGCCGCCGACGAAGCCCTGATCGCTCACCGCGAAGTCCCAATCGTAGGTCACGACCGTCAAGTCGCACGGAACGGCCGTGCGGGTCGAGACCTGATCGATCGGGGGCTGGCCCGCGAAAGCGGCGCCGGCCAGAGCGAGCAGGCAGAGACTGGTCAAAATAACTCTCATGATGCTCTTCCTCCTCAACGTGGAAAAATACGTTGGGCTGGAACTGAGTTGTCTTCGACCTCAAACGAGCGCACTTCGCATCTACGCCTGACTGCCAATACGCCATTCGAGGTACGGTAATCATACCAAATGCCGGACATGAGTCAACATGCAATAGAGCTGAGTTCCGAACTCGCTCGTGGGGAAGGGGTTGCGGCCCTGCTTACAAGTGTAACGTCTTGGGATTCAGCCGATTGCGGATGTTCGGAGGGTGCCCGGGTGGCTGAGGGGCGCCATCCGGGGTCGACCAGCGTGACGCGTGACGGCCCGGGGGTGGGGTGCTAGTCTCCGACGGGATTGCCGGGGTGGCGGAACTGGTAGACGCAGCGGACTTAAAATCCGCTGGACCCTAGGGTCCGTGGGAGTTCGAGTCTCCCCCTCGGCAAGAAATGGCAAGAACTTAGGGGCCTGGCCGCCATCCAGCGCCACGAGACCTTGCCCCGTTGCAAACATTCTGCAAACCACTGATTGTGAGGGTTATGGACTTGTTTCCGAAACGCGGGCCTCGTCGTTTCCGACGCACAAGTCGGGATGAGGGTACATGGAGCATCGAAATCCCCACGGATGCAGATGGCATGTTGGGTCGTCAGTGCCCGGCTGCTGAGTGCTCTCCTGCCTACTTCAAGGTGAAGCCCGGGACCGGAATCACGGAGTCCCATGATCGAGCATATTGCCCGTACTGCCGCCGATCAGAGGATCCCTGTGAGTTCGTGACTGAAGCCCAAAAGGACTACGGCCTCAGGGCCGTTGAGCAGGAGACCATCAAGGGCCTGAACAAGATGGTCAAGCGGAGTCTGCACCTCGGAGCAACAGGTAGACGGATAATTGGCAATGACTTCCTATCGCTTGAGGTTTCCTACAAGCCAGCCAAAGTCCGTCCAGTGGGCAGACCTGTTGAAGAGGAACTTCGACGGGACATTCGATGCCCAAAGTGCGGGCTAGAACACGCCGTCTTTGGCCTAGCAACTTGGTGCCCCGACTGCGGAGCTGACATCTTCCCAGTACATGTCGAGGAGGAGTTCCGTGTCATTCGGCGCATGCTGGATGAAGTGGAGAATCGCCGCGCTGCACTCGGAGCGAGGGTTGCAGCTCGAGATATCGAGAATGCCCTTGAGGACGTGGTATCGGTCTTTGAGGCCTCGTTGAAGGCACTGACTCGAAGGCACCTGCAGGCGCAGAACCTTGGCCACAATGAGATACAGGAGATCCTCCGACGCGACGTCGGTACTGCTTTTCAAAACGTCAAGCGTGCATGTGATCGGTACCGGGATCTCGTGGGAGTAAGTCTCTGCGATGATGCGCAGCCGAATCAGCATGATCGCTTGGATGCGACGTTTCAGAAGCGCCACCCAATAACGCACAACCTCGGAGTGATCGATCGGCGCTATCTCCACCAGGCTAGATCGGGCGGACTGGAGGGTCGAGAAGTACGTGTGCTTGAGTCCGAGGTCAGGTGGGCGATCGACCAGGCCTTGAAGATTCTGACGATTGCCCACACGCGCTCTTTTCCTTCAGACCCATAAGCAATGTCTCACGCTCAGGCGGCAGTAGGAGGTCCACCAGTGAGATTCAATGATCCGGGTTGGAACCAACGCAACGGCGAATGGAACGCTGAAGAGTCAAGGCTCCAGCCTCACGTTCCGCAGATCGCCGGGCGCATTTCTGTGCCCCGCAGGTGGTTTTCTGC
>CAZPGB010000054.1:0-41128 GCA_964585945.1 uncultured bacterium | reverse complement strand
CAAATGGGTTCGTTCTCAAGAGCAGAGGCGGGTCCGTTCTGGTTAGCGTTGAAGATCGGATCCTGCTGACGGTCCTGAGTGCCCCGTAGCCCTGCGACCCGCTACCCATCACGTCCGCGGATTCCAAACCACCTGCTTCTTCCCCCGCACGAACGAGACGAACGCCACCAGCGAGGCCGTGTTGATCAAGCTCAGGTAGTACGGAAACATAACCAGCCACGAGCGCGTGCGGCCGTGGGAGAGATGCCCCACCCACGCGCAAACGTAGAAGCCCACCTGGGCCAGGAAGGCCAGCGTCCATAGCGGCCCCGAGGTCAGCAGGAAGAGGTTGGCCGCGAAGGCGCCGATCTGCAGAAACGGCCCCAGGTAGCGCAGCAACTTGTGGGAGAAGAGCTGCCAGGCGAAGAGGCCGTAGCGGAAGGGATTGAGAAGCAGGGCCTTGTCCCGGAGCGCATGCCAGGCGCGTAGCGTGACGCGCACGCGCATGCTGAACTCGTCAGCCGCGCTGGCCAGCGTCGCCTCGTGAAGCACCGCCTCGGGCGCGTAGACTACCCGGTAGCCCTGCGCGCGCACCGAGAGCGGCAGCACGAAGTCGGGGAGCTGATCGGGACGCATGGGCTCGTACAGCTCCCGCCGCACCGCGTCGATGCCGCCGTCGACCCCCACGATCGAGCCGATGCGGGTTTCCCACGTGCGCAGCGTGTTCTCGTAGCGCATGTAGGCGGTGCACCCCTCGCCGGAGAGCGATCCGTCCGGCGCAAGATAGAGCATGCGGCCGGTCACGTAGCCGATCTCAGGATCGGCGAAGGGCGCCACGAGGCGGCGCAGGGCATCGGGGTCCCAGATGCTGTTGGCATCGGCGAAGGCCACGAGGTCGCCCGTCGTCTGAGGCACAGCGAAATTGAGGGCGCTGGTCTTGCCCGCGCGGGGCTCCTGGCGCAGCAGGCGCACGCCCCGGTCTGCAAAGCGGCCCACGATGGCGTCGGTCTCGTCGGTGGAGCCATCGGAGACCACCACGATCTCGAGCCGATCGGCAGGGTAGTCGAGAGCGAGCTTGTTCTCGAGGGTGGCCGCGATGCTGCCGGCCTCGTTGTGGGCCGCCGTCACGATGGAGACCCGGGGCAGTGCATCGTCGGACGAGATCCGCTGGCGGACTCCGCGGCGCAGAAGGTTCCCCAACAGCCAGCAAAGCAACGGGTAGCCCAGATAGATGTAGACGAGCAAGCCTACGCAGATCCAGAAGATCAAGGCGGCCAGCATCGTCAGGCACTCCTCTCGACCCCGTCCGCACGGGGCCGCCTGAACCTGCGAAGCTCGGGCAGACCCCGCCAGAACCCGAGGACCAGACCCAGATGAATGACCAGGAAGGCCAACATCGTTCTGAGCGCTTGCCCAAACGAGTCAGCCAGACGGGCGCTCTCCAGCACGATGAGAAGCCCCCACACGGTGAGCGGTACGACGGCCAAGGGCGTGGCCACGCGGGAGCCGTAGACCGCGGAGCTCAGCACGGCCAGCACCACATAGGCGGTGATCAACAGCAGCGGCCACGGAATGACCTCAGGATGCTTCGCCATCAGACGGGCCCGCCCGCGGCCATAGCGGAACATCTGGCGGAAGAAGGCGGCCAGACTCGAGCGGGGCCGGTATTCCACCGACAGGTCCGGATGGAAGTACGAGGGCAGTCCCGCCAGCGCCACGCGGTGGTTGAACTCGACGTCCTCGCAGGCGTCGAAGCGCTCGTCGTACCCGCCCAGCCGATCGATCCAGTCGCGCACGTAGGCCGCTCCGGCCGAGCGCGGGTCGGTGAATCCCGAGGGCCCGCCGTAGATGTCCGAGGCCGGATAGTGACCCAGCCAGGAGTGGCGCGCGGCCGAGATGGCCCTGCTCCATGCGGACTCGGTGAGCCGGTTGAGCGGTTGGGGGCGGCACAGACAGGCCGCTCCCGTGGCTTGGAAAAGCTCGACCGTGCGCACCAGGTAGTCCTCGCGGGGCAAGGCGCAGTGACCGTCCAGGAAGAGGACGAATTCGCCGCGGGCCGCGCGGGCGCCGACGTTGCGGCCGGCGCCGCTGAGCTTGGCGTGGTTGTCGAGCAGCCGGAGGTTGGGCCAGCGATCGGCCAGAACGGTGACGATCTCGCGCGTCCGGTCGGTCGAGCCCCCATCGACCACGAGGACCTCAAACCCTCCCGGGGGCGCCTTCTGGGCTAGTACCTGGTCGAGCAAGCGGCCGATATCACCGGCCTCATTGAGGACCGGCATCACGATCGAGATCACCGGCGACGATGGCTCACGACTTGTCATCTGCCTTGGGGCCCCCCTCGCGAGCCGGAGGCTGATCACGGTGACCGTAGTAGTAGTAATCGCCCCCGGCGTACTCCGGGTGGGCTTCCTTGAGATTGCCGATGACGATGCCCAGGATCGTCGCCCCCAGGCCCTCGCACGTTTCCTGCGCCTGGCGCAGGTTGGGCTTGGTCGTCTTGCCGGCCATGGCGACCAGCACCACCCCGTCAGCGAAGCCCATGAGCAGCGATGCATCCGCCACCGGGACGAGCGCGGGCACGTCCACGATGATCAGATCGTAGCTGCGGCGGAGGTTCTCGAAGAGCTCGGCCAGGGGTCTCGTGCGGAGGAGAAGATGAGGATCCTCGCCCTCGGCCGAGGGCAGAATCGCGTGCAGATTCGGAATGCTGGTCGTGATGATCGCGTCCTGCAGAGGCCGTTCGCCCCGGATGACCGCCCCCAGGCCGATCGGGACATCCAGGCCGAAATGCGTGTTGAGCTTGGGCTCGCGAAAATCCATGTCGACGGCCAGGATGCGCCGCTCGGGGTGCAGGGCCAGTGCGGTGGTCAGGTAGGCGGAGGTCGTGGTCTTGCCCTCGCCACGGGATGGGCTGGTGATCAGGATGACCTTGTGCCCGTCCTGCTGAGCCAGGCGCCACAGGCGAGTCTCCAGCTTGTGGATCTCGGTGGCCAGCATCCAGTCCTGGTTCAGCCGCTCAATAGTCTTCATCAAGCTCTGTCTCCGGATCGATCGTCTGGACCGGCATCTGGGTGATCGCCAGTTCGTGCAGGATGCGACTGCGCACCAAGAAGAAGCCCCCGGTCAGCAGCCCCACGAGGACCAGGACCAGAACGATCCAGTAGCGGCGCACCCAACTGCGGCGCAGGCGCAGGCGGCGGGCGAGCAGCGGCGTGCGGCCCAGCACAGGCCCGGGCGCCATGCGGGCGAAATCGTCGGCGGAACGGAGGATCGGATCCATGGTTTCCATGAGAAAAGCAAATCCCGCTCCCAACAGACCGCCAAGCAGGATCGAGGCCATGAGGATCTTCTTTCGATTGGGATGGCTGGGAGACAGCGGCAGCCGGGCCGGATCGAGGATCTCGATCTGCAGCCCCAGCTTGGCCGTCTCGACGGATCGCCGCACGTCGGCGCCCACGACGTAGTCCTCGACCCGCTCGCGCAGCCGGCGGTTGCGGGAGGTGATGCCCTCGAGGCGGGCCAGCTCGGCCTCCTGGATCGGGAGCGAGGCGGCCCGCAGACGGTAGTCCTCCAATGCGGTCGCCAGCATCTGAGCGGCGTACTGCTGCGCCTCGACGTCGATTCTGGAGAAGACCAGCGCGGCCAGAGCCCGGGCCGCTTCATCCCCGGCGTCCGGATGGCGTGCCGCGGCGAGCATCTCAGCCTGCTGCAGCAGATCCCGTCGCAACCCGCTGTAGGCCCCTGCGGGCGGCCAATCACCCGGATCGGTGACCACTTCGCCGGCCAAGCGATCGATGACCGTGTTGCGCAGGGCTGCCGCCATGCGCGTAGCGAGATCCCGGACGGCGGGTGCCTCCGAGATGGGGGGGCGTTCGCTTTCGAGGCCGTGACGCGCCAGGTCATCCTCGTAGGAACGCGTGCGAATGCGCGCCCTGGAGAGCGCATCGTCGATGCGCTGGGCCAGCGCCTCGGCGGCCCGCAGGTTGTCGGCGTGGACGAGCTTCGGGGCCAGGTTTTCCTCGATGAGACCTTGCCGGGCGCGTTCCAGGGCCTGCTCGGAGAGGCGCAACCGCTCATCGTAGCGCTGCAACAGGTCCTGCCCGAACGATTCGGCCTCGGTGATGTTTTCCAGGGTGCGCTCGTTCGAGATGTCGACGAATAGCTGGCTGATCCACCAGGCCAGGCGCTGGGCATTGGTTGCGCTGAACGCGGCGACGGTCACGCGGTAGACACCCGGACCCATGGCGCGGAAGCTGATGCGGTTCTGCAGGTCGTCCACGAGGATCCGGGTCGCCATCTCGTCCAGGCTGAGCTCAGGGTGCGACCGGCGCCGCTCGCGGGCCAGCTCGCGGATGTTGGCATCTTCGTGCATGCGCAGCATGCGGACCACCCGCTCCAGGAAGGGACGGCTTCGTATCCGGCCGGCGAGGTGGGCCATGCGCTTCTCGTCGACATTGCGGTCGGTCCGGGACGGTTGCATGATGCCCTCGGTCAGGGCCATGACACCCCCGGAGACCAGGCCCGGGTCCTCCATCATCAGCACGGCGTGTGATTCGTAGACGTTGCTCTGGAAGGCCAAGGCGATGAGCGCGGCGCAGAAGGCGGTGATCGTGCACAGGATGATGATGCCCTTGTGCCGCCAGAACATGCGGACGTAGTGCTTGATGTCGATCGTCTTGTCCAGAGAAGAGGTCATAGGCTCTCTCGCCGTGTGCGACGCTCTAACGGATGGCATACCGAACGCCGACCGCGATGGAGATCAATGGAGCCGCCCGGATGATGCCGTCCAGGACGGAGGCCCAGGTGGAGCGCTTGCTCGGCACGGTGATGACGTCGCCGGGCTGCAACTCCAGGTCCACCGCCGGACGGGCATCGTACAGGTACCCCTGAAGGTCCAGTTGATAGGTGAGAGTGCCCTGACCCGTGGAACGTGTCAACCGGACCTTGTGCAGGTCCGCATTGGACAGATGACCGCCGGACAGGGAGATGGCCTTGACGAGGCGCCCCGCGGCCTTGATGGGATAGCTCCCCGGCGTGCGAACCGCGCCCAGGATCTCGACGTTGTCGTCCGTGTCCAGTTCCTCCTCGCGGGAGGGCACGACGATCGTGTCGCGGGGCCTAACCTCGGGCAGCGTTTCGGCCGGCGTGTCCTCGATGCCGTCGGAGAGGTCGACCGTCAGCGTGCGCGGTTCACCCTCGCGCGGATCGTGGCGGACAATCTGCACTTCGGCCAGATCTGCGGTAGGCGCGGCGCCTCCCGCGGCCAGTAGGACCGCCCAGAGGTCAGGGATGAACTGGAAAGACAATCGTCCGGGACTGCGCACCTCGCCCACCACGGTGACGCTGCGGCTGTTGTACTGCAGCACGGACACCATGACCTCGGTGATGTCGGCATCGAGCAACTGGTAGCGTTCGAGAAGGAAGTCGCTCACCTGCTGGGGCGTCTGACCCTCGACGTCGAGCTCGCCGAGCAGGGGAAGATGAAGGCTTCCCGTCAAATCCACGCGGGTTTGCAGCGAGAGGTCGGATCGTCCCCACACCTGAATCTGGAGCACGTCCTCGGGGCCCAGGCGGTAGACCTGGTCGACGCCTGGGCCCGCTTGTGACTGCGCTGCGGGCGTTCCCGCAGACCACGGACACAGCAGGGCGAGACCGGAAGCAAGCCCCATGGCGACGATCCAAGACCTCATACACGTACTCCCAGGTAGGCGACTCACGGCGAAACCGCGCCCCGCTCCCTACCGCGCACCCCGGCCGCGAAGCGCGACGTCCAGGGTCTTCATCAGAATCTTGACGTCCAACCTCATACTGCGATGTTCGGCATAGAAGAGGTCGTACATCACCTTGCGCCGCACGTCGTCCACGCTGGCGTCGTAGCTGCGCTCCACCTGCGCCAGCCCGGTGATCCCCGGCGGCACCTGCAGCCGGCGCGGGTACTCCGGGATCTGCGTCGTGAGCTTCTGCACGAAGTGCGGCCGCTCGGGCCGGGGACCGATCAGCCGCATGTCGCCGGCCAAGACGTTGAAGAGCTGCGGGATCTCATCCAGGCGCAGCCTGCGCAGGTAGTGGCCGACGCGCGTGACGCGCGGATCGTTCTTGGTGGCCCAGACGGGACCGGAGTGCTTCTCCGCGTCGGGAATCATGGTGCGGAACTTGCACAGCATGAAGAGGCGACCGTATCCGGGCGCACAGCGACGCTCTCCGCCGTTGCCGTTGCCGTTGCCGCCGCTGGACCCCTGTCCATTCTCGCTGCGACGATTCAGGCCCACCCGGGCCTGCCGGTAGAAGACCGGCCCCCCGGGCGAGTCGAGCTTGATCGCCACCGCGATGAGCAGTATCAACGGCGAAAAGGCGATCAGGCCCAGGAAGGCCAACCCGCGTTCGAAGCCTCCCACGCCGGTGGGCCGAGTGGCCGGAGTCTCCCGCGCGCCACGCACCGGAAGCGTGGCCGAGGGGAGCTCGGTCCAGGGCGAGAAATCGAAATCCCTTCTTCCTACGGGTACCTGAGCTGAAGCGGGGGGATGACCGCTTCTCACGGTGCCGGTGGTGACAGTCATGGGCTACTCCTCCACATTCTCTGGTGTCACCAGGTTGACAGTGTTGCTGCCGGTCGATTCAGCCTCAGCCGCGTCGTCGACGACGAAGACGCGGTAGTAATACCGGGCGCCGGGCGTGAGCTCGGTGTCCCGGAACGACGTAAACGCCGGATCGTCCAGTTCGACGACCAGCGCGGATCCCGTGGTGACGGTTGCGATCTCGTCGCGATAGAGCCGGTAGTAGGCGAAGTCGTGCGCAGAGCTCTCCCCCCAGGAGAGCGTGGCCGCCGTGCTGTCGACCGAGGAGGGCGCGTTGAGCGTGACAGCGTCCGGCGGCTCGTTCTTCGTGCGGGCCGAGACCTCGTTGCTGCGCGCGGTGAGCCCGCCCTGATCGACGACGAAGACGCGGTAGAAGTACTCGGTGTTCTCCTCGAGGCCGCTGTCGTCCCAGTAGACCTGATGGATGTCGGTGATCTCGGCCAGGAGCGGATCTTCCTCGCTGACCGCACCCGTTTCGTTGCCGTAGATGCGGTAGGCCTGGAAGTCGAGCTCCTCGGACTCGCTCCAGTCCAGCGCGATGCGGCTTGCGCTCACCGCGGTCGGGTCGCTCAGCGCTACGGCCGTGGGCGCCTCGTTCTTGGTCTGGGCCTCCACCTCGTTGCCGCGGGTCGTGAGGCCGCCGTCATCGACGGTGTAGATGCGATAGAAGTAGGTGGTGTTCTCGTCGAGGCCGGTGTCGTCCCAGGAGGTCGTGTTGACATCCGTGATTGTGATGCGCAACTCGTCGGTCTCACCCACCGCCCCGGTCTGGTTGCGGTAGAGGCGATAGGCCTGGAAATCCTGGTCCTCGGAGCGGTCCCAGTCGAGGGCGATGCGATCGGTGCTGATCGCCTGGGGCGTCTCGAGCGTCACCGCGGCCGGCGGACGCTCGTTGGCGACGCTGGCTGTGACAATGTTCGATCCGCGCTGCAGGCCGAAGCTGTCCTGGACGTAGATCCGGTAGGAGTAGGTGCGGCCCTCGACGACATCGGTGTCCTCGAACTGCACCGTTTCGCTCGCGGTGATCGTCTCGATCAGACGGCTGGAGGAGTCGACCGCGGCGGAGGTGTTGCGGAACACGCGGTAGGCGCCGAAGCTCTCCGACGGGCTTTTGCTCCAGTGCAGCTTCACCGACGCGTCCTCGGGAGGCTCGGCGAAGGAAGGGTCATACACCACAACCGGCTCGGGCGGCCGTTGCACCGTGAGCAGCGCCTGCGCCGTGGCCGGTGTGGCCTCGTTGCCGGCTTCGTCGGTGAAGGCGCCGACCACCTCCCGCTCGAAGACCGCCGCGGAGGCCGGAATCACGAGCGTGCGCTCGTAGATGCCGTCGCCCGCATCCGCGTCTCCGTTGGTGCCATCGTCAAACAGGGGCACGTTGTCGAAGACTTCGGCCGCGTTCACGGAGGCTTGCCCGGAGGTTTCTCCGGTCGCCATCCGCAAGTGAAGCGTGTCGCCCGGCGCGAACACGGCGGTCGGTGTGAATGCAAACGACGCGATGGCGGCGTTCGTGTCGAGCCGAATGGTGTCGAAGACGGGCAGCGTCTCCGATCCCTCGGCCAACCGGAAGCGCGCGTAGAGCGTCTTCTCGCCGTCGCCGGTGCTGAGGGTCCACTGCAGCGTGCCGCTGGTGGATCGCCAGGGGTTCGTGAACGCATCGGGGTTTTCGGAGAGGCGGATGGCGGTCGCATTCTCGGCACCGAAGCCCACCGACACGGTGCGCTGGCGCGTGAAGTCGCTGCCGTCGGCCAGACTCAGCGTGAAGAGCCCAGGCCGGGCCTCGATCTCGTCGGTCCGCGGGCCGAACTGACCGTTCACGCCGGCGGCGATGCGGTAGGCATAGACACGACCGTTGGCGACGCGGGTGTCGGTGTATTCGCGCTGGGTGACGCGCTCCAGCAGCTTTTCGTCCTCCTCGGAGATAAGGTCGATGCGCTTGCGCAGCACGGCGAACTCGTCGGCCTCATCGCCCGCGGAGAGACTCCAGGTGAGGCGAACGGTGTTGTCGCCGACCATCACGCGCACCGAATCGGGGATCGGCAGGCCTTCACCCAGAACCGGATCGAAGGGGTTGTGGAAGGACGGTTCTTCGGTTTCCGTGCTGCAGCCGAACAGCGCGACAGCACACAGCAGCAACCCTGCGCCCAGCGCCGGATAGGGAACCGTCCTCGCCCTCACACACCGCATCATGGGATTCTCCACGTCGCACAGAAAAGGAACCCATCGCTTCGGGGAGCCAACGACCAGGAGAGTCCCGCCTCATCCGCGGGCGACGCCGGGGCCTCTCCCTCGGGGCCCGGGGACTCGATCGGCCGCCCCGGCAGCTCGGGCTCATGTCCCAGCCCGAACGCATCCACCACGTTCCACACATAGACGCACGCCGTGGCCGCCACCAGGGCCCAGCGCACGGTGTCGCGGTTGTCGACCTTGTCGGCGGTGTCCTGCAACTCGGCCCGCGCCCGGCGCAGTTCGTTCTCGTCCTGAGCCTCATCGAACAGCCGCTGGGCATGGTCTTGATCGCGGCGCGCCTCCAGGAAGGCGTCGTGGGAGGCGATGGCCGCGGCGGCCAGCGCGGCGGTGGCCGTGAAGAAGAAGGTGGCCCGCCCCGACCGGCCCCAGTAGCGCTGACCTCCCCCCGGCATCAGCGCGCTGCGCAGCGCCGCGCCCGCCCGGCCGGCGCGCGGCAGGGTGACCAGATAGTGCGCCGAATCGGCCCGGGTCACCGACGGATGGGGCGTGAAGAGCAACGCCTCCAGCCCGGCGCCGAGCCACGTGGCGCCAAGATAGCCAAGCCACAGGTTGCGCACTTCCTCCTGATCCTCGCGCTCCTGCGTGGCGGCCAGCAGATCCAGGCGGGCCAACCGGATGGCATCCTCGGTGAGCGCCCACCGGTACGCGGCCTCGGCCTGGGATTCGTCGTCGCGGGCCTCGCGCCGATCCGCCTCGCTCACGATCGCCAGCGCGGCCGCGGCCACACCGCCTCCCAGAAGGGCCCAGCCGCGCGTCTCTCCGCGGTCCAGGTGCACGATGCCCGGCGGCAGCAACAGCGCGCCCCGGCCGGCCCACGAGCGGCTGAAGACCCCATCCACCGATCGCACCAGACGGCCCTTGATCGCGGGCAGGCCCGGCCCGTCGGCCGTCAGCTCGTATTCGCCGAGCGGGAGGGCGGCAAGGGGCAGCGGCGAGACCCCGGCCAGCGAGACGGGGCCGTGCAGGGCCAGATAGGCGCCGGGCGGGTCCGCCTGAAGCACGGGAGACTCCGCCGCCCGGGCCACGGTTCCCAGCAACACGACAGCGATGGCCGCCGCGACGGTTGCGGGAAGGAAGGCGGCCGCTCTGGGCCGTGTGGGGCGACGGTGACCCATGCTCACTCCTTGGGCTGGGTGGTTCGATGCCGGAATTCATCGGCATCGATCCCGAGTTTCCCCAGGCGTTCATGCAGCGTCGGCCGGGAGATCGACAGCATCTCGGCCGCTCGCAACACGTTGCCGCCGGTGGCCTGCAGCGCCTGCTCGATGGCTTCGCGATCGGCCTGCTCGCGGGCCTCTCTGAGGGTCTTCACCGGGGGTGCTTCCACCGACTCCAAGCCCAAATCCTCCACATCGAGGTGTCGGCGGCCACCGGAGAGGGCGACGGCGCCCCGGATGGCGCGCTCGAGCTGCCGCACGTTGCCCTCCCACTTCTGCTGCAAGAGAACCTGCTTGGCCCGTGAGGTCAGGCTGCGGCGACCCCGGCCGAACTCCTTCGCATAGCGGTCCAGCAGGTACTGGGCGAGGAACAGGATGTCCTCCCCGCGCTCGCGCAGGGGCGGCAGGGTGAGATCGACGCCCGAGAGCCGGTAGTAGAGGTCCTGCCGGAAACGGCCCCCATCGACTTCCGCCTCCAGGTTCTTGTTGGTGGCGGCGAGCACCCGCACGTCGAGCTTGATGACCTCGCGCCCTCCCACGCGCTCGATTTCGTGGTCCTGGAGAAAGCGCAGCAGCTTGGCCTGTAGCGACAGCGGCAGGTCGCCGATCTCGTTCAGGAACACGATCCCGCCGTCGGCCAAATCCAGCTTGCCGGGCCGCGATTCGTGGGCATCGGTGAAGGATCCCTTGACGTGGCCGAACAGCTCGCTCTCCAGCAGGTTGGTGGGAATGGCGGTGCAGTCGATGGTGATGAAGGGCTTGGTGGCCCGCGGGCTCAGGCGACGGATCTCCTTGGCCACCATGTCCTTGCCGGTGCCGCTCTCACCCAGGATCAAGACCTCGATGTCGACCCCGGCGACCCTGCGGATCTTCTTGAAGAGCTCCCGCATGGCCGGGCAGTGACCGACAATGGCACCCAAGCGATCCTCGTCGCCGAGCTGGTCGAGGACCTCGGCGTTCTGCCGCTCCAGGCGCGCGAGCGCCATCTGACGGCGCAGCAGCATCCGGAGCTCTTCGATGTCGACCGGCTTGCTGAAGAAATCGGCTGCCCCCTGATCGACCGCCCGCCGGGCATGGGCGTCGTCATCGTTGCCGGTGATCATCACGATCCTGATCAGCGGGTCGAAGGCGATGCACTTCTCGAGGACCGAGAACCCGGTTTCGGGATCGACTCCGTCTAGCGCCAGATCGAGCGTGATCAGGTCGGGGCGCTTGCTGCGCACCACCCGCCAGGCTCCGTCGGGATCGCTGGCGGTGAACACCTCGTACTCCTTGCGAAGCGCAAGGCGTAGCTGGCTGACGATGCCCGGATCGTCATCCACGATGAGCAGCCTGGCCGGCGTTGGGGTTTCAGCTTGAGGCGACTTCATCTGCCACTCTGCCTTTCGCAGGCTGACGACCGGGTGCGAGCTGCACCGCCTCGCGATCGACGACGCCTTCCAGCGTGATGTGGAACACGCTGCCGTGTCCCACCTGACTCTCCACGCCGATGTCACCTCCGTGGGCCCTGACGATCATGCGGCATTGGTAGAGCCCCAGGCCGAGGCCCTTCTTCTTGGTGGTCGCCAGCGGGCGGAACAGCCGGTGCCGAATAAACTCGGGCTCAATACCGGCGCCCGTGTCGCGGACGGCGATGCGCACCTGGGACGCGTCCTCATCGCCTAGGTCCCGGGTCTCGAGCGTCAGCTCGCCGGACCCGTCCATGGCCTCGATGGCATTGGTGATCAGGTTCTCCAGCACGCGCCGCAGCAGGTCGCGGTCACCGCGCACGGCGCAGCGCGACTCGAGGGCCTGGGTGACGGTCACACCCGTGTGACGCGAGACCTCCAGCTCGGACAACGCCTCGCGCATGATCTCGTTGGGGCACAGCAACGCCTTCTTCAACCGCGTGCTGTCGCGCAGTTGCTGCAGCGTCTGCATGCGGGTCTGCATGCGGTCGGTGACGCGGCGGATGTCGGCGGCGCACTGGGCCACGACCTCGGGCTCGTGTCCGGATTCCTCGAGGTTGCCGGGCACGTATTGCAGCGTCTGAAGGTAGTTCTTCAGATCGTGCAGGACCTGACTGCTCATATTGGAGATGATCTCGCTTTCGCGCGCCTGAGCGAGATCCTCGGCGAGGCGCAACGAGCGCAAGGAGGCGGCCACATGGGTGGAGATGTTCTCCATGAGGGCCGCATCCTCGAAGGTGAACCGGTCATCATCGGCCCGCCGCGTGAGTCCTACGGTGCCGATCAGCTTGTTCCCATCCAAGAGAGGGGCGATGAGCTGACTCGCGGTGGCGTCGAGCCAGCACTCGTTCTCGGCGTAGATGGGGATGTAGGTGAAGTCATCGGTCTTGCGGTTCAGGAGCAGCGTCTTGCGCTCGCCGACAAAGCGCTCGGCCAGCGGAGAGTCTGCCCGGAGAACCGCGTCGGGATCGTCCGCGCCCCGGCCGCGGACAGGACGGACGTCGGGATCGCTCTCGCTGTTCAGGGCAATGGTGAGCTCCTCGGCGGCGAAGATGTCGGTGAAGAGGTCCTCCACGCGGCTGAGCACCGTGTCCTGGTCGTTGGCGCTCTCCAGCGCTCGCGTGATGCGAGACCACTGGGTGCGGTAGTCGTACCGATTGACGTAGAAGTTGCGGTCGATGAAACGACGCACGCCGCGCTGGAAGCGATTGGAGAAGACGAACAGCACACCCACCAGGAAGGTGAGGAACCCGAAGGCGAAGATCAGGATCTCATCGGGCGACCAGTCGGTGAGCGTGGCCAACTGCGCGGCCACCGCGATGGCGAGCACGAACAGACCGGCCGCCAGCGCTGTGAACGAGGTGTAGACGAAGCTGCGCGACACCGGCGCGGCCACATCGCTGATCGAGCGGCGGAGATAGCCGTGCGCGATCAAAAGGGCGGCGCAGATGACCGGCAGGCCGGCGGCGATCAGCTTGCCCAGGCCGATGGCCGAGTAGAGCATTCCCGTGGCGAGGATGAAGGTGAAGAAGCCCAGCACGGCGAAGATGCCGAAGAGGGGAATGTGCAGACGGGAGCGGATATCCGTGGGCGCCACCCGGTAGGTCTTCTCCAGATTGTGCCCCACGAGAACGATTCCGATCAGGAGGTAGGCCATATAGGCCTTGCCGAGGTAGCCGAAGTAGACGGTGCCCCGCCCGCCGATCCAGTCGTAGCCGCTCACGAACGAAGGACTGCGCAGAAGCGCCACGAAGACCACGCCGAAAACGCCTAAGAGGATGAGCAGCCGGCGGGCCTGCCGAAGGGATTCGCCCGGGTGGTCGCGGCCGAAGGTGAGCGAGAAGAGGTAGCCGGAGAGGAACAGCAGGACCGGGACGCCGACCAGCAGATGGACCCAGAGGTTGAGATTCGACTGGGGCGCCAGCACCACCAACCGCAAGAGGACGGCCATGAACAGCGAAAGGCTACCCGCGGTCGCAAGGGTGGCAAGCATCAGGAGCGTGCGGGAGCGCCCCCGCAGGTAGACCGCCACCACCGGCAGGAACGAGGTCAAGATAGCTGCAACCAGGATGCCTTGCTGCAAGTTCATTGTGATGCACTACCTCGGATGCGGGCGGCTTCACTACCGGCCCATTCTCCTACGCTGGCCTGTGAGTAGACTTCCGCGACGTGATCCAGGATCTCCGCGGCCCGGATGCTGTCGGCCAAGGCATTGCGGGCGATGCCGGCCGCGGCGATCAGATGCGATACACCTTCTTGCGATCCGGCCAGGTCGTCACCCAGGCGGATGGACTCCTCGATGGCGTCGTCGTAGCGTTCCTGGCCCAGCAGCGTTTCGATGAGACGCTCGCGCGCAAAGACGGTCAGCGGGCCCGGCGGATAGCTGGTTACGAAATCGCGGTAGTGCCGCTCGGCACGGCTCAGCGCCGAGCGCATGGACTCCTCCTCGTTGTTCCGCTGGTAATGCTGGGCGATGCGCAGGGGCGCCTGCAGGGCCGCGCTGGTCAAGGGATAGCGCGACGGCAGGGCCCGGTAGACTTCAAGGGCCTCGGCCCAGCGCTCTCGGCTCTCGAGCAACTGCCCCCGGTTCAGGAGCGCCTGCGAGGCCAGCTCCGGATCGTCATCGTACTGCTCGACAATCGCATCCAGATGGCCCAGGGCCTCTTCGACCTGGTCTTGGGCCGCGGCGCTCTCGGCCAGAGCCATGAGCACCTGGGGTTTCGCTTCGCAGTCGGGGTAGTCGGCCAGCACCGAGTTGAGCGTGCGCGCCACTTCGGCGGGATCGGTTCCGGCCCGGCGTTGGAGGCCCGCGATCGCGAAGCGAACCGTGCACGGCTCACGCGGCGGCTCCTGGAGCGTGAGCAGCAGGCTCTCGAGGCGGCGCAGCGACTCGAGGGCCTGGTCCCAGTCGCCGAGATCGGCGGCTACATCGGCCAGGCGGGCCTGCGACTGCGCGCCGATCAGGTCGTCGGGATGCTCGCGCGCAAGCTGCTCGTAGTAGGCCCGGGCCACCTCATGGTACGTGGCGGGAACCTCGGCGGCCGCCGGGGCGGCGTCGCCGGAGCCCACTTGCCGGGCGTCCATGTCAGCGCGGGCCTGCAACCGGGCGATCCGCAGCGGCAGGTCCAGAACCATGCCGGCCGCGCTCGCGGCCCCCGGTTCGGGCGCGATGCGCGCGACGACGTGCTGGTAGTGCGCCGCGGCCTCGGCGAGCTGGCCCTGGCTCTCGGCGATGTTGCCGCGCGCCAGCTCGACCTCGCCGAAGACCTCGG
This sequence comes from uncultured bacterium, assembly GCA_964585945.1. Taxonomy (GTDB): domain Bacteria; phylum Eisenbacteria; class RBG-16-71-46; order CAIMUX01; family WJJG01; genus CAZDKK01. Next base: position 26,450 of record CAZPGB010000054.1, on the reverse strand, counting down.
GCAAATGGTCGAACTCCTCGGACATCTGCGCAAAGAGCTCGCTCACGCGCAGCGAGTCCTGCAAATTCGCGTGGATGCGCGCCGCCGCAAAAAGGGCGCGCGCGGCGATGGTCTGGATCTGCTTGTGCACCTCGCCGGCCTCGGCCGCCTCGGGTTGCCGGAAGCGCTCGGCAATGCCCTCATAGCGCGTGGCCAGGTCGGTCCACTGCGACTCGGCGACATCCTGGGGCCGGATGGAGAGGTTGCGGAACTCCCAATCCAGGCGCCACAGGTCGCGCTCGGCGCGATAGCGTTCCCCGATGGCGCGATCGGTGCTGCAGGAGACCGCACCCAGCGCCAGAGCCAGCAAGCCGATTCCCACGATGATCGATCTCATTGTGCGCCCTCCGTGCGCCAGACGAACAAGCGCGTAACGGTTCCCACCAGCAAGAACGTGATCGGTATCTCCACCAGGATCGTTGCGACCACACCGATGGCGATGAGCTCGGGCCGCAACGCGTGGCTGGCCACGAACTGGGTTTGACCCAGAAGCCAGGAGAAGGGGAACAGCAGGAGGGCCGGGATCCCCACCGCGACCAAGGTCGGCAACAGGGTCCGCGTCGTGACGCGCACGGAATCCCGGATCGCCGGCCAGAGCTGGTGACCCATCAAAACGATCCAGGCCGTGGCGTAGACCAGGAGGCTCTGCACGATGACGCCGATCACGAGGATGCCCCCGCGAACGCCCCAGCGCACCGCGGCGTCCCTCATCATGGCGTCCTCGGGAACGAGCGTCCGTAGCTGCCCGATTCCGTACCACAGAATGGCTAGCACCACGCCCGCGCCGATCAAGATCGGCGCCTTGCGCAGCGCGTGCCGCCAGGGGTTTTCCTCACGGCTGAACCCGAAGAGGCGGGCGAAATGCAGCGTGGCCGCACCGCCCGCAATCGGAGCGAAGATGGCGCTCACCGCCAATCCGACCCAGAAGAAGACCCAGGGCAGGGCGAAGAAGAGCACCGGGTAGTGCGTGGCCTCCTCGCCGGCGATGAGCTTGATGAGGGGGGCGCCGATGGGAAGCAGGGCCGGATGGTGATACGAGACGACAATCCAGAGCACCAGGAGCTGAAGACAGGCGATGACGACGAACGGGACCCAAATGGCGGGGCGCAACATCGATGCAAGCACGCTGCGCCAAGCCCATACCACGACACGGAGAGACTGAAGAAAGCGGTCCACTGTGCGTAAACCCTCCTGCGACGAGCGTCGGGCCCAAACCTCCCAGAGGTGGGCAGTCGAGATACCAGTCCTTGCGCAGAAGAGAACCCTGAGATGCGCCTGGGCTCGAGTTACCTCACGGCGGCCGGGCAGTTCCCTTACACTGGTTCTTCTACAGTCGCGAGGCCCGTGACCGGCGCACTCTCCCAGAGCGAACAGACGTGCCGACCGAGCGGGGCCACTCTATAGCATCAGGGGGATTCAACTAGGCTGCTCTGGATCGAAAACCCCACCTGAACTCCGTTGATTCTACCGAGTGCGAAGGATCAACGTCAAGACAAGTGTCAGGAAACTTTACATGTGTACTCGCAGGGGCGATGGCTCAAATAAGCCCCAGATCGAGAAGGACTTCTTTCATTGGTTGGAAGCGACCAAGGGTTAGAAGTGCGTTCAGACGTGTCGGAGTTTCAGACAGATTGTGATAGTGGGTCCAGCGCGTACGCAGGCCCACGGGGAAGCGGGGCTGCTGGTCGTCCAACTCCCAGGGGTGGGTGTTGAGCACGAAGGGGCGCCGTTTCGTCAGCATGCGCCGCACGGCCCAGCGCTGCAGCCGCAGCGGCAGAAGGCGCAGGTAGGCGCCCCCCGTTGCCGGCACATTCAGGGGGCCCCAGCGAATGGTGGGCAGTGGAAACTCAGCTAAGTTGCGGCCATCCTCAAGCGGGATGTGATGCGGCCAGCGCTTGGCGCCCGGCATGCCGTAGCGGCGCCGGGCGATGGGGAAGATGCTGGAGTCGTAGCGGTAGCCTTCGTCGACCAGAATGGGCAAGGCCCAGAGGGTGCGCGTCATGATGGTGTAGGAGGGGGCCCGGTAGCCGATCACCTCCTGGCCACTCAGATCCTCCAGGAGGCCCCGTGCGCGCCGAACGTCCTCCCGGAAGGCATCGGGGCCCAAGTTGTAGATCAGCTCGTGGCCATGGCCATGGGAGGCGATCTCATGGCCGCTATCGGCGATGCGGCGGACCAGGTCGGGGTGGCGCTCGGCGGTCCAGCCGAGGACGAAGAACGTGGCCCGCGCGCCGTGGGCGGCGAGCAGCTCCAGCACGCGCTCGGTGTTTCGTTCGGTGCGGTCCTCGAAGCTCTCCCACCGCGACCGGGGGCAGAAGGGGCGCAGGGCCTCCACCTGGAAGTAGTCCTCCACATCGACCGAGAAGGCGGCCAGGGTGCCGAGCCCCGCGGCCTGCTGGGCGCTTCCCGCGGCTTCCTTCGGCCGGGACGGCGTGGAGGTCGGTCCGGTCATGGAAGGTCCACCTCGCCCAGGATCCTGCGTAGGGGCGGATCCAGAAGCGTCATGACCTCGTGCAGCGCAAGCGAGTCGGCCGCCAGCGCTCCGTAGCGGATGAAGGCCGCGTTCGCCGGACGCCGCAGGATGGAGTTCTTGACCTGCTCCAGCTTGAGCGCGTACTCGTTGGCGGTTTCCTTCCCGTGGGTGCTGAACCAGTAGTAGATCTGCTGCGATTGGCCGCGCCGGTGCATCCGCATGCGGGCCGCGGGCTGGTCGCTGCCGTTCAGGGAGAGGGTGCAACGCTCGAGGGTGTCGACCTTCCAGCCGCCCCCGGGAATGCAATTGCGCGGCGAGTGGATTTGGGAGTTGACCTGCTGGTCGGCGAAGTAGGCCACGAAGAGCGACACGGCGGCGCCGTCGGCGCGCCAGTAGCGCCGGTGGAGCATCCGGTCCGCGGCCAGGATGCGCGCGGTGACCTCGCTGGCCTCCAGCTCCTCGCTCTCCCAGCCGGCAACCTCACGGGGAAGCTGCTCGAGGGGGGGCAGCTCCTGGACGACGGCCCGCCCGCTGCCCAGCAGGCCGGCGTAGAACCCCGACAGGCCGAGGATCACGACGGCGATGATGGCTCGGATGACCATAGCTTGCGCGCCACCTCCTTGAAGATCATGAAGATGCCCAGCGAGACCACGAAGACGATCACACCGAACACCTCGTGGACGGTTCCGTGGGCCGCCTCGGGGCCGACGAAGTAGGCCCCCAGGCCCGTGCCCAGCACCCGCAGGGCATTGCCGGCGATACTCAGGGGGATGGTGATCAGGAAGAGCAGGATGCGCCCTATCCATGGGCCCGAAGCGGAGTAGGCCATGAGCGCGCCGACCGCCAGAAAGGCATAGAGCGAGCGGATGCCGCTGCAGGCCTCGGCCACCTCCAGGCTGGTGTTGGACAGGTGGATCATGTTGCCCTGGGCCAGGGCCTGCACCCCCAACAGGCGCAGGGCGCCCACCGCGCACTTGGCGGCCAGGAGCTGCATGGGGCCGGTGAGGCCGTAGTAGATCACGTAGGGCAAGGGGATCGCGAAGAGCATGAGGGCGATGGGAAAGCCGACCACGCGCAGGCGGCCCCAGCCGTAGAGGAAGAGGACCAGGGAGGCCAGGGCCAGGAGCATGCTGATACGCTGGGTGAAGACCTCGGCCCCGGCGGTGCCGAGGATGAGCAGGGCGCCGGCGGCGAGGAGGCCCAGGAGGCCCAGGATCGAGGGGGAGGAAACCTTTTGGCGGAGCTTCTCCCGGTTGCTCCAGAGGATGACGCCGGAGACGATCGGGATCAGGAAGCCGTGATGGTAGTTGGGATCGCGGATCCAGTCGCGGACCATTTCGATGGCAACGGGGATGTAGACGATCAGGAAGACCATGAGCACGGCGACCTGAGGGCCAGCTCCCAGGGCGCGGCGAGCGATGGTTGTGGATGTCACGTTGGCGGAACTCCGTGTTCGGGTTCAAGCTTGTGGTAGTCTAGCACGCTGGGCCATGGGGCTGAAGCGGATCCGTGCCGAGGGGTGGACCTGGGATGACGCCGCCGCCGTTTCGAGGACCGGTCACGATACTCTCGCCGGGAGAGCTCTTCGGGGGTGTGGAAACCCACGTGCTCGGGCTCTCGCGCGGGCTGCGCGAGCGGGGTGTGGGCGTCCAACCGATCGTGTTTCACGATCGGGAACTGGCCGCGCGGCTGCGAGAGGCGGGCCTGGATCCGGTGATCCTGCACGCCCGCCACAGGTACGACCCGTCCGCGGCCACGCGACTGGCGGAGCTCATTCGGCAGGCGGGGAGCAGGGTGCTGCACGTCCACGGATACCGAGCTACCATCACGGCAGCCGTGGCCGGGGCGCGCCTGGGCGTGCCGGTGGTGAAAACGGAGCACGGGCTGCCCGAGCCGGGCGGCGGGCCGGTGGGCAGACTCAAGACGCGCGTCAATCACAGCCTGGATACGTGGGCCACACGTCGCCTTCGCGCGCGGGTTTGCTACGTGACCGCCGACATCATGCGGCGGTTCGATCGGGCCCACGCGGGACTCGAGCGGCAGGTGATCCACAACGGGATCGAGCCGCTGGAGCGGGCGGGGCGCCCCCGGCCCGAGGCGCTCGTGCCGGGGCTCTTCCATGTGGGGATCGTCGGGCGGGTGTCGAGGGTGAAGGGGATCACGTTTGCGCTCCAGGCGATGGCGCTGCCGGACATGCCGGCAAGCGTTCGTCTGCACATCATCGGTTCGGGGCCGCTGATGGAGCAGCACCGTGCCGAGGCCAAGGCTCTGGGCGTGGCGGATCGTGTAGACTTCCACGGCTTCCAGCGCAACGCCCTGGATTGGATGGCCCACCTGGACGCGCTGCTGATGCCCTCCCTGCACGAGGGCCTGCCGTACACGTTGCTCGAAGCCATGTCGTTGGGCCTGCCGATCGTAGCCTCGCGCGTCGGGGGGCTGGCTGAGGTGCTGGGCGATAAGGAGAGCGGCCTGTTGGTGCCGGTGGGGGACACGGACGACCTCGGCCGCGCGGTGGCGCAACTAGCCCACCACAGGGATCTTGCACAGCGATTAGGAAAGGGCGCGGCCGGCGCCCAGCGCGAAGGCTATTCGCTGGCGAGCATGGTTGCGAGCTACGTGGCGGTCTTCGCGGAGGCGACGACGCGCCTGTAGAGGTCGGCTGTGGCCGAGACCATCCGTTCGATCGAGTAGCCCGACTCGATGCTGAGCCGGGCGGCCGCGCCAAGCTCAGCCGCGAGGTGCTCGTCGTCCAGCAGGCGGCCGATGGCCCGCGCCAGCGCCTCTGCATCCCCCACCGGAACCAGGAGCCCGGTGCGGCCATCTTCGATGAGCTCGGGGTTGCCGCCCACGTTCGTGGCGACGACCGGCAGTCCCGCGAGCATGTACTCCATGAGGGCGTTCGAAAACCCTTCGGAGTCGGAGCAGAGCACGGCCACCGACATGGTGCCGAGCAGCTCGCGGATGTCCTCGCGGCGGCCGAGGAACTCCACCTGCGCCGCGATCCCCAGACTCGCCGCCAGGGCCTCCAATTCCGGCCGCAGACACCCATCGCCGATGACGCGGAAGGTGACGTCGGGATGACTCCGATTCACCTGCGCGGCCGCCCGCACGAAGAGGTCCACCCGCTTCACCCGCCGGTTGAGGTTGGCGACGATGCCCACGACGGGAGGATCCGGTGGCGCCATGGGTACCCCTTCGCTGAACTGATCGAGCGCAATGCCGTTGTGGATCACGGTCACCCTCTCCGCGGACAGTCCCTCCATCTGGATGACCTTGTCGCGAACGGCGCCCGAATTGGCGATCACGCCCGAGACGAGTGGATTGGCGATCTTGAGACCCCAAATGTCCTTGCGCGTGAGATGGTACCCCATGTCCCGCCGGGAGCTGAGGATGGCCCGCACGCCCGCCATCCTGGCCACCAGCACGCCCAACGAGTTCGCCGCGGGGAAGAACGTGTGGACCAGATCGGGTCGGAGGCGGCGGAGCATTCGAGCGAGCCTCCAGAAGGCGCCCAGAGAGGCCGAGATGTCGGAGCTGCCGCCCAGCGAATGGAAGGCCACGCGTGGAAAGCGCCCCCCGATCTCATGGCTCAGAAGTGGGCTGTCCTGCAGCGAGATCAGCGAGAGCTGGAATCCTTCTTCCGGCAGGTGATCGAGCAGGTAGCCGAGCTGGCGCTCGGTACCCGCATTCAGGGTGCGCAGGAAGTCGACCAGGTACGTGACGCGCGGCCGGTATCCATGTTCGATCACAGCGGGCACCTCACCTACGCGTAGAGTTCTACATCACCGTCGCCATGGTAGAAGTCCCAGGGAGCGGACGCAAAGGTCTCGGCACTCGGTTGGATGTCGGGGCGTACGATGCGATAGGTGAACTTGGGGCTGCGACCGGTCGCAACGAACCCGAAGCGCCGCAGCCAGCCGCGGATCCGCTCGTACGTTGCGAACACGTAGATGCGGTACACGCCCTGCGCCTCCAAGTGCTCGATGCCGGCGCGAAGCAGGGCATAGGCCGCAGAGCGGTCGGTCTGGCAGCCGATGAAGTCTACGATCCAGCCCTCCTCCCGTCGATCGCCGGCAACGGAGACCACGATGGCGCCGCGGGCCTCTTCGGCACCCGCCCGAAAGATCTTGTAGCTTCTCCCGGGACACTGCGTGTAGCGCCAATTCAAGTAGCCGCTGGTCTTGCGCAGCCTGAAGACGGGTTCCTGGGCCTGGTTGTCGGCCAGGCGATCGAAGGAGGCGTCGAACTGCTCCACCGCCGCAATCTCGATCGCGCGGTCGGTGCGGGGCATCGGGAGCACGGTCTGCCAGGCCAGCAGCGCCGCCTCGCGGGCCCTGGTCCCCAACGGCTCCGGCGCACCCCTGACCCGGCGGACGCGGATCAGGTAGTCCGAGTTGGGAACGTCTTGGTACCCCACGGCCTTGCGCAAGCCGTACATCGCCTTGCTCGTGCCTTTGGCCATCGAGAGGTCCCAGCCCTCGCACGAGGCGTTGACCAGCTTCTTGCCGACGCCCCGTCCACGCATGGCCGGCGATACCAGCGAATCCTGCTGCCAGGAGGCGCGGATCTCTCGTCCCGCATGCGTGAGTGCAGCACGCACGAGGCCAACGGACCCCACCACGTTCCCATCCTCTAGGGCGATGGTCGCCTCTTCGCCGCCCGAATGGGGAACTCCTTTGCGACGCCACTCCCAGAATCGGCGGAAGCTCTCCCACGTGGGCTGGTGCTCGGTATAGAAGCTCATGAAGCGCGCCTCGTCCTCCGGGGTGAAGGCGCGCACCTCGATCTCTTTATGGTTATCCGACATGGCCCTCTCCTCGCACAGTCCTGTGAGTGTGGCTCCTGGGCGGCCCTCGCCCCTATGTTCGGACGCCGGTGGAAGAGAGTCGAGCCGAAAGGAATCCGCGGCTCAGTCGGTAGCGCAGCAACCACGGTGGGCCGACGCCGTCGACACCGATTCTGGGGAGCATCATCGACGCGGTGTCAGAGGTAGCGAAACCGGCGACTGTCGTGTAGCCGCGAAGGTATCCTGCCTGCCGAGCCGCGGCGATCACGCGCTCGTCGTGGTCTCCGTTCGGGTAGGCCAGGTCGACCACCGGGCCATCGCTCAGTTCCTCCAGGAGCCGACGTGATGTGACCAAACTCCCGCGCAGCTCCTCATCACCGGCGCGGGTGAGGATGCGGTGATCGTGGCCGTGGGATCCGATGTGGCCCCAGGGACTCCTGGCCAGTTGCCGAACCTCCTCGGGCGCGAGAGGTCTAAATCGCTTCAAGTGAGATTCGAGTTCCTTCGCGAAGCGACTGCTGAGGAATGCCAGCACCGCCTGAATCGCCGCGTGGTCCTCGTCGCCCAGGTTCTTGATGTCCACGAGCAGCCGGTCGATGTCGGCCCACCGGCGCGGGTCTTGCATCGCGCGAAAGCGATAGAGGCCCAGGCCGTACTCCCGCAAATCGAGGACGGTAAGCTCGGCGGCCTGTATGGCCGTGACGATGACATCGAACCAGAACGGCTGCTGGGATTGCATCGGCCCCGTGGAAATGAAGAAGAGAGCGGGAACCCGATGCTGCTCGAGGATCGGCAAGGCGAGCTGGAGGTTGTTCGCGTAGCCGTCGTCGAAGGTGAGGAGGAAGTGGGGGCGGCCCCCTGGCAGCGCCTCGGGATAGGCGGCTTCCCCGGGGGTGACGAAACGGCCGATCGCCTTTAGGTCGGCGAGATGCGCGTGGAAGGTGGGGGTAGGGACGCGTAGCCAGTTGGCGAAGTCGTCTGTGGTGCGGAGGTCGTGGTACATGAGGACTGCTACTCGGGGATGTGGGGAGTGGGAGAGGAGGTGCAGGAGTGGTCGGGTGGATAGTGTTCGCTTCAAGAGTGTCGTGATCATCAATTGCGCTCTGCGACGGGTTCGGGCCGCCCGTCTTGCCACGGGGTGGTTTCCTTTGGGGCGGATGGGTCCGACGTCACCTCATCTCGGGCCCTGCAGCAACTGTTGTCGGAGAGCTTTGCGCTGCTGACCATTGGGACAGTTCCTCACCGGGCCTGTGCTTCCTCGAGCACCCTGATCGTCCACGCGAGGGACAGAGGTAGTTCGGCTACCATCGATGCGACAAGACGCTTGGACGAGCCGCGCTCATGGTACATGGACGAGTACTGGCTGTCTTCAAACGAAAGCGAAACGCCGTGAGGGAATTCGATTGTGGCCTTCAGTGTGCTGATTCTGAGCGTGGCCACGGATGCATCGATAGTCGCCTGTACTTCCGGGTGGAGATTAAGAAACAGGCTGGCCAAGTGGGACCCCTTTCCGGAAGCTCTATCATGGATCAGAAGGGTATCTCCCTCACATTTGATCGTACGGTGGACCTCGCCTAGCGTCTCTATGCGCGCATAGCCATCATGCGTCATGTCGATCTGCCAGGTTCCTGCGCGGTCCTTGATCGCGACAGAAGGTCTGATTTCACCGCCGAGACCGAAGACGCGTTCTGGTGCAATGGGACACTGCTCGACGTCGTCCAGCATCAGAATATTGTGTGCCCGGCCGCGCTTCAGCGCATAGCGTGATTGCGTATTGGGGTTGTAGATGAAGGTGCCCGAATCGACGAGCAGCGGGCGATTGTCCACAGCGAGAACGAAACTGCACTTGTCGTTGTGCCCGTGGCCGCCCGAACCACCGCTGCCTTTGGGGCCTGCCCAAGCCACAAGGCCATATCGTTTGGACTTCAGGCAGGCGTACCCACTGGTCGGATAAACGGATGCAAGCCCGGGCCGTGATTCGGGAATGGACCAATCCAGGACATGGGCACCCAACTCCAGCAGGAAGCGGTGATCCAGACTCCGGCGGTTGAAGTAGTCCTTGAAGACCAACACGCGGCAATCGCTGCTGTCGCCGATGTTGGGCGACTCGCCGAAGGCCTGTATGTAATCAGCAGTGAGTTGCAGACCCTTGCGAAGCCGATGTACGGCTTCTTCGCCGAGGAGCACCTCAGCCGATGGGGCACCACGTCCGATGGGCCCTCCCGAGAGCAACAGCAGAAGGGCCACGAGAGCAACTTCCATGGAGAACTGGTGATAGGCAGTGGCGGACTCGAAGTTGCCGCCGTCGTCATGGAACTGCCTGAGGACCTCTCTACGCAAGGCACCGAGAGCGGTCTGGCGGTATTCCGCGGCCTGCAAGCCATCAAAGATCAGTGCCACGGCCAGCAGACCCAGCATTGCACCCAGGAAGTGGTTGTTCTTGTTGCGGGTTGGATCTCGGACCACATCGTATTCATGGATGTGGCACGCATGCATCCATAGCGACTGCAGGAATCTGTTCCATTGGTGTTCCTCGACATGTCCTTGAAGGAATGCGCAGGCCAGGGCCATGTTGACAGCACGCAGGCCGACCTCCATGCACGACCACCAGTTAGGCCCGAACCCATAGGGGTTGGCACGAATCCAAGAATCTAGGGTTGCCGCGAGCTGGTGGACGTACCTGTGATCGTGGGTAACCTGATAGGCCTGGATGAGCGCCGGAACATGCTGCAGTCGAGAGAGCTCGAACGGGATGTTGAGGTCCACGCCACTGTCGTTGGAGTCGTAAATGCGGTTGATGGGTCTCAGCGGCCACTCGTATCCGGAGTAGAAGTCTTTGCGCCAACTTGGATCCTGCTTGAAGACCTCATGGGGAAGTCCATGCAGCTTCACGGCGCCGTCACAGATCCTGTCGGCCGTCCTTATGGTGTTCTTCTGGTCCTGGGCGAGGAGGAGAGAAAGGAAGGCCCCATCAGGGGTGCGGAGTGCGGTCGCAAAGCCATTGTTGATCTTCGGGGCCGAAGGCAGGCCGAACCAGCGGCGACGGTAGAATCCGGCGATCTCCCGCGCCTTCTTCGCCTTTGCGGTCACCCCAGATGACTGACCCCGTTGTTCTTGTCGTTCGCGAGTACTCAACATAGGGGAGCGGCCCGCAGGGCGGCCTGGATACGCTAGGAAGCATCTGACGACGTAGGCAAAGCTCCGGTCGGACAGGGAAGGTTCCACCGGAATCTGGATGACACGATCGGCAATCTGCTCGGTGCGTCCCAATCGACCGGCAATCGGAGACGGACGTCGGCGATGGATGGGTTCATATAGGGGCTGGAGCTCAATTCCGCACTCGCGCATGTACGCGAGGTAGCGATAGGCATCGTCGGGGCCGGGAGTCGTCGGCCGAAGGATGAGTGCGTATTTCGTGCAGACCGCACCTTCCTGCCTGCCCGCAACGGGAGGAACCGGATCGGCGAAGCTCTGCCCCGAATTCACATTCAGCACTCTGTCAAGTTCATTCATGCGTTGACGGCGGATTGCGAGCAGTTGCTCAAGACGTCGGAGTTGCTCTAGTGTGATGGCGGCATCTAGATTGCAGAGACCTGCCGGAACATCTCCGACCGTCTCAGACGTTTTGAACAACGGTCTGACTGCCCGCCAGAAACCTAGCGCGAGTCGGCGCCAGCGCCGGAACAAGAACCAGTAGAGCGCCAGCCTCAACTTGGTTGAGGTGGAAACCAAACGTGTTGGCATCCGCTCCAGTCTTGTTGCCAACGCTGAAGATCCGGTGATGAGCACGCCACCACCAGTGGCTGTCATGGTCTTTCCGGCCCCGAAACTGACCACACCCACGTCACCCAGTGTGCCGATGAGCTTCCCACCGAGCCGCGCGCCAAAGGACTGGGCGGCATCATCGATGAGCAGAACGTGGCTTCGCCATCCTTGCCGCCGCAGCTCGGCATCCAGCAGATCGATTCGCCCAGGATTGCCGAACAGGTGGGTGAAGACGATCGCCTTCACTTGTGGATTGAGGAGCGCCATGACGCTCTCGGTATCTGGATTGAGATCCGGACCGATGTCACAGTAGACCGGTGTGGCTGAGACCGCCATCACCGCCTGGACCACCGTGTCGCAGCAGTAAGAAGGCAGGATGACCCGGTCGCCGGGACCTATATCCGCGGCGATCAGTGCGGCCTGCAGAGCTTCGCGACCGCTGTTGAAGCCGAATACATATCTTGATTTCGCGAACTTGCCGATTGCCGTCAGCAACCTACTCACATGAGGACCTTGCACGATCCTGCCGAGAACCATGCAGCGGAGTAGGGCGCGGTGCTCTGCCCAATGCCAAGCGGGTACGCAGTAGGGGATGCTGAAGAACCCCGCTGTCGCCCGTAGGCTTCGGCAGCGCATTGCAAGCTTGTGAATGCCTCTGCTTAGCAAGCTCCCTCGTGCCCTCAAATGCAGAGGGCACGAATCCATCTGCCGTGCCCATCTGCCGACGGTTCCTAGGGGAATTACTACCGGAATCCGCTACGTAGCCTCCTGATGCTCTCCCAGACCCTCCAGATGTTAGGGCGTAGAATCCTCTCCGCTTTCCAGCAAGGGAAGACATCTGCGCCAAATCGCACTTTGAAGTGGTACAGCCCAGAGTCCTCGAGCGCTGCACCGCCGAGCTCGGTCTCGGACAAGCCACCGAGGTTGAATACCCGGCAACCTTCCCCGATGCAGTCGGACATGGCGGTCCACAGGACCAGATCGGGGCCAGCCTTCTTCAATCCCTCCTCGGTCGCGGCACTGAGCATGTAGTATGCTCCGCCGTTGAAAAGCACAAAGACGGCGCCGGCCACGGCCTTGGTTCCTGCCTTAGCGATGTAGAGTCTAGCAAGTCTGGTCTGGAGCAGTCTGTCGTGCATGAGTTGCCAGTGCGCATCGTCCCGGGGCACGGGGAGTGCAATGCCCTGACGGCGCTTCCTCGCCCATGTTGCGATGGCGAGCTCCTTGAAACGCGAGAGGTCGCGGAAACTGGCGCCACAGTAGACCAGCAGCCCAGACTTCGTGCCCTTGCGAATCAGATTGCGTTTCTTCGAATGGATGGTCTGCCAGAGTTCATCTTGACTTCCCGGCAGCTTGACCAGGAACTCCCATCTTCTGCGTAGTTGGAAGTTGCCATCCTCCAAGACGCTGCATGCGAAGGGCGTGCCGAAGGAGTTGATCCTGAGAGAGGCGAAGCCTTCTTGAGCGGCGTAGTCCACGACTTCGAGCAGGAGCCGGTCCCCACTCGCTGTGTTCTTCGAGACCGGTAGGCTGCCAAGGCCAAGCACTTGCGTCCCGGCGATTCTCAGCATTCTCCTTCGACTCGCTTGGGCACAGGCTACCGCAACGACTTCGTCAGAGGCCTCAACCAGGCGGAAGTAGAGGGGTATCGTGTCATTGCTCTCAGCGCTGTATTGGCTCCACACGCTGCTGTGGAAGGCGCAGCCTCCGAGGGCCTGCAGGGCACGGTCCCAATCGGGGGGTGGTGTGCCGGTGGCCACCTGAAGCGTGGGGGAGCGATCGATAGCCACCGCTTAGCCCCGCCTTCGCAGTATGTTCATGGCCCAGTGCATTCTTTCGCAGCTCGCCCAATCTAATAGCCAGTGCGATTGGTTGTTGTGTACATTGCCAGGATGGCCTTCGGCCCCTGGCGGGCTTCCGTCACCAACTACGCGGCCAACGTCCTGATTTGGAGAGGTTCGCCTAACGGTCACGGGCCTCCGGGGGCCCGCAGGATTATGGCTCCTGGCCCTCGGTTCCAGAACCCGATGACCGCCAACGGCTGATTATCCCCTCAGGGGTCACGCAAGTCCACGGATAAGCCCTGGAGCTTGGACGTGTAAGGCTTTTGGGTAATTGTAGTTGACTGAGGAAGATCCGCAGCCCTGATCGGCAGCTCGTGCCAGAACGCCCGTGGGTGAACACCGGCTCCAGCTCCTCAGCTGCGGCGGGATGGCCTGATTGGATCAGCCGTCATCCAACCCTTGATCTTCGCGAACGACGCGCAGTATCCCTCGGAACTCCGAGCTGATTCTTTAGGGCGCGGGGACCGACCATAACTAGAGGCAAGCTTGACGCTTGCAGACGTGTCTCGGAGGCCTACAATCTGCGAGGACAGCTAGACCCCAGGTGCGAAGTGCGCTTGCTGGGAGGATTCGGCCCCAAAGGGACGATGATCTGAGGATGTCAACAAGATTCAAGGACCTGAAGCGACGGGTGGCCCCATGCCTACCGTCGCACTGGGAAGCAGGCAGAGAGGCCCGGCGCAACCGCCGTGGACCCGGGCAAGCCCAACCCGATCGGCATCACCTACTGCCGGCGGCGGAGTGGTTGGCGCGTGCGCAGGACGCGACGCCTGATGGAGGTGTGTCACGAGGATATTCCGCATCTCCAGCTTCTGCCGTTGGCTACAGGGGCTGGGAACCGTCCTATCCCGAAACGACCGGCTATATCATCCCCACGATGTTCGCGCTGAGCGAGGCCCTGGAGCGTCCTGACTTTGCCGATCGAGCACTGAAGATGGCTGATTGGGAGATCGACGTGCAAATGCCCAATGGCGCCGTGATGGGTAGTGTCGTCACTGCGCCCCGCACGCCTGCGGTATTCAACACCGGTCAAGTGATCTTTGGCTGGCTAAGTGCATACGAGAGGTCAAGATCCACCAAGTACCTTGAGGCAGCGCGAAGGGCCGGGAACTTCCTTCTCTCGATTCAGGATGACGCCGGGACTTGGAGTAGAGGCGACTCGCATTTCGCTCGCAGGGGTGCGACCTTGTACAATACACGAGTCGCGTGGGCCCTGGTTCTTTTGGGAATGGTCTTGGAGGATGAGACTTATGTCTCTTCGGCCAAACGCTTCATCAGCTATGCTCTGAATCGCCAGCATTCGAGTGGGTGGTTCCCCGAGAATTGCCTCAACGATCCAACGCGTCCCCTGCTACACACAATCGCCTATGCCACACGCGGAGTTCTGGAGGTTGGCATCCTTCTGGGTGAAGCTCGATACTTGGATGCAGCAGGGAGGGTGCTTGATGCGTTGCAGCTGGCGCAGCGCGCTGATGGGGGCTTGCCGGGACGATTCGATGAACAGTGGTGCGCGAGAGCCGGATGGGATTGCCTGACGGGGGATGCCCAGGTCTCCGTGGCCTGGCTGCGTGCGGATGCTGCGCGGGGGCAGGAGAAATACAGCGAGTCCGTCCGGCGTCTGCTGAACTTCCTCAAGGGTGCGCATCGCGTTGATCACCCGAATCCCGGGATCCGAGGTGGGGTCATGGGGAGCTTTCCATTCGACGGAGAGTACGGGCGGTATGAGGTGCTGAATTGGGGGACCAAATTCCTGTGTGATGCTCTGATACTCAACGACAATCGCGACCTTTCTAGTAAGAACCTCCCTGGCTAACACATACGGAATACTGAGGAAATTGTGAGAGGGGTTCTACACGATGACCTTTGCAGAATGCGTCAAGACAATACGGTGCGACCTATACCGCTACTGTCCGGAACATGGGCTCGCAACTCTTGCTCGTCAGTTCTTGCTGGTGCCAGGGTTTAGATACACGGTGCTGATGAGACTGCTGGCTTACTGCAGTCGCCACAAACTCATCTTCTTGCCATTCCTACTAGTCTTGAAACCTTCTCTTCTGTATAATGCCGTGACCTACGGTATTAGTATTCCTTATGATACCAAAATTGGACCAGGACTATACATTGGTCACTATGGTGGGATTGTCATTCATCCAGAGGCACGTCTTGGAGCCAACTGTAATGTCAATCACGGGGTGACCATCGGCGCAACATTCGGGGGAAGACACCCGGGCTGTCCACGGATTCTCAACAACGTGTACTTGGGCCCTGGGTGCAAGGTAATCGGCGGAATCACCGTGGGGAGCGACGTCGCGGTAGGTGCCAATGCTGTCGTAACGCAGTCTGTACCAGATCATTGTGTGGTAGTGGGCGTTCCTGCGCAAGTAATTTCGCAGGACGGGGCCTCTAAGTATGTTGTGAACGTCTGCGGTTCAGGTGTCGCCTCGGCCGATCCTTTGGAGGCTGGTCAAGGCTCTGGTGCATGCTTTGGTCGGAGTGGCGAAAGACCGGGAATGTAGGGGGTGATCGCCTTGGATGTAGCGACTGGCATAGCCGCATGGGCCGGTGATCAGGCGGGATGAGTATACAGACATGAGTGCCTTGATCGTGACCCGCTGGCAAGAAGGCCCGTAGCGGCATCAGGCATACAACACAGGACAGCTGGTGGAGCGAAACATCAGAGGATGGAGCGATGGCGCTGAGTGACTCTTCAGGAAATTCAGAGGGTAGGCCACTTACAGCCGTACTGATACGGTCCCCAACGCGCTTCGTACGGTTCAAGGAAAAGCTAATAGCCAAAGGGGTCCATTGCGTCGTACTCGACTTCGCCGATCCTTCTTGGTCTGACTTCGATTATCGGGACGCGGACATCCTGATCTACTACCCTTCATTTGCTTACTCATCCAATTATCCCTTGGCTCTCCACCACGTTCTGGACAACTTCGCATTCATAGCCAATAACTACCCACATCTTTGCTGCTATCCGGACCCGTGTTTACTACCCTATTACAATGACAAGTATCGGCAGTTTCTGTTCCTCAAGCAGCACGGCTTTCCAGTCCCTCCAACTGTGCCTTTGGTGTCCCATCAAGCTCTGAAAGCGGCTGAGGCAGAGCTGGGGTATCCCATGGTTCTCAAGAACCGATTCGGGGCTGGCGGAGGCTACGTGTTCCTGGCCGAAACAAAACGTCAGCTGCTGAGTTACTATCGGATATCAACTTTGGACCTTCTTAGCTTCTCCGCGCTAGGGTACCTCTTGCGTAATGGATTCAAGCGTAGCAGTCTATATCATCTGGTGAAGGCCAAGAGGGCGCGGTACCCGCTGCTGTCTGTTCCATTGCTTGCGCAGAAGTTCGTCGAGATCAACCGAGATTTGAAGATCGTTTGTAGGAAGAGTCAAGTGGTTGAGGGGCACTGGCGTCTTCCTGCGAGAAGTGGGGAATGGAAAATGAACATTGATGGTGGTGGCGCTGGGAGGTGGAGCAGAATTCCGGAAGAGGCAATGGACCTCTCTCGACGCTTGGCTTTGGCATTGCGCTCCTCATGGCTCAACATAGACCTTCTTCTCAGCGACAAACGTTTTCTGATTAGCGAGTTTTCGCCTGTTTGGCACCACTATGCATACATGGAGAAGGGAAACTTCTCCTACGAGGATGACTACAATGCTGAGCTTCCCCTAGAGGAAGCACTAGATCTGGAAGGGCTCATCGTTGACCAACTTATTGCAGAAAGTGTCCGGAACCATGGATGCATCTAATTCGTGGTCTCGCCTCCCGGGAGACAGTGCCGCAGAGCGGCGCAGCAGTGAGGTTTTGCCTTCTGTTCGGGACTCACGATTGTGAGTCGTCTCCCAGAACCCATGGAGTTGCTTAGATAGATGCGTATATTGGCCATAACGTACGCTTTCAGTCCGATTAGTGCACCCGCGACCTTCCGCTTACTGAAGTGGTTCACCTACATGCGGGAGTGCGGGCACCATGTATCAGTGATCTGTGTGGACCCGGATTCTGCCATAGTGCCGGTGGACAGGGCACTAGAGCAACTGGTGCCCGAGGGCCTAGATGTGCACCGTGCTCCTTCTCCTGAGGAGCGCTGGCCGTATCGCCTGTTGCGCTTGGCTAGACCATGGTTGCTGCCTGTCTTCGAGCCCTATAAGCGAGAATGGTACAAAGCGGCAGTGTCGGCATTGCGGAAGGTGCCTTTGCCATCCTACGACGTCGTATTCACTTGCTCCCAACCGGCCATCTGCCACGTCATTGGGCTGTGGCTGCGCAAGGAAAGGCAGCTTCCTTGGATAGCGTACTTCAGCGATCCATGGAGCGATAACCCGTATCAGGCTGCATCCTCAAGACGCTGGCGCCGGTACAATGCGGCATTTGAGAGGAAAGTGATCCATTCTGCAGATAGGATCGTTTTCTCTAGTGAAGAGACGCGACGGATGGTGATGAAAAAATACTCTCAAGGTCTCGAGCGCAAGTCCCAAACTCTGGACCATTGCTTTGTGCCTCAATGGTTTGACTTGGTCAAGACTGTGGATTCTAGGCCGAGAAGTAAGATAGAGGTGGTTCTGACGGGGACATTTTATGGCCCTCGATCGCCGATTCCCGTACTGGAGATGATCCTGGAACATAGTGAGCGCGGGGCCATCCAGGAGCGACTTAGGCTGAATTTCTACGGAAAGATGAGTCTTGCTGATGCAAGAAACCCGGTATGGGACGAATCGCACGGCTTGGCTGTGGCACATGGGCCCGTTGACTATCTCGATAGCCTATCGCGCATAAGAGCTGCGGACTGCCTACTGCTGATCGACGCGGCCTCCGATGCTGAAGGGACGAGTGTCTTCTTTCCTTCGAAGCTCGCGGAGTACATAGGTAGCGGTCGGCCGATTTTGGGTGTCACCCCTCGGCAAGGGACCACGGCGCGTATTCTGCGCGACATCGGCTGCAAGGCAATTGACAGTAAGGACAAGCAGAGCCTAATGACTGCCCTCCAAAGAATGGCCGACGGGCACTTGCCCACAGCTCCGGATCTACGCCATGCCGCCAGGTTCCACTACCAATTGGTGGGAAGGAAACTCGTGGAGTTCCTGAACCCTGCCTATCTCACTGATGAGTGATCAGGAGGTTCGGTGGGAACTGTCTACTCATATGGATTCGTGGACCGCTGTGAAGAGATTCTTGCTGATCGCCTTAGTGCGCGAGCGAACTCGAGAAAGTGCCTTGGGCGCAGCTTTCTTAGCCTGCGCCAGCTGAGACGTGTTCGGAGCATAGGGAGGATTCTCCGACGTAGTTCGGTATGGATCGAATAGACGTGCCAGTAGACATTGTACATAGAAATCCTCAGTCTACTGCACAGCTTTGCATATATTAATTGGCTACCGGCACTAGTATCCAACACCACACGGTAATCCGCGAGAATACGGGTCGGATGAAAAGAGTGAAGAACTGTATGGCCGCCTGCTAGATGCAGTCGCAGAATCCCGGCACACCGATTGTCCGGTAGTAGTGCTACGGTACGATGCGACTCGCATCCGCCCTCGGCAATAGCGGTCCACTCAAAGTTGTCGAAGAGAAAGTTACCGAGGCTATAGTTTACCAAACCATTGCACACGGTCTCCGACCCCTGGAGTACGTGAGGATGGTGACCCAAAATAGCATTGGCGCCATAGCCGAGCAAGATCCTTGCGAGTTCGCGCTGTCTTGGCGAAGGGTAGTGGTACTGTTCCAATCCCCAGTGCATGAGCAGAACCACATAGTCTGCTTGTGCTCTGCAGATTGCCAAGCTGTCTATCGTTTCCTGCAAATCGAAGCGTGCAACGCCAGGACAATTCTCGGCTGCATAGCAGTGGGACGATACAACAACGGTGCTTCTGCCAAGGAATGCCACGCGAACCCCATTAGTCGTCACGATAGCTGGGGCGCAAGCTTCAGAGCGGTTCATCCCCGCGCCCACAAAGAAAATGCCCTGTTCTCGGAGCGCGGTCATTGTGCTATTCAATCCCTCGAATCCATAGTCCATTATGTGATTGTTGGCAAGCGACAGCATGTGGAAGCCGACATCCGCGAGGACACGAGCCCAGGCAACCTGGCCACGCAGACTACACTTCCCCGGGACAGGTGTGCCCTGATCTACTAATGGGTTTTCCAGATTACCAACGACAATGGAGTCCCCCGCACTGAAGTGCTCAGCCGCGCCGGCGAAGGGATATGGGGAAGGGGTATCCGCATAGCGGCCCTGGAAGGAGATATCCCCGACAGCGTCAATGACTGCCGATGCGCCTTCCGCGGTGCCCGCACTGCTCATTCCCGGGTTGAGAGCCATGTTTCTTGGGATGCTCCTTCTCACGCGAATCTTGTGCGTCTAGTTCTTGCTCACTTGCGAGGGTTTTGCCGAAATGGTCGTCTGACTACGAATCGATACTTCCCGGAAGCATCATGAGGGATCTCATCTACAAATTCCACCGTACAGGTCATTTTGCCGTGGAAGATCTGATCCAACGTTTGCCGAAATCTGGCGAGGTTCTCGTCCCTGAAGTCCTTTCCCTTGGAGATTCGAAGCGTTATGTGTTGGATGCTATCTTGGATGATCTGAAGCTGGCCTACACTTGGATTCTCGACGAAGGGTACGAGGAGAGAGAGACCCATAATGTATGAACCATCATGCGGAGAAAGGAGAAAGTCCGATTCGCGACCGGCCGTCATCTCCATGAGTGGCAAAGTGCGTCCGCATGGGCAAGATCCCTCCAGGGGAGTGGCCAGGTCCCCTACCTGGTAGCGGATAAGGGGCATTCCGTAGTTGTATAGGTCTGTCACAATGACTTGACCCGGCGTGCCATAGGGAACAGGTTGCCCCGCATGCAGGAATTCGACGTAGAGGGTCTCTGCATTGATGTGCATATTCCGATGTGCGTCGCACTCGCTGGCCAGGGTCCCGGACTCCCGGGATAGGTAGCAGTTGTAGACCTCGCAGCGGAATACCCTAGAGAGGAGGGTGCGAGTGGCAGGGCTCAAGGCTTCTCCAACAGATTTTATTGCTCCCGGTGATACTTCGTACTCTGGGTGTCGATCCACAAACTCGGCAATGACGGACATGGGATTGGGAAAGCCTCTCATGAGGCGCGGGCGAAAGCGCTGGAGCTGAGAAGAAATCGAATGGAGGGTGGCTTCGTCTAGAACACCGGCGAATAGCCGCAGCTTTCGATTATAGACAGCGTTCCTGGTAGCGGTTCGCCAAGTGCGTTTTCCCCTGAAGTCGATCGATGCAGGCCAGACGACAGCTTCTCGCTCCCCGATGTCCCAGCCGGTCCAGCGATCGTGGCGAATCGTGGACGCAAGCTTGAAGTTGAGGCTCTCGTTATCCCGGTAGAAAACCGTGAAGTCGGCAGTGGTCCCGCCAGTCGTACTCTGGTGAATATCGGAGGAGGTATAGTTCTGGGCAAGTAGGTCCTCCAGGCTCTCCTTCAAATCCTGCTTGGTTAGGCATGGGAGGCAATTGAGATCGCTGAAGGAGCGGAAAGCCCGTGGATTGAATCCTGCCTGATCGAAGCGGCGACGATAGAACCTCGTGTTCTCGTAGGCATGAAGCAAGAGAGACTGGAGCCGGGCGATCTGCCAAGCGCTGAGCTGATCGCGGCTCCAGTACTGGCTCTCTTCTAGCAGTTTGAGAGCGCGGAGGATACTGGTGCCGCGCAATCTCTCGTGGAGTGGAAAGAGGAGTTCTCTTACCAATCGTGCGTGGAAGGAGTGCATCTCGGCTCGCTCTCCCCAGTCATAGGCCATGCCTCAATCCGTCGCGTCAAGTCTACCTCGAAGAGGCAGCCGGTGTAACGGGCCACACCACTCCCACCCGATGAGCGGTGTTGCCTGTTTGATTGGGCGAATAGTGGGAGTATCGAGGCAACTGCCTTGGGTTAGTGGATTCCCATAACTGCCGCGCCCCCATGAAGGTATGGCCCTGCAGATGGTCGCAAGTTCAATTAGAAGTCAAGCATGAGCAATGTCTGGATCCGCTGAGCGAGTCTTGCTGGTCTACGGGATAATCCGACCAATCACCCCCCCTCGTTGACAAAGACTGTGACGCTCAGCGCGACCGATCCTGGCGAGACTAGCGAGTTTCTCACCAATGGTTGTTGCGCCACTCCGAAGCTCCTGACCGAAGGTGGAAGGCCAAATGGCCACTTCTCTGTGCGAAACGACGCACTCGGCAGAACACTCCCTACTATGTGCCCATAGACAATCATAAAGGCATCCTAAAGGAAACCGATTATTCCAGATAGCCTAAAGGAGTTGACGCTGCCTCACACAGTCACTCCGTTGGGATAGACAGATGGATACCCGAGTTGAGGATCACGCGGAGTGGGAAGCCAGGCCCGGCAGACAACAACGGCAAGTCTAAGCGAGAAATCGCATTCCACGGATGCTCAAGCCCAGGAGCGACTATTTCCCCGGCGGGCCTTTTGGTATCTTCTCCAATTGGAAGGAGAGTCTCCGAATCGTAGGACCCTCGCGGTTATAGAGAACGCGGCACCTGGGATACTCCTTCCCCAGGCAAGAGCTCAACCGGGGGAGCCAAGGTGAGTCGAGTTCGCGCCAAGATCACTGAGTATCGGAGAAGCCAACGACGCTGGGCGAATTGGTACTTGGACTTCATTGCCTCACTGGTTCCCGGCCCGCTGGGATGGCGCATACGTCGACTGGCGTTTCGGAAACGAGTGCTGATGGGTCGTGGGGCCACCATCGATGAGCTGGTCCGCATCGACTATCCCGAGAGGCTAGTGGTGGGCATTGGAAGCTTCATTGGACGCGGCACGTTCATCCAAGCCAGTGGCGAGGTCGAGATCGGGGCAAATGTTCTCATTGCGCCATACGTGAAGATCTGGTCGTCCGATCATTCGTTCGATGGTCCCGGTCTAATTCGGCAACAGGGGCACCGATTTGCCAAGGTCACGATAGGTGACGACGTATGGATCGGCACCGGGGCAATAATCTTGCGTGGCGTGCGGGTTGGTACCGGCGCCATCATCGGAGCGGGGTCAGTCGTTACGCGTGACGTTGATCAGTACACGATCGTTGCCGGCAATCCGGCACGCACAGTGCGATGTCGTCGCAGGGAACCGACTCGTGACTGAAAAGTCGACACCCATACCTGGGGAGCTGAGAATCCTTACGAGGCATTCCATCATTTACGGCCTCGGGAATCTATTGAACCGCTTTGTTGCTTTCCTTCTACTTCCGATCTACACTAGGTACCTTACGCCGGCTGACTATGGTTCGCTTGAGCTAATCGCCTTGGCTACGGAACTGATCGGCATTGTGTTGTCAGCAAGGCTAAGCCGGGCCGTCTATCGATTCTACTTTGAATTTGAAGACCAAATGGCGCGCAATGCCGTTGTCAGTACAGCTATCATCACCTTCGGCCTCATAGGGCTGATTGGTGTGCTCCTTCTTATGCCCAGTACTGGGCTACTTGCGAGTTGGCTGCTCGATAGCAAAGAGTATGCAACATATTTCCAGATTTCATTCGTGAGCCTTTGGCTGAATACAACTGTCGGTATTGGCCAATACTACTACCAGGCCGCAAGACGATCTGTCGCCTACGTTGGCTCTTCAGTGACAAGGCTATTGGTAACTATCATATTTAACATCTACTTCATTGTTTGGTTGGGTCTCGGGGTCAAGGGCATTCTCTACGGCAACATGATTGGCGCAGGTGCTGCGTTTCTTGTAGTTGTCCCACCAACGCTTCGCAGAATCGGAATACGGCTCTCACCCGAGGCCTTTCGAGGAATGCTGCGCTATGGCCTCCCCCTCATTCCAGGTGCTCTGGCGAATCTCTGTGTCTTAGTATCAGATCGTTTCTTCGTAAAGCACTTCGTGTCTCTTTCTGCCACGGGAATATACGCATTGAGTTGCAAGTTCGGTATCCTGCCCAACTCCTTTGTTGCCATTCCATTCTTTCAGGTGTGGTCAGCGCGTCGGTTTGAGTTGATGCGTGAAGAAGATGCAAATGAGAGAATGGGACGCACGGTAACATACTTCTTGCTTATCTTGACTTTTCTCGGGACAGCTATTTCGATACTTGTCGGGGACCTGCTTCGCATCATGGCAGATCCGCGGTTTTGGCCTGCGGCTCAATATGTACCTGTCTTGATTCTTGCGTACACGATATACAGCACTTTCAATGTGTTTGTAGTGCCGATACTCGCGTCAAAGCGCACCGTCTACCTGAGCTACATCGACATACTGAACGGCATAGTCAACGTTGGACTCAATCTGGTGCTCATTTCACAACTGGGCGCTTGGGGCGCGTGTGTGGCTACGCTGGTGTCGTACACCATGAGAGTTGCCACCACTTATTGGGTGGGCAAGCGAATATCGCCAATTTACTTCGAGTTTTGGCGCTTCTGTCATATGTTGGCTATTGGTGGCTTGCTGTATTTCCTGTCTGCGCAGCTCCCATTGCCGAATGGGTGGAGTGGCTTGGCCATACGCGTGCCGATAGTGTTGCTGTACCCGCTGATACTTGTGGTGAGCCGGTTCTTCACGACAGAGGAAGTGGGTGCCGCCAAGCGGTTGTGGGAGTTGGGGCGGAAGAGGATTCATAGGGCAGGACGGGCGGAGAGTTCCTGACCCAGTACCCTCGGGTGCCTGCCTGATCACAGGGTGGAGGAATGGCTACGGCGGAACGCTGTTAGCTGGCCTAGGCTGGAGACTAGAGGCTCGGCGAGCGCTTTGAGCGATGATCCGGCTCAGGTCGAAGTGTCCATATGCAGATTGGGTTCGAGAATACGGACAAATAAGCGAGGTGAGAGCCAGGCTCTCCTTGAAAGCGCAGGTAGGTGTCACGTAGTAGGAGAAGGTAGTGAGTGAGCACACCGGAGACCGATTAGCAGGTTCGGCCAAGTTACCCGCCGTTGACAAGGCAGATGCCCTGGCTCCCTCTGCATGGCGATATGAATCGCAATTCTCGGGGCCTAGAGAGCGAGTCCTAGCCCAGCGAAGAGTCGCTAGAGTGTGCTGGACTATCTGCATAGTCCTTGCCAGTGGCGCGGCTGGGCTTGCAGCCACCAGACTTCCTCCCGCAGTTGTAATTGGTGGTGTCTGTAGTCTTGGGGCAACCCTGGTCATAGTCAGGTTTCCGTTTACTGGTCTGCTTGCCTACTCATCTGTCTATTTGCTGAGTCTGGGTATCATGTTTCCAGCTCTGCGCTCCCTACATATTGAGAGAGTAATCGGTGTGATCACACTGGCGGCGATTTTTTTCGAGCAGTATCGGCACGCGGGCAAGTTAAGCCTTGAGTGGTCTCGCCAAACCCGACTGCTGCTCCTGGTCATTGTTGCGATCATGTTATCAATTCCTTTTGCCTATTGGCGGTATCAAGCAGTTAGTAGTTTAGTCGAGTTTCTCAAGCTTTTAGCCTGGTACATAATGATTGTGCAACTCGTGTCCACGCGTAGGCGCCTGCGGCTTTTCATTGGGCTCTTTCTTGCCTTACTAGGCTATTCTGCATGGACAGCTCTCAGGTCTTACCTGGGTGGTTCATTTCAGCACACCATGGGGATTGACCGCGCGATGACCCAAGTAGGGATGGGTGGACATGGTCCAAATGCGCTGGGCGCTGCTATGGCAATAACTATCCCGATGATGACCCTGCTTGCTTTACACCGTGAGTTGCGGTGGTTTCGGATTCTGCCCACACTAGGCATAGTGCTGATGGTTGTCACCATGGTCGTGACTGGTTCCCGATCCGCGTTTCTGGGGTTCTTGGGCATGTTGGGCTTCCTCTTTCTGCGATCGAAGAAGAAGGTCCTGGTGGGGGCACTCGGGATTCTGATCCTGCTAGTCGGCAGTCAGGTGGTACCGGAGCAGTATGCCGAGCGCTACCGCTCCATTGTGTCCGACGAACGAGACGGCTCCTCTCGACATCGAATGGAACTGTGGAGCAAGGGGCTGCACATGATGACGGATCGCCCGCTCACTGGCGTTGGCGTTGGGTGCTTCATGACAGCCAATGCCAAGGCCTACTCCCCAGAAGGGAACCCCGACTACAGCGTGGGGCACAATCTCTATGTCGAAGTACCTGCAGAGATTGGTATCATCGGCGCCCTAGTGTACTTTGCCTTCATACTTGAGATGTATCGCCTGAATCGACAGACTCACAAAGGACTAGTCCTATCTGGGGGAAGGTGGGAGTTTGAGGCTAAAGTAATTGATGGAGTAGCTGCTGGCATGGTCGTCATGCTGATAACGGGATTCTTCGGGGGTAACTTCATGAGGTACACGTGGTATGTCTACGCTGCTTTGGGAGCGGCTACTGCGCGGATACTGTCGTTGGTCCGGGATTCCAGTGAGGGTGGTCAGACGTGAAACGTGCGTTGTGGATAGCTTGGGAGGATCACCGTAGAACTAGAAGTCTGGCCAGGGCTCTCGGTATTCAGCTCACAGCTCTGACCTCAGAACGTTCTCGCTGGATACGCCATCCGCGATTCGCGGTCGCGACTCTTGTCCTGCTGCTGAGGATGCGACCGAGAATACTGCTCGTACAGAATCCTTCATGGGTCTTGACGTTCCTGGCCATTATTCTGAAGCCAGTGTTTCAATATTGCCTTGTAGTTGATGCGCACAATGCAGGGGTGTTGCCCAGCCACCGTGGCCACGAGCATATCGGCTTTATGTTACCCTTCTTTCATAGAAATGCGGATTTGACCATTGTAACGAACGAGTCCTGTGCGCAGATTGTGCAGAGGCATGGTGGCAGGACTGAAATCGTGCCTGATCCGTTGCCAGAACTGCATCCTGGGAAGTCCGAGCGCAATAGAAAAGGCGATTTCGTAGTGGTGTTTGTTTGTACGTTTGCGTGCGACGAGCCATTCGCGGAGGTGCTTGTTGCGGCCCGGCAATTGCC
The DNA here is from genome assembly GCA_964585945.1 of uncultured bacterium. Taxonomy (GTDB): domain Bacteria; phylum Eisenbacteria; class RBG-16-71-46; order CAIMUX01; family WJJG01; genus CAZDKK01. The sequence continues at coordinate 642 of CAZPGB010000054.1, read as the reverse complement.
CGATGAAGTGATAATCTTGATTACTGGAGATAGCGGGCGGTGCCCAGCTGCCCTGCGGGAACATGCACCGGGCAATGTGCGATTCACGGGCTACCTCCCGGAGGACGAGTACATCGGTACACTGGCCAACGCAGATCTGATCATGGATTTGACCACGCGCGAGGACTGTCTCGTATGTGGTGCCTATGAAGCGGTAGCTCTGGGAGTGCCGATGGTCCTTTCTGACACCGCCATCAATCGCGAGTTCTTCCACTCGGGTGCAATCTACGTGCGCAATGAGGCACGGGCGATCGCAAGTGCCCTGCGCGAGGCCCATTGCGAGGTGAACCGTTTGCGAGGGGAAGTCCAGGAATTGGCTGTGGATCTGCGCCGCCTTGTTCAGGATCGTATTAAACGGTTGCGCTCGGCAATCTCGCGTTGCTGCTGCGACGGTACCCATGAGCTTCGACGATGAGCTTCCGACGTGCTTCGGGATCGAGGTGTTGAATGCGTATTCAAGTTAAGAGGTACGAGTACACTGCTGTCCTGGACTCGGGGACGGTGAATCGAGTGACATCGGTGCGGGGATTGTGATGCAGGAAGCTTCTGGCTGGACAGTGCAATGTTCGCATCACGCCACCATGGTGAATCCCGGCACCCTAT
>CAZPGB010000053.1:0-41576 GCA_964585945.1 uncultured bacterium | reverse complement strand
TGATCTCTCAGGGCCCAACGAGGTTTTTCCTTTTTTCAGGCGGTGGATCTGGGGGGGCCGTTGGTCTGATGAGGATGTGCATTGCTTGCGACGCTCGTGATTGGGCGCAAACATCAACGATGAATGTCTGTTCGGCACGAGGAACTCGGATGCGCTTGCAGTTCCGCACCCGCCATGCTAGAGTGATGCGGTGCATAGAGGCACTCCGTCCAACGCCCACGGGCGGGCAACCTTCGAATCGGCACCGGAATTGCACATTTGACAGGGGTTTCGGACGGTTGTCCGGAGGCATGAGCTTTCGACCGGCGCGGAACTTCTGGTTTCCATGAACCGACCACGGTCCGTTGCACCGGACTGAAGGGAGGAGCTTTGTCAGTCACGACCGATTCATTCACAGCCCTTGAAGAGATCAGATCCTATGCGGGGTCGCGCACGACTCAGGGTCTCCCCGATGAGGCCATCGGGCGTTTCTGGGGGACGGACGCGAAGCTTCGCGAGGCGGTATCTCGTGCCGTCGAAGTCCACCGAGCGCTGCGCCAGGACTACGATGATCTGTTGCGCCTTTCGGAGGCCGAGCTGTGCGAAAACCTACAGGCCGATTTCGTGAACTTCTACGTCGATGAGGCTGTCAATCCGTACGTTGCGATCGCCGCTCGCGGGCCATGGCTGGTGACGAGTCACGGGGCCGTGCTGCACGATTCGGGCGGTTACGGGATGCTCGGACTCGGGCACGCGCCACCGGCGCTGGAGGAGCCTCTCGCGCACACGTGGGTCATGGCCAATGTCATGAGCCCGCACTTCAGCCAGAAGCGCCTGGCGAATCGTTTGAAGCTGGAGATCGGTCACCAGCGCGGCCTGTGCCCCTTCTCGAAGTTCATCTGCATGAACAGCGGATCGGAGGCCGTCAGCGTGGCGGCGCGCATCAGCGATCTGAACGCCCGGCAGCAGACGGAGGATGGGGCCCGGCATGCGGGCAAGACCATTCGGCAATTGGCGCTCGAAGAGGGGTTTCATGGACGTACCTACCGAGCGGCCATGGTTTCACACTCCACGCTGCCGGTGTATGAGGAGCATCTCGCCTCCTTCCGTGACCATGACACGCTCGACGTCGTCCCGCCCAACGACTGCGCCGCCCTGGAGCGAGTTTTTCGTGAAGCCGACGCGCAGAACGTTTTCTACGAGGCGCTCTTCATCGAGCCGGTTATGGGGGAGGGCGAGCCTGGACGTGCCATCACGCGCGAATTCTACGACTTGGCCCGCCGGCTGACCGCCGAGCGCAACACCCTGCTGATCGTCGACTCCATTCAGGCGGCCCTGCGGGCGCATGGCTGTCTCAGCATCGTGGACTATCCGGGCTTCGAAGATTGCATCGCGCCCGACTGCGAGACCTACTCCAAGGCCCTGAATGCGGGGCAATACCCGCTGTCGGTGTTGGCCTTGACGGACCAGGCGGCGGAGATGTACGTGCCGGGGGTCTACGGAAACACGATGACCACCAATCCCCGCGCACTCGAGGTCGGCTGCGCGGTGCTCGACAGTCTGACCGACGAACTGCGGGCCAACATCCGCGAGCGAGGCGATGAGCTGCGCCTCAAGCTCGAGCAACTCGCGCAGGAGTTTCCCGGCGCCGTTACCAGCGTGACCGGCACGGGGCTCATGGTCTGTGCGCATCTCGATCCCGATCGCTACACCGTCGTGGGCGAGCAGGGCTTCGAGCAGTACTTGCGCGTGCGCGGGATCGCCATGATCCATGGGGGCAGCAACGGACTGCGGTTCACACCGCACTTCGCGATCTCGTCTGGGGAGATCGATCTGATCGTCGACGCTGTGCGAACGGGATTGCGCGAACTGGCGTAAGGGGCCGCTGTCGTGCCAGCTAGCACGCTCGACGCGCGCCCGGAGTGCGCATCGAGCGTGCTTCAACACCATCTACCTGGTTTACTTGTGTAACCTGCTCACCGAGACGCGGGTTTGCTCACGCATGTACGCGTAAACGCAACACGAATGCAAGGCGTTGCACGGTTTGGAGCTATGAGCTTGCGAAGCGAACGTGGGGTCCGGGACATCCATGGCCGTGGCCCCCGCTTCCGCGCGCCCTTCTCGCGCCGCACGGGGCATGGGATGCGTCGAGACCCGGTTCTCATGATTCCAAGACCCGACGCAGGTTTGTAGCAAACTCATGATTCTCATCATTGCGAATTCTAATGGTTTCTGCTTTTCGTGCGCTCCGATTTGGCTTAGGGTGGGTGCAATCTTGGGGATCGGAGCCGTGTGCAGGGACCACCGCCAGATGGGCGCGCGTTGCCTGCACCAGACCGTATCTACGAAAGGGAGGACGTGTGGCATGAAACGGATGCCTTCCCCATCCATCTTTGCACTGGTACCGCTGATCGTAGGTCTCATGGTCTTCCTTGGCTGCGAGGGGGACGAAGGACCCACCGGTCCTCAAGGACCGCAAGGACCGGAAGGCCCGCAGGGCCCTCCAGGAACGCTTTCGGAGTATACCTACATCGGCGGCGCCGGTGAGGACTGCATGCATTGTCACGCCACCACGGTCAACACCGTCCTGCTGACCAATCACGATCAGGCCACGGCCGATCTCAGTGAGGAGAGTCAGAAGAACCTCTACTGCATGCAATGTCACACCACCGGTTTCGACTCCGAGGTGGCCAACGGCGACACGACCATCGCTTCGGGCAACTACGGGCCCGATCTCAACGGCTACGACGATTACGTCGGTGTGGACACCGAGGAGGCGGCCGAGCGGCGCGCGGCTCTCGAGGGCGTGCAGTGCGAATCGTGCCACGGCCCCATGGGCCCGGAATTCAACATGAATCAGCCCGCGATCTCCTTCGCCACGCGCCAGGAGGACGGCGAGTGGCTGGCCCTTTGCGATCCCTGCCACGAGGGCCAGCTCGAGGAGTGGGTCGAGTCGGGCCATGGAACGGTGACCCAGACCATCGAGGAGTTCAACGAGGAGCACTACGTGGGCAATCCCTCCTGCGATGGTTGCCACACCTCTGAAGGCTTCATCCGCGACAACGATCCGGCGCTCGCCAACTATGAGTTCTCCGAGCCCTACAGCTTCATCGGCTGCGTGACGTGTCACGATCCTCACGTCGGCGAGTCCGGCGGCGGCAATGTGGCGCAGCTTCGCAATCTCTCCGCCGTCGAAGTACTCTATGCGCCCGGCTTCTCGCCCGGCGACCCGGATATTCCCAAGATGGAAGGCTACGGCACGGCCCAGACGTGCGCGCAGTGCCACCATGGCCGTCGTGACACCGACCACGTGGAGGGCCAGATCGAAGAGGGCTATGCCCACTTCGGCCCGCACGGCAGTCCGCAGATGGACATGTTCGTCGGCGCGGGGTGCTACGAGCTCGATGGGTACACCTACGACGACAGACACTCGCATCAGGGCGTGGAGACGGCGTGCGTCTACTGCCACATGGTGCGCGAGGTCGAGCTGCATGGCGAGCTGCAAGACCACGCATTCCACAACTTCAACCCCGACGTCGGCAATTGCGAGCCGTGTCACCAGAACCTGCCCGACTTCAACTACAACAACTTGCAGACGGATGTGATGGACAAGATGGACGAGCTGGCCCAGGCCCTGGGCTATGATGATGCCGAGGCGTTCCTCGACGAGGACACGGGCTGGGACAGCCAGGCCGTGGACGTCGAGGTGTGGGAGCGCGAGGCGGCCTACGCGCTGGTCTTCGTCAACAACGACGGCAGCAAGGGCGTCCACAATCCCGACTATGCACTCGATCTGTTGAACAACGCCATCAACTACGCGAACGCGCAGGGCGGCGGCAAGTTCGCGGCCAAGTAGCTGGTCTAGGGGCCTTTGCGCCTGGAACGCAAGCGACGCTGGGCGTCGCCCGGGCTCGACCGGGCGGCGCCCGGTTTCTTTTGGTGATCCTGCTACCCACAACCGCGACTGGAAGGACCGCCCGTGAATGTACTAACGCAGCACAACTACCCAGTGGACGGCGGCCTCCCGCCCATGTTCGAGGCGGAGGGAATAAGTCCTGCCGGCCACAGCTCCCACGGCAGGCTAGGCGTTGATCTCGATCCTCCTCGGCTTGGTCTCCTCGCGCCGTGGGATCCTCACTTCCAGGAGACCGTTCTTCAACCGGCCGCTGATCTTCGCGCGATCGAACTCCTCACCGATGCGAAAGGCCCGATAGTAATCGCCAACCTCGAACTGGCGCATCAACACGCCCTCAGGCTCGGCGTTGGCGTTCTTGGCGCGGATCGTCAGCGTGTTGGCTTCATCGAGGTTGATGTCCACGCTGCCTTGCTCCACGCCGGGCAAATCCACGAGTAGGAGCAGCTCGTTGTCGGACTGGAAGATGTCCACATCCGGGGAGTAGGCCCGTCCCGAATCCACCATCTGCTCGGCCGCCGTGCTGGTAACGGCCGTCTGCCGGCGCTTGGCGACTTCCTTCGACATAACCCTCACCTCCTCTCTCACTCCACCGTGACCGAGATCTGCTTCGGCTTGGCTTCCTCCGCCTTGGGCAACGAGATCTGCATGACCCCGTTCTTGAAGGCGGCGGCTATGCGCTCTGCATCGATCTTGTATGGAATCTCGAAGGCCTTCTCGAAGCGACCGCGCGGGCGCTCATGGCGCAGGAGCTTCATCTTGGCGACGTCTTCGGGCAGCTCTCTCCGTCCGGCGATCACGAGTGTGCCCTCCACGTAGGTGATCGTGACGTCGTCTTTGTCCATGCCCGGCAATTCGACCACTACCGTAAGCTCCTCACCGCGATCGTATACATTGATGGGCGGAAACGTTCGCGGTGACACGGGGCGCGTGCGGCGCCCGAGCAGACCCTCGAGCTCACGCTGCATGCGCTCCAGCTCCATCCACGGATCCAGCGTCCACATCATGGTGATCACCTCCTACGATTCGACCTGTGGTTTCGCTCCGACCAGCCCCCCGGTCGACGTTCGCGGCCGAGACTTGCCACCGGTGCGGCCGCGCCGACCCGGGCGGTCGGGCCTCAGACCTCTGCCGCATCCTGTGGCTTGCACGGGGCATGCCAGATTCGCATGGCGATCAATCCGGCAATTGGCTCAGGGAAATGGACTTATCGGAGCGCCATCGCCGGCTGGGCGGGCTGTCCCAGAATGAGACACAGAAGCGTTGCCCATCCCATGTGGAATGCTCCATGGTGCAACACATCTGGGGCGGCGAAAGGCTCTCCCAGGGATCGTCCGGCTGTGGGAAGATGTCCAAGCAAGCCGGATGAGAACTTCCGGTCTCTCCAGGAGTAGTCTCTAGACGGCGATGTCCTGAATTTGGACGTCCCAAGAGGGATTCCAAGAGTGCACAGGAGGCTGCGATGGCGGAAACAAAGTCCATGATGTTGCCTTTGGGGGTCCAGGCTCCCAGCTTCACGCTGAAAGACGCACGGAGCGGACGGGACGTGACCCTGAGTGATTTCGAAGGCAAGAACGCTCTGCTCGTCATGTTCATCTGCAATCACTGTCCCTACGTGATCCACGTGCGGGATCAGTTCAAGAAGCTCGAAAGTGACTATGCCGGGCGGGGGCTGCAGATCGTGGCGATCAATTCGAACAGCGCCCAGACGCACCCTCAGGATGGTCCCGATCAGATGCAGCGGCTGGCCGAGGAACAGGGATGGAGCTTCCCGTTCCTCTATGACGAGACGCAAGAGGTCGCCCAGGCCTACCGGGCCGCCTGCACACCGGATTTCTTCCTCTTCGACGGTGATCAGAAGCTTGTCTACCGCGGCCAACTCGACGACGCGCGGCCGGGAAGCGTGACGCCCGTGACGGGTCGCGATCTGCGTGCGGCCATCGAGGCCGTTCTGGACGGCAAAGAGGTGCCAGGCGATCAGCAGCCGAGCGCGGGATGCAATATCAAGTGGCATCCGGGTCATGAGCCCGAGTATGCCTAGGCGTCTCGGGAGGGATGCGATGATCGAAGAGCCAGTCAAGATGGAGTCGCCTCCCGGCGGGGACGGGTCGCGCGTTGAGGGGATCGAAGTCTTCTTCGACGGCGACTGTCCGTTGTGCTCGCGAGAAGTCGCCTTTCTGCGCGGACGCTCGTCCCTGCGGACGGTCCGTTTCACCGACATCGCGACGCTCGGCCCACCTGGGCAACAGCGCGCCGGACGAACCCGCGATGCGCTCATGGACAGAATCCACGCCCGTCTGGGTGACGGCACCGTGATCGAGGGCGTCGAGGTGTTCCGGCGCCTCTACGAGCGGCTGGGATGGGGCTGGTTGGTGGCACCGACCCGTTGGCCCATTCTGAGGCAACTCGCGGATGCGGCCTACGCGTTGTTTGCCCGCAACCGCATGCGGTTGACCGGTCGCGGTCCGTCGAAACCTTCGCCCTAGGCGTCTGACAGGTGGCATCGACGGCTGTGGGTTTGACGACGACAATTCAGTCCTTCCTGAAGTGCGCAAGTGAGTCATGCCGACGTACACAGTTCGTTGTACATGTGTATTCCCACGCCTCGTTTCTGAGACTTCGTGTGTACACGTTCTAGTCAGGACCGCCCCGCTACATCGTTGATGCACCCCCAAGAAGCGAGCTCTTTGCGCTCTGACGCGCCAAAGCGGTATCAACGGGGTCTGCATCGGCGTCCATTGGATGAACTGAGAACGTGGAAATCGAGACCGGTGGAAGGTGCGCATTCGGATTCGCATGTCGGCCTCCACCAGCCCAATCGGTCAAGGCGTCTCTTTCCCACGGGGGCGCACCGGATCGCAGGCCACGGTTCTCAGGCCATGCCGGTTGAGGGACGCGGCTGCGTGACTGCCTGCGCTCGCTAGGACACCGCCGCACGAACGGCCAGCAGCATCGCAAAGCCGCCGGGCCACGGAGGGCACCTGTGTTGAGCCTGTGCGCGTCCCGTGCCAACCAGCCGGGCGAATCGGTCGCGGCTTGCGCGCCCGGCCGTCCGGTACCCGGTCCCAACCTTCATCCGTCACCAGAAAACCACCGGAACGGGTCTCGCAACGGCTGTTGAAGGGAGGACTACGAGATGTCCAAGAGAGGACCGACCTATCTGCTGGCCGCGTATGCGGCGGCCATCGTCCTTGTCTCTCCCGCCGCAGCGGTGCAACCGTGCGGCGGCCAGATCTGGCCCATGTTCTTCTACTCGGGCTTCGAGGGTGGCAACCTCGAGGGATTCGTGCTCCATCCGCAAGACGGTTGGGTGGCGGGAAACAACGAGTCGGCGCTCGAATCCATCGACCTCGGGACGGGATCCTGGTCCCTGGCATGGGTGGAGAATGGATTCGGGTGGACGAACCACATCCTGCAATCCTCCGTCCAGTTCCTGGAGGGCTCGAGCGAGATGGGACTGGTCTACCGATTCGCCAATCCATCGAACTACTACCTGTTCATTCTGTCCGGCGGGGACACGGCCTCGTTCATGCGCTGTGTGGGAGGCACCATCGATCGTGTGGACTCGGTACCCTACACCTATCAGTCCGGCCGCTGGTATGTCCTGCGGCTGGAACTGGTCGGAGACCAGCATCAGGCCTATGTCAACGGTGTGCCGATCCATAGCTGGAACGACGCCACCTTCACCATGGGCACCGGCGGCGTGGCTGCCAAGGATACCCGCGCGTGGTTCGACAACGTCACGAGCGTCATGCGTCCGATCATGCCGATGGCTCAAGGCCCAATCCCATGGTCGAGCTTCGTTACCCAGAGCCGGTAGGCACGGTCCCGTGCGATACGACTGCCCACGGTTGGAGAGGAGGATGGATCCATGAGATGCAAGAACTGCTCCCCATTGAACAGCGGCGACCCGTCGGTCCGGCCGCGTCTTGGAAACCTGGTCGTCCCGGCTCTCTTGGCGCTCGTGACGGCCCTGGCCACGCCCGCCCATGCGGCCGTTCTAGAGGTTCCCCAGCAGTACGGAACCATTCAGGAAGCCGTGGATGCGGCAGCTTCCGGTGACTGCATCCGCATTGATGCCGGTGTGTATGTCGAGCAGGTCGACATCGGCAAGAGTCTGACCGTTGAGGGCGAGGGGGCGGATCGGACCGTCGTCCAGGCCCCGGCGGTCTTGGCCGCGCAATTTACCGTGGAGTCCGTGGAGTTCCGCCCGGTCATCTACGTTCACGGCGGCGCGGAAGTCTCGCTCGTCGACATGTGCATCGACGGCGCCGGCCTGGGCGCTGACAACCTCGGCTTCACCGGTGTCGCGTTCGTGGATGCCGGCGGCGCCCTGAACGACGCGCGGATCGTCGGGCTGTGCGAGAGCCCGGTCAGCTCCGCGGACCACGGCACTGCGGTTTATGCCCGCAGCACGTCCGGTGCAGCTCATACCCTCACGGTCGCCGATTGCGAGATCGGGGCCTATCAGGAAGCGGGCTTGTCCGCGCACGGCTCTGGGCTCGAGGTCTCGGTCCGGGATAGCTGGATCATCGGGCCCGGTGAGGAGGCAAGATTGTCGGCCCCGATCGGCATCCGGGTGGCAGACGGCGCCACGGCCCTCATCCGGGACAACCACATCTACTACAACCGGTCTCGGGGCGCTGGCTGCGGGTCGGATCTGCTGGCCGAAACGCAGGCGATCGGGCTATCGCTCGAGAATGCGTCGCCGGCCACGGTAGTGGGCGACAACATCGTAGCGATGAACGACGTGGGCCTGCGCTGCGCCGGAGATGCGTCGATCGCCAGAGTTTTCCTGCTCGACAACCGGTATGCCGGCATCGTGCTCAGTGGCGGCCATCACAGCCTGGAGGAGGTGAACACACAGGGGGATCACCGGGTGGGCGTGGCCGTGTTGGGAGATAGCGGCACGTCGACGGCCGAGGTCCGCGATTGCTGTCTGAGCGGTCCAGGCGGCCGAGCCGGTGATGAGGGTGTGATCGGGGTATGGGCATGGGGCGTTGGCGCCGACGTCACCGTGGATCGTTGCGCAATCACCCAGTGGAGCGTGGGGCTCAAGCCCGAGAGCGCTCTGGCGCACCTTGCCGTCAAGAACTCCGTCATCGCGTCGAACATCGTGGCCGGGTACGACAACACGCAAGGCGCCGGAGAACAGCAGGCCGCCCTCAACTGGTGGGGCACGGGGGCCGGACCCGAGCCGGCGGCGGGTGGAGACGCCGTGCGCGGCGACGGCGTGATCTACCAGCCCATCCGCATCGAAGACCACGACACCGCGCTCACGTGTGGTCTGCAGCCGAGGGAATGCATCGTGGGGTGCGTTTCGCCGACGGAGTGCTTGTCTGAGCAGGGCGCGTGCATCGAAGGAATCCCCTTCCTGATCAACCGGCTGAACCACGATCCCGTGAGGAGCTTTCGCGTCACCCTGACCCTGAGTGAGGAACTCGAGCTGTGCGAGGGCACCGCGAGCATCCATGAGGGCACATTCCTCGGTGAGGGCTTCACGACCGAATTCCTGGTGGTCGAGGTGGATCCGCGGACCTACGAGGTCATGGGGACGATCGTCGGCGACCCCTGTGGAGCAACGGCGGCCGGAGGCGCGCTCTTCACGATGGATGTGCGCAGCAGCGGGCTTGCCCCCGGCGGGGACGGGATCATCTGCACGGTCGCCGCCGAGCTGATCGGCTGTGGCGGAGAGAGCATCGAGGTCGCCCTGGGGCCCGAGGTCACGGTGGCGATGTGCGACATGGCCGCTGTCGGGGAAGAGCCGGGTGGATCGTTGGAGGGTGGTGTTGCGGGTGCCTCGCTCCTACTCCGCGCGCGGCCCAATCCGAGCGCCGGATCTACTCAAATCCACCTCACCCTACCTGTGCAGGAGCATGTTTCGGTGAGGGTCTACGACACGTCTGGGCGCGTGGTCCGAACGCTTCATCGAGGTCCGTTGGCGGCCGGAGCCCATGTCTTCAGTTGGGCCGGCGAAGGCGATGACGGGAGGATTGCGGCGGCAGGTGTGTACCTGTGCACCGTGCGCAGCCGGACGCACGAACGGTCCTTGAAGGTGTTCCGTTATCGGTAGCGGTTTGCCCGCGCACTGCGCCGTTCCACCCGCTACGGGCAATGATCGCCCGCAGGGAATCAGGCGATTCCCTGCGGGCCGATCGTTCTTGAGGATGCTTGATCGGCCGTTCCTGCGAATCGCCGGCAGGAAGGCCGGCTACCCTACGCCTTCGAGCGCCTGCGCGCCAGGCCGGTGCGGGCCGCGACCGCGAGTCCTGCGAGCAAGAGCAGGCCTGTTGCGGGCTCGGGCACTTCGGGAACCGGTGTGGCGCCCCACACGCTGTACTCGCCGCCCGGGCCCAGGTCCTGGATCTTCTGGACGATCCGGAATTCGCCGGGATCGGTCAGGGCGTCGAGCAGCGTGTTGAAATCTCCGCCGTAGTTGAATTGCAGCGTCAGCGTTTCGCCCGCACCGATGCCGTTGTGCGGCTGGGGGTTGACGGCCTGCGTCGAGAAGAGCGTACCGTTCCAGGGACCCAGGTCACCGAACGTGGCGATCGATCCCGGCGGATTGGCCGGCGAGGCGCCCGGGACAAACTCCACCCCCGGTCCGAACGTCATTGCGCTGAAGGCCAGCAGACTCTCCCAGGGATCGGTGCGCTCGAAGTAGATCCGGGTGACGACACCATCGCCCGCATTGCCAAACGTGAAGTCGATCGTGTTGTCGCCGTTGTCGGTGAGGTCGAGCCAGAGGTCGACCCCGGTGACGTCGACGCCCCCGCTGTTCTCAAAGATGTGGAAGGGGAAGAAGACGGCATGCGCCGGTGTCAGCGCCCCAGCCAGAAGCAGCGCCAGTGCGATGACTCCGGGCCTGAAAGCGGTCCAGGTGTGGCAAGCCCCCGATGGGTTCCGATACGTCATATACGTCCTCCCAAACCGATGGCGGACCCTAGATGTCTATCCATAGGCAGGACGGTGCGGCCCAACCGACCGCGTCTGCACGCGCTCTGTCACGAACTCCATGTTCGCTTGCTAGCTATAGTATTGTACCCGCTTACAAGTTCCCTGTCGGTTCTCGTCCCGCTGCGAACCCGCTCTTCCGCCGCCGGGATTGCCGAGGCGACCGTGCCCCTCGGCGGCCCAGGAATGCACTCTTGATGTGACTAGGACGCACTCTCGGACCTTGTGGCGACGGCGAACCGTTCCCTATCGACTTGTGGGAGAGTGAAATAGAAGCTTGCTCCTTCACCGGGCCTGCCCTCCGCCCAGACGTCCCCGCCGTGCCGCCGGATCACACGCTGGACCGTGGCCAGGCCGATGCCCATGCCCGGGAAGGCGCCGCGCTCGTGCAGGCGTTGGAATGGCCCAAAGAGCTTGTCGGCATGGGCCAGGTCGAACCCCACTCCGTTGTCCCGCACGAAGAAGGCGGGCCCGTCCTCCGATTCGGCTACCCCCACTTCGATGCGTGCCCGGTCGCGGCCCCGGGTGAACTTCCAGGCGTTGTCCAAGAGGTTGACCACCGCCGTCTCGAGCAGAACCGGATCCCCGTGCACCGGAGGGACGGAATGAAGGATGAACTCCACATCCCGACCGGGTTCCTCGATCCTCAACGCATCGGCCCGCGCCGCGACGATGGAGCGCAGGTCGACCGTCTTGCTGGCAAGCTCCTTGCGCGTGAGCCGGGACAGGTTGAGCAAGCCGTCGATCAGCTCCCCCATGTGGATGCTCGCACGGTGGATCCGTTCGAGGTGTTCCACGCCCTCCGCGTCGAGCTGCGGTGCGTAGTCTTCGAGCAGGATGCGACTGAACCCGTTGAGCGAACGAAGGGGAGCCCGCAGGTCGTGGGACATCGAGTAGGAGAAGGTCTCCAGCTCACGATTGGCCAGTTCCAGCTCAGCCGTCGCGCATGTTCTCGAAGAGCTGGCGCCAGCGCTGCTCGCTGTCGCGCAGCTTCTCCTCAGCCTGAGTGCGGCGGGTGATGTCGGTGACCACGGCGAAGCTTCCTCCGTACCCGCCGGCCTCGTCGACGAGGGGCATGGGGGAGATGATCGTCGCAATCTCCGAGCCGTCCCGGCGGGTCCAGGCGATTTCACAGGCCTCACGCGCTCCCTGCCTGCGTCGCGCGGACTCCCGCCGATAGATCCCGCGGTTCTTCTCGTCCAGGAACTCCGTCACCGCCCGGCCGCAGATTCCAGCGGCCGGATAGCCCAGCATTTCCGCGAAGCGCGGATTGACGCAGGTGAACCGCCCGTTGGCGTCCTGCATCCCGAGGCCGTCGCTCATCGTTTCCACGAGCAATCGGTACCGTCGCTCGCTGGCCTGGAGGGCTTTCTCGACGCGCCGGCGCTCGGCCACCTCCTTTTCGAGACTCTCGTTGGACCGGCGGAGCTCGACGGACTGTTGATGGGAAGTGTGGGTGGAGGTCACCAGCGAGCCGTACAACATGGCGAGGAAGAGCAGGGTCATGCCGCCCAGCATCCCAGTCCCCAGGTCAAGAGCGCGCCGGCGCCCGCGATCAGGCAACTCGCCACGAGGATCGCGACGCGCACCCGAAACGAGAGGCGCCGCCTCAGTGCTGCGGCGCACCAGATCGCCGCCAACAGCACGATCTGGACGGTGTGGAGCCAATGCCATCCGATATCGCGGCCAGTTCCGCCCGGAGGGTATGGATGTTGTCCACGTGGGGTTCCTTCGAAAATGCATCCTGGTGCATGGACCGGAGGCCTCCTTGCGCCCTTTGCCGTGGATTGCGTTTCACCGGAAGCATGTCCGTAGGTCTTGCGAAGCGGCCCCACATGCGGAGCCGGTGCCGAACCTCCTTCCTGGATAGAACATATCGGCTGATCTGTCCACCGTCTTGGGCTCGATTCCCCAACGCCGCCGGCGACGTGGATCGCCACACCCCCGGGGAGATTCCCAGAGCCGTCTCCCGGTTTGCTCGATGCAACACCGCTGGAGGTTGATGGCACGATGCGTCGAAGATCGAGGGCCCGCCTGGCCGCAAGCTCGCCCCCGGGCCCACGACGTGCGGACGAGGCGCTGTGCGCACGCGGCCGCCTCGGCGGAAACTACAGGAGGAACACGGTGGCCGCGCAAGCCAAGCCCACCGCCGTCATCGGCGCCACCGGACCCACGGGGAGGACCCTGGTGAGCGAGCTGCACAAGCGCGGAACACCGGTGCGCGCCGTGTCGCGGTCCGCGGAGAAGCTGAGGCGTTGTTTTCCGGAGGACGACGTGGAGAATGTTCCCGGAGACGCCCTGGACGGCGCGGCCCTGCGCGACGTCGTCCGCGGCTGCAGCGTCGTGGTGGATTGCATCGGACTGCCCGCCGAGCGGATGAACGACCACCCTGCCACGGCCCGCAACGTGGCCCGGGCCGCTCGCCGGGAAGGGGCGCGCTGTCTTCAGGTGTCGAGCTTCTGGTCGTATCTGCCCCTGCGTGAGCTGCCACTGACCGAAGCGCATCCTCGTCGCGGGGGCAACGGCTACATCCGTGCCCGGAGGGAGGCCGAGGACGTGATGCTGGCGGAGGGTGCGGCGGTCGTGCACCTGCCCGACTTCTTCGGACCGTTCGTCCACACGAGCACGATGCAGCGGAACCTGGAAGAGGCCGCGGCCGGAAAGACGATGAACTGTCTCGGACCGGCCGACACGGTGCGCGAGTACGTCTACGTTCCCGACGCGATGAGCGCCGTCGCCGACCTCATCGGCATTGATGCGGCGTACGGTCACCCGTGGATCGTTCCCGGCTCAGGCCCCTTGAGCGGTGTGCGCGCGGCACGGCTCGCGGGAGAGCACTTGGGGCGCACTGTGAACGCAAGAGGCGCTGCGGCCTGGCTCCTCAAGACGTTGAGCCTGGTTTCGTCCGATTTGCGCGCCTTCCGGCCGATGATCGATCACTACGCAAGGCCGATCCGATACGACGCCGCCCGCCTGGAGGGCCTGCTGGGCGCCGTCGCGAACACGCCTTACGAGGATGCGATTCCAGCCACCCTCGACTGGCTGACGGATGCATCGGCGCGGCGGCCATAGGCGGGGCCGCACCCAGGAAACGCGTGCTTCCCCATGGGTGGCTGGGGGTTCCCCTCAGGCGCCGCCACCGAGGGGCCGGATTGCGGGCCGGCAGTCCCCGATCCACTCTCCGATGATGACATGTCGGCCCGTCACCTGCTGTTGCTGGGATTACGCGTCATGGATCCTCACGGACCCCAATACCACGCCTTGATCTCGCGGCCCTCCTCGAGACGTGAGGGCGCGGTGCGCCGATTCTACCGGCGTCTTCGCCGGCGCTATCGGGAGCGAATCGTTCGCAACCACGTGGCGATCCTACGGCGGTGCATCGCCGAGCTCGACGCCGAGGCGGTTCTCGAGATCGGCTCGGGGAGCGGCCGGGTCCTGGGCGACCTTCTGAGACGATGTGAAAGCTCCATTGCGATCGAGGGCATCGACTTGCCTGCCGCTCACAGCGTGCGCGCGCCGGGCCTGCCCGTTCGCGCCATGGACGCCTGCCGGTTGAACTACCCGGACTGCAGCTTCGACCTCGTCTTCTCTTTGCACACGGCGGAGCATCTCGAGAACTTGCGGGCGGTGCTGACCGAGATCACCCGCGTCCTCCGCCCCGGGGGGCACCTCCTGCTGATGGTCCCCATCGAGCTGTTTCGCGGATCCCACGCCTACATGGAGTCGCTGTCGATCACAGGGAACCCTTTGCGTGCGCTGAAGATGGCCCGGGAGCTCCACGTCCGCACCGTGGGGCCGGTGGCCGAGTACGACTTGCCCGCAGGCCGGCTTCGGCTCGCGAGCCGCAAGCGCATCTTTCGGCGCGTGCTCTCGCCGGAGTGGAAGCTGCTCTACGAAAAGGCACCGGCCGATGACGCGGCGAGCTGAGCGTTGGAGGGGCTCACATGGTCAATCCCATCAATCTCATCCATCCCCGGTCCCTGAAACACCTGTCCGGACACTTGGATGTTCTCGTCAAGGCGAAGCTGTGGGTCCAGATCATGATCGGCATGGCGGCAGGTATCGGCGTCGGCCTGGTCTTGGGGCCGTCGGTGGGCCTCGTCGAGGCGAGCACCGCCAAGGTGATCGGGAACTGGCTGGCGTTTCCGGGAAAGCTGTTTCTCGCCATGATCCAGATGATCGTCATCCCCCTCATCTTCTCCTCGGTGATTCGGGGACTGGCCGCCAGCGAGGACATGACGCAGCTACGCAGCATGGGGCTCAAGGTCGTCTTCTTCTTCGTGCTGACGACGATTCTGGCCATCGTGATCGGCCTCGGCGTCGCGACGCTGATCAAGCCCGGATCGTACATCGATCCCGACATGATCCAGAACGTCGTGGACGTGCGCATCCCGGAGACCCGTGAAGACGTGGGAGGCTTGCCCGGATTCGCCGAGATGCCGGCACGCATTGTGGGTCTATTGCCCGAGAACCCGCTGGGCTCGCTCGTGCGCACGGAGATGCTGCAGATCGTGATCTTCGCCATCTTCATCGGCATCGCGCTGCTCAGCATGGCCCCGCAACAGTCCCGGCCGCTGCTGGACCTGCTGGGATCGCTGCAGGATGTCTGCATGACCGTCGTCAAGTGGGCGATGCGGATTGCTCCCCTGGCGGTCTTCGGTCTGCTTGCGAATCTCACCGCGACCGTGGGCTTCGACGTGCTGATCGGCATGGCGGTCTATGTGGCCACGGTACTGGCGGGGCTGGCGATCCTGATGTTCGTCTACATCCTGATCGTGGCGGGCGCCGGCCACTCACCCTGGGGCTTCCTGGGTCGGATCCGCGAAGTGCAGCTCCTGGCCTTTTCCACCTCGAGCTCGGCGGCCGTCATGCCGCTCTCCATCCGCACGGCGGACAACGACCTGGGCGTGCGACCCTCGATCTCGCAGTTCGTCATTCCGTTGGGGGCCACCATCAACATGAACGGCACCGCTCTCTATCAGGGCGCGGCGACGGTCTTTGTGGCTCAGGTTTTCGGAGTGGATCTGTCCCTGGCCGCGCTGGCCTTCGTGGTCGCCACGGCGGTGAGCGCCAGCATCGGCGCCCCGGCGACGCCGGGGGTGGGCATCGTGATCCTGGCGACGTTGCTCGAAGGCGTGGGGATTCCGGCGGCGGGCGTGGCGCTGATCATCGGCGTCGACCGCATTCTGGACATGTCGCGCACCGCCATCAACGTGACGGGCGACTTGACCGCCTGTGTGGTCATGGACAAGTGGGTGGGGGGACGCCTGAGCGCCGCCGAGCAGCTCGAGCGCGAGGAAGAGCAGGAAGCCAGGAGGCTGGAGACCGGGGAGGACGTGCTGGAAGAACCGAGTGCTGGTTGATCCTCGGTCGACCGGCATGCAAAGACCTGCGGTCGCGCACGTCATGGACGGGGCGACACCCGCGGAGCGCGCGCGCACGAAAGCGAGGACGACATGACACTGGGGGGATTTCTGGTCCTGTTGTTGGTTGCCGCCGCAGCCGGTGCGCTCGGACAAATCATGGGCGGCTTCACGCGCGGGGGATGTCTCATCGCGGTGCTCGTGGGATTCGCCGGCGCCTGGCTGGGCACCTGGATCGCCGGCCGCTTCGGCCTGCCGCTGCTGTTCGTGGTGCGCATCCAGGGGGAGATCTTCCCGGTGGTCTGGGCGGTGATCGGGGCGGCCGTGTTGTCGGCCGTGCTCGGCTTGCTGACCAGCCGGCGGGCCTGAGCGCGGAGACGAATCGGTCCGGAGCCCGACTGGAAGGACCGCGTCTACGGGATTCCCTGAGTGCATCTAGGGAGGTTTTCCCGAGCAAGGACTTCCGATCGGCTCTGTTCGCGCGGTCCCGGTCGCGGGGTAGCGTTGCATGAGACCGGCCCGGGAATGGGTCCGGAAATGCGTGAGGAGAGAAGCCGCGGAGGCCTGCGGCCAGGTGCAGGGCGGCCGGCGGGCCGACCCGGCGCGCCTCAGGGTTATGAAGGAGCGAAGGATGGCGCGGGACGAAGATGCGCGCAGACGCGAGATCGAATTCGAGAACCGTGAATGGCTGGAGTCCCTGGACTTCATCTACCGGAGTCAGGGACCCGAGCGGGTGTGCGAAATCCTGCGGAAGCTTCAGATCCGAGCCCAACAGCACGGTGTGCACATCGCTTTCACGGCCAACACGCCGTACATCAACACGATTCCGGCTCACGAGCAGTCCGCGTTTCCCGGCAGCCGCGAGATCGAGCGCCGAATCAAGAGCATCATCCGCTGGAATGCCATGGCCATGGTGGTGCGCGCCAATCGTCAGGAGAGCGGCATCGGGGGACACATCTCGACCTACGCTTCGGCCGCCACACTCTTCGAGGTCGGCTTCAACCACTTCTTCCGTGCACCCAACGAAGAACGGGGGGGCGATGCGGTCTACTTCCAAGGCCATGCTTCTCCGGGAGTCTACGCACGCGCTTTTCTGGAGGGACGCATCAACGAGACCCAGCTCGAGAACTTCCGGCGCGAGTTGCAGCCCGAGCCGGGACTGGCGTCCTACCCTCACCCGCGCTGCATGCCCGACTTCTGGGAATTCCCGACCGTTTCGATGGGGCTCTCGCCGATCCAGGCCATCTACCAGGCCCGCTTCAATCACTATCTGCAGGACCGGGGCCTGCTGGACACGAGCCATCAGAAGGTCTGGGCCTTCCTGGGCGACGGGGAGCTGGACGAGCCCGAGTCGCTGGGCGCCATAACATTGGCGGCGCGCGAGGAGCTGGACAACCTGATCTTCGTGATCAACTGCAACCTCCAGCGCTTGGACGGTCCCGTGCGCGGGAACGGCAAGATCATCCAGGAACTGGAGGCCGCGTTCCGCGGGGCCGGATGGAAGGTGATCAAGGTGATCTGGGGCGATGACTGGGACCCTCTCCTGCAAGCGGACAAGGAGGGCGTGCTGGTCAAGCGGATGGAGGAGGTTCCGGACGGCCAGTACCAGAAGTACTCGGTGTCGGGAGGCGATTACATCCGCGAGGATTTCTTCGGGGCAGATCCGCGCCTCGAGAAGTTGGTCGAGAACTACTCCGACGAGCAGCTTCAGCGGCTGCGTCGCGGGGGACACGATCCGGAGAAGGTCTATGCGGCCTACCGGGCGGCTGTCGAGCACACCGGCTCGCCCATCGTGATCTTGGCCAAGACGATCAAGGGCTACGGCCTGGGGGAGGCGGGCGAGGGGCGCAACGTCACCCACCAACAGAAGAAGCTCAACGAGGAGGAGCTGCGACGCTTTCGTTCCAGATTCGGCATTCCGATCTCCGATGACCAGCTCGGGGAGGCCCCCTTCTACCGGCCCCCGGACGACAGTGAAGAAATGCGTTACCTGCGCGAACGGCGGGAAGAGCTGGGGGGGTACCTGCCCCGTCGCCAGGTCACCGCGCCGCCGCTCGAGGAGTTCCCCGAGAAGCTCTTCGAGGAGTTCTTGAAGGGCTCGGGGGATCGCAAGGTCGCCACCACGATGGCTTTTGTGCACCTGATGGGGAAGTTGATGGGCGATAAGACGATCGGTCCCCTGGTTGTGCCGATCGTTCCCGACGAGGCGCGGACCTTCGGTATGGAGGCGCTCTTCCGTCGTCACGGCATCTATTCACGGGTGGGGCAGCACTACGAACCGGTCGACAAGGAGAGCTTGCTCTACTACCGCGAAGCCCAGGACGGGCAGATCCTCGAAGAGGGCATCACCGAGGCCGGATCGATGTCCTCCTTCATCGCCGCGGGGACGGCGCATGCCGTGCATGGGCTGAATGTGATCCCCTTCTTCATCTTCTATTCGATGTTCGGGTTCCAGCGCATCGGCGACCTGATCTGGGCGGCGGGGGACGCGCGCGTTCGCGGCTTCCTGGTGGGCGGCACTGCGGGACGCACGACGCTGGCGGGCGAAGGCTTGCAGCATCAAGACGGGCACAGTCATCTGCTGGCCTACGCGCTGCCCTCGGTGCGCGCATACGATCCGGCCTACGCGTTCGAGCTGGCCGTCATCGTACGCGACGGGTTGCACCGCATGTTCGTCGAGCAGGAGGAGGTCATCTACTACCTGACCGTGATGAACGAGTTCTACACCATGCCGGCCATGCCCGAGGGGACCGAGGAGGGCATCCTGAAGGGCCTCTATCGGTTCCGCAAAGGTGGCCGCAAGAAAGGCCAGCCGCGGGCCCACCTGCTGGGAAGCGGGACGATTCTGAACGAGGCCCTCGAGGCGCAGAAGATCCTGGCCGAACGATTCGACGTCTCGGCCGATGTCTGGAGCGCCACCAGCTACAAGATGCTCCATCAGGATGCGGTGGAGACCGAGCGGTGGAATCGTCTCCATCACGGATCCAAACCCCGCGCGCCGTACGTTCGCCGTGCCTTTGGCAAAGAGCGCGGCGTCTTCGTGGCTGCCTCCGACTATCTCAAGGCGCTGCCCGATTCGATTGGTCGTTGGCTTCCGGGCCGGCTCATGTCCCTCGGCACCGACGGCTACGGGCGCAGCGAGGCGCGCACCGAGCTGCGCGAGCACTTCGAGGTTGACGCGCGACATATCGCCTATGGGGCCCTCTGCGCACTGGCCGACGAGGACGCCGTCGAGGCCAAGACCGTCAAGCGAGCGCGCGAGGAGCTCGAGATCGATCCCGACAAGAACGATCCGATGCAGTGTTGATGGAGAGAAAGCGATGACCAGAGACGTCAAGATCCCCGAAATCGGCGAGAACGTGACCTCGGGCACCGTGGTCAATGTGCTGGTGTCCGAAGGCGATCAGGTGGAGGCCGAGCAGCCCTTGATCGAGCTGGAGACGGAGAAGGCCGTCGTGGAGATCCCGGCCCCGGAGGCGGGCCGCATCGTCGAGATCAGCGTCAGCAGCGGCGATGAGGTCGAGGTCGGGCGGGTGATCGCCAAGCTGGAGACCGGGGCCGACCACGAAGAGGAGGCCGAGGACGGTCGCGGAGACGAGGAGCAGGAAGGGGACGAGAAGAAGCGCAAGTCCGGGGAGGAACGGGAAACCGAGGAGGAGCGGGAACCCCAGGAGGAGCGCGAACCCGAGGAGGAACGCGAACCCGAGGAGGAGCGGGAACCTCGGGAGGAGCGCGAACCCGAGGAGGAACGGGAGCCCGAGAAGCAACGTGAGCCCGAAAAGAAGGCCGAGCCCAAGGCGCGGCGCGAGCGCCGAGCGCCCGAGAGGACCGAACAGGCAGAGGAGCCCCAAGAAGCCGAAGAGCCCGAAGAGACCGATGAGATCGTGCCCGCCTCACCGTCGGTCCGGCGCCTGGCCCGCGAGCTGGGCGTCGACGCGCGCCGCATTGAAGGCACCGGGCCCGGCGGACGGATTACCGCCGATGACGTGAAGTCCTACGTGAAATCGGCCATGGCTGGGCGCGATGCACAAGCCCCCGCGGCGGGAGGCGAACCCGAGTTGCCCGACTTCACCCGGTGGGGCGACGTTGAGCGCGAGCGCATGAGTGAGGTGCGACGGGCGGTCGCCCGCAATACCCAGCAAGCGTGGTCGTTCATCCCGCACGTTACGCAGTTCGATCAGGCCGACCTGGGCGGTTTCGAGGAGTTTCAGCGCCGCTACGGGAAGCGCGTCGAGAAGGCGGGCGGCAAGCTGACGATCACACCCGTCGTGATGCGCATCGTCGCAGAAGCGCTGCGGCGCTACCCCCGCTTCAACGCCAGTCTGGACCAGGGCGCCGGGGAGCTCGTGCTCAAGAAGTACGTGCACATCGGTTTGGCCGTCGACACGGATAGCGGTCTTCTGGTGCCTGTCATCCGCGATGTGGATCGCAAGGGGATCATCGACCTGGCGACCGAGATCGGGGAAGCGGCCGATAAGGCGCGCAAGCGAAAGCTGAAGCCTGAGGATTTCGAGGGCGGGACCTTCACGATCTCGAACCAGGGCGTCATCGGCGGGACCCAGTTCACCCCCGTGGTCTTCTGGCCGCAGGTGGCGATTCTGGGGCTCAGCCGCACGCAGACGCGCGTGTTGCCAACGGGTGACGGATTCGCGGCCCGCCCGATGCTCCCGCTGTGCCTTTCCTACGATCATCGCGTGATCGACGGCGCCGATGCCGCCCGCTTCCTGCGTTGGGTGGCCGAGGCGATCGAGCAACCCATGCTCGCGTTTCTGGAGGGTTAGGCGATGGGAGGAGCTTCGCGGCAACTCGTGGTGATCGGCGGCGGGCCCGGAGGCTACGCGGCCGCGTTTCAGGCGGCCGACCGCGGATTGGAGGTGACGCTGGTCGATCCGGAGGAGAATCCCGGCGGCGTCTGCCTCTATCGTGGCTGCATTCCATCGAAGGCGCTGCTGCATGTCGCTCGGGTCATGCACGATGCCGGGGAGGCTTCGTCCTGGGGAGTGCGCTTCTCTGAGCCGGAGGTCGACCTGGATCGCCTGCGCGCCTGGAAAGGAGACGTGGTCGCGAAGTTGACGGGAGGTCTGGGGCAGCTAGCCAAGCAGCGCCGCGTTGAGCACCTGCAGGGTATCGCGCGGTTCCGTGACCGCAGGAGCCTCACGGTCCACACGGCGGAGAACGGGCAGCAGGAGGTGCGTTTCGAGCAAGCGATCATCGCGACGGGCTCCGAGCCGATTCCCCTACCGCACGCGCCCGAGGACGAGCGGGTGTGGGATTCAGCGCGGGCGCTGGAGTTGCCCGAAGTGCCCCAATCGCTCTTGGTCGTGGGCGGAGGCTACATCGGACTGGAGCTGGGCACGGTGTACGCGGCGCTGGGGACCCGGGTGACCGTGGTCGAGATGACCGCAGGACTCTTGCCGGGAGTGGACCGCGATCTGGTTTCTCCGCTCAAGCGCGGGCTGACGGAGCGTTTCGAGGAGGTCCTGCTCGAGACCAAGGTGTCGGCGCTGAAGGCCCGCAAGGACGGCGTGATGGCGACCCTGGAGGACAAAGACGGCCAATCGCGCCGACGCCGCTTCGACCGCGTCCTGGTCGCGATCGGTCGCCGGCCGCAACGCGGGGACCTGGGTCTGGACCACACCGACGTCGAGCTCACGGACCAGGGGTTTGCGAAGGTCGATCGGGAACGAAGGACCACCGATGATCGCATCTTC
The DNA here is from genome assembly GCA_964585945.1 of uncultured bacterium. Taxonomy (GTDB): domain Bacteria; phylum Eisenbacteria; class RBG-16-71-46; order CAIMUX01; family WJJG01; genus CAZDKK01. The sequence goes on along the minus strand of CAZPGB010000053.1, from coordinate 19,656 downwards.
GCGATCGGGGATGTCGCGGGCGAGCCCATGCTGGCTCACAAGGCGACGCACGAGGGACGGGCGGCGGCGCTGGTGATCGCCGGCGAGCGGGCGCACTATGATCCTCGCTGCGTGCCGGCCGTGGTGTTCACCGACCCGGAGATCGCCTGGACCGGTCTCACCGAGACCGAAGCCCGCCGTCGCGGTCGAGACATACGCGTGGCCCGCCTTCCGTGGGCCGCCTCCGGTCGCGCCGCAACCCTGGGCCGGAGCGATGGGCTGACCAAGGTGATCATGGACCCCGAGACGAAGCGGCTGTTGGGTGTCGGCGTGGTCGGCCCCGGGGCCGGGGAGCTGATCGCCGAGGCGGTCCTGGCCATTGAGATGGCGGCCGTGGCCGACGATGTGCGGTGGTCGATCCATCCTCATCCGACCCTTTCCGAGACGATCATGGAAGCGACCGACCTGTTGTACGGCGAAAGCACGCACTACCACACGCCCCGTCGCAAGCGGGGAGGAGGGACCTCCACGTGATCGCCCAGAGCACGGTGCGTTGAAAGGGAAGAGGCATGACACCATTTCGACGGAAGGTGGATGCGGTCGTCATTGGCGCAGGTCAGGGTGGGGGACCGTTGGCCAGCGCGCTGGGCCGGTCCGGCCGTCGCACCGTGGTGGTGGAGCGGGCCCATGTGGGTGGGAGCTGCATCAACTACGGGTGCACACCGACCAAGACGATGGTTGCGAGCGCACGCGCGGCCCACCTCGCCCGGCGGGCCGCGGACTTCGGGGTGCATACTGAAGGCGTTTCGATCGATCTGGCGGAGGTGCGGAGCCGCAAGCGGAGCATCGTCGACAGCTTCCGGAAAGGGAGCCGGTCCAGTCTCGAGCAGGCCGACAACGTGGAATTGATCTTCGGGCATGCGCGCTTCGTGGGTCCGCGCGAGGTCGCGGTGAATATCCTGAACGGAGGACAGCAGCGACTTGAAGCCGAGTGGATCTTCATCAACACCGGGGCCGAACCGCGCCGCCCTGACCTCGAAGGGCTTGCCGAGGCTCCCACCTTGGACTCCACCTCGATCATGGAGTTGGACGACGTGCCCGCCCACCTGCTCGTGCTGGGGGGTGGGTATGTCGGACTCGAGTTCGGTCAGATGTTCCGGCGGTTCGGCAGTGAGGTGACGATCGTCCAGCGCAACCGGCAGCTCATCCCCCGTGAGGACCAGGACATCGCCGACGCCGTGGCCGCGATTCTGCGGGAAGAGGGTGTCACCGTGCGTCTGGGGGTGCAGCCCCTGGAGGTGCGAGGAGGGCAGGGCGCCTTGCGGCTGCGCATGCGAGACCGCGGCGGCGACCAGACGGTCGAGGGCTCACACCTGCTGGTCGCGACCGGTCGCGCGCCCGCCACCACGGACCTGAATCTGCACGCGGCGGGGATCGAGACCGACCGGGCAGGCCACGTCCTGGTGAACGAGCGTCTGGAGACGAGCGTGGCCGGCGTCTTCGCGCTCGGGGATGTCAAGGGCGGTCCCGCATTCACGCATATCTCCTACGACGACTACCGCATCTTGAAGGCCAATCTCCTGAGCGATGCTGGGGCAACCACGCGCGACCGTCTGGTGCCCTACACGGTGTTCACCGATCCGCAACTGGGTCGGGTCGGCTTGAGCGAGCGCGAAGCGCGGGCGCAAGGGCGGGATGTCCGCATTGCCAAACTGCCGATGTCCAAGGTGGCGCGAGGAATCGAGACCGGGGAAACGCAGGGATTCATCAAGGCGGTTGTCGATTCCGGCAGCGGGCGCATCCTCGGGTGTGCCATTCTGGGCACTCAGGGCGGCGAGATCATGGGCGCCATCCAGATCGCGATGATGGGGAATCTGTCCTACACGGACCTGCGCGACTCGCCGTTCGCCCATCCGACGCTGATCGAGTCCCTCAACAACTTGTTCATGAATCTGGAAGAGTGAGGGCGCGCCATCTCCCGTTTGCGTGTCTGGCAAAGGGCGCCCGGCGGCCTGTGCTGCGCAGGACGTTGGTGTGGGCATCATGGTCGGGGAACCGACGGGCATAAGCTTCAAGTCGTGGACGGGGGCGAACACGGCATTCGATGCGGCCGCAGCCTGGTCCTTCGGAGATGACGAGGATGCGCTGCATCTGCACGCAGACTTCCTCATGCATACGTTCGGTCACCTGGAGATCGAGGAGGGTGCGCTGCCCCTCTATTACGGCATAGGTGGGCGACTGAAGCTTCTGGACGAAGATGAGTTGCTCGGAGTTCGCGTTCCGGTCGGTCTGGACTTCATCCTCGCGCGAGGTGATATGGATGTCTTCCTGGAAGTCGTGCCCATATTGGATGTCGCCCCCGACACGGACTTCAATCTCAATGCTGCATTGGGAGCGCGGTACTACTTCTAGTCACGGCTCAGAACCTCGAGGTCTTCGAGTCCGCCCTCCCACTGCGACGGCGCGAGGCGCGCGATCATCGAGCGCGAGCCAACGGAAGAGTAGCTTCATAGGAGGAGAGTCATGCTGGCATGGGCTTTGGTATTCTTCATCGTGGCCATCATCGCCGGGATCCTTGGCTTCACGGGGATCGCGGCCGGAGCAGCGGCAATCGCGCAGGTGCTGTTCTTCATCTTTCTCGTCGTGTTCCTGTTTTCCCTCATTGTGGGCCTCGTGCGCCGGGGGCGTCCTCCGCGCGCTTGAGTTGCGTGCACAACAACATGTCGTCGATGCGCCGTCTTGAAAGCGCCTCAGGCTGGTGTTCGGCGCCCGGTTCCAATGGGGGTGGCCTAGATACCCATCGCGCCGTCGAGGGTGCAGTGTGTGGCGCACGGCTGGACGTGGAAAGCGCGAAATGCTCCGCGCCAGTTCCGAGACGAGAGAGTGACCAGCACGTGAGAACATCAGCCGTGGTCGACAGCCCCCCAACAACTAGCGGACTGGGTCGTCGCGCGCTGGTCAATGCAATCGCAATACGCATCCAAGGAGGACCCAACATGCTGAAGACAAGCAAGGATCACTTCAAGAAGACTCCGCGCTTCGGCCTTGCCTGCCTGATTGTCGCGAGCGTCGCCGCGGGCACGGCCGGCGCGGTGACCTATGAGGTCATGATCGAGAACATGATTCCGGGAGGCGCCGAAACCGGACAGCCTATGACGCCCCCGGTAGTGGTCGTTCACAACAGTGGCTACTCGCTCTTTGCGGAAGGTGACATGGCTACGGCGGGACTGGAAGCCCTGGCCGAGGATGGCGTGACGGACGATCTGGTAGCCGAGGCGATGGCCAGCCCGGATGTCTATTCGGTTGTGGTGGGACCGGGTCCGTTCTTCGATCCCATCACGGTGGAAGTGGAGGGCAATCCGGGCGATCTGCTCTCGATTGCCACCATGCTCGCCCGCACGAATGATCTCATCACCGGTCTACACGATCTGCCGCTTCCGGCCGAAGGGGTCGTGTTGATCGATGAGACGGGCGTCTACGACGCCGGCACGGAGGAGAACACGGGTCTGGTCGAGCACATCCCCTTCTACGGGAACACCTTCGTCGGTCCGGATGAATCCTCCCCCATTGAGATGATCTCGAGCTACGTGGTGAACAACGATCCCACCTATGGGGTGTTGACCTACGAGTTCCCGCCGTCCGCACGCATCACGGTGACGGTGATGGATCCGACGCCGGTGGAGGTGGGGACCTGGGGTGCGATCAAGAAGCTCTACCGGTAGGGCGATCGGATCTCACGCTCCAGGGAGCAGGATTGTCGAGAGCGGGCCGGGCGTCCCGGGGGGGTGCTCGGCCCGTGCGTAACGGCGGGAGCCCTGCATTCGTCGCCGGCCTCTGTTCGGCCGACGCGATCGCGAGGGACGCCCTGGGCTGAAGCAGACGAGGTGGACATGCGAATCGAGCGAATCGAATCAAAGGGACTGGCGCACTACTCCTACTTCGTGGCGGACCAAGGGGAAGCCCTGGTGATCGACCCGCGACTGGACGGCGAAGTCTACACGCGCTTGGCTCGCGAGGCGGGGTGCCGCATCGGCCAGATTCTAGAGACGCATCGCAATGAGGATTACCTGATCGGATCGGTTGATCTGGCCACCCGTACCGGGGCGGCCATCGGGCACGCGGACGCGCAGTGGGACTACGCCTACGGGCAAGCCGTGGCTGAAGGCCAGTGTTTCCAGGTCGGCCGGCTCACGCTCTGCGCCATGCACACCCCGGGGCACACACCCGGCTCGATGAGCTACGTGCTCTCTTCCGATGGCGGAGCGCCCTGGATGGTCTTCACGGGAGACGCGCTCCTGGCGGGGGACGTAGGGCGCACGGATCTCCTGGGTCCCGATCAGATGCGCTCGCTGGGAGAGGCCCTGCACAACACGCTGTTCGAGAAGCTGCTGCCTTTGGGGGATGAGATCATCGTGTGCCCGGCCCACGGTTCGGGATCGGCGTGTGGCGGCTCCATCTCCGAACGCCCCTGGACCACGATCGGTGTGGAGCGAAACCTGAATCCGAAGCTGAGATTGAAGCGTGATCACTTCATAGACCGGGTCTCCGTGGAACGTGACAAACCGCCCTACTTCAGGGAAATGGAAGCGGGCAATCTCGGGGGCGTCATCCTGCCGACCGGGCTGCCCGTTCCGCCCCCGGTCGAGCCGGCCGATTTCCTCCGATTGAGCAAGCGCTGGACCGTGCTCGACGCCCGCGATCATCTGGCCTTCGGTGGGTGCCACATCCCGGGGGCGATTTCCATTTGGCGAGAAGGCGTTTCCAGCTACGCCGGCTGGCTGCTGGAACCGCGGGAGTCTCTCTTGTTGGTCTGCAACCAGAACGACCTGGAGGACCTGGCGCGGCGCCTGGTGCGCATGGGCTTCGTCGAGCTGCCCGGCTATCTGCGGGGCGACCTGCTCGGCTGGCAGACCGCCGGATTGGACACCGATTCCGTCCCGATGATGACCACCCGCGAGCTGTGCCGCAGGCTGGACGACGGGGAGGAGGTCGTGATTCTGGACGTACGGGAGACCGCAGAGAGGGCGAGCGACGGGACCCTTCCCGGAGCGCTCACGATCCCGCTCCAGCACCTGCCGCGGCGACTTGCGAGTGTGCCCGAAGGGCGCACCGTCGACATCTTCTGCGGCAGCGGATTGCGGTCGATGGCTGCAGCCAGTCTCCTGCTGCGATCGGAGAAGGACCACCGGCCGCGCGTAGTGCTGGGGGGAATCCAGGCATGGGACTCGACGGCTTGCCCGGTCGAACTGCCTTAGGGACATCGTTTCGAGATCAGGGTCAGTTGGCGCGGGTCTACCGGAAGGACGCCCGGTCGACGCAGACGCGAAAGAACTCGCCTTCCGCGTCGAAGCGCTCCGACCCGAAGAACCATCCCAGGCGGAGCTTGGTCGGCTCTCCCTGCACCCTGAAGCTGACCTGCGCGCGCAGCGGCTCGATGCCCTTCCAGCGGATCTCTCTGCGCTGCAGCACGGACGGCAGCCAGATGCTCTCGCCCGCCATCCGTCCGGCGGTCGAGCGGGTGACGTCGGGACCGGAAGCCCTCATGAGTGGGATGAGTCCCAGGAGCTTCCAGCGCATGACCCCCTGACCGCCCACCAAACGGTCGGCTCCGCGGATCGGCATTCCCAAGAGCCGCACCGTGGCCCGCCAGATCATGCCGCGATTCCAGTGGATGACCTGCTCCGCCTTGAAGGGGAGCCACCGGCCCAGCTTCAACTCGCCGTGCATCTTCAAGCGGACGGCGGCGGCGCGACCGGGGGCCGACGGGATCGAGTGCTCGAGATAGCGGCGCGCTGCGCTGGGCAGGTCGGCGCGCTCCTTCGAGCGGGATGACGTCGCCTCGCCCGTAGGGGCGTTCCACAGCGTGTCCAAGAAGGCCGCATCCGTCCCCATCGTGCTGCTTGAAGAGGCCATCAGGGCCCACCTAGCGGCTGGTGTAGCCTCCGTCGATAACCAGCTCGCTGCCGGTCACGAACTTGGCTTCGTCGGAGGCGAGGTATACCACGCCGTGTGCGATGTCATCGGGCTCGCCCACGTGACCGATGGGATGCATCGAATCGAGCTGCTCGCGAAAGGACTCCACGCTCTGATCCGAGCGTTCCGCCAGGTCCTCGACCAGCGGCGTCCAGATGTATCCCGGATGTACGGAGTTGACGCGGATGTTGTCGTTCGCGTACAGCAGGGCATCGGTCTTGGTCATCAGCCGGACTGCGCCCTTCGAGGCGTGGTAGGGAGGGATGTCCGGAGCACCAATGATGCCATAGATCGAGGAGAGGTTGATGATGCTGCCGGCTCCAGCCCGGCGCATGTAGGGGATGGCGTGCTTCGTGCAGAGGAAGACCCCCTTTACGTTGACGCTCAGAACCTTGTCCCACTCCTCGAGATCGAGCTCATGGGTCGGACGGTTGGCGCCCGCGATGCCGGCGTTGTTCACCAGCACGTGCAGGCCGTCGAAACGATCGTTGACTTCTTCGAACACGTTCTTGACCGCTTCCTCCGATGACACATCGAGGTCCCAGTACTGCGCCGATCCGCCGTCATTGCGGATCTGCTCGGCCACCTGCTGCCCCTCGTCAGCGCGAATGTCGGTCACGGCCACTCGTGCACCCTCGCGGGCGAGTTGCTCGCAGCACGCGCGGCCGATACCCAGCGCTCCCCCGGTCACCACGGCCACCTTGTTATCCAATCTGCTCAAGGGTCACCTCCTTGATCTCGATGGGTACGTGCGAACCGAATGCAAATTCGGGAGCTCCTCCTGGGGGCGCCTTCCCCCGCGGGAGCACAATCGGAGCATAAGAGCCCCAACGCTCAAGGGATACGGGGGCAGTCCCGGCTCAGGCCTCCTTGCGCCCCGTCCGACCACGTCGGGGATGCCCCCATAGGGAATGCCTCTCCACAGCGCTGGACGGCGGCTCGAGACCGTGATTGGCCTGCACGTCCGGCCGGTGCGGCAGGTTCTTGGGATACATCCCCACACCGCTTCTAGGAGTCTCCGGGTGTTCCTGCCAACCGACACCGCTCAGCCTTGAACGCAGACGTATTCTCCGACCTTTGCGCTGCCGCGGGGTACGTGGCACCAGGGTCCACCGAAAGGAGGAGCACCATGACCTGTGCTTCTTGCATTGGCCGCAGCAACAACGGCCCGACCGCGCGCAGTCGACGGACACTCGCAGGCGCTGCTGCGCTGCTGGCGCTGACCGGCTTGATCGCGGTGGCCAACAGCGCCGGAACCCCCAGCGACCAGGCCCTCTCCGATGCGGTAGAGGATGAGCTGCTGTACGATCCGGTCGCTCCGGCGGCTCGGATCGACATCACCACGCGCGACGGCATTGTGACCCTCGAGGGGGAGGTGAACGACCTGTTGGCGCGGCAGCGGTCGCAGCGCTTGGCCGAGACGGTGCGGGGCGTGCGGGCCGTGGTCAATCGGATCCGGGTGAATCCGCGCTGGGACTTGACCGACGCGGAAATCGCCCACGACGTACGCGTGGCTTTGCGTCGTGACCCCGCCGCCGATTCCTACCAGATCGATGTGGACGTGGAGGATGGCGCCGTGGCGTTGCATGGCGTGGTCGACTCGTGGCAGGAGAAGCACTTGGCGACCCTGGTCGCCCAAGGGGTCCGGGGGGTACGGCTCGTAGACAACCGCATCGCGGTGCAGCACGGCGTTGTGCGCACCGACGAGGAGATCCGGGCCGACGTTGAGCGCACGCTTCTCTGGGATGCTCTCGTTGACGGCGAATCTATCGACGTGGATGTCCAGCAAGGTCGGGTCTATCTGTCGGGATCGGTGGGAAGCGCCGCGGAGAAGCGCATCGCGCGCGAGGACGCCTGGGCGGCCGGCGTGAAGGATGTCGACACCCGGATGCTGGAGGTACGCTCACGATCGGAGCAGGGACCGCTTCGCAGGGATCGCTTCGCGGTTCGCTCCGATGATGAGATCGAACGGGCCGTCGTAGATGCACTGGCCTACGACCCCCGTGTGAACCGGATGGATGTGAACGTCGAAGTGAGCGGAGGCAAGGTTACTCTCCGAGGTGCGGTCGGGGACCTGAAGGCCAAGTTGGCCGCTGGGGCGGACGCTCGGAACACCGTGGGGGTGCGTTCGGTGAAAAACCGCCTGCGCATTCGTCTATCGCGCGGTTTCACGGATGGATCGGTGCGTACGAACGTCCGCGAGGCCTTCGAGCGCGACCCGATGCTGACGGACGAGCACGTTCGGATCCAAGTGCGCAACGGGAGCGCGATCCTTTCCGGCGTGGTCGACTCGTATCTGGAGCGGGCTTGGGCCAGCGACGTCACCGCGAGGGTCAAGGGCGTGGTTTCCGTCGACAACAACCTATCGGTGGCCAGCGGCACGGCGGGTGTTCAGCAGAACCCTTACGTCGATGAATGGGCGGTGCTCGATTACCAATACCGTATCTACCAACCCGCCAAGCGCACGCGCCTGCCCGATGACCAGATCAGACGGGCGATCGAGGCGCGCATGAAGTGGTGCCCCTTCGTGCGGCGCAGTCAAGTCGAGGTGGAGGTCGAACAGGGGGTCGCCATCCTGAAGGGCAGTGTCCAGTCGCGGATCGAGCAGCTATCCGCGCGGGAGTGCGCCTTGGAAGGAGGTGCCGCGTGGGTGCGGGATGAGCTGAACGTGACCACACCGTAACCGGAACCGGAACCCCTCCGCCCGTCGTCTAGTCACGGATCACGTAGGCCACCAGCACTGCGGCCAGGAAGCTGATCGTGAGGATCCAGAAGAAGCCGCCGAACAGCACGACCTCCCGAGCCACCTGTTGTTCTTCCTGCCGCTCCGACATGGATCTGGGCGGGCGCGATCGGGGCACGGCCGCCGCCAGCACGAACGCGATCAGGAGCCCTGCGACGAGAACGGGCAGCCAATAGGCGTCCCAGAGCGCCGGTCCCAGCGGACCGATCCACAAGCCGCCGGCCCACGCGCCGAAGAGGATGACGACGAAGACGAACAGGAGCGCCGACCAGGTGCTGCTTGCCCGCGCCGGGTGACGCCATCCCAAGACCGAAACCAGCACCAAACTCAACAGCGCGGCCACGACCAAGGCGAAGACGAAGTCCAGTATGAACACGTGCCCCTCCTCTCGGTACCGATTGAACGAGTGAGAGAATCCGTCTCGTAGCGTGCACGCGAGCCTACAAGCAGGCCAATCCGGCGCCTCCCGCCGACCGGTGTCGGGAAGCCACCCATCGAGACCTGGGGGTGGATTCCAGGGCCGCCCCGATGCGAGGCGAGGCGGTAAGCCCGAGTTCCCCCGGTGTCGACCGGACCTAGGATGGGCTATGTAGGAAGCAAAGACGGGGGCGGACGACCATGCGTCGGCGTGCGTGAACCCCGGCAATCGGAAAGGCGGAAACCATGCGATGCAATAGGCGGATAGCGGTCGGCGCCGCCATGTTGGCTGTGGCAGGCTTGCTTCTGAGCGTTTCGTCACCCATGGCCCAGGGGGCAATCCAAGAGAGATCCCCTCAGAAGACGGCCGCGGCGGTGGAGGAAGCGTTGATCGCCGACTGGGCCGTGCCGGCTGAGAAGGTCCAGGTGAGCGTACGCAACGGGGTGGTCACGCTACAGGGCGAGGTGGGCAATCTCCTGGCGCGTGAGCGAGCCGGACAGATCGCCGAGGCCATCCGGGATGTGCGCGCCGTGATCAACCGCATCCAGGTCGAGCCTGTCTCGCGCAAGGACGCGGACCTGCGCAGCAACGTGATCGTGGCCCTGAAACAGGACCCGGTCGTAGATGCCGACCAGATCGAAGTGCAAGCGGACGTCGGGGCCGTGACGTTGAGCGGTGTGGTCGGGTCCCTGGTCGAGCAACGGGCGGCGATGGCGGCGACCATGAGGGTCCGCGGCGTGCGCCGTATCGACAACGAGCTGGCCTTCGCCCCCGATCCGAACCGCAACGATGACGAGATCGAGGCCGAGATCGAGCGGCGGCTCCGCTACGACGCCCTCGTCGCCCACGAGGAGATCCAGGTCGAGGTCACGAATGGACAGGTGCGGTTGTCCGGCCGCGTCCCCTGTGCCTGGGAGCGACGCCGGGCCGTCCGCGACGCGGCCGTGCCGGGTGTGGTCGCCATCGACGAAGAGGCGTTGAGGATCGATCCGCAGTTGGAGGACCCTACGCGACAACGGTCCGGAGAGGTTCGAATCAGCGACGGTGAGATCGAAAGGGCCGTCACCCGCGCATTGCTGCTCGATCCCCGTGTTCCGGTCGAGCTCATCGAGATCGACGTCCATCGGGGCATCGTCACGATGTACGGAGAAGTGGGTCGGGCCGGCGCCGCCCGCGCCGCGGAAGAGGACGCCCGCAGCACCGTGGGCGTGGTCCACGTGATCAACAACCTGCGCGTCAAGCCGACGAATCGTCCTTCGGACGAGTGGATCCGGATGGCCGCCTCCCAAGCCCTGGAGCGCAATGTGGCCGTTGATGCGGACTCCATTCAGGTCGAAGTGCTGGGTGGTCTGGTCTACCTGTTCGGCACCGTGCCGAGCTTCGTGCACATGCGCGAGGCGGTGCGCACAGCGGAGGATGTCCAGGGTGCGGCCGCGGTCCTGAACAACCTCCACGTCGACGCGGCCCCGGGGGTCGATTCGGACGCGGAGCTGCGCCAACATGTTCAGTGGCTCCTCAGGGGATCCCCATTGGTGCAGGACGGAACCATCGTTGTGGCAGCCAGAGCGGGCACGGTGACCCTCCACGGCGAGGCAAAGACATGGACCGCCCGAGCAGCAGCCGAGCGGTTCGCGCGACGAGCCGGCGCACTGCGTGTGGTGAACCGAATCGAGGTCGCGCCTCCGAAAGGTCGCTGATCGGAGGTCGCCAAGGAACCGCATACCGGCGGCATAGGGCCGTTCCCTTGATGGATCCCCGGAATGCCCTGATGGCCGCCGAACCCAGCGTGGCGCAAGCTCGAACGCGGCCAAGGATCGCCCGTCGTCTTCCCGCATGAGCCCGGCGTTCGGTGATGTGCCGGGCGACCAGGGACGGGTCTTTCGTTCGGGTCTTGGAAGGAGGATGCCCATGAAGGTTACCATCGATCGAGAGGAGTGCACCGCGTGCGAGGTGTGCTGGAGCTCTTGCCCGGAAGTCTTCCAGCAGAGCGAGGTCGACTCACTGAGCGAGATCACGAAACCGCATCGGGTCGGAGATGACCACGGACGCGGCGAGGTCGGGGAAGAGCTGGCCGACTGTGTACGGGAGGCGGCGGAAGGCTGTCCGGTCGAGATCATCCACGTTTCGTAGCAACACCAGAGGGGAGGACCGCGGATGTCGGAATATCATGAGCCATGGGAGGCCCTGTCCGAGGAGGTGCGGGACACCCACCGGGCGCTGAGGAGTCTCATCGAGGAAGTGGAGGCGATCGACTGGTACCACCAGCGCGTGGCCACGGCACAGGATGCTTCTCTGCGGGAGATCCTGGCTCACAATCGTGACGAAGAGATCGAGCACGCCTGCATGACCCTGGAGTGGCTGCGCAGGCGGATGCCCGGTTGGGACGAGGAGCTGAAGACCTATCTGTTCAAGTCCGCACCCATCGTCGGTCTGGAAGAAGCCGAAGGAGGCGCGGATGGCGAGCCGGCGGAGAAGAAGGATCCCGGCGCCCCCGGTACATCAGGAGTCGATCTGGGCATTCGTGATCTGAGGAAGGAGAGCAACGGATGAATCTGTTCAAGCGCTCGCTGGCGCCGGTCTCCGATGCGGCTTGGCACGAGATAGAAGAGGAATCCACGCGGACGCTGAAGGCCAACCTCACCGCCCGGCGTGTGATGGACGTCAGCGGTCCCCATGGGATCGAGCTCGCGGCCGTGAACCTGGGCCGTCTCGAGGTTCCCACCGACCAGGCGGCGGAGGGCGTCCAGTACGGCGTTCGCCGCATTCAACCCCTGATCGAGCTGCGGGCGGTCTTCGGGCTGGATCAATGGGAGTTGGACAATGCCGATCGAGGTGCCGCGGACGTCGACCTCGATCCGCTGACCACCGCCGCGCAGCAATTCGCGCGTTTCGAGGAGCGGGCCATCTACGAGGGGCTGCCGGAGGCCGGAATCGTCAGTCTGAGGGAGGCGGCGGTTCATCCCGCCGTCCGACTGGGTGAGGAGGGCGCGGCCTACGCGGGTCCGATCAGCGAGGCCCTGGTCGCCATGCGCAAGGACGGCATCGAGGGCCCTTACGCCCTGGTGCTGGGACCCAACCAGTTCGGCCTGCTGGCCGCCGCGGGCCGGGGCTGCCCTGCGCTGCAGCACATCGAGCACCTCATCGGTGGGCCGGTGCTGATGAGTCCGATCCTGGAGGGCGGGTTCCTGCTCTCGATGCGCGGCGGCGACTTCGAGATCGTGCTGGGTCAAGATGCCACGCTGGGATGGGAATCGCACAACGGGCGCAAGATCACCTTGTTCCTCACGGAGTCGTTCACCTTCCGGGTCTTGGAGCCCAAGGCGGCGGTCCCGTTGAAGCCGTAGGCGGCATTGCCGGCGCGACCGGCCGCGGTCCGGTGGGCCGCGGCCGGAGTGTGTCCGCACTCAGATTCTCCGAGCGTCATGCTTTGGCGTCGCGCATTCCTGCGTACAGGCGTTCGACATCGGCCCGGCGGCACAGTTCCGTGCCCGGCGTCAGCACGGCCGCCGCCCCGGCGGCCACACCGAAACGCACCGCGGCGGACAATGCGGCCCCTCGGGCGAGCTGGTGCGTGATCCCCGCCACCATGCTGTCGCCGGCGCCCACTTTGCTGCGAGCGCGCACCATGGGGGCGGCGATCCTCTCCGACCCGTCTTGGGTGACCACCATGGCGCCGCCCCTTCCCAGCGAAACCACCACGGCGTGCACCTTCTGTCGCTCGATCAGGCGACCGGCCGCGCGGGCGATGGACGCATCGTCATGAAGTCCCTCGCCCGTGAAATCCACCAGCTCAGCGATGTTGGGCTTGGCGAGGAAGACGCCGGCCTCGAGCGCCCGGCGAAGCGGCTCGCCCTTGGTGTCTACGATAAATCGGACACCCTCGGGGAGCCGCTCGCGCACGCGCGCGTAGAGGTCATCCTCGGCGCCAGGCGGGATGCTGCCGCTGGCCACGACGTATCGCGCCCGTGACGACAGCTCGGCCACCGTCGCGAGCGCTTGCTCGGCGTCGTGCTCGGTGAGCTCAACCCCGGGCATGACCAGACGGTACTGCGATTCGCTGGACTCTTCGAAGAGATGGATGTTTTCACGCGTCGCGGCGGCGGTCTCGATCTGGGTGTGCTGCAACCCCTCCTCATTGAGCATGCCGGCCAAGCGCCGACCGGTATCTCCGCCCCCCGTCCAGACCGCCAACGGGGAGCCACCCAGTTCGTGCAGCGCCCGGGCTACGTTGATGCCGCCGCCGCCGGGCTGGCGTTTCACGGAGTGACACCGCAACTTGCGCTCGGGGGCCACATGCTTTGTGGCGCAGCTCCGGTCGATGCATGGATTGACGGTCAGGGTGAGGACGTTGTAGCTGAACATGGCCGCTCCTGTTCCGGGGTCTCGTCTGCCGGCGGTGCCGCGATCGCACGATGGCATCCACCGTCCCAGGTTGCCGGCACCAAACACCGTCTCGTCGCCCTTCCGCGCGCAGACGGCTGGATCGACGCGCATTCAAGCTACCCCATCACTGGCCGTCTTGGAACCCAGGTCGCGGACGAGTCAGGGAGGGGGCGATTGGGATGAAAACGACATGGGGATTTTCCCCAGGTGAAACCAACCGCTCCGGGATAGCCCGAGGGCATCATGCGACCGCACTCGGTGGCGTGCTTTCGCGGCGCGCGCCAGACTCGCGTGGTTGTGACCGAAACAATTGAAAAGGGTCTAGCAGAGTACCCCAACAAGGAGTGAGCGATGAGATACGGACCACATCGACTGTCTGCGTTCATCACGAAGACGGCGGTCGCGCTGGCGGCCGTGCTCGTATTGGCTGCACCTGTGCGGGCCGGCGGAGACGAGACGCCCATGGCGCGCGATCAGCAGGGTGCGCCGTCGGACGATCATCGCCTGACGACACCCTCCAGCTCCCTCGGGGCCGCCGTTCAATTCGTCCAATGGAACGATCCCATGCGCCAAGGCATGATGGGCCCGGGCGGCTCCATGCCCCACAGCATGTGGGGGCAGGGTATGCCGGGAACCGGCATGATGGGGCACATGATGGACCGGCGCGGCCAGATGATGAGCCACGGTTTGATGATGATGCGCAGGTTGTTCGCGTTGGACCTCAGCAAGGAGCAACGCAAGGAAATCCAGCGCATTCATCTTCAGACACGGAAGAAGGTGATCCCCAAGCAGGCGGATCTGGAGGTCGCCTGGTTGGACGTCGAGGAGATCCTGTTGGAGTCGCCCCCCGACCGTGAGGCCATTCGGCGCAAGCTGAGCGAGGTGGGCGATCAGGTGGTCGAGCTGCAGATGCTGTGGGTCGATGCGCTGGAGGAGTCGCGCAAGGTCTTGACCGAGGAGCAGCGCGAGCGATTCATGGACCCGAACTGGCAGCCGCTGCAGGACAGCGATCCGTCGTCCGAGAGTGACACCGGGACCACGATGCGGGGCGGCCGCGGCAGGCACCACATGGGCGCAGGGCGCTAGGGAAGAGCATGAGCACAGACCACGGACAAGGGAACGGTCAAGGCTCGCACCATGCGCACATGGCCGCCGATTTTCGCCGGCGGTTCTTCGTCTCGCTTGGCTTGACGCTGCCGATCGCGGGGCTTTCACCCATGCTCCGGGGTCTCGTGGGTCTGGGTGAAGCCACCATCCCCGGTTCGGTCTACATCCTCTTCGCCCTGTCCAGCGTTGTCTACCTGTACGGCGGATGGCCGTTCCTGCGAGGCTTGGTCGACGAGCTCCGCGATGGCCGACCGGGGATGATGACCCTCATCGGGCTGGCGATCACCGTCGCCTACGGCTACTCGTCGCTGGTGACCTTCGGCCTGCCCGGCAAGGTGTTCTTCTGGGAGCTGGCCAGCTTGATCGACCTCATGCTGCTGGGCCACTACATCGAGATGCGTTCCGTCATGGGCGCGTCGGATGCCCTCGAGAAGCTGGCCGCCATGGTGCCCAAGCAGGCCCATCGTCTGGACGACGACGGGTCGACCGAGGACGTCCCGGTGGACTCGCTGTCGGAAGGGGATCGTGTGCTGGTCAAGCCCGGCGAGAAGATCCCCGTCGACGGCGTCGTGCGTGACGGCTCCTCCGCGATCAACCAAGCTTTGATGACCGGCGAGTCGAAACCGGTCCGCAAGCAAGAAGGCGATGAGGTGATCGGCGGCGCGATCAACGGCGAGGGCTCTTTGACCGTGGAGGTCACGCGCACCGGCGAGTCGTCGTTCCTGGGCCAGGTGATGGACCTGGTGGAGCAAGCCCAGAGCAGCAAATCCCGCTCGCAGAATCTGGCCGACCGCGCCGCCATGTGGCTGACCTTCGTGGCGCTGGGATCGGGCGTGCTGACGATGGCCGCCTGGCTTGGGTTTTCCGGCCGCGAGTTCGTCTTCGCCCTGGAGCGCAGCGTCACGGTCATGGTGATCACCTGTCCGCACGCGCTGGGGCTCGCCATCCCGCTGGTGGTGGCCGTGTCCACGTCCTTGGCCGCTCAGAAGGGGCTCTTCATCCGTGATCGCCGGGCCTTCGAGTCGGCCCGCCGGGTCGACACCGTGGTCTTCGACAAGACGGGCACCCTGACGGAGGGTACCTTCGGCGTGCGAAGCGTCGAGGTGTTGGACGGCGATCGGGACGATCAGGACCGGCAGCGCATCCTGGACCTCGCCGCAGCGGTGGAGCACCACTCGGAGCATCCCATTGCACAAGCCATCGTGGGGGCGCGCGATGAGAAGCTGGCGGCGGAGGATTTCAAGGCGATCACGGGGCAGGGCGTCCAAGGCCGGGTGGACGGCAGCAGGGTGAGGGTTGTCAGCCCTGCCTACGCGTCCAAGGAGGGGCTCGACTTCGCCGAGGAGCGCGTTCGCTCCATGAGTGACGAGGGCCAAACCGTGGTGCTGGTCGTGATCGACGACCGGGTCGCTGCCGCGGTGGGACTGGCGGACAAGATCCGGCCCAGTTCCGCGGAAGCCATCGAGCGTCTCCACGAGGCCGGGATGCGGGTCATGATGATCACCGGCGACTCCGAGCGCGTTGCGCATTGGGTGTCGCAGGAGTTGGGTCTGGACGGCTACTTCGCCGAAGTTCTGCCCGATCAGAAGGCGGACGAGGTCGAGAAGCTGCAGAACGACGGCAAGCGGGTGGCCATGGTCGGAGACGGGGTGAACGACGCTCCCGCCCTGGCGCGAGCCGATGTGGGGATCGCCATCGGGGCGGGCAACGATGTGGCGCTGGAAGCGGCCGATGTCGTCCTGGTGGACAGCGACCCGAGGGGCGCCTTCGGTGTGGTGCACCTATCGCAGGCCGTCTACCGCAAGATGGTGCAGAACCTCTTCTGGGCAACAGGCTACAACGTGGTGGCCATTCCCTTGGCGGCGGGTGTGCTGGCTTCGGCCGGCGTTTTGCTGAGCCCGGCGGCGGGGGCGCTGCTGATGTCGCTCTCAACGGTCATCGTCGCGATCAACGCCCGCCTGCTGCGCTTCTGACGGGTCGACGGGGGGACGCAGCCTGGCGGCATTCGACGGGGGGACGCAGCCTGGCGGCATTCGGATGGGATCAGCGCACGGCGAGCGCCTCGGCGATCTGTCGGGCGCGTTCCGCGATGGCCTCCTTGGAGATTCCCGCCCGACGTAGCAGCTCTTCGGGTTGACCGCTGACCGGGATCTGGTCGACCGCCAGCCGGTGCACCGGCACCGGCTCGGTTGCCAGCGCCGCCGCCACCGCCTCCCCGAGGCCGCCCTCGGTGTAGTGGTCCTCGACCGTGATCAGTGCGTGCGTGCTTCGCGCGGCTTCATACAGAGCGGTCGTGTCCAGCGGCTTGATGCTGTAGGCATCCAACACGCGTATGAGGATTCCTTCCTCGCGCAGCATGTCGTAGGCGGCCAGGGCCTCATGCACCGTCGTGCCGACCGCGACCACGGTGAGGACGTCGTCGGCACTGCGCTGGAGGAGCTTGCTGCCGCCGATGCGCAGGTGTGTGGCGCCGGGCTCATACACCACGGGCGTGGCTTCCCGCGTGGTGCGCACATAGGCGATGCCGTCGTGCTCGAGCGCCTCTTCCAGCAGGAGCTCGGTGGAAACGGCGTCGCAGGGGCAGAGCACGACGCTGTTGCGCAGCGTGCGGAACATGGCGATGTCTTCCAGGCCCATCTGCGAGGGCCCGTCCTGACCGATGTAGACGCCGCTGTGGGACCCGACGAACTTGATGTTGCCCAGGGAGTACTGGCTCATCCGAATCTGATCGAAGGCCCGCGTCAGAAACGCGGAGAACGTTGCCACGATGGGGATCTTGCCCCGGCGTGACAGGCCCAAGGCCATCCCGACCATGTTCTGTTCGGCGATGAAGGTCTGGAAGAACCGCTCCGGATGGGCTTCCTGGAAGGCCTCGGACCGAGTGGAGTTGCCCACGTCGCCGTCGAGCACCACGAGGTGAGGATACTGACTCCCGAGGCGCGCCACAGCCTTGCCAAAGGCATCGCGCGTGGGAATCTTCGTCCCGGGAGCATAGGGCAGGGCCCGCGACGCCTCGCCCGGCTCGTGTCGGCGGGGCTTCAGGTCCTCGGGCGCCGCCGGTCCCAGAGGTTGGGGCGGGGGGGCCTCCGTGTCGTCCTCGAGCGCTGACAGAATCGGGGCCGCCTCCTTCTCGGGCAGCACCTTCCCGTGCCAACCGTTTTGGTCCTCGATGGGTGGGAAGCCCTTGCCCTTGATCGTGCGCGCGATGATCATGGTGGGAATCCGCGTCTCGAGAGCGGTTCGCGCGTAGGCTTCCTGGATCTGATCGATGGCATGACCGTCCACGATGTGCGTCCGCCAACCGAAGGCGCGCAACCGCTGTTGGTAGGCTTCCGCGTCGTGGCCCAGCATGGTCTCGCCGGTCTGACCCAGCCGATTCAGGTCCAGAATCCCGACCAGATTCCCGAGCTCGTAGTGGGCGGCGAGCTGGATACTCTCCCACTGGGCCCCTTCGCTCATCTCCCCGTCTCCGAGAAGGACGTAGGTCCGATAGGGAAGGTCATCGAGGACCTTGGCGTTGATCGCCAGCCCCAGGCCGATGGAGAGACCTTGCCCGAGTGAGCCGGTGGCGGCCTCGCAGTACGGGAAGTTCGGCCGCGGGTGGCCCTCGAGCACGCTGCCGAGCTGCCGGTAGGTCAGGAGGTCCTCGTCGCTCAAGACGCCCGCGACGGCCCACAGCGCGTAGAAGAGAGGCGAGGCGTGTCCCTTCGAGAAGACCACCCGATCGTTGTTGGGATGGTCGGGGCGTGAGACGTCGTAGCGCAAGACGCCACCGAAGAAGAGCGCCGTCATCAGCTCAACGGCGGATGCCGCCGACGACGGGTGCCCCGAGCCGGCCGCCTCCGTCATGCGGAGAATGTGGCGGCGCAAACGTCGTGCGATCGACATGAGCCGATCTTGATCCGTGGTGTCCAGCATGGGACCTCCTGTGGAACGGTCGGGGCAAGGCGCTGGGCGCGGGCGCTCCTGCACCGCGTTACTTCGACTTGCTCCTCTCTTCGGCACCAATCCAGTAGCGGGGGCGGTCGTAGTAGTGGTAGAGGATCTCCTCATACTTGCGGTCGATGCCGGCGTCGGGATCGTATTCGGGACCGGCCTTGATCTCTTCGGTGGTGAGATCGACGTAGACCTTGCCCATGCTCCAACTGATCTTGCGAATCCAGGGGACGGCCATCAGCGTCTTTCTGCCCGACAGGATGGTGCGCGTGTCGACCACCAGGTAGCGGATGATCCAATCCTCCTCGCCGACGATGAAATCGCTGACGCGGCCGAACTCCTCCTCGTCATCGGCATGAATGTGGTATCCGCTGACCTCCCGCACGCTGCGCAGGTGGCTCTCCCCCGCCGAGACTCGCTTGAGCTCATCCGACAGCCCGCCCGGGTCCGGCGGCGCGCCGCTGCGCAGCTTCTCGTCCAGGCCGGGGCCCGACATCCGCGGCGCATCCGCGGGCGTTCCCCCCACCAGATAGCCGCCGGCCCAGTAGGGGTGCTGCAATGCAAAGTACTTGGCGAGCTCGGCTTCCATGACGCGCGAGACCGGCTTGTCGGCATCCACGGGTGGGGATCCTTCGATCTCCTTCTTGGTGCGGTCGACCGGGAGTTGTTTCGCGTTCCGGTCGGGCACGCCGAGAACCTCGCGGGGGAGGATCACCTTCTCCCGGGAGAGCCAACCTCCGGTGTCTACGACCAGGTAGCGGACGACCCACATGATGTCGTCGAAGAAGAAGTCATGCACGTCACCGCATGCACCGTCGGTGGCTCTGACGTCGAATCCCTTGAGCGTGTTGATGCTGTGCAACATTGGGGATTCCTCCCTTGCGTCTTGCCATGCCGAGCGCGACAGGGCGATGGACCTACGGTCTGTTGGACGATCACCCGGATCATAGAATGCGACCCAGATAGGGGCGATCGGTCGATCCGCCCCCACGGCGGCGGGGGATACCCCCACCCTGGCGTAGGCGTCTCTGGAAGGCATGGGAGCTCGTTGCGGGGCTTTGCTCCTCGCCGCCAACGAGAACAGACCCGTCTCTGCTACTCTGAACTGACCCACCTA
>CAZPGB010000052.1:0-42756 GCA_964585945.1 uncultured bacterium | reverse complement strand
AGTTTGCGTTGTCAACCCCTTTTCTCGAAAGGGGTGTGTCCGTGGGGGTTTCGGCGGGCAAGCCACCCTAGCAATGGTGAACTCCATGGGTTCTTGCTAGCATACGGGATTCGTACGCAGCGACAGAGACGACCGGTACGCGCCTCCTGCCCGGGGGTCTGTGCGCAATGGCCGGCGATGGGAGGAACAGGCATGAATGAGCAGATCAAGCGGATGGCCGAGGGCTTGAAGAAGGCCATGCAGGCCGAGCTGGAAGGCCAGCACTTCTACCTGATGGCCTCACAGAACACACAGGACACCCAGGGCAAGCAGGTCTTCCAGCAGTTGGCGGAAGAGGAGGTCGAGCATTTCAACTTCCTCAAGGCTCACCACGATTCGCTTCTGAAGACGGGCCACGTCGACACCACGGCCACCCTGGGGACGCAGAAGATGATGGAAGGGCCCCACCCCATCTTCTCACCGGAGATCCGCGAGCGGATCGGTTCGGCTCACTACGAGATGACCGCCCTGTCGATCGGCATCCAGCTCGAGCTCTCGTCGATCAACTTCTACCGCGCGGAGGCCGAGGCGGCCAGCGATCCGGCGGTCAAGTCGTTCCACGAAAAGCTGGCGTCCTGGGAGAAGGGCCACCTCTCGGCGCTGCAGGCCCAGATGGACGAGCTGAAGGAAGGCTACTGGCACGAGCAGGGATTCGCGCCCTTCTAGGTCGGTCCACGCGGGGCGCGTTAGGGGTCGCTGCACGCGGGGCGCCCAGGGGGTCCGCCGCACCCACAACCCTCAGGTTCCGTACCGCCGCTCCCGGTGCGTCCCCCTGGTCATCGGCGGGTCGAACTGCTTGCGGCGCTCCTCTTCGCGGGCGCCCTCGGCCAGCGCGGCCTCGGTGAAGATCGGCTCGCGGCGGCGGCCCTGCGCCGATCGGCTGCGCTCGATGCCTTCGAGCTGGATCGTGCGAGCGGCCACGTCCAGCTCCGCGGCCAGTTCGTTGATCTCACCGATCTGCTTGCGGGCGCGTCCGACGGTGTTGCGGCGCAGGCTCGGGATCTCTCCTTCGCCGGCCTCGAGCAGCGTGAGGTAGGCCTCCAGGGAGTGGGACGTCTTCTCGAGCCGCAGGCGAACCTCGTCCAGGGCCCCCACCAGGTCCTTCCACCAGCGCAGGGCCCTCCGGTTGGCGTCGTAGAGGCGGAGCTGAAGCCGCTGGTGCTTGACCCAGTGACGCAGCTTGCGATCGAGCAGGTAGGGCGTCAGCGATTCCAGGTGCAGCACTTCGGCCATGCCGCATTTCAGCCACTTTTCCGCGGAGGACGGCGGCCGGCGCGTCACGCCCAGGATGGGAAAGGCGCTGCGTGAGACAAACCGCACGCGGCTGACGAAATCGGGGTCGTCGAAGCTCGGATCATCCATGTCGACCAGCATGACGTCCCCCGCCCCGGCGTAGCCCAGGTCCACGCATTCCTGTTCGGTGGCGGCATGACGGATGCGACGTCGGGGCGAGACCAGATCCCGAAGGGACCGGCGCTCCTCGGACTCGGCGACCAGAACCTGCAGGCAGCGTTTCAAGATCGGCCTCCATGCTCGACCAGTCCGGCACGGCAATCGGTTGCCCGCACCGACCAGTACGCTGTTCATCCCCTCAAACCGGCCCAACCCAAGGCGGAGTCCAGCCCCCCGGCCGTTCGCCGCGCCGGTGTCCGTCCGCCACCCTAATCGTCGGCAGTCGCGCACCGGCCCTTAAGGAGGTGCCCCCCGACCGGCCCGCCCGGCGCCGAGAGCAACCATTCGGGTCTTGGGTCAGCCCTGGGTGTGGTCGTCGAAAGGATGGGCTGCGCGGAAGTTCGGGCGATAGGTCGACTCGGAGGAGCGATCCTGCACCCACCCGGTGTCGAAGCCCAGCGTGTCGACCAGCGCCGCGACCTTCTCGTACTCGCGCCGGCTGATGCCGCGCTGCAGCAGCGGATGGTCGCAACCGTCCGGGGGGTAGAACTGTGCCATCAAGGACAGGGCCGGCCGAGGCGAGAGTTCCGCCAGGAACGTCAGCACGTCACGGGAGGCAGCCAGATCGTTCGGCAACACCAGATGCCGGACGAGGACGCCTGAGCGCGCGACGCCCTGATCGTCCAGGCGCAGCGGACCGGCCTGTCGGACCATCTCCGTCACCGCGGCTCGCGCCACGTCCCAGTAGTCGGCTGCATCCGACAACGCACGCGCGGTTTCGGCATCGGCGTACTTGAGGTCCGGAAGGTAGACATCGACCACGCCCTCGAGCTCCCGGAGAACCTCGATCGATTCGTAGCCGCCCGTGTTGAAGACGACCGGCAGATTCAGGCCCCGGGGCCGGGCGCGTGCCAACGCGGTCAGGATCTGGGGCACCACGTGGGTGGGCGTGACGAGCTCCACATTCTCGCAGCCGCGGTCCTGGAGGCTCAGCAGGGCCGCGCCCAGCTCGGCGGGCGTGACCTCGGGCAGGTCGATCTCCAGGCGGCTGATCTCGTGATTCTGGCAGAATCCGCAGCGCAGATTGCAGCCTCCGACGAAGACAGTGCCCGCGCCTCCAGCGCCCGAGAGGGGCGGCTCCTCACCGAAGTGGGGCACCGCCGCGGCCAGGGGCACCGCGTGGCCCACCCCGCAGAAGCCCCGCTTCCCCGCCAGCCGATCGACGCCGCAGCGGCGCGGGCAGAGGTCGCAGGCCGCCAGCCTCGCCGTCAGCCGCTCGGCGCGGGCGGCCAGCTCGTTGACCGCAATCCTCACGCGCCCCCGTTTCCCCCGCCGCGCTGCTCGCGCGCACGGGCCACCATGGCGAGGAAGAGACGGATGACGATCCCATCGTCGGTCAGCTCGGGATGGAAACTGCTGCCCAGCACGTGGCCGGACCGCACCAGGATCGGCGCCCCTTCGTGCCGCGCCAGCACGTCCAGCTCGCCGCACGTCTCCTCGATGCGGGGCGCGCGGATGAACACGAACTCGGTCGCGTAGGAACGCTGACCCGAGCCCTCGAAGGACAGATCACTGGGCACGCGCATCTGACCGTCGGCGACGAAGGAGTCGACTTGCCGGCCGTAGGCGTTGCGCCGCACGACCACCGGGAGAAGTCCGAGCGACGGTTGCGGCGGATCGATCACCTCTTGGGCCAACAGGATGAGCCCGGCGCACGTTCCGAAAAGCGGCCGAGCTTCCCCAGGCGCCGCGGCGACGGCCTCCCACAGACCAAAGTCGCGCATCAGCTTGATCATCGTCGTGGTCTCGCCGCCGGGCAGAATCAGCCCGTCGACCTCGGCGATCTGCGCCGGCCGACGCACCTCCTGCACCTCGGCGCCCCAACGCGCCAACGCCCTGGCGTGGGCGGCGAAATCGCCCTGGATGGCAAGCACGCCCACGGTGATCGGCCTCGCCATAGTCGGCCCTCTCCTCTTGCGGCGGCACGCGGAGCAAACCCGCCTGGATGCCTCGAGGCGGGGAACCCCACGACCCCCCGCCCCGTTGCCTCACCTGCGGTGAACCTACCAGCCGCGCGTTTGCAGCAGTTCTTCCTCTTTCATCTTGGCCACGTCGAGACCGGCCATGGCATCGCCCAGTCCCTCCGACAGCTTGGCCAGCATGTCGGGGTCCTTGTAGTAGGTCACGGCCTTGACGATCGCGGCGGCGCGCTTGGCCGGCTCCGAGGACTTGAAGATCCCGCTGCCGACGAAGACGCTCTCGGCGCCTAGCTGCATCACCAACGACGCGTCGGCGGGCGTGGCGATGCCGCCGGCGGAGAAGTTGGGCACCGGTAGCGTGCCGCTCTCGGCCACCCAGCGCACCAGCTCGTAGGGCGCCCCCAGCTCTTTGGCCTTGGTCATGAGCTGTTCGGGGCGCAGGTGGGTCAGCTCCCGGATGCCGCCGGTCACCGCGCGCATGTGGCGCACGGCTTCCACGATGTCTCCCGAGCCGGCCTCGCCCTTGGTGCGGATCATGGCGGCCCCCTCCCCGATGCGGCGCAGGGCCTCGCCCAGGTCTCGGCACCCGCAGACGAAGGGCACCTTGAAGGCGAACTTGTCGATGTGGTAGCGCTCGTCGGCCGGCGTCAGAACCTCGCTCTCGTCGACGAAATCCACCCCCAGGGCTTCCAGAATCTGAGCCTCGGCGAAGTGTCCGATCCGGGCTTTGGCCATGACCGGAATCGACACCACCTCCATGATCTCTTTGATCTTGGTCGGGTCGGCCATCCGGGCCACCCCGCCGTCCCGGCGGATGTCCGCCGGCACGCGCTCCAAGGCCATGACCGCCACCGCGCCCGCATCCTCGGCGATCTTGGCCTGCTCGGCATTGGTGACGTCCATGATGACCCCGCCCTTGAGCATCTCGGCGAGGCCGGTCTTCACTCGCAGCGTTCCGATCTGCATGACGATTCCTCCCCCATCCTTCAAACGAAAGGCACCGCGTCCTCGTTGGGACGCGTCCGCGGTCGGCGCTCGTTCAATCGTGCGTCGATCACTTCACTCAGCAGACGCACTCCCTTGCGGATCCGTTCCTCGCTCTCCCGGTTGAACGAAAGCCGCAGGGCACTGTGTCCGCCTCCATTCGGGAAGAACGCCGAGCCCGGCGTGACCAGCACGCCGCGGCGAGCGGCCTCCCGAGAAACCTCCACCGTGTCGATCCCGTCAGGCAGCTCCGCCCACAGGGTCATGCCGCCCTCGGGCCGCGTCCAACGCGCCTGAGCGGGAAAGTCGGCCTCCAGGGCGGCCAGCATCGCGTCGAGCCGCCGCGCATGAATGCGGCAGATCCGCTCCAGGTGTCGCGTCAAGCGTCCGCTGACACAGAAGCGGTGCAGAATCTGTTGTGTGAAGGTGGCCGTCGACAAATCGGTTGCCCAGCGCAACCGGCGCACCGGTCGACGCAATTCGTCGGGCACCACCATCCAACCGAGCCGCAACCCCGGGAAGAGAATCTTCGAGAAGGTCCCCAGCTGGATCACCCGGCCGTGAGCATCGTCAGCCAGCAGCGGCCGCGGCACCGCGCCGCGGTAGTGGAGCTGCGACGTGTAGTGGTCCTCGACGATCGCCAGTCCCCGGCGATGGGCCAGGTCCAGGAGCTGCGTCCTTCGCGTCGCGCTCAGGGATACCCCCGTGGGGTTCTGATAGCAGGGCATCAGGTAGAGGAACCGCACCGGATCCCTCTCCAGAGCGGCCTCCAAAGCCGCCACGTCGATGCCCTCGTCGTCGAACGGCACCGTCTCCACCCGGGCACCGACTTCCTGAAGCACCACGTAAGCCCCGGTGTACGTCGGCGCCTCGACCAGGACGCGGTCCCCCGGCGCCACCAGCAGCCGCGCGATCAAATCCAAGCCCTGCTGGGAACCGCTCACGACAAAGATACGGCGTGCGTCGACCTCGGGCACGCCCCACTCGGTCAACCACTGTGCGATCCAGGCGCGCAGCGGCGCGTAGCCCTCGGTGGCGCCATATTCCAGGAGGTGGGGATTCGCCTCCTCGAGCACTTCCTGCATGCATGTGGAGAAGTCGGCCATCGGGAAGTTGCGGCTGTCGGGCACGGCCCCGTTCAGCAGGATGGGCCGCTGCGTGGTTTCCGTCGTCACCGCCTGGAAGTACTCTGAGGGATCCCGGCCCCGGATCGCCTGCGGGCGCAGCAGCGCGCCCCAGGAGAACCGGCCGCCCTCGGTCCACGGCGCACCGGGAGCCCCGCTTGCGGCCGCGTGCCCTCGCGTGTCCGCGTCGAGGGTCTCGCGCGCCGGCGGGGTCGCCGTCACGAACGTCCCGGCCCCCACGGCCGACCGGACCCAACCCGCCTCCTCGAGGCGACGGTATGCGGCCACCACGGTGTTGCGGTGCACCCCGAGCCGACGAGCCAGCTCTCGGGTCGGCGGCAGCTTGGCCCCCGTTTCCAGCTCTCCCGACCGCAGGCGCCGCTCGATCGCCTGGTAGACCTGATGGTAGAGCGGCGTGCGATCCTGCTTGTCGATCGACAGATCCACCGCGCCTCCTGAAGACTTCGCCCCCGGTCGGGATCGCGGGATCCGACCGGCGAGGGGGCCGGCCAAAGCTCACTCCTATATACGGACAAATTGGCGCCAAGTTCAAGTCCAATTTGGCAGCAAAGACCCAGAATTCCCATATTGGACTAGACCAATTCGATCCGTGGGCGACCGCACGAGCCGGGGGGGGCGCAACGCCCTGCCCCGTTTCTGATTGCCCACGTGGAGGCCATCGCGTAGGTTGGCCGATGGATGCCCTGCGGGGCCCCGAGCGCCATTCACCCATTCGAGCGCGGGTTCGAGGGGGCCGCTCGCAGCATGGATCCGGCCGGTACCGTCCAAGAACTGGACAGGATCTCAGGAGGTTGCGCATGGATGCTCTCCAGGTGACTGCCAACAAGGAGATCAGCAAGATCGTACTGCAGGGCGTGCCCGACAAGCCCGGTATCGCTGCGGAGATCTTCGGCTTGCTGGGATCCCAGGGCTTCAACGTGGAGTTGGTCGTATCGACGGGCGGGACCCGGGGGACCGCCGACATCTGCCTGGCGGTCGCCGAAAATCAGCAGGACGATATCCGCCGGGCGCTCGACAAGACCAAGGACGAGACGATGGCGTCGGACGTCGCCGTCGACACCAGTGTCGCCCTGGTCTCGGTGGTGGGCTCGAATCTCGCCAAGGTGCCCGGGGTGGCCGGCCGCATGTTCAAGGCGCTCTCATCCAAGGGCATCAACATCGAGATCATCTCCACCTCGCTCGCCGCGGTGACCTGCATGATCCCCCGGGACCGGACCGAGGAGGCTGTGGTTGCGCTGGAGGGCGAGTTCTTGGCCGAGCGCTCGGGCGGCTAGCCGCGCGGGGGTACAACTCCCTGATAGTGCCGATGGTTGCGACGGCGGCGGACCTCTGATAGGTTTCGTGGACCGTGGCGCCTCGGCACCATGCCTTCGCACGCATCTGGGGCGCCGGACCGTGCGCGCTTCCACGTCTCGACACTGTGTTATCATCTTGACCGGAAGCCCCGGCCGGTTTCACCTGTCCAGGCGCCTGCATCCCAGCAGAGGGTTTCGAGAAGGAGTGTAGCATGGCAGATTCGTTGCGGGCCGACTCCCGAGCATCCGATCAGAAGCCGACCGGCAACCAGGGAGGTCCCGCACGCAAGGGCGGCTGCGCCGGCTCCGGAGCAGCGCCGCGGCCTCCTGCAGATGTGCCCCCCGAAGCGGGCCGAGAGCTGTACGAGTCCTATTCCGGCATCCCGCTCGACGAGGTCTACACGCCCGAGTCGCGCCGCGACCCGCTCTGGAAGGCCGAGAACGAAGGCGACGCCGGCAGGCCCGGCGAATACCCCTTTACGCGCGGCATCCATCCCAACATGTACCGGGGCCGCCGCTGGACCATGCGCATGTTCGCGGGTTTCGGCACGCCCGAGGATACCAACCGGCGCTTCAAGTACCTTCTCGCCCACGGGCAAACCGGACTCTCCACCGCCTTCGATATGCCCACGCTGATGGGCTACGACCCGGACCATCCGCTGAGCGCCGGTGAGGTGGGCCGCGAAGGCGTGGCCATCGCCTCGCTGGACGACATGTCGCGCCTCTTCGACGGCATCCCGCTGGACAAGGTCAGCACATCGATGACCATCAATGCGACGGCGGTCATCGCCCTGTCGTTCTACGTCGCGGTGGCCGAGAAGCAGGGCGTCGATCCCGCGCTCCTGCGCGGCACGGTGCAGAACGACATCCTGAAGGAGTACATCGCGCAGAAGGAGTGGATCTGCCCGCCCGAGCCCGCCATGCGGATCATCCAGGACGGGCTGGTCTACTGCACCGACAAGATGCCGCAGTGGAACACGATCTCCATCAGCGGCTACCACATCCGCGAGGCCGGTGCGACGGCGGTGCAGGAGCTGGCCTTCACCCTCGCCGACGGCATCGGCTACGTTCAGGCCGGGATCGACGCCGGCCTGGACCCCGATGCGTTCGCCCCCCGCCTGAGCTTCTTCTTCGATGTGCACAACGACTTCTTCGAGGAAATCGCCAAGTTTCGGGCGGCCCGGCGCATGTGGGCCAAGATCATGAAGGAGCGCTTCGGCGCGTCGAAGCCCCGCTCCCTGTTGCTGCGCACCCACGCCCAGACCGCCGGCGTATCCCTGACGGCCCAGCAACCCTACAACAACGTCGTGCGGGTGGCGCTGCAGGCCCTGGCGGCGGTGCTGGGCGGCACGCAGTCTCTGCACACCAATTCCCTGGATGAGACCTATGCGCTCCCGACCGAAGAGGCGGTCAAGATCGCCCTGCGGACGCAGCAGGTCATCTCCGCGGAGACGAACATCCCGCTCGTGGTAGACCCGCTGGGCGGCAGCTACTTCATCGAGAAGCTCACCGATCAGGTGGAAGAGGCGGCCTGGAAGTACATCCATCAGATCGACACCCTGGGCGGCATCGTGCCGGCGATCAACCAAGGCTACCCGCAGAAGGAGATCGCGCGCTCGGCCTACGAATTCCAGCGGCAGGTGGAACGGGGCGAGCGTGTGATCGTCGGCATCAACAAGTACGTGGATGACGGCGAGGAAGTGCCCATCACGACGCTGAGGATCGACCACGAGGTCGAGCGGCAGCAGATCGGGCGCATCCAGCAACTGCGCGCCCAACGAAGCGCATCGCTTGCGCGCGACCGAATCGACGCGATTCGGCAGGCCGCGGCCGGCAAAGAGAATCTCGTCCCCCACATCATCGCTGCGGTCAAAGCCGACGTGACCTTGGGTGAAATCAGCGACGTGTTCCGTGAGGTCTTCGGCGTCTACCGGGACCCGGCGTATCTGTAGGGGGAGGAAGGGATGGAGTCGAGCGACAAGAGCACGACGCTGGTCGATGCACTCCGTTTGGGACTGGATCCCCAGCAGGTCAGTCGCTTCATCGTGCCGGTGACGTTGCAGCCCGAGACCTTGCTGATCCGCGCCCGGGCCGAGAAGGGCGAGGACTGCCCTCTGGTCGTCTGCCTCCATCCGCCGCGCTTCTCCGAGTTCCAGTTCGCGCAGAAGATCCGCGATCTGGCCGCGCTGCGCTCCCACCTGGTCTTTCCGCGCGGTCTGCACGCGCATCTGGTCGATCTGGGCGGAGCCCGCACCGTGGGCTACGACTGGGTGCACTACACCGGCGACAACCCCTCCTTCCGCAGCAGCCTCGCCATGGCCTCCGATTACCTGGATGGCGTGATGGAGAAGGCTCTCGACCTGCTCCCCACCGACCGGCGCGCCATCTACCTGCTGGGCACCGAAGGGGCCGCTCTCTTCGCCTCGATCTACGGCGTCTCGCGCAACGAGGTCTTCGCCGGCATCATCACCATCGACGGTCATCTGCTGCCCGAGATTGTCGCCGAGATGATGCCCGAGAAGCTGCGCCTTCCCTTCCTCTGCCTCAACCATCGTCGCGTGCGTCCGCGATCGCGCGACGACGCCGGTCCTCCCGCGGGCAAGGTCGACGCGCTGCGGCGGCTGGGCTTCCCGGTCACGCACGAGATTCTGCGCGGCGACAGCGCGCCCTGGCAGGAAGAGGTGGCCATCATCATCTCCTGGCTGACGCAGAAGGCCGGCATCGACGTGGTGGAAGCGGATTCGCAGGGTTCCTAGACTCCTTCCGCCGTTGCGTGCCGCCGGCGCCCCGCCCGGCGGCCTTCACGCCTGTGCCGGCTCGAAGAGTCCCAGCCGCTTCATCTTGCTGATCAAGGTCGTGCGGCTCAGTCCGCCCAGCAGAAGAGCCGCGCGGGTGCGGTTGCCCTCGGCGCTGCGCAGCGCGTCTTCGATCAACCGCCGCTCGACCTGGCTCAGAAACCGATCCAGATGGGCTCCGGCCGGCAGGCACAGCGGATCCATTTCGCTCATCGCCGACGCCGGATCGGGGCCGACCGCTCCCTGCGCCTCCGGTGGCCCCTCTTCGTCGGGAAAGAGCTGTTGCACTTGAATCTCCGGGAGGCAGCTCTGCTCCCAGAGCACGGTGGCGCGTTCGACGACGAACTTGAGCTCGCGCACGTTGCCCGGCCACGTGTAGGCCAACAGCGCCGCGCGCGCCCCGGGCGTCAGCGGTGGCGCGACGGCCGCCGCCCGGCGAATGAAGTGGTGCGCCAGAGGAAGAATGTCGGCCCGCCGTTCGCGCAGGGGCGGCAGCCACGCCCGTACGGCCCCCAGCCGAAACTTCAGATCCTTGCGGAAGCTCCCCTCCTGGACCGCCCGGTCCACGTCCGCGTTCGTGGCGGCGATGACGCGCACGTCGACCCGCCGCATGCGGATCTCTCCCAGACGGCGCAGCTCCCCCGTCTCCAGGACCCGCAGCAGCTTGACCTGTGCGCGCAGGTCCATTTCGCCCACCTCGTCGAGGAACAGCGTGCCCCCATGGGCCGCCTCGAAGAGCCCGGGCTTGTCGCAGGTGGCCCCGGTGAAGGCTCCCCGGGCATGTCCGAACAGCTCGCTCTCTTGAAGCTGGGGCGGCATCGCGCCGCAGTTGACCGCGATCCAGGGCTTGCGGCCGCGGCGACTCATGGCGTGAATCGCCTGGGCCACCACCTCCTTTCCCGTCCCGCTCTCCCCCTCGACCAGGACCGGCAGCGTGGTCGGGGCGAGTTGCTCGAGCAGACGGAGCGATCGCAGCATGCGCCCGTCCTGGGTGATCACGCCCAGTCCGACCGCGGCCGGGGGATGCACGACGGGGCGACGCACGGCCGTTTCACCGCTCGAGTCTCCCGGCGGATCGGACTGCAATTCCGGCCAAAGCGTGAGCTGCTGGGCGTCGGGTCGGGGGCGCTCGACCAGAGCCAGGGAGGCGAGGATCCGCAGCCAGCAGGACAGCTCCGGCTCCAGCCTGCGGTATGCGGACACGAGGGTGCCGATCACGTGTGCCGTTCGTCGCCGGGCACGGCGACGATTGCCCACGGCCAGATCGCGTTCGACGTGACTGCGCTGTCCGCGCATGTCGTTGAGGAATGTCTGATGGTCCACCGGCTCCTCCCTGTGTGTTTGGGTTGCGAACGAACGGGCGCGTTCGACGTCCGTGCGGCGTCGGCGCGGCCGGCCGAAGCTTGCGCGGGACCCATCCGTGCCCGGCGCCGAAGGGCCCCGACGCGGGGCGTGCGCCGTCTGGGGAGGAGCGCGGCGCAGGTGGTTCAACACGGCTGTTGCAGGATCGGTGCCAGGCCCGTGCGGTGTCCGCGGACCGGGTTCCCTGCTCCCCGATCGCCCGAACGGCCGCCGGGCCGTCGCGGCGGCAGCGCGAGATGCCCGCACTCGCCGCGAAGACCGGCGATCCGGGATTGCGAAAGGGGCGATTCGCATGGAATCGACCGCAGGATGCAATGCGCTCTGCATCCCGCTCCCCAAGGCCCCCGGCGGAGGGTTGCCCCAATTGTCACAATCGATACGGCATAGGAGATTCATCCCCGCTCCGGCGCTCGAATGGTACGCCTGCTGCACTAGGCAGGCCGACCACGGAATCGGGGCGAGGCCCCGACCAGATGTTCGGCCAGACCCCACGAGGGTCACTTCCACAGCAAGGGGGAGCAAAGGGCATGAGAGTACCCATGATGCGCACCTTCCTACTCGGCGCTCTGATTTGCGCCACGCTGTGTCTCAGCTTCGGTCCCTTGGGATGCAGCAGCGATTCCTCATCGAACGTCGTGAACCCCGAGCCCGATCCGGGCCCGAACGTCGAGCAGCCCTCGACCTTCCAGCCGGGCAAGGATCACGCCGTGGACGATCCGATGATCGGCGGCGAGGAGGGCGACTTCTAGCGCGGGCCGAGCGCGCCGCCCTCGCGTGGCGCGCTCGGCCGCACCCGCGGTCGGATCCGGCGGTCTTCGCCATGGAGCGGTCGGACCCCGTATTCTCGCGAAGGCCCGGCTTCGATCCGCGACGGTGACCAACGAAACCGAGACAGGGCGAGGAGGACATCTCGAACCGCGTGCGGTGGTTTTCCGGCGGCTGAGCCCAGCGGGCTCGACAGTGGGTGTCCCCGCCTCCTCACACTGCCCTTTGCCCCGAGGACCCACTGGCCGCCGCAAGACCATCTCCCGGAGCCCCGGACCTGTGCAGAGGTCCGGGGCTCTCGCCGTCTCGTTGCGGCTGCGGGGAATCCGCAGACGGGTCCGGTCCTCCCGGACCTGCCGTGCGGCCGCCCCCGCGCCGTCGGCTCGGGCCCCGCCGGGCCCCGAGCGCAACTTGACCCCTTCCCGCAACGTATCCTAGCCTTTGGGAAACGGGGCCGGCGGACCACGGCCGGTCACGGATCCAGCGGGGAGGGTGAGACCATGTTCGAGTTGCTTGGCCTGGCGATTGTGGGCGTCTTCGTGGCCGCGGTCATCGGAGCGGCGCTAAAGTTCGCCTGCTTCCTGGGGGGGCTGCTCCTCCTGCCCCTGAAGCTGCTGTTCACCCTGGGCGGATTGCTGCTCGGGGGTGCCGTCGTGCTGTTTCTGCTGCCGCTGACGCTGCTGGCCTTCGTGGTCCTCTTCGGGGGTCTGCTCTTCGTCGGATTGGGCCTTTTGGGCTGGATGATCTGATCCCCCGGCCACCGTGGGGGACTATCAGGGCCCGATCCTCGTCAGGCGGGCGCGCTCCTCGGCCGCCCAGGCCGGATCCGCGCCCTCCAGCAGGCCGGCGACCTGATCGTGAAGGTGGCCGTTGGTGGCCAGGATCTCCGTCCCCTCGAGCCCCGTGGCGTGTCCCTCGAAATCGGTGACCCGACCGCCGGCCTCCTCCACCAGCACGATGCCCGCCGCGACGTCCCAAGGCTTCAGGTACAGCTCCCAGAAGACCTCGAAGCGGCCGGCGGCCACGTAGGCCAGATCGAGGGCCGCGGCGCCCCCGCGACGAATCCCCTGCGCTTCGAGCGCCAGTCGCCGGAAGTTCTCGAGGTTGCTGTTGGAGAGCTCATTGCGCCGATAGGCGAAACCGGTGGCGACCAGACTCCGATCCAGCTTCTTCTGCGGGGAGACCCGCACGGCGCGTCCGTTGAGGAATGCCCCACCTCCAACCTGGGCGCAGTAGGTCTCCCGCAACACCGGTGCGTGAACGACGCCCGCGATCAGGCGCGGTAGCGCACCCGCCGCGAAGAAGCCCGAGGCATGCGGCGAGTCGGTCCACGCATCGGCGGTCGGGAGCCCCGTGTAGCCCTCGGCCAAGGCCATGCTCACGCAGAACATGGGATGCTGATGCACGAAGTTCGTGGTGCCGTCCAGGGGATCGACGATCCATACGCGGCCGCTGTCGCCATCGCGCCGAATCGACTCCTCGGCCAGGATCGCGTCCCGCGGATGCTCGCGCGCGATCCGGTCAGCCAGGAAGCGCTCGATCTCACGGTCCACCGCCGTCACCATGTCGCGCCGGCCCTTGAAGTCGATCTCACCCTCGGCCAGCGCACCCTGGGCTCGCAACAAGCGCTCGCCGGCCTCCGCGGCCAGCGATGTGAGGAAATCGAGCACCGCCTCACCTCCACTGGGAAAAGCGCCTTGATCCGCCGATTGAGCAGAGTGTAGCGTACTCGCTCAATCGATCGGAGGCCAGTAGGCTTGGAGCCAAGAGGTTACCCAATGGAAAACATCATGGACAAGCTGACCGCGCTCTGCAAGCGGCGCGGTTTCATTTACCCCAGCTCGGACATCTACGGCGGAATCAACGCCTGCTGGGATTACGGACCCCTCGGCACGCGCCTGAAGAACAACATCAAGACCGACTGGTTTCGGGTGATGACCCGCTTGCGGGATGACGTGGTGCCCCTGGATGCCGCCATCTTGATGCATCCCCGGGTCTGGGAGGCTTCCGGCCACCTGACCGAGTTCACCGACCCGCTGATCGACTGCCGCAACTGCAAGGCCCGCTTCCGGGCCGACGACGTCGAGTTCGACTTCAGCGACCCCAAGACGCCGTGTCCCAAGTGCGGCCAGCGGGGCACGTTCACCGAGCCTCGCCGCTTCAACCTGATGTTCAAGACCTTCATGGGGCCCGTCGAGGACGATGCCAGCACGATCTTCCTGCGTCCCGAGACCGCCCAGGGCATCTACGTGAACTTCGAGAACGTGCGCGTCTCCTCGCGCATGAAGGTGCCCTTCGGGATCGCGCAGATCGGCAAGGCGTTTCGCAACGAGATCACGCCGGGCAACTTCATTTTCCGCACCCGCGAGTTCGAGCAGATGGAGATGCAGTTCTTCGTCAAGCCCGATACGGTGCTCGACTGGTTCGAGTATTGGAAGGAGGCGCGCATGAACTGGTACCTGTCGATCGGCATCGACAAGGACCGCCTGCGCTTCCACGAACACGGACCCGACGAGCTGGCCCACTATGCCCAGAAGGCGGTGGACATCGAATACCGGTTCGGTTTCGGCGCCGACCCATGGCACGAGCTGGAAGGTGTGCACCATCGGGGCGACTACGACCTATCGCACCATCAGGAGTACGCCGGCAAGAGCATGGAGTACTTCGAAGAGGAGACGCGGGAGAAGTACATTCCCTACATCGTCGAGACCTCCGCCGGTGTCGATCGCACCCTCCTGGTGGCCCTGATCAACGGTTACCGCGAAGAGGAGATCAAGGGCAGCAAGCGCGTCTTCCTCGGCTTCCATCCCCGCATTGCGCCCATCAAGGTCGCCATCTTTCCGCTGGTCAAGAAAGACGGCATGCCCGAGATCGCCGAGCGCATCACGGCCGAGCTGCGGCCCCACTACGACGTCTTCTACGACGCCGGCGGCAGCGTGGGACGCCGGTATGCGCGCCAGGACGAGATCGGCACGCCGTTCTGCGTCACGGTGGACGGGCAGACGAACGAGGATCAGACCGTCACCATCCGTCACCGGGACACCCAGGAGCAGGAACGCTGCCCCTTGGACACGCTGCGGGCCCGACTGACGGAGCTGATCGAGGCGCCCGATTCGTAGGCTGGGATTCGTAGGCTGGGAGTTCGGGCGCACCGGCCCTGAACAGGCCTCCACGCCCTGCGGCTCATCGCGGCGGTGCGGCGGCCCGGCCTCTGACGAGGCGGGGCTTGCTGGCGGTCTGCGGTTAGCTCACCACCGCCAGGTTGTTCAGGGCCTCGCGCTCGGTGGCGTAGCGGGGCAGAAGGTCCCACAAGCAGACGATCTTCAACATGGATGCAACCGGATCGGGGACGGCCACGATGCAGATCCGCCCCCTGGCGTTCGTGACCGACGTATAGCACGCGGCCAGAATGCCGATCCCGGGGCTGGAGACCTTCGTCAATCCCTCCAGATTGAGCACAATGATCCGATGGCCCGCGTGCACCTCATCACGCACGTCTTCGAGGAACTCGTAGCATTCCTTGGTGCCGATCATCTTGCCCGACAGCCGGAAGATGACGATGTTCGGATCCTGGCGTCGCTCGCGCTGAACCTCGAGATTGGTACGCTCCCTCATCGGCTTTCCTCCTGAGGCGGAGACGGGTGGGCCCGGGGGAACCGCATCCAAGCTAGCATCCCCGATTCCCAAGGTCAACGCCGCCGGGCAAGAAGAACAGGGAGGCCGACCTACGATGGGGTGTCGAGCTCGAGGACCACGGGGGCATGGTCGGAGGGCTTGGGCCCCTTGCGGGCCTCATGATCGATGCGGACCGAGCGCGTGCGATCGGCGGCGGCGCGGCTCGCCAGGAACAGGTCGATGCGCAGCCCGTGCCCGCGGTGGAAGGCCCCGCCGCGGTAGTCCCACCAGGTATGGTGTCCGGCGCCCTCTTCGTGGAGGCGAAAGGCGTCCACCAAGCCCCACGCCATCAGGTGGGCCAAGGCGGCGTGCTCGTCTGGATGGAAGAGCAGCTTGCCGCGCCACAGGTCGGGATCGTGGACGTCGCGATCTTCCGGGGCAACGTTGAAATCGCCGCAGACCAGCACCGCATCCTCCGTCCGGCACACCGTTGCGAGCAGATCACGCAGTCGCCGCAGCCATGCCAGCTTCCCCTGGAAGCGTTCACTGCCCAATTCCGTGCCGTTGGGCACGTAGACGTTGAAGAGCCACAGGTTCCCCTGCCGGCCGCCGATGAGACGGCGCTCGGCATCGGCGTCGTCGTCGGGGAACCCGCGCATCACCTCGTCGAGCGGTCGGCGCGACAGGATGGCCACCCCGTTGTAGGTCTTCTGCCCGAAGATGTGCGCCTGGTACTCGCGTTCCTCGAAGGGCTCGCGCGGGAAATGCTCATCCCGCACCTTGGTCTCCTGAAGGCACAGCAGGTCGGGTTGCTGGGCGTCCAGCCACTCGAGGACGCGCGGCAGGCGCGCGCGGATGGAGTTCACGTTCCAGGATGCGATGCGCACGGCTGCGCTCCTCCCGGCCGAGGCGGGGGCCCGCTAGACGAGGACCTTGCCGCGGCGCATGATCTCCCGCTCCCGACCGGTCTTCGAGAGAACCGTCACCGTCGGCGACTGGATGATGCAATCCAGGTGGATGAACGCCTCGGCGTCCAGGTCGTAGTTGGCGCCGATGGCAATGTGGCACGTGCCCAGAATCTTCTCGTCTTCGAGCATGTTGCCCGTCACCCGGGCGGCGGGATTCAGTCCGATGCCCAGCTCGCCCAGGTGGCGCGCATTGCGTTCATACGACTCCACGCGCCGCGCGGGCCAGCCCGGCCGCCCGCGCATGCGGTGCGCCATCTCCTCGCCCGCCCGGAGCGAGGCTTCGAAGCGCCGGCCACCGGCCCCACCGCTCACCTTGACCACCCGGCCCCGGTGTACCTCGACCTGCACCGGCTTCCTGGGCACGAAGGCGCCGCCGTCGACTACCGAGAGCGACCCGTCGAACACCAGCACGCCCTCGGCATCGTAGTTGGCCGGCGAAACGAACGTCTCCCCGGCCGGGAGGTTTCCCCCGGTGCCCGGCTTCCAGAACGAGCCGTCGTCCAGCAGCGCCTTGCGGCCGCGCAGGCCGATCTCCACGTCGGTGCCGCCCGGCGCCTGGATGCGCACGCGATCGCCCCGGTCGAGCGCCGTCTTGAGCTTGCGGGCCCGCTTGCGCATGAGCGCGTAGTCCACGGGCACCGTTCGCACGAACGCGTCCAGCGTGACGCCCGGCGACCAGAAGGCGCGGGTCTTGCCAACGCCCAGGAGCCCGTTGAAGATGTGCGACCACTTGCCCTGGTCCCCTTTGAACGTGTAGGGACGCTCCAGACCGAAGCGGTCCTTGCCCAGCTTGCCGGCACTGATCGAGATGATCACCTCCGGCTCGGAGCGCAGGGCGTGGATGATCGCATCGGCGGCCATGTCCAGGGACGTCTTGCGGGGCTGCACCAGGAGGCTGGGCTCTCCCCCGGCCGCGACCACGGCGTCATAGAGAGCGGCCGAGATCAGGAAGACCTCCCGCTCCGGGTTGGTGACGATCACCACGCGCTCGCCCCGCTTCACCTTCATCACGTCCTCGGCGGCCACCCGCGCCGCTCGGGCCAGGGGACGCGAGAGACCGTCGACCGCGCGCTGCCAGTCCCTTGCCCGGGTCGCGCGCCGCCGGCGCGTCCGTGCGCCGGCGCTGGAGCGGCGTCTGCCGCCTCGACTCTGTGGCGTCATCTGCAGGCCTCCTTGGTGGTCGTGGTCCGGGCGCTTTGCCACTTTGCATGTTCGGCCGCCGAGCGTATCCTTCTCCCTCCGCTGCGCGCAAGGAGAAGAACCGTACGACGCATCCGGGAGGGTCTCCCGATGCGGGAAAGGCGCAACGCATGCCCTGGGAAGCCATCCTTCGCATCGCCGGGTTCGTCCTGCTGGAGGTCGTCTTGCTGGGCGGTTTGATCGCCATTCCCCTGGGCCTGTCCGGCAACTTCATCATCCTGGGAGCCGCGCTGGTGGTCGGCGTCGTCACGCGCCTCCAGGTAATCGGTCTGTGGGCACTGGTCGTGATGGCCATCGCGGTGGTGATCGGCGAGCTGATCGAGTCGCTCCTGGGCAGCGTGATGGCCCGTCGCTACGGCGCGTCCAAGTGGGGCATGCTGGGCGCGTTTGTGGGCGGCATTCTCGGCGCCATCCTGGGCACGCCCCTGATGCCGATCATCGGCACCATCATCGGATCGTTCGTCGGCGCGGCCGCCTGCGCGGTGCTCTTCGAGTGGATCCACCTGCGGCAAATCCGCTCCAGCATGCCCGCCGGCTGGGGGGCCATCCTGGGCAAGCTGGCCTCCTCGCTCATCAAGGTCGCCATCGGCCTGGCCATGGTGGTCTATCTGCAGCTTCGCCTGATCCCGGTCCTGTTCTAGGGCCAGGTGAGGCGTTCGGCCACCTCGATCGGATCGGCAAGCAGCAGGGGACGACCCGGGCTGGTCAAGAGGGTGCGAAGGTACCCGGCCGCATTGTCGGTGAGCAGTGGGTCGAGCCATGCCGGGCGGTCGAGCTTCACCCATCCCGGCGAGGGCCCCTGGTGGATCGCGATGGGACGGTCGGGAGGCAGTCCGCTCATCTGCTTCGCGATGCGCAGCGCATCCCACAGTCCGCCGATGCGGTCCACCAGACCCAGCTCCAGCGCCCGGGCGCCGCTCCACACGCGGCCCTGCGCCAGCGACTCGATGTCCGCCGCCGTGCGCCCGCGGGCGGCGGCCACCCGCTCCACGAACTCGGCGTACTGGGTGCGGATGAGCTCTTCGGCCCGCTCCCGCTCTTCGACCGTCAGCGGGCGGTGGGGCAGCACGGCCGGAACCAAGGGCAGTCGCCAGCCGCTGCGGTAGTCGGCGTGCGCGCCGCGCTGCACGTGGTCGTAGCTCAGCCCGGTGCGCTCCCCCAACCCATCGTCCCACGCCACGGCGCTGATCACGCCGATCGAGCCCGTGCGCGTGATGGGCGAGGTCAGGATCGTGTCGGCCTCCATGCTGAGCCAGTAGCCGCCCGACGCCGCCACCGAGCCCTGCGACACAACGACCGGCTTGACGGCCGCGGTCGCGATCAGCTCGCGCGTCACCAGCTCGCTGGGCAGCCGCTCGCCGCCCGGGGAGTCCACGCGGAACACGACGGCCCGCACCCGATCGTCCTCCCGGGCACGCTTCACCTGGGCGGCCAGCTCGGGCCCGCGGATGCCGCTCTCCATCGCGCACGCCCCGATGGCGTAGAGCAGCTCGATCCGCTCGGGCTCGCCCCACTGGCGCACGGCTTGCCCCACGTCGCCCGTGACCCCGGCCAAGGGGGTCTGGCTCACGTCGTCGCCCCCGCGGCGTGGGGCGCGCTCAGCGGCGGCGAGTGCCTCCTGATAGGTTCCGGTCGAGTCGATCAGCCCCACGGCCCGGGCCGCGACCGCTTCCAGCTCGCCCCGCTCGTCGACCCAACGATCCCAGTCCTCCCGCGCGAGCCCGCGGGAGGTGGTGATCAACGCGGCAACCGTTTCATAGACGTCGTCGACCAGCGCCTGGCGCTGTTCGCGATCCGCGGCCGACATGCCGCGGCGGGCGCCCACCTCGGCCGCCGACTTGTAGGTGAAGTACCGCAGCTCCTCGAATCCGACCCCGGCCTTGGCGAACAGATCGGCGTAGTACGTGCGGCCGATCGTCAAGCCCCGAATGACGAGCGCGCCCTGCGGGTCCATCCAGATCTGATCGGCCACGCTGGCCAGCATCAAGCCGTACATGCCCAGGCGGTCCGCGTAGACGATCACCCGCTTTCCGCGCGCCCGCAGGCCGGCGAGCTGGGCGCGCACTTCCCAGGCCAGCTCGCCGCCGAGCCGCGCGCCCGAGAGGTCGACCACCACGCCCGCCACGCCGGGATCGTCCGCATAGCGGTTCAGCGTGTGCAACGTCCCCAGCAACGTGCGGCGTTCATCGAAGAGACGGTAGGTCTGATACGTCATCGGGCCCCGCAGGGACAGTTTGCGAAACCCCCGTTGGCGCGCGATGCGCCCGTAGCCCAGCGGCGGCCGCCATGACCCCGACTCGAGCACGTAGGCGGTGGCCGTGTGCTCACCCCCGTCGTCGAACAGGGTCCGGGCGCCCGCGCGCAGCGTTCCGGTCAGGGAGAGCTCCAGTCGCGCGCCGAAGGAGCCGTCGTCGCGAACCTTGGCGGCCAAACGCACGCCTTCCACGGGCACCGCATCCACGCCGACACCGAACTCCATATCCTCGACGCTCTGCCCGTGACGATAGACGCCGTCGGCGAAGAACGTCAGGCGGGGCCCGAAAGGCCGTACACCGATGTCGGCCTGGGCGTAGTTGTCGCGCCGCTGTAGATCGAAGGCGCCCGTCATTCCCAGCGATGTGACGCGCCAGCGCCTGATCGCGCCGATCTGGAGGTAGCGATGGCGCTCGGCGGCCGGTCCGTGCTCTCGATTCCACGCGTAGGCCAGCCCGATCGAGCGGCTGCGCGTGCCGGC
The DNA here is from genome assembly GCA_964585945.1 of uncultured bacterium. Classification (GTDB taxonomy): domain Bacteria; phylum Eisenbacteria; class RBG-16-71-46; order CAIMUX01; family WJJG01; genus CAZDKK01. The sequence continues at coordinate 22,483 of CAZPGB010000052.1, read as the reverse complement.
GGCCAGGCCGAGCTTGAGCTCGTCCACCCGCTGCTTCTGGCCGTCGGCTTCCCACTGGAAGCGGCGAAAACTGAACGAGACGTTGTTGCGCGTGACAGCCGCCATCCACGGCTTCGGTTCGCCGCCGCGGCGCGGATCGTCGACCCAGCCGAAGAAGTAGCCCATCTGGCGCTGCGCCCGAGGCGCGGCGGGGTTGTGCAGCACGGCGCCGACGCTGCTCGAGGCGCCCGGCACGTCGACCAAGGGCTCCACTTCGCGCATGTAGTCGGGCAAAGCGCGGATCGCCCCGGCCCGATGGAGCCCCGCCGCAACGATCGCGACGAGCAGCGCGGCCGCGGCGAGACGGCCGAGCGGAATCCGTCCGGCTGCGAGCCGGATGCAACGCGGCGTGCCGTTCATGGGCCTAATGCTCCTCCCCGCCCCAATCGATCTCGATCGGCTCGGTGACGATGAGGGGACGTCCCTGCGACCGCAGGATCTGCTCGACGAAGAAGCGCTGCGCGGGCGCGAGCTGACCCCATCGCTCCGCCCCCAGGAGCTGCTCCAGAAACGCCTCATGGCCCGGCGACACCGACCAGGGGCTTTCCGTGCGGACCGTGGCCGCCGTCTGCTCGGCCGGCCCGCCACCCAGGCCCAGCATGCGACGTAAGCCGACCAGGCTGGGACGCAGGAAGCTCAGGTCGAACGCCCCGAGCGACGGGCCCTCGGTGATCACGATCTCCTCGCCGGGGTCCAGCCCCGCCGCCGACTTGGCCATGCGCAGACCGCCCCACAGGTTGCCCAGCCCATCGACCAGCTCCACCTCGCGGGCGTCGGCGCCCATCCAGATACGCCCCTGCCCCACCTCGTCCACGCGCTCCTCGCTGAGTCCCCGCCCCTCGGCCACCTTGCCGACGAAGTCCTGATAGAGGCTGCGGATTCGTTCTTCCGCACGCTCGCGTTCTTCGACGGTCATGGGTCGCTCGGGAAGCGTCTGGTTGATGAGCGGGATCCGCATCCCGCGATCCTGGTCGGCATGCTCGCCGCGCTTGACGAAGTCGTAGGTCAGGCCGGTCTTCTCGCCGAAGCCATCGTTCCAGATGTAGCCGCTGGCAACGCCGATGGAACCGGTAATGGTGAAGGGCGTGGTGAGAATGCTGTCGCCGAACATGCTGATCCAGTAGCCGCCCGATCCGGCCACGTCGCCCTGCGACACGATGACCGGCTTGCTGCGCGAGGCCTCGAGCAGCTCTCGCGACACCAGATCGCTGGGCAGCGGATCTCCGCCGGGCGAGTCGGCCCGCAGGACAATCGCCTTGACCTCCGGGTCCTTGCGCGCCTGGCGGATCTTCTTCGACAGCAGCCGACCCTTGATGCCGGCGTCCATCTCGCACGGCCCGATCGCGTAGAGCAGCGCGATCCGGCCCGGCTCGCCCCAGACGTCGTGGCTCCAGACCGGTTCACCGGTCACGCCGGGCAGGACCTGGTGAGAGCGATCGACGGTCGCTCGTGGCTCGACGCGGTCGGCCGCTTGGCGGGCTTTCTCGTACCCGCCCAGCGAATCGACCAGACCCGCTTCCAGGGCCTCGTCGGCGGTCAGGATCCCCTTCTCGTTCACGAGACGATCCCACTGGTCGCGGGAAATGCCGCGCGCGTTGGTCGCAGCCTCGGCGACCGTCTCGTAGATCGCGTCCACCAGGTCGGTGAACTGCTCGCGGTCGGCCTCCGACATCGAGCGCCTCGAGAAGGTCTCCATGGCCGACTTGTAGGTGTGCATCCGCAGCTCGGCGACGCCGATGCCCAGTTTGTCGAAGACGCCCCGCATGTAGGTGCGTCCCGCGGCCACGCCCGGCATCTCGATCTCCCCTTCGGGGTCCATCCAGATCTGGTCGGCCACGCTGGCGAGCATATAGGTGCCCATGTGAAGCCGGTCGACGTACACGGTCACCGTCTTGCCGGCCGCCCGCAGACCGGCCAACTGCTCGCGCAGCTCCCAGAGCATGGCCGCGCCGACGCGGATGCCCGAGAGGTTGAGCACGACGCCGCCGACGGTGGGATCCTCCGCAAGTGCGTTGATTTGATCGAGCGTCTCCAGCAGCGTACGGCGATCATCGAAGAACCGGTAGCGCCGGTACGTCATGGGCCCCTTGAGCGAGAGCTCTGGAACCCGGCTGCCGCGTCCGATCAGCGTGCCCGCCAGCCCCCGATGCCGGCCGCCCAGCTCGAGGGCGTAGGTCGTGCCCACGTGGTCCCCGTCCTCGCTGAACTGCATCTGCACGGCCGGACGGCTGGAGCCGGTGCCGAGATGAAACCCGATGCGCGCGCTGAACTCGGTGACCGGTCCCAGGTCGCTCGCTCGGGCGGCCAGCGTGAGGCCGGGCAGGGGTCGCACTTCCAGGCCGCCGCCCAGGGTCACGTCGTCGATGCTCTCGCCGTAGCGCGTCACCGCGTCGGCGAAGACCGTCAGACGGGGACCGAGGGGACGCACACCCAGGTCGATCTGCCCGTAGTTGTCCTTGCGCTCGAGGTCGAAGGCTCCTGCAAGGCCCACGGAGAGAAAGCGCCAGCGGTGGACTTCCCCGAGCGTCAAGCGCTGGTGACGCGGCATGGTGACGTCATCGCCGCGGTTCCACGAGTAGGACAGTCCGAAGGCGTGGCTGCGATCGCCGCCGGCGAAGCCGAGCGTGTACTCGTCCAGGTGGGACTCGCGCCCGTCGCCTTCCCGTCGGAAGTTGAACCGCCGGTACCCGAAGCCCAACCTGCGCAGGGAGAGCACCGCCATCAGTTGATCGGCCCGATCCCGGTTGACGTTGCGGCTGGCCACGGAGTCGGACCACGCCAGGAAGAGCCCGGGATCGGGGTGGACGGTCCACTGGGCGGGGTTGAACCAGCCGGCGGCCACGCTGGATGAGGCCCCCGGCACGTCGGCGAGGATGCTCACCTCCCGCCGATAGTCAGGGAGCCCCGATCGCGTCTCCGCGTCGACTGCGGGCACGGGATTCGCCAGGCCCTCTGCCGCAAGGAATCCGGCGCCCAGCAAGACCAGTAGCGCCGGGACGCCGCGGAATCGGAGCGAGGGGAATCGCAGCCTGCGCGCGGTGCTCATGGTGCTCATGGTGCTCATGGGAATCTCCTGCCTCTCGAGTCGGCGATACGCATCAATCCAAGAACTCTTCCATCATCCGGTACTCGGCTGGCCGCAGTCCCGAGCGCGCGTAGGCCTGCTGCGCCGCCTGGTTGGCGTGGTGCACATAGAGCCGCAGACCACAGACCTGGTCCGCGTCCCGGGCCATCGCTCGCAGGCGATCGAGCAGCGCCGCAAACACGCCGCGCCGGCGCCAGCCGGGCTCCACGTAGACGCTCTGCAGCCACCAGAAGAAGGCGTTGCGCCAATCGCTCCACTCCGGCGTCACCATGAGCTGGCCCACGGGCGTGGAGCGCTCCTCGGCCAGCAGGTAGAAGCCGCGCTCGGGCGCGTCGAAGAGGGCGCGCACGCCGGCTGTCAGGCGCGCCCGATCCAGCTCGAGGCCTTCGGTCTCGCGCGCCATCCTGGCGTTGAACTCCGCCAGGATCGCCACGTCAGCAAGCGCGGCGCGGCGCACGCGGATCGGCTCTGGATCGCCTGGGACCAACTTCTCCTCCCTCCGCCAAGTGGGGTCAGATATAGTCTGCATTCGCCGGCGCGGCAAGCCGCACGTGGGGCCACGAGAGGGAGGATAGGCATGCGGGGAACGATCGTGCTCGCGGGGCTGGCCGCCGCCTTCTGGTTCGCGCTCTTCTCCCCCTGGACCGCGTCACGCATCCACTTCTGGCTGGGCATGACGGCTGCGGGGGGCGTCCTGGTGGCGGGCGCCGTGCTGCTCGAGGGGCGCCGCCTGAAACCGCGGCTGGCCTTCTCCCGGAAAGACCTTCTGCTGGGTCTGGCGTCAGCGGCCGTACTGTACCTGATCTTCTGGCTCGGCGATCTGCTCAGCCGCAGCCTGCTCCCCTTCGCAGGCGACGAGATCGCCGCGGTCTACGATCGGCGTGACCAGGCTCCCCTGCCCATGATCGGGCTGCTGTTGGTGGTCTGGATCGGGCCGGCCGAAGAGGTCTTCTGGCGCGGCTTCCTGCAGCAGCGTCTGACCGAGCGCCTGGGCCGCTGGCGCGGCTATCTGATTGCGTCGGCTATGTATGCGGGCGTACATCTCTGGGCCGCCAACCTGATGCTCTTCACGGCGGCCCTCGTCTGCGGGCTCTTCTGGGGGGCGATGTACGCGCGGTGGGGCCGCCTCTGGCCTGCCATCGTCTCCCACGCGCTCTGGGACCTGGCGATCTTCGTGCTCCTTCCACTCTGAGGCTCAGGGCCAGGGGCAGCGGCCGGGAACGGGCCATCACCACAAATTCTCCTGGACAGAACGAAACCTGTCGACTATTGTACTAGTACAGATAAGACAAGAACGAGCTCCCGGACCTGAACCTCAGCGAGGGACCCCATGCTCACGGTGAGCATCGACACCCAGAGCCACGTGCCCATCTACGAGCAGATCATTGGCCAGATCCGCGCCGCCATACGCAGCGGCCGTTTGGGCCCCGGCGCGGCGCTGCCCCCGGTGCGACAGCTCGCCGGTGAGCTGGAGATCAACCCCAATACCGTCGCTAAGGCCTACCTGCTTCTCGAGCGGGACGGGCTGATCCGCACCCTGCGGCGCCGCGGCTGCTTTGTCGCCGAGGACGCGGATCGACGTCTGCAGCAACGATCCGACCAGCATCTTGCCGAAACGCTCGACCGGCTGGTCAGCGAATCGGCCCAGCTCGGCATCAGCGGCCCCGAGTTGCTGCAGGCCTTGGCCAGGCGACTGCAAGGTCCAGAGAAAGAGCTGCATTCCAAGCAGGAGGGGCGCTCTACCGGCGAGAGCCCCTCGGGAGGTGCGTCGCGATGAATCTCAACCTGCTGTTCGGTATCGTTGCGGCCCAGGTGGTCGTCTTCCAACTCGTCTCCCCGCCGTGGCTGCAAGCGGCGTTGGGCTTTCGCCTCGGGCTGCGCGATCTGCCCGCCGGGGTCGCCGCCGGCATGGCGGACCATCGGCGGCGCGCGTCGCGCGGCGCCCGAGCGCTGGCCGTCGTTCTGCTGGGAGCGGCACTGGCGCTGCTCCTTGTGCCCGGTCTCACCTACGCCCAGCGCAAGATCGGCTTGGCGGTGGTGTCTCTGGCGTCCAGCGCCGGGCTGGTCGTCCTGCTTCTGGCGCAGCGGCGGACGATGGACCGGCTGATCTCGCGGTTGCCGGCCCCCACCCGCCGCTCGGCGTCGCTGCGGCCCCGCCGCCTGCGCGACTACTACCCCCCCGCTTTAGAGGCAGCCCCGCTGGCCGTCTTCGCGGCCACCGTCCTGCTCACACTGCTGGGCGTGCTCGACCGACTGCCCGCCGGGCCGACGCCCGCGGCCGGCGCCGACGGGTTCGCCCTCTGGCTGGTACCGTCCGGGCAGCTTCTCTTCCTGCTGGCCGGCGGCTGGGCGACATCGGAGCTGCTGCGGGGACCGGGCCTCGTCTCGCAGCAGTCCCGGGCGACTTTCGCGGATCCGGCCCGTGCGGTGGACGCAGATAACAGCATTCGCCGTCTGAAGATACGCGGCCTCTACGTGGCCCGGCTCCTGATCCTGGTCATGTTCGCCGTCATGCAGATGCGCACGATCTTCACCCCTGACGACAGCAACTCCTGGCTGGCGCTGGCGGTGTGGGGCTTCGTCGCGCTGCTGCTGGGCCTCTTCGGCGTCCTCATGGTGCGCCTGGTGAGCCTGCGCAAGAGCTGCTTGCCGTAGACGCCCACATCCGGGAGACTCCCCCCGCGTACGCGGGCGGTCGCCGGGCAGGCTCCGTGCCGAAGGCTTCGGCCGCCAGAATGGCCCGGGGCGCCTGCAGGAGAAGGGGTCGCACCACAGCACGGTGGGGGACGGCGGATTGCGCATTGTCATCGTCGGTGCCGGAACGGTCGGGACGGATCTGGCGATCTATCTGCAACGCGCCAAGAACGACGTGGCCATGGTCGAGCTGGACCCGGCCCGCAGCGCCGCCATCCGGGAGAAGCAGGACATCCTGGTCGTCGAGGGGTCGGGCAGCAGCGTGAGCGCGCTGGAAGCGGCCGGCATCGCGGAGGCCGACATCGTCCTGGCCGTCACCTCCGTCGACGAGATCAACATCCTGGTCTGCGGGGTCGCCAAGCAGTTCGGCGTCAAGAGCCGGATCGCCCGCATCCGCAACCGAGAGTACGCCGGCCGGCGATCCAAGATCGACCTGGCCGCCCTGGGGATCACCCACGCGATCGACCCCGAGCGGGTGATCGTGCGCATCATCGACCAGATCGCGGCCATCCCCGACGCGGTCGAGGTCTTCACCTACCACGAGAACCAGATTCTGATCGCGCGTCACATCATGACCGAGGAGATGCCGATTGTCGGTCACACCCTGGCCGAAGCGCTGCAAATGGCGGCCCCGCACCGGCTGCTCGCCGTGGCGCTGAAGCGCAAGGACGAGGTGCGCATCCCCTTCGGCAACGATGTCCTCATGCCGGGCGACGACGTCACCACGGTCATTCCCCGCGAGGCGCTCCCCAAATACGTCGAGCTGCTCGATCTGTCCAAGAAGCGCGTCAAGAAGGCGGTGGTCGCCGGTGACGGGCTGACGGCGGTGCTGCTGGCCGAGACGCTGCGCACCTGGGTGGAGGACGTCACCCTGATCGATCCCCACGCCGAGCACGCGCAAGGGGCCGCCGAGCGGCTCGACGGGGTGGAAGTGATCCACGGCGATCCCACCGAAGCCGATGTGCTGCAGGAGGTCAACGTCAAGGGCACCGACATCTTCGTGGGCGCCGGCAAGGGCACGACGCTCAACGTCATGAGCGCCCTGTTGGCGCGCTCGGAGGGCGCGCCCAAGGTGTTCGCGGTCTCCTATGAGCCCCAGAGCAACCGGCTCTTCCGCGAGATCGGCGTGCAGTACGTGATCAGCCCGCGGCGGGTGATGGCGCAGGAGATCATGGACCTCATCCATCGCGGCCGCATCTCCATGGAGATGCAGCTCCGCGATCTCGAGCTGGAGACCATGGAGATCCGCGCCGCCCACGACAGCAAGATCACCAAGGGCCCCTTGATTAGGGTGTGGCAACCGTTCAAGCGCAGGGCGATCGTCGGGGCCGTCATTCATGACGGAATTCCGCAGATCCCGGGCGGAAACACCCGTGTCGAGGCCGGCGACGAGGTGATCGTCGTCACCCAACCCAAATGGGCGCGCAAGATCCAGCGCCTCTTCGAGTGAGGCCTCGAGGGTGAACACGCGATCCGTCTTCTTCGCCATCGGAAGGCTCCTCCAGCTCAATGGAGGCGTCCTGCTCGTGCCGATGGCCATCACGATGTGGGACGAGGGATGCATCCGCCGCAAGCCCCTGCTGGCCTGTCCCGACACGCTGGCCTTTCTCGCGGCGGTGCTCCTCTCCTTCGCGGCGGGCACGCTGCTGGCGAGCCTCTGCCGCTCGGCCCGTCACCAGCAGGGCGTGCGCGAAGGCTTCGCCATCGTCACGCTGGGCTGGGTCTTCCTGGCGCTGGTCGGCTCGATCCCCTTCGTTTCCTACTTCCTTCAACATCGGACCGGGGTGGAGGGCATGCTCCCGCTGGCCTTCACCGATGCCTACTTCGAGGTGATGAGCGGCTTCACCACCACGGGAGCCACGATCCTGACCGACATCGAGGCCCTTCCACGGGGCCTGCTCTTCTGGCGCAGCCTCACCCACTGGCTGGGCGGCATGGGCATCATCACGCTGGCGCTGGCGATCTTCCCCGCCATGGGCGTGGCCGGATACCAGATGTTTCGCGGCGAGGTGCCCGGTCCCAGCGCCGACCGTCTGCGGCCCCGGCTGGCGGAGACGGCCAAGGTGCTCTGGGGCGTCTACGCACTGCTCTCGGCCGCCGAGACCGGCTTGCTGCTGCTGGGGGGCATGGACTGGTTCGACGCCCTGTGTCACACCTTCGGCACGATGGCCACCGGCGGGTTCTCGACCCGCAACGCCTCGATCGGGGCCTTTCAGAGCCCCTTCATCGAGTGGGTGGTCACCGTCTTCATGCTGGCCGCGGGCGTGAACTTCTTGCTCCACTACCGGTTGATCTTCCGGGCGGACTGGCGCAGCGTGAAGCGCGACAGCGAGCTGCGATTCTATCTGGGCACGTACGCCGTGGCCGTTATCTTCGCCACCGCCGTGCTCTTCTTCGCCGGGCTGCCGTCGGCCGACGTCGCCGCCAGCCACTACCAGATCGAGCCGCGCAGCGAGCCGGCCCTGGCGGCCCACATCGCCGCGGAGGAGTCGAAGATCCACACCATCGGCGGTGCGTTCCGCCACGCCGCTTTTCAGGTGGCCGCCATCCTCACCACCACCGGCTTCGGCACCGCCGACTTCGACATCTGGCCGCGCGTGATCGGCCTGCTGCTGGTGGTCCTGATGTTCTGGGGAGGGTGCGCCGGCTCGACCGGCGGCGGCATGAAGATCATCCGCGTGCTGATCGGCATCAAGGCGGCCTGGCGCGAGCTACGCAAGACGATGCGGCCGAGGCTGGTGTCCCTGGTCAAGGTGGGCGGCACCTCGGTGCCGGAGAACATGGTCTCCAACATCACCGGCTTCGTGCTGTTGTTCCTCGGCCTGTTCGTCATCTGCTCGGTGATCATGGCGCTCTTCATCGACGACGCCACCACCGCCGTGACCGCGGTGGCCGCCACGATCTGCAACATCGGCCCCGGGCTCTCGGGCGTGGGCTCGACCCAGACCTACGCCTGGATCGCCGCGCCTGGCAAGTGGGTGTTGATTCTCTGCATGCTGCTGGGCCGGCTCGAGATCTTCACCGTGCTCGTCGTGCTACGCCCCTCCTTCTGGCGCAAGTAGCCGGGCTAGGCTCCGAAGAGGGATCCCGCGTCGATCTGCTCGCTCGTCATCTGCTTGAGCGCGGCGATCTTCTCGTTCTCGCTCGCCGTCAACAGCCGCTCGATGTCGTCGACCTGCTTGGCCACCTGATAGGTGTCGGCCGCCACCATCATGATGGGTGTGTTGGTGGCCATGGCGCGCGAGACGATGTTCGAAGGCGGGAAGATGTTGTTGGTGATGACGACGCCCACGGTGTCGCCCTCGAGCGCGGCCAAGATCATGTCGCTGCGGTCACCGCTCGTGATGACCAGCTTCTCCTCCTTGCCGAAGAGCGGATTGCGCATGGCGGCATCGGTCGACATCGCCCCCACGAAGACGTTGCGCACCACACGATCCAGCCCCTTCTCGCCGGCGATCACCTTCGCGAACAGGCTCTCGGCCAGGAACTCGAGGGAGAGGTGGGTCAGCTCCGATTTGTAGGGCAGCACACCCAGCAGCGGCAGCCCCAGGTCCGTGATCCGGGGAGCGTACGTATTCTTGAAATCTTCGATGTCGTGGACCTTGTTGGCGATGATGCCCGCCAGGGTCACGCCCTCGACGTTCAGGTGTCGCTTGATGAACGTGGCGTCATCGAGAATCACGCCCTCGTCACCGCTGACCACGATGACCAGTCGCGCGTCCAGGTGGCGGGCCAGGGAGACGGCGTCCAGGTAGACCGAGCCGCCGAAGGCCATGTTCCGCCCGGCTTCGATGAAGGCCACCTCGCGGCCGTCGTCCACGCTGGCCAGCAGCTCGGCCAGGCGCTCCTTGGTGCCCTGCTCGTCGTACATGAAGCTCAGCTTCGAATGGTCGAAGCCGATGCTCAGCTCCTCCGGGCTGTCGTGCAGGCCGAAGATATTCTGAATCAGCGCCGCATCGTAGTCCCAGAGGCGCTTCTTGCGATAGAGCAGGCGATCGCCGAACGGCTTCAAGTAGGCGATCTTCTTGCCCAGCGACTGGCCCAGGCCCACGATCGTGCTGGTCTTGCCCGCGCTCTTACGCATCGACGCAATGATCAGCCTGTGCATCTCTCCTACCCCCCTCTACTTCGCAAGCAGGATCCGGGCGTCGACCGCCTTGGACCCCTCGCCCTCTTCATAGACCACGATGGGATTGATTTCTATGTCGGAGATGCTCTCGCACTTCCGGATGACCGTGGCCAGCCGGAGAATCGTGTCGATCACGCTCTCCATGTCCTTGCGTTCCTCGCCGCGCACCCCCAGCAACAGCGGATAGGCGCGAATCTCCTTCACCATGCTCATGGCTTCCGCGCGGTCGATGGGCACCGCGCGGAAGGAGACGTCCTTCATCACCTCGACGTAGATGCCGCCGAGGCCGAACATGACGATCGGCCCGAAGCCCGGATCCCGTCGGGCCCCCACGATCAACTCGAGTCCGGGCTGGATCATCTCGACCACTTCGATGCCTTCGATGCGCGCATCGGGCACCGCCTCCCGGCAGTTGCGCAGGATGGCCTGATAGGCGTCCATCACCTCGTCGCGGTTGTCCAGATCCAGCGCCACGCCGCCCGCATCGCTCTTGTGCAGGATATCGCGGGACACGACCTTCATCACGACCGGGTAGCCGATCTGCTCCGCGTGGTCGACCGCCTCCCGCAGAGAGTGGGCCAGCCGGGTCTGCGGCATCCCGATCCCGGCCAGCTTCATCAGCGCGACGCCCTCGTGGGCCAGCAGGAAGCTCCGCCCGTCCTCGCGGGCCCCCGCCACGATCCGCTCGATCGCCTCCAGGTCCAGATCGACCTCCGCGGGCTCGCCGAGAGGCTGCGAGATCGTGCGATGCTGGGTGTAGATGCCGCCCAGCGCCTGAACCGCATCGTAGACGTCGTCGTACACGGGGATCTTCTCGCTGCCGAGCTGGTTCAGCGTCCGGTCGACGCTCGCGCCGCCGAAGGCCGAGAAGACGATCGGCTTCCCCGCGGCTTGATAGGCCTTGAAGCTGTCGCGAATCATGGGGCCCAGATTCTCGGCGTCGAAGACGGCCGTCTCGCAGTAGAGGGCGATCACCGCATCGATGCTCTCCTCCTCGAGGGCCGCCGCAAGCGCTTGGTTGTAGTGGTCGGACGTCGCCCCGCCGGTCAGGTCGATGGGATTCTTGGTCGAGCCGAAATCCGGGGTCACGTCCCCGAAGACCCGCTTCAAGTTCTCGGCGTCATCCAGCATCTTCACGCCGTACTTTTCACACGCGTCGGTGGCCAACACGCCGATGCCCCCGCCGTTGGTCACGATCACCGCATTGCGCCCCGACGGGACCGGCGTGCGCGCCAGAAACGTGCAGAGGTGGAACGCCTCCTTGACGCTCTCGGCCCGTTGCACGCCGCACTGCCGCATGATGGCGTCGAAGACGTCGTCCGAGCCGGCCAGGGAACCGGTGTGCGAGGCCGCCGCCGCGGCGCCGCGCGAGGATCGACCCGACTTGATGACCACGACCGGTTTCTTGCGCGTGACCCGCTTGAGGACGTCGACCAGCGGCTGCCCGTCCCGCACGCCCTCGACATACATCAGGATGCTCTGGGTGTGGGGATCGTCGACCAGGTACTCCAGCAGCTCCGCTTCGCCGATGTCCGCCTTGTTGCCGACCGAGACCATGGCCGACAGGCCGATGTTCTCGGCGGCGGTCTTGCCGATCATCGCCAGTCCCAGGGCCCCGCTTTGGGTGATGATGGCCACGCTCCCCGGAACGATCCCGCCCGGGCCGAAGGTCATGTCGAGCGAGGCGGCCACCGAATACATGCCGAAGATGTTGGGGCCGATCACGCGCATGCCGTGCTCGTGGGCATAGGCGACGATCTGCTCCTCCTCGCGCGCGTTGCCCACCTCGGAGAAGCCCGAGGTGATGATCAGGTTGAACTTGGCCCCCTTGGCCGCGCATTCCTTGACCGAGTCGAAGACGTACTTGGCGGGCACGCAGGTGCAGACCACGTCGAGCTCGCCCTCGACCTCGGCGACCGAGGTCTTGGCCGCCAGACCCTGGATCTCGCCCCCCTTGGGATTGACGGGGACCACCTTGCCCTCGAAGCCCGATGCGAGGATGTTCTTGAGAATCTTCGAACCGATCTTGGCCGGATCGTGCGAGGCGCCGATCACGGCGATCTGCCGGGGCTCGAAGAGATGCTTGATATCCGGACCGTTTCTGATCATGACGTTCCTCTGAACTTCATGCGGAGCTCGACGACGCCCTCTTCGGTTCTGCTCTGCGTGTCGAAGCCCATCTTCTCGAACAACCGCAGCATGGGATGGTTCTCGGCCAACACCTCGGCGGTGAATCCCAGCAGACCCTGCTGCCGCGCCAGGTGGGTCAGGTAGGCCAGCAGCTCGGAGCCCACGCCCTTGCCCTGCCAGTCGTCGCGGACCACCAGCGCCACCTCGGCCGAGTGGAGCTTCTCATCGATTCCGTATTGTCCCACCGCGATCACCTCTTCGTTCTGCTCTTCTTCGCCGCCGACGGTCACGAGAATGACCATCTCGCGCGTGTAGTCGATGACCACGAACTCCTGCAGCCGCTCGTGCGGCATGTCCTTGCGCTGGGAGATGAAGCGGCGGTAAGTGCTCTTGTCGGAAAGGGAATAGAAGAAGTCCTTGAGCAGCGGCTCGTCGCTGATGCGCACGGGGCGCATCCGCACCGTCACGCCGTCGGGGAGTGTCCGGTACGCCTCGAGGTGCTCCGGGTACTCGCCCTTCTTGCCGGGGATGAAGGCCTGGTCACGGTAGATCAGGCCGTGCTTCTTGGCCTCGGCGACCAGCTCGGGCCGGAACTTCGGATGGGCGATCGAAATCAGCGCCATCGCGCGCTCGCGGACGTTCTTCCCGTGCAGATAGGCGATCCCGTATTCGGTCACGACATAGTGCACGTCGCCGCGACAGAGCGTCACCCCGGCCCCGTAGTCGAGGAAGGGCACGATGCGCGAGACCTCGCCCTGGCGGGCGGTGGATTGAATGGCCAGGATCGTCTTGCCGCCCCGGGCGAGCCGCGCTCCGCGCATGAAGTCGGCGTGTCCGCCGATGCCGCTGTAGAACGTGGGCCCGATCGACTCGGAGGTGGACTGGCCCGTCAGGTCCATCTGCAGCGCCGTGTTGATGGCGGTCATGTTGTCGATGCGCGCGATGGTGAGCGGATCGTTGGTGAAGCTGATGGGCCGGAATTCGATGGCCGGGTTGTTGTGCAGGAAGGCGTAGGTCTCGGGCAGACCCATGCAAAAGGCGGCCACGCTCTTGCCCCGATTGAGACTCTTGGTCGAGTTGTCGATGACCCCCAGCTTCATCAGATCCACGATCCCCGAGCTGAGCAGCTCGGTGTGCACCCCCAGGTGGTTCTTGTCCCGCAGGTTCTCGACGATCGCGTTGGGAATGCTGCCGTATCCGACCTGGATCACGTCGCCGTCCTGGATGATGCGCGAGACGTAGTGGCCGATGCGCTGGGCGATCTCGCCGGGCACCTCGGATCGGTATTCCAGCAGCGGCTCGTCGTGGTGGATGATGTAGTTCACGTCCTTGATGTGGATGAACGTGTCCCCCAAGACGCGCGGCATGTGGCGGTTCACCTGGGCGATCACGATGGGCGCGTTCTCCACCGCCGTCTTGGTGATGTCGACGCTGATCCCCAGGCTCATGTAGCCGTATTCGTCGGGAAGCGAGCACTGGATGAGGGCGACATCCAGCGGCACGCGTTTCTTGTTGAACAGGTCGGGGATGCGAGAAAGAAAGACCGGGGAGTAGTCGGCCAGGCCGGTGTTGACCGCATCGCGGGTGTTATGGCCGACGAAGAAGGCATTGTGGCGGAAGTTCTTCTTGAACTTCTGGTCCGCGTAAGGCGCCACGCCCAGGTTCCAGACCTGGAACACCTCGGTGTCGAAGAACGCCTTGGGATTGGACTCGACGTACTCGATGAGCGCCTTCACCAGATACTGCGGCTCTCCGCAGGCCGTCCCCACGAAGATACGCATGCCCCGCTGGATGGAGCCAAAGACCTTGCCCTCGGGAGCAAACTTCTCCCGGTATTGCTCCTTCAGCTCTTCCAGAAAGCCCAGTTCTCGCTCGCAATCCATGGCCGTTCCTCTCCTTCGCTATTGGGCCGCCCGCCCTTGCTCTAGGGCCCGGGCGCGGGCGAGTCAAGCCGGATACGACTCCCGCCGCGTCCGCGACCGGCGGGTCGTATGCGCCGCAGCGAACGAGCATCATGAACCAAAGGTACCCATTGTCCTACGCCGGCGGATGGAAGTGGAGTTAACTTTGGCAATATCTTGCATTTGCAGACATAGGAGCCCAGCGTCACGCGCAGCTAACCCATCCCTCTTGAAGAGGTTACAGCTCTTGTGGCGCGCAACCACCGGGAGGCACCGGTCCGCCGATCCGGCGGCGACCGACCGCCCCTTCGTGGGCGGCCCCAAGCCAGGGCTCACGCGTGGATTGAATCGCGGCACGATTCGCGCCGAGCGGGAAGCGGGCTCGGGCTCGGGCGCGGGCTTGGGCTTGGGCTCGGGCTCGGGCTAAGGCTGGGGCGCGGATGGATCCTCTGCGGCGAACAAGGCTTTGATCGCACCCCACGAGGCGGCGCGCGTGGGCGTTTGACCGTCGTCGATCTCGTAGAAGGTCAGCAGATCGGGCAAGGTCTGTGTGATCACCACCAGGACGCGCCCGAAGCGCGTATCGGCCATGGTGCACCCGCCGTGAGCGTCATGCTCGGGCAGCGTGTTGTAGGTCTCGATCAGGTCCCCGTCGCGGGTGAGCTTGTGGATGTCGCCCGAGTAGTCGGCGGTGGACATCCAGTGCACGCTGCGCTGTTCGTCCCACGCCAGACCAATGCTTCCGTGCCACGGGCCGCCCAGGTTGTCGAAGTCGGGGAAGGTGCCCCACTCCCCCTGCCAGTTGATTCGCCACAGGTTCTGGTCGAACCCGCACGCGTAGAGGCTGGCGCCGTCGTAGGTCATCGCCATGCTCCAGCCGATGGGCCCCAGGAAGAAGCCGGCCAACTCCCCGGGCGCGGTGAACGCGTTGACGCGCAGGTTGGGGCTGCCGAACATGTAGGTGCCGTTCCAGGCCAGGTCGACGTGGCCCCAACCCTGGGCGCCGCCCCCTTGGGGCTGCTCGTCGATCATGTTGCCGTACTCGTCGATCACGTAGAACATCGCGGACCCCGTCTGCTGGGAGCCGGCCGTGATCCAGAAATACGCCCCGTCGTAGCCCACGCCGACGCAGTAGCTGTTGAAGAGCAGAAGCATGTCGTGGACGGCGACGAGCGCGCGCGCGTCGGGCGATGCGATCGACCGCGACGCGGTGAGCTGCGTGGCCTGGGCACCCGGAGCACCAAGGCAAAGGACGACGATCGACGCCACCAACCGCGACCATCTCGATGGCATACGTCCTCCGTAGACCGCACTGGCAGGGTTCGTCCAAGCGGTTTCAGTATAGCACGGAAGCAAAGGCCCGCCCCCCCCGGGCTCAACGCCTGCGCCCAGTGCGGCCTCGAGACCATCCGCGAACACGCCGCGCGCTGACCGACTGCCCCTGCTACTCGGGCAGCCCAGGAAGCTCGCCGACCGAGAGCAATGCCTCGTGGCCCAGGAGGGCGTGCAGGGTCACCATCAGGGTGTGATAGTAGCCCAGACGGACATCCATCGGATCGGCCGACTCGATGTTCGATTCACCAAACGTGCCGTCTTCAGCCTGGATCTCCACCAGATGCCGCATCCCTTCCCCGTAGCCGTAGGTGTGGGTCGTTCCCGCCACCTGGTGGCAGATGGCGATCTCCGCGGCGGGATCGGGCAGGTCGAGGATGACGTGGAAGATCGACCAGAAGGGAAGCGTTCGTTCCAGGTAGGCTTGCTCCTCGGGGGCGAATTGCACTTGGCGCAGGCCGTAGTCGGTCAGACCGAAGACCTCGTGGGTGAAGTAGTAGACATCGCGCATTTTCTGCTCCGCTTCCGGGGGACGGGTGCGGAGCATGCCCTGAGGTCGCAGTTCCTCGACGGTGGGCCCGATGTCGATGCTCGCCCTGTCGGCCAGCCAGGCCAAGGGAATCTGCAGGGCGGGTGGTCGCTTGGGCTCGTTGAGGCCGGCCTGGTAGAGCTGCGGCAACACCGCTTCGATCGCCGGAAGCGGGACGTCCAGGTCCTGGGCCATCGTCACCAACACCAGCAGGTCCGCGATCAGGCTGGGGATGTTCGCGCCGCGCAGGTACTCGAGCAACGGTCCACCATCGCCGAGGAGCTTCAAGCGGTCGACCGTCTCGTTGCGAAAGCGTTCGCGAGCGGTGGGTTCCCGTTCGAACAACCAGAGGAGATACCAGCAGCGGACCTCGATGACGTAGAAACGGAACCGCCCCAGGCCTTCCCCTACCGGCGCGATGCGTGTCTGCTCCACCCAGCCGACGGCGCGTTCGATCGCATCCAGCACCGCGGCCCGATCCGGCCCCGTCACCAGTATGGATCCACCGGGTCCCCGCGCGCCGGTGCGATGGCCGGAGGCGGATTCGTCCCCGGGACCGCAGGGCAGCCGGAAGACGAAAGCCACCACCAGTGCGAGGGCCAGCACGACCGCGACCGCCCAACCAACTCTGGCTACGCCGGAAGACATCGTTCCTCCTGCCCCGTCCCCAGTACTTCTCACGCAGGTTGCGCCGGTGCGCCTCTCGCAGGCGATGCTCCATGCGCCCACCTCGGCAGGGTACCTACAAGCGGTGGGGCGGTCAAACTGGAGAGGGAGCGAGACGACGCTCCTGCTTGTATCGCGCCGGGGCGCCGTCGTTGCGACGGCGGGCCGGACCCTGTAAGCTTGATGTTGGATGTTGAATGAAGCTGCAGTGGCCGGCGGGAGGGGCGCGTCCCGAGTCTTCCGCCGCCCCCAGCGCACGTGCTCACCCTCCAGGAGGTCCCTCTCATGAGACCGGTCCTGCTCGCCTCCATCTTGGTCCTGTCGGCTCTGTGGCTTCCATTGCAGAACGCCCACGGGCTCGATACCGATACCCGTCCCGTCGGTCCCGTGATGGCCTGGACCGCAGAGGATCTGGCGCGTTTCGACGATGCCTGGATCCAGGTCAAGTTCATCGAGGGATCCAACGCGAGCCTGGCCGGCGGCCGCTTCGCGGATGATTCCGGGCTCGACGTATCCGTAGTGAACGCAACCCTCGCCCGAGCGTCGGTCGTCACGATCGAGCCCACCTTCGACCTGCCTCGCGCCACGCTGCGGGCCTGGAAGGTCCGCGGCGAGACCCGCAGCGGCGTCACCGGCCCCGACCTCTCGCTCTGGTTCAACGTCCGCGTTGACGGCGGCCGCCCTGAGGTCGCACGCGTCGTCAACGAGCTCAACGCCTCCCCCGCCGTCGAGATCGCCCACCCGGTGGCGATCGCCGAGCCCGCCGTGGTCCGCTCCGAGACGGGTCCGGCCGGCGCCGCCCAAGCACGGGAGTGGGAACCCTCCCGTTTCGAGCGCACGCCCGACTTCACTGACCTCCAGGACTATCTCTACGATCCCCCGGTCGGCCTGGACGCTCCCGCGGCCTGGGCGCTCCCCGGCGGCCGCGGCGAGCAGATGAAGTTCATCGATGTCGAGCGTTGCTGGTTCGAGGAGCACGAAGACTTCACCGCCGAGAACCTCTTCTACATCGGGGGCTACACGCCCTGGCCCACCAACTGCGACCACGGCACGGCCGTGGTGGGCGAAGTGGTCGGCGCGCACAACGGCTATGGCGTGAGCGGCTTCGCGCCCGAGGCCCTCTGGGGCCTCGAGGCCTACGACAGCAACCTCTGGCCGGAGGTGTCGGCCTACTTCCAGGAGGCGGCCGCGGCCCTCGACCCCGGCGACATCTGGCTGATCGAGATCCAGATGTATCCGCCCGGCCGGGAAGCCACGCCGATGGAGTGGCTCCAGAGCAACTACGACGCGATCTGGACGAGCTGCTGGTCGTTGGGGGTCGTCTGTGTGGAGGCCGGGGCCAACGGCGGTCAGGATCTGGATGATCCCACCTGGGGCGGCGTCTTCGACCGCAACGTCCGCGACTCGGGCGCCATCATGGTGGCTGCCGGCACACCGACGGGTCTCATCGCCGAGTACTTCACCAACTACGGCTCGCGGATGGACGTGCACGCCTGGGGCTCGCAGATCGTGACCACCGGCTATGGCGACCTGTACAGCGGCGGCACGCAGGAGACCATGTACACCTCGACCTTCGGCGGCACCTCCGGCGCGAGCCCCATGGTGGTCGGATCCGGACTCTGTATCCAGGGCATCGCCAAGGCCTACCTGGGCTACCCGTTCACACCCGAGGACCTGCGCGCGATCCTCCACGACACGGGCACGCCCCATCTGGATCCTTCGAAGGAGATCGGACCGCGACCCGACCTGGCGGCCGCGGCCGATCAGGTCCTCGCCTATTCGCAGACACCCTATCTGACGATCCAGGCCTTGGACGTCGACGACGATGCGATCGGCTCATCGTCGGGCAACGGCAACGGCGCGCCCGAGTACAGCGAGACGATCGAGCTCACGGTCACGCTCGAGAATCTCGGTGGGCTGGATGCCGAGAGCGTGGTGGGGCAACTGTTCGCCGACGATCCGCACATCACCGTGACGGTCTCGGAGGCCCCGTTCGGAACGATCCCGGCCAGCGGAGGATCGGGGACCAACACGACACCCTTCGTGTTCGCCATCGGCTCGGAGGTTCCGGATCAGCATACGGTCGATTTCCGGCTGGCCATCAATGCGCCCCCCGACACGCTGGAGTTCCCCCTGGTGATCGGCGCCCCGCAGCTCGACGTCGTGGCCTTCGACGTGGATGACAATCTGGGCGGCAACGGCAACGGCATCCCCGAGCCGGGTGAGAACGTCACCTTGGACATCACCGTCACCAACAGCGGATCGGCGGCCGTGGCCGACGTGTGGGGCAGCCTCTTCGGCGGCCCCTATCTGGAATGTGATCCCACACCCGTGTCCTTCGGCACGCTGGATGCCCAGGCCAGCGCGACGGCAGGACCCTTCCCGATCGCCATCGGCCCGGAGTGCCCCAATCCGTTCTCCGCTTTGCTGTGGCTGACCATGGAGGGCTCGGGCGGCTACTCGCGGACGGACGTCTTCGACTTCACCATCGGCGATGTCTTCGCCGAAGACATGGAGGACGGCGGCGCCACCTGGTCCCACTACCCCTCGGGCGCCGGCTACGGCGACGAGTGGCACATCGAGTCCTACCGCAACCACACCTACGGCGGAACGCTGTCCTGGAAGTGTGGCGGGCTCGGGGCCGCTCCCTACAGCAACAACCTGTACGCGCTCCTGGAATCCTCGCCGTTCATTCTGCCCAACGACGCGCAGATCAACTTCTGGCACTGGATCGATGCGGAGATCAGCGCCGCTTACCCCGGCTACTGCTATGACGGCGGGTTGGTGGAGATCTCGATCGACGGCGGTCCGTTCGAGCAAGTCACGCCCGAGGGCGGGTATCCCTACCTGTCGCGGCCGGGCGGTCCCTTGCCGGCCGAGACGCCCCTATTTAGCGGCACACACGACTGGCAGGAGGAGGTGCTCGACCTCTCCGGCTATCAGGGCAGTGCGCGCCTGCGCTTCACCTTCGTGAGCGACGGCGGTGTGACACAGGAGGGGTGGTACGTCGACGACGTGGTCCTGAACCTGGGCTTCTCCGCCGCCGGAGATCGTCGCGACCCGGTCACGTTGCAGCTTCACCCGGTGCGACCCAACCCCGCATCCGACGACGCCAGGTTGCGGTTGGATCTCCCCCGCGCAGGACATGCCCGCCTGCACATCTACGATGCGAGCGGCCGCCGGCTGCGGACGCTGGTGGACGCCCCGCTGCGGGCCGGCGGGCACGTCTTTCGTTGGGACGGCCGCGACGACGCCGGTCATGTGACGCCGGGCGGCGTCTACTGGGTGCGGGGTCGTCTGGACGAAGAGCGTGTGACGCGCAGGATGATACGACTTCGATAGAGACCGCCAAGGCCTGGTCGCGCGGCCGGAAGCCGGAAACCGCCAAGGCCTGGTCGCGCGGCTCTCCGGCCGCACAGCAGGGAACAAGCCGCAGGAACCCTCACTTCGCGCCGAAAGTGCGCAAACCATCCATGATCGCGCTGGAGTCCGTGAGCTCGCTCACCCTCTCTGTTTCAGCAACCTCCGCGCCTATCCGTTCGGATCGGTGCCTGCTTGAAGCGCTTCGATGTCCGCCACCACACGATCGACGAAGGCTCCCACCCAGCGCGCGCCTTTCTCGGGCGTGGCAAGGGTTGGATCACCCCAAACTCCCGTGGCGGAGTAGATCCCCTGATCGCACGCCGGGTCACGCGTGAGGGGTCCTGGCCCTCGGCGCGGGTTGTCGTCGCGCCGGGCCCGTTCCATCTGCACCCGATCCGGATGGATGTAGAGCATTGCGGAAGTCTCCAGCTCGTCGGCGTGCGATCCGCGTTCCTGTTGCACGAGTTCCGCGGGCAGATCTGCCTCGAGCGTCGTGAGGTCCGTGTAGTCCATGCGGATCTTCTCCGCCGCCAATTCCGAACGAGCGGGCCCCAACGAGCGGTTGGTGCTGATTCCCGTGTTGAGAACGTAGAAGCAGCCGGCGCCGTGTCGGGCGAGACAGCGGCAGATGCTGACGACCACGTCCTGGAACGTTTCGC
This sequence comes from uncultured bacterium, assembly GCA_964585945.1. GTDB lineage: Bacteria > Eisenbacteria > RBG-16-71-46 > CAIMUX01 > WJJG01 > CAZDKK01. The sequence continues at coordinate 1,956 of CAZPGB010000052.1, read as the reverse complement.
GTTCGAGGCTGACCGACCCTGGGTAGTCCACGAAGGCCGGGTAATGGCCGTATTGCAGGGTGGGAACGGCCAACACATCGCACCGCTCGAGAACCACCTCGGTCAGGTGCTCCGCCATCAGCCAATCGGTGTTGAGCGGAAGGTGGTGGCCGTGCTCCTTGGTGCGCGCCCCCACCGGCACGACCACGAGCGGCCCTGCCCGCAGGCACTCTTCCGCCTCGGGCCAAGTCATCGTATCGAGACGGCGGCCTTTCATGGTCAACCCTCCTTCTCTCATTCCGTGCGCGCAAGCGGTGTCCGGCAAAGGGGCCGGCAAGGGGAAACGCATGTTGTGCCAAGACTGGCCCCGGCCTCCGATCGGTCACATACTACGCGAGGGGAATAGGTGGATCTACAGGCCCCGGTGCCCGAGAGACGTAGGGGCCGGCGCCGCCGATCGTGGGGACAGATGGCAATCGGTCGAGCCGGCATCGCCGCCGGTCGGGTAGCCGGCTTTGGGTAACGGCATGCACGCGAAAGGAACTACACAGTGGAGAAGAACGAGCTCATCCGGCTCTTACGAAGAACCTACGCCTACGTGCTGGCCGACGCTACGCGCCAGTTTGCTCAGGAGGGCGTGCTGGCGAAGGTGACCGCGCGCAAGCGCGAGGAGCAGCTCGCGACGGGAGCCGCCAAAGCCGCTCAGTTCGGCATCCGCTCGGTCGAGGAAGTCTTCACCACGTTGTCCGCCTGCCTCGATTGCGCCGATTGGACGGTGACATCCAACGGAGGAGCCGTTTCAGCGGAAGCCACCCGGTGCATGTTGTGCGGTTTGGCCAAGCAGATGGACGCGCCCAGTCCCTGCCGTCTCTACTGCCTCGACCCGATGGAGGGCTTGGCTAAGGGGCTCGATCCACAAGCGGAGTTCGTCGTCCAGGAGACGCTGTGGGATGGCGGAAGGTGCAAAGTTGAGGTGAGGAAGGGCGGTCGCTAGCGACGCTGCAACGGGCGCGGTCCCTGGGCGATGCGAGGTCGGTCAGGCCGGTGCAACGGGCGCGGTCGCCGGGAACGCTGCAACGGGCGCAAAGCCCAGGAGCCGCCCCCGTCGGGCGGCTCCCAACACGTGTGCTCAGACCACCGCCCGGGCCTAGAAACGCATGCCACCCAGCAGGTAGACCCCGCGGGTCTTCTGCTTGGTCGCGTACGAGTATTTCTCCGCCTGGACTTCCGCCAACCCCAGTGCATAGCGCGCCTCGAAGAAGAAGGCACTGCTCCCGGCGGGGAATTCCATGCCGCCGCCGAATGTGAGGCCGTAGTCCAGGTCCCGGTACATATAGCCGAGATCGCCGTCGCTCCCCATGCCGTTGTTGCCATCGGGATCGTGGATCTTGGCGCTCTGCAGCCACCCTATCTCCGCACCGGCCAGTACGTAGGGCGATATGCCCTGTCTCTGCATCGCAAGGCGGATCATGGGAGCCACGACGATGTAGTCGAGCTTCGTGTCCTGCTCCATGGTCACCATCTGACCGGTACCGCCGTCCTGGGCCTCCATCTCGCTGTGAGTGCCCTTGCGGACATAGAGCACGTCCACTTCGAGATTCGTTCCCGGCGAGAAGACGAAGCCCAACCCTGCACCGGCGGCAAAGCCCATCAGATTGCCGTCTTCCACATTGGGATAATCGGGGCTGACGGACATACTCGCCATGTTCAACCCGCCCTTGATGCAGAAGGTGACGCGCCGTTCTTGTGCAGATGCCGGCACAACGAATGCGGCCAGGAGGAGAACGATCATGAGTCGTCTCATGGCTTCGGCTCCTTGTGTTCTCATGGTTTAGGCGTATTCGGATTTCCCCACTCTCTGCCGTATGGTTCGGATGGTGAACGCGCTTTCTTTGTTCCGGATCCGCCAGCCGCAAGGCCCTGTCCTCGCCGCCAACGAGAACAGACCCGTCTCTGCTACTCTGAACTGACCCACCT
>CAZPGB010000051.1:0-44395 GCA_964585945.1 uncultured bacterium | reverse complement strand
ATTTCGAGCTTTTTCTCCCCATTGGCCTTAGAATCACGCTTGATTAGGGCCTAGCGTAGAGGATGCGCGCATCAGAGACGACCCAGATTCATCAGGACCGTGATCCGTCCTTTGCGCTCCTTGCTGACGGGGTAGTAGATGTACATGTCGGACAGGCCGTCGCCGTTGAGGTCGGGGGTGAAGAGCTCGCCGTAGGCTTCGGCTTCGACCTTTGCGACCGGCTTCTTCGAGAAAAGACGGTCGTCGTCGTCGACCCCCAGGTAGATCGAGATCTCGTCCTCATCGGTCGCGAAGACGAAGTCTTTGCGGCCGTCGCCGTTGAAGTCGCCTTCGAGATCCATCGTCTGGGTGTCCTGATCTCCCGAGAAGTCGATCTTGAACTTCACCTCCTTGGTGAAGTTGGGGCGCTCGGGATAGCGCCCGTCCTCCTGCAACAGGAAGATGTTGAAGCTGACCGGGAGGTTGCGCGTGAGGAGCAGACGGATGATGGTCTTCAGGTTGATCTCGAGCGAGGGCAGGATGAGGTCGAGGCGGCCGTCGCCGTTGACGTCGCTGATGACCGTGCCCACCGAGGCGGTCCCCTCGGAGATGATCTTCTGATCCGCGTCGGGACCGTACCCCGCGGCGCGCCCCCAGAAGATGCTCAACACCCCGCGCACGCTCGAGAGCCCCTTGAAGACCTGCTTGGTGATCACCGCGTCGGCGAACCCGTCGCCGTTGAGGTCGCGGGCCAGCGTCGCCACCTCCGCCACGTCCTCCACCTTCTCCTGCTGGGTGCGCACGTCGAAGCGCCGGTCGGCGTCGGGCGCGTGGGCGAAGTGTCCGGACGCATCCTGCAGGTAGGCGGTCACCCGGTCCTCGAGCGTCGCGACGAGGTCGCCGCGCCCGTCGGCGTTGAAATCGGCCAGGTGCAGATCGGGAAACGTGTACCGGGCCCGCACGCCCCCCACCCGCTGCTCGGCCGGCATGCCGGGGGTGGGCCGCTGGGAGATGTCGGTGTCCAGAGCGATCCGCAGCCGGTCGGGGGGACCGTAGCGGCGCGCCTCGTCGCCCACGTAGAGGTCCAGGCCTTCGAACGTGAAGACGGCGATGTCGTCGATTCCGTCGGCGTTCCAGTCGCGCACGAAATCGACCAGGGGCGCTTCCGACTCGGCCGGGAAGCGCAGCATCCCCTCGAGTTCGAACAGCGTGCGCGGCTCGGCCTCGAATCCGGATTCGGCCGGCGCGTAGTAGCGCAGCTCGGTCGGGGCCAAGTAGCAGATCTCCGGCCGCCGGTCGCCGGCGATGTCCCCGACGTCGACGAGCGTCGCCTCGGGGTCGAGCTCCCAGGAGCGATCGGGCGCGGTGGAGAAGCCCCCTTCACGGCTCTGCCAGAACACCGACAGCCAGCGTGTCTCGTCGGGTTCCAGCCCCTTGGTGTGCACCACCAGGAGGTCCTCGAGGCCGTCCTCGTTCAGGTCTTCGGTCACGAGCGCCTTCAGATCGTCGGGCACGCTCAGCGTTGAGAGGCGGAAGTGGACCTCGTCGCCGGCCGCGACGCCCACCGACGACAGCAGGATGAGCAAGGCCGCCAGGGTGAAGACGGCGCTCGGTGCGCGCGTGGACGGTGCATGAGACATCAGGATCGCATCTCCTTCCTTCGTACGATGAGCAATCCCACCAGCGTAGCGGCCGCCAGCCAGGCGCCCGCCCCCAGCAGCGTTCGCCACACGACCGATCCCCACGTGTAGGGCAGCGGCACCCCCTTCGACATGGCGATCATCTGCTCCCACGGCAGGGAGAGATAGGTGGACAGCAGAAGCGGCGCCGTGCTGGGAAGAATCGACAGCACGGCCATGGCGACGCCGAGGCCGAGCGCCGTGGCGAGGGCGCCGCCCGGGTGGCCGAGGAGCGCCGCGAGCGCCGCGGTGACCGCCGCGGCGGCCCAGAGGCCCCACAGCGTGAGCAGGATCGTCAGCGCCAGGCGCCCCCCCAGACTGCCCGCGCTGTGCAGCAGGTACGCCTTCTCCATCAGGTCCGCGTACCCGTGGGTGACACCGCCCAGGAGCAGGACGACCGCGGCCGCCAGCAGCAGCAGGACCGAGGCCACCGCCCAGGCGCTCACGAGCTTGGCCAGGAACCACCCCTCGCGGGTAAGGGGCCGGATGAAGACCGACTTGACCGTGCCCCAGGAGAATTCCCGCGCGACGTGGAAGCAGGTCGTGACGACGACCAGGAGCAGCACCACGTTGAGCAGCACGTGCAGCGCGCCGGACGCGACGTTGAACCCGTTGGGCTCGCCGATCCATTGCCGGCGGGCGGCCTGATCGACCCCGAAGAAGGTCACGAGCGTGATGATCAGGAGCAGCGCCGGCAGCGCCCACGTCGTGCGCCGCCGGCGCATCTTGAGCCACTCAGCGGCCAGCACGCGGCCCACGCCGGCGCCCGCGCGTCCCGAATGTCCGCCCGCCGACCTACCCACGGCTGCGCCCTCCCGTCAGTCGGAAGAAGAGGTCCTCGAGCGACTCGCCGCGGCGGACGATCTCTTCGACCTCCACGCCCCCCTCGAGCAACCGCCGGTTGAGCGCCGCGGGCGTCATTGCCGCCCCGCGGACGCCCAGCCGGTCGCCCGACAGGCGCTCGATCGTCGCCTCGGGCGCAGCCGACCGCACCAGCTCGGCGGCCCTGGCGGCGTCGGGTGTGCGGATCTCGATCGCGCCCTCGCCGGCAATGAGGACGGCCGGCTCGCCCGCGGCCACCACGGCCCCGTGGTGGATGATGGTCACGTGATCGCACACCTGTTCCACCTCGCCCATGCGGTGGGAGGCGAGCAGGATGGTGCGTCCCTCTTCGTGCGCCATGCGCGGCAGCAGCCGGCGGATGTCGGCGATCCCCGCCGGGTCGAGCCCGTTGGTGGGCTCGTCCAGCAGCAGGAGCTGCGGATCGGAGAGCAGCGTGGCGGCCAGCCCCAGACGCTGCTTCATCCCCCAGGAGTACTCCTGGACCCGACGGTCGGCAGCGCCGCCCAGACCGACCCGCTCGAGCAGCGCATCGATGCGCATCTCGAGCCTGCGGCCCAGCCAGTGGGCGATCACCTGCAGGTTGTCGCGACCACTCAGATAGGGATAGAAGGCCGGCGCATCGAACTGCACGCCCAGGTGACGCAACGCCTCGCGCGGCTCCACGTGCACATCGGCCCCACCGATTCGCACCCGTCCGGAGGTCGGCCGCAGAAGTCCGGCGACGGTCTTGAATGCGGTCGTCTTGCCGGCCCCGTTGGGCCCCAGGAACCCGTAGACGCCGGGCCGGTCGAGCCGCAGGTCGAGGCCCTGCAGCGCGGTGACGGCCCCGTAGCGCTTCTGCAGCGCCTCGACGTGGAGGATCGGCGGTTCGGCAGCCATCAGAAGGACCTCTGCGCCCGCAGGATGATCCGCATGCCGTCGCGCTCCTGGTCGAGGTCGCGTGCAAGAATCAGACCGATGTAGGGCAAGAAGGACTCCCCGCCGATCCCGATCCCCGCGCCCTTGCGCCAATCGCGCAGCGGCGCGTCGAGAAAGCCCAGCGGCGCCTCGGGGTTCGTCGCCGTGGTCACCAGGCCGACGTCGGCGAACAGCATCAGCTCGGGTCGGGTGAAGATCCAGCGCAGGACGGGCCAGCGCGGCAACGGTGCACGCAGCTCGGTCGACAGCAACGCGAGTCGATCGCCCCGGTGCGGATCGAACGGCCGATCCTCCACGCCGCGCACACCGCCGACCCCGTGAAGCGTCGCGGTGAGCTGTCGCGGCATTCGTTCGTACCCGGAGTAGACTCGGGCCCGCTGCGCCCACAGCAGCCCGAAGGGAAGGGCCGTGTAACGCCGGACGTCGGCCGTGAACGTCAGGTACCGGAAATCCCCCGGGCCCGCGGCCCACCCCCTTTCGAGAACACCCTGGATCCGCCAGGCGTTGCGGGGTCGGTCGGCGTCGTACCGGGTGTCCAGGGTCATCCCCGCTCTCAGCAGCAGCCGCTCGCCGTCGTCGATGGAGGGATTCTCCGGCAGCGATCGGTGGGGATAGAGGAACGAGGGCGTGCCGGTTCGCTGCAGGCTGAGGTCACGCTGCAGGCCGATCGCCAGATCGGTCTCGACCTCGTCCTGGATCCGCCACCGCACCCCGAGGCGGCCGCCCTGTCGCTCGTAGTAGTCGCACAGGTCGGTACCTCCCAGGAGGAGAGCCGCGGAGCTCTCGCCTTGCGAGAGCTGCCAGTCATCACGGGTGGTGGTCTCTTTGAAACCGCTGACCTCCAGGTCGGCCCGTTCCCCGGCGATCGGGATCGCCAGGGAAAGATCGAAGCCCAGGAAGCCCCGGTCGTTCCGACGCCAGGGCACGTGCAGCATCGCGCGGCTGCGCGTATAGGGCTCCCGCGCGCGGGGGTTCCTGCGCTCGAGACCCAGCTTGACCACGGCGTAGTCGACCCGATTCACGTGCACGTCCCCGAGCGTGAACTGCGTGTGCACGGCCCGCGGATCGCGTTCCTCGACGAAGAGCACGCGCTGCTCGCGATCGAAGACCCCGCCGTCCAGCTTGCACTCGCAGCGGTAACGGCGAACCGGCCCGGTGATGCGGGCCTCGTGGGACAGGTACGTCTCGCTGTTGACCAGATCCAGGGAGCCCAGCACCGCGGCGCGGCCGGTCAGAATGAGTCGCCCGTTGACGATCCAGGCGTCCCCGGCAAGCGCCCCCCCGCTCTGGATGTCCAGCGAGCCGGCGATGACCACGACCGACTGGCGCAACGTGTCCCCGCTCGCGACCATCAAGCCGCCGTAGTGGACACTCTCCGCGAGTGCCGCCAGCCGTTGGGTCAGCTCCTGAGCATCGAGCTCGGGGAGGTTTTCGGCGTGCGCGGTCGAGACCGAGAGTCCGATCCAGGTCAGCGTGCAAAGACACGCGAGCGCACGTCCGCCCAGCGATCGCCGGGGGGTGCGGCCGAGGGTCTGGGTGAGGATGCCCGCCATGCCACGTCCCCGAGTCCACTCTCCTCCCACCGGAAACCTGTACGCGGGCCGCGCGGCGAGAGTTCCACGGCCTTCTGGAGACGCGCGACGGCGGTGGGCGCCGCAGCGCCGGTGGGTGAGCGGCAGACCGGCTCGAAGCTCCTTCACCGGGTGGACTGGGGAGGATCCCCGGTCACACGCGACGACCGCTCAGCGAGCTCCGATGGATCCGAGTCCGCAACCGCTCCGCCGGTGCCGGAGTCGGTCGGGTGCTCTGGCGTAACCGGACGGGTGACCATCTCGGGCGTCAGAGTCTGCAAGCGCACGAGGTGGATCGTCACCCCTACGGCAATCACCAATAGCAGCAGACGCAACCAAAGGCTCTGTGCCACGAACAGGGCGGCGTAGCCTATGCTGCCCCAGAGTAGGATCAGGGCAATCACCTTGGCCCTGTGCGTCGTGGCCTTGTAATCCCGGTAGTTGCGGATGTAGCTGCCGAACCAACGGTGATGCAGCAGCCAGCGATGCAGCCGGTTCGAGCTGCGCAGGAAGCAGGCCGAGGCCAGCAGCAGGAAGGGCGTGGTTGGAAGCAGCGGAACGAACACGCCGGCGGCCCCCAGCCCGAGGGACAGGAAACCGCAGGCCAGCAGCAGCCACCTTTGGAGTCGCTGTTTGAACATCTTGGCCGTGGATGGTGGCACAGCCGCGCGCCGCGGGCAACTGCCCGGCCCGCAACGCCGTTGGGCTGGAGACCGGCTCAGGAGCTACCGTACGAGCGTGACCGTGCGCACCGCCGTCTGACCGGCCGACGTCACCCGGGCCAAGTAGACGCCCGGAGACAACGGCCGCCCGTGGGCGTCGCAAGCATCCCAGCGCAGCGCGTGACGCCCCGCGGGCAGGGGCCCCTCGGCCAGCGTGGCCATCCATCGCCCGCTCGGGTCCAGGATCTCAACCCGCGTCGGCTGGGCGGCCGCGAGGATGAACGAGATCCACGTGCCCCCGGACGCCGGATTCGGACGCGGCGCGGCGAGGTGCAGCCGGGCCCCCTCGCCTGGCGGGGCCTGTGCACCGACGTCCGCCGTCGGGTCGGGAATCCATGCCGCGCCTCCGGTGGAGTGATACGTGGGATAAGGATTCGTGAATCCGATCCATTGCCCCCCTACGCCCTGCGCGAGGTCGTAGGCGAAGCAGGGGATGTTCTCATCGCCCCGCGTCGCCGTGAGATAGACGGTGTGATTGCCCACCGCCAGGGCTCTCCCCTGTCCGTTGGCGGCGGGAATGCGTCCCACGATGAAGGTCATCTCGCCGGTGTCGATGTCGATGCGGTAGAGGCCGGTGGTGCCGTACTCGGTGTAGCCGTAGAGCTTGTCGTCGACTGGATTGTAGTCCAGCGCGAAGAATCGGTAGCTCGTGCCTGTGTGTACGTCCAGCACGAGCGTGGCCTCCCCGGTCGCCGGATCGATGGCGTAGATGCCCTTGGGGTCGGCGTAGTTCGAGTAGCCCCACAGCGTCCCGCGCCCGAAGGCCAGCGCGCTCATGTCCTCGCTGATCGTGGCGAGAAGCTGGGGCGGACCTGCCAGCGTCGACTCGTAGAGACGGGTGGTGAAAGGACCGTTGCACAGATAGAGGGTTCCCTCCGGGGTGGCCGCCGCGCCGCTGACCTCGAAGGAGAAGTGATCCTGCCAGGTGACGTTGGGAAACCCCGTCAAATCCGTCGTCCGGGTCGGCGGCGGCGAGGAGGTCTCCAGCCCCACGAAGAGCTGCTGGGCCGAGACGGCGGACAATCCCGATCCGAACACAAGCCCCGTGATGCAGACACATGCGCTCAAGAAGCGGCGTGACATGAGAGAACCCTCCCCCCGGTGTGAGCGGCTGCGGATGATGCTTCGAACACGTCCACTATCAGCCTAGCGGCCGGTCGGACGCAGCGTCAACCGAAGGGTGGGCCGAGGCATCCGTTTCGCCCGCCGACGGCTCACGACCTCTCCCCATGCCCCCGAGCCGCCCCCTCGGATGGAACCCGATGGAGATGGATTCCGTCGAATGCTTGGGCGACGATAAGGATGTCGTTGTCGCCCGATGCATGCACACCGGCACGGCTTCGCAACGGGAGCGAGCCTACGACCCGGTGCGGCGCGATGAGAGGGGTCTCCTATGTATCATCCACAGGGCCTGAAGTGCCGCGCGCAGCCACGGAAGATGCACGCGTATCTGCCTTCCTTGCTGCTGCTTGCCTCCCTCCAACCGGGGGCCTGGGCGGAGACGGCGATCGTCGACGGCGTGCCGCACGTGCGCAACGGCGTCGCCCCCCGTGATGGCGTCCGGACGCTCGAGCTGGAGGAGCTGTGGCGCGTGGGCGGCGAAGATGACGACATCTTCTTTGGTCTCGTGACGCGCGTGCGCGCCGACGAGAGGGGCAATCTGTATGTCATGGACGGCCAGCTCTCCGAGGTCCACGTGTACGACCCCGACGGCGCACGGCTGCGCACGCTGTTCGGCGAGGGCGAAGGACCCGGTGAGATCCGGGGGCCGCGCGACCTCATCCTGCTCGACGACGGGCGGGTGGGCGCGTTGCAGGAGATGCCGGGCAAACTGATCTTCGTCGAACGCGACGGCCGGCCGGCAGGGTCGATGCGCGTCGGCGGCGAAGGGACCAGCCACGGGGGCTTCTGCCAGACGTTCGGCGCGTTCGCCCGCGGAGACCTGGTGGCTCTCTCGGGGTTCGTCCAGTCACCGGGCGAGGAGCCGGGCACCCTGCTGCAGACGAACTTTCTGGCCCGCTTCGACGAGACCGGCCGGCAACGCGCGCGCTACTGCGAACGGTCCAATCTCATCGTCTTCGACGCATTCGTGTTCGACGAGCTGAAGCACCTGGCCGGCTTCTGGTGGAACGCCGACATCGGCGCCGATCAGCACGTCTACGCCGCTCCGTACCTCGATCGTTACGAGGTGCACGTCTTCGACCCAATCGGGCCCTTGGTGCGCGTGATCGAGCGCGCCTACGACCCGGTGCGGCGCACGCCCGCCGAATGCCAGGAGTTCACCGACTACGTGAAGGCGATCTACGCCAACGCGCCCGTCGAGGTCGAGGTCAAGCCGTCCGATTTCGAGCCGGTCATTCTCTACATGCAGCGGGGCCTGCGCGTACACGCCGACGGCACGCTGTGGGTCTTGACCTCGCGTGGAGTGCGCGAACAGGCCGCGGGCGTCCTGGCCACGTTCGACGTGTTCGACCCCGCGGGGGTGTTCATCCGGCAGGTCTCCGTGCGCGTGCCGGGCGACGGACGCAACGACGGGATCTTCTTCGTGGCGCCCGATCGTGCCGTGGTCGTCAAGGGTTACACCGATGCCATGGTGGCCCAATTCGCGGGCGGGACACGCCTGGACGACGGCGCGGGCGAGGGGGCCGCCCTGATGGAGGTCATCGTCTACCGCGTACGATAGACGGCAGGCAGTAGGCCGTCGGTGCTCGGGAGATCGACGGCGAGGGTCGGCGGGGTCGTCAAGGCAAACGCCGGAGGCGTGACTCAGTCGAGAGGCGTCAAGCCTTCTCGCACGGCGTACTTGGTCAGCTCGGCCACCGTCCGCAGCCCCAGCCGGTCCATGATCCGCACTCGATGCCGGTTCACCGTGTGCTCGCTGAGGTGGAGCGTTTGCGCGACCTGTTTCGTGCTGCAGCCCTCCGCGATGAGGTCGCATCCACCCTCGGACTTTGTCGGCGGCTGGACGCTGAAGCGATCGGTGCCGATTGCTCCAACGCGCCCGCAGACCCTGCCTCCAAAAACGCAATTGATATGCATATCGACATAGGCAGTTCCGGACCTCCCGAGTCCTCGCCGCGGGGCGCTCGTGGCGCACCTCCCCAAGACGGGGCTTTCGTGCTAGGCTTCTCCCGCGCGGATGACCGGCCGCTTTCTCGGCCCGGCGCGAGCGGTTTTCTTTGGCTCTCAACGGTGAGGGTATGGAGATGCCGACCTACGAGTACACCTGTGGGAAGTGCAACAAGAGGTTTGCGGTGACCATGAGCATCAGCGACCATGATCGGCAGCGGGTCACGTGTCCCAAATGCAAGAGCACCGACGTCAAGCGCCGCATCAGCAGTTTTGTCGCGATGACATCGAAGAAGAGTTGAGCGCGGGCGCCCGCCCGCACGGCCCATCGGCTCCTGGGGGAAGTAGACGCAGCGCGGCGCTTTGATGCCGCGCGCTCACGTCGAACCAATCTCACGTCCACTCGATCCCGAGGGTGTCCATGCGCGCCGTTCTGCTCTTTCCTCCCCTGGCGAGTCCAACCTACGTCCCGCTGGGCGTCGCCGCGCTGGCGGCCCACGTTCGAAGCGCCGTTCCCGATGCTCGCCTGCGGACACTCGATCTGAATGTCGAGACGTGGCGCGCGTGGGCCTCCCGGGATCCGCGCGGTGCGGCCGTCGCGAAGTACTGCCGATCGGCCCGGGACACCTTCTTCGACCAAGCCGGCTACCGTCGGCTCCAGACCGACCTCGTGGGACTGCGCGGCCTTCTGGCGCAGTTGTCGTCTGATGCCGCGCGCTACGTGGAAACCAATGAGGCACCGCCCGCCGTCGAGCAGTGGACGACCGCTCAGGTGGACCGGGTCCTGCGGCACGACCCGGCCCTGGTCGGCATCTCGGTGGTCTTTCTGGAACAGCTCCCCTTCGCCCTGGCGATCGCGAAGGCCATCGCCGCGGCCGCGCCCGCCCCTCGGACCGCGTACGCCTCCGGCCGGCCGCGCATCGTCCTGGGCGGCGCGGCCATGTCGGCGCTGCGGGAGCGCGAGATCCTGCGCGCCTGTCCCTACGTCGACGCTATCGTGATCGGCGAAGGAGAAGCGGCCTGGGAGGCGCTGTGCCGCCACGCGCCCCTCGCCCAGGTTCCAAGCCTCGTGTGGCGCGACGCAGGCGGTTGCCGTCACAACGCGCCCGGCCGGATCCTCTCCCTGCGCTGCGCCTTGCCGCCGGATTTCTCCGACCTGCCCCTTGCGAGCTACTTCAATCCCGAGCCGGTGCTTCCGATCGTCTACTCGCGAGGCTGCGTCTGGCGGCGGTGCCGTTTCTGCGCCCACAACCTGTCCTTCTCATCCTATCGCCGCAAGCGGGTGGATGCGTTCATCGACGAGCTCGCGGAGCTCTCCGCCCGTCACGGCGCGGACCACTTCTATCTCGCCGACCAGTACGTGGGAGCGGGGGACCTGGAACAGCTCGCGTGGGGACTGCTCGATCGGGGCCTGCGGATTCGCTTTCACGTCATGGGGCGTCCCGTCGGAAGCTGGACCGCGCGCCGCCTGGAGACCCTCGCGCGCGCAGGCTGCTGCTGGATCAGTTGGGGCATCGAGAGCGGCTCGCAGCGTCTGCTGGACGCGTGCGACAAGGGCACGCGGGTCCCCGTCGTGGAGGAGATAATCCGCCACGGAGCCCAGGCGGGCATCTCGAACCTGCTCATGCTGATCTTTGGACTGCCGACCAGCACCGACCAGGACCTGGACCTCACCCTGAGCTTCCTGGGCCGGCTCGAGGGGAGCTTCGAAGCGATCACCATGAGCCGCTTCACGCTTTTCGAGCGCACGTTCTTCGGCCGCAACCCCGAGCGGTTCGATCTGCGCGTCGTGGGACCCGAGGTGCTGCTGAACATCCAGGGCTCGCCCATCCATTCGCGCCGGCTCACGTTTCGCGAGACCTCCGCCGACAGATCTCTCCGTCCTCCCCGGGGGCCGTTGGAGATCGCCGCGGCCCGCAGGCGCGTGCGCTGGCTCTCGGAGGTGTCGTTCCTGAGCGACATGGCCTGCGAGCACTACCTGTTGTATGCGGGAGGGCGTTGGAGCGGGTCGGGATGCCCGACCGCCGCCGGCTTGCCCGCAGTCGACGACCCGAGCGCGCAAAGGGGCCCCGCGCCGCGGGACGCCTCGCGAATAGCCGCTCTCGACTCGCTGCCGGGTTGCCGGCCGTCTACTCCTCCACGTACGGCTTGATGATACCTTCCTTCATCAACAGGTGGGTTTCCTCGCGCGCCCGCCTGATGGTCGCCTCGGCCGTGGCCATCAGCTCCTCGCGGGTCGCGGTGATGCGCGCGACGCCCTGCTCGATCGCCTTCAGGCCCACGGCCACCGCCTCGCGCGGGAAGACTTCCCACTCGTCCATCGACGGGATGATGTAGTCGGGCGTCAGGCCCTTGTCCTCGGCCACCTTGGCCAGCTCGAGCGCCGCGGCAATGCACATCTCGTCGGTGATGGTGGTGGCCATCACATCCAGCGTGCCGCGGAAGATGCCCGGGAATCCGAGCGAGTTGTTGACCTGGTTGGGAAAGTCGCTGCGGCCAGTGGCCACGATCGCGGCGCCCGCCTCTTTCGCCTCCCACGGCCAGATCTCGGGCACCGGATTGGCGCAAGGCATGACGATCGGATCCTTGGCCATCTGCGTCACCCACTCGGGCTTGATGATGCCCGGGCCGGGCTTCGAGGCGCCGATGACCACGTCCGCTCCGCGCATGGCCGCTTCGATGTCGCCGACCACGTTATCGCCGTTGGTCAGGCGGCACATCTCCCACTTCTCCTTGAAGCCGTCCTGCAGCTCGGTGCGGCCCTTGTGGAGCGTGCCCTTCGAGTCGAGCAGGATCATGTTCTCCCACGGCACGCCGCCGGTGTGCATGACGTGCGCGGCGCGGATGTTGGCCGCCCCGGCGCCGATCAGCACGATCTTGACCTTGTCGAGGTCCTTGCCGACGAACTTGACCGAGTTGACCAGACCGGCGTGGATGATCGCCGCGGTGCCCTGCTGGTCATCGTGCCACACCGGGATGTGCGCCTTCTCGCGCAGCGTGTCGAGGATGTGGAAACACTTCGGCTGCGAGAGGTCTTCGAGGTTGAATCCGCCGAAGGTGGGCTGCAGCGCCAGGCTGATCTCGATGATCTTGTCCGGATCCTTCGTATCGAGGCAGATCGGAAACGCATCGACACCGCCCAGATACTTGAAGAGCAGGGCCTTGCCTTCCATGACCGGCATGCCGGCCTCGGGGCCGATGTCGCCCAAGCCCAGCACACGGGTGCCGTCGGAGATGACGGCCACGAAGTTGGACTTGTTGGTGTGCTTGAAGACCGTCTCGGGATGCTCCTTGATGTCGAGGCACGGCTTGGCCACTCCGGGCGTGTACCAGATGGCGAAGTCCTGGAAATCCCTCACGACGCACTTGGGCACCACTTCTACCTTGCCCTGGTAGTAGGGATGCATCTTCATCGCGTCGATGCCCGGTTGGGCAGCCTTGGCCTCGAGTTCCTGTTTCGTCAGTTTCCGCCCTTCCGCCATACGCCGTTCCCCCTGTTTGCCGACATCTTCAACCACATGGTGAATCCACCCGCACGGATCCCCTGGCCGCGCTGCCGGTCGAGCCCCGCAGGCGGCCTTTCCCGAACCCCAAACCGTGGGCGGGCGGCGATCCGTAGCCGCCAATTGTGCCAGAAGTGGGGCCCGGCGGCCAGTTCAAAGCGCTCGGGCGCCAAGAGTTGCCCCGGGGGGCGCCGGGCCCAGGCCGGGCCGAAGTGTACATGGCCGAACGGTGCGCCCCTTCCGCCGCCGTCGTCGCGAAACACGCGGGAACCCCGGCCCCGGGGGGCTGTCTATCAAGAATCCTTGTCGGATCGACGATCCTCAGGGAAGGGGAGTGCCCCAATGGTAGAGAAGTCTTGGGGTTGCGAAGGAGGCTGACGGCGACCGCCATTCTGGCGTATCCTTTCTCGTCGCGTCGCATGCTGAACAGCCGTCCTGGGCGGACTGTCGCTGCAACCCAGCTCAGAGGTAACGAACAGGCAGGTGCCATGAGGACGATTCAGAAGTTTCGTGTCCGGCCAACGCTACCCGATCGCATCCGGCCGCTGATGGACATTGCCCTCAACCTCTGGTGGACGTGGAATCCCGAGGCGGTGGCCCTCTTCCGGCGCATCGATCCGGACCTGTGGCGCCAGTGCCGCCACAACCCCGTCGCCCTGCTCGGTCTGGTCGATCAGGAACGCCTGAACGACCTGGCCGCTCGCGAAACATTCCTCGCCCACATGGACCGCGTCGAGGAGAACCTGCGCCGCTACATGGAGCACCCCACCTGGTACTCGGAGGTGCACACCGAGGCGCAGGAGAGCCGCATCGCGTATTTCTCGGCCGAGTTCGGCCTGCACGAGTCGTTTCCCTTCTACGCCGGTGGGCTGGGCGTGCTGGCCGGCGACCACCTGAAATCGGCCTCCGAGCTGGGGCTGCCGATGGTGGGCGTCGGGCTGCTCTACCGGCGCGGCTACTTCCACCAGGAGCTGGACCAGGACGGCATGCAGCGGGAGATCTACCACGAGATCCACTTCTCGGGTCTGCCGATGCGCGTGGTGCGCCGCCAGGACGGGGCGCCCGAGCTGATCCAGGTCGAGGTGGCCGACCGCAACGTGCTCGCCCGCCTGTGGCGCGTCCAGGTTGGTCGCGTTCCGCTCTTCCTGCTGGACACCGACATCAGCGAAAACGATCCCGAGGACCGGCGGATCACCGAGCGGCTGTACGACGCCGACCTGGACACCCGCATCCGCCAGGAGATCCTGCTCGGCGCGGGTGGCATCCGGGCCCTCGAGACCGTCGACGTCTCCCCCACGGTCTGCCACCTGAACGAGGGTCATTCGGCGTTCCTCACGCTGGAGCGTCTGGCGATCCTGATGGAGCGCAGCGGCCTCGGCTTCGAGGCGGCGCAGGAGATTGTCGCCTCCAGCAACGTCTTCACCACCCACACGCCGGTGCCGGCGGGCCATGACGTGTTCCCACCCGAGCTGGCCGCCCGGTACCTGCGCCCCTTCTGCCGCCGGATGAATGTGCCGGAGGAGAAGCTCCTCGGCCTGGGCCGCGTCCGGCCCGAAGATCCGGCCGAGCACTTCAACATGACGGCGCTGGCGCTGCGCCTCTCCACGTTCCGCAATGGGGTGAGCAAGCTGCACGGCGAGGTGGCGCGATCGATGTGGCGCGGGCTGTGGCCCAACACGCCGCTGGATGAGATCCCGATCGGCTCGGTGACCAACGGGGTGCATCTGCCTTCCTGGTACAGCGACGAGACGGCCCGCCTTTTCGATCGCTACCTGGGGCCCGAGTGGCTGGAGAACCCGGTGGCCCAAGAGGTGTGGCAACGGGTCAACGCCATTCCGCCCGCCGAGCTGTGGCGCGCCCGCGAGCGGCTGCGCACGCGCCTGGTGGCCGAGGCCCGCCGGCGGCTGAAGGAGCAGCTCGAGCGGCGCGGCGCGCACGGCACGCTGATCCGCCAATCGGAGGAGGCGCTCGACCCCGAGGCGCTGACGATCGGATTCGCCCGGCGCTTCGCCACCTACAAGCGCGCGCTGTTGCTCTTCCGCAACATGAGTCGCTTCGAGCGGATCGTCAACGCCCAGAACCGACCCTTGCAGTTCATCTTCGCCGGCAAGGCGCATCCCAAGGACCAGCCGGGCAAAGAGCTGATCCGCGAGATCATCCGCATCGCCAAGCTGCCCGAGTTCCGTCGCCGGATCGTCTTCCTCGAGGACTACGACATGGACCTGGCCCGCACCATGGTGCAGGGCGTCGATATCTGGCTCAACACGCCGCGCCGGCCGCTGGAGGCCAGCGGGACGAGCGGCATGAAGGTCGTCGTCAACGGCGGACTCAACCTCTCGATCCTCGACGGCTGGTGGTGCGAGGCCTTCGACGGCGAAAACGGCTGGGCGATCGGCAACGGCGACGTCTATCCCGATCAGCAGCATCAGGACGAGGTCGAGAGCGAGTCGCTCTACGGGCTTCTCGAGGAGGAGGTCATCCCGCTCTTCTACAATCGCGGTCCAGACGATCTGCCCCGCGATTGGATTCGCAAGATCAAGGCCTCGATGATGACCATCTGCCCCAAATTCAACATGAACCGCGCGGCGGAAGAATACACCCGCCTCTACTACATCTCCTCGCTGCTCAACTGGAACTGGCTGGCGGCCAACGATATGCAGCGGGCGCGCGAGATCTCGGCCTGGAAGAGCCACGTGCGCGCACGCTGGTCGGGGGTGCGCATCCTGGACGTCCAGACTGACTCGGGCGTCGATCTGGCCGTGGGCGACCGTCTGCTCACCCGCGTCCGGGTCGATCTGGGTGAGCTGACGCCCCAGGATGTGAAGCTGGAGGTCTTCTACGGCAACCTCGAGGAAGGCAACATCCGCTCCGGGCGCAGCGCCCTGATGACGCTGGCCGGCTCCAACGGGAGCCATCACGAGTACACCGGGATCATTAGCTGTCACACCAGCGGCCACTTCGGCTTCGCGGTGCGCGTCACGCCCCGTTCGGCCGGTTTGGACGATTACTTCGACCGCGAGCTGATCTGCTGGTGGGAAGCCGCGCCGCGACGGTCGGGAGTGCCCCACCGCTGATCGCCCGCGCCCCGGCCATCCCCGCGGGGGCGCGCTGCGCGTCGCCGGGACCCACGGCGTCGATGCCAGATCATGCCATGCCCTGCCGGGAGCGCCGGCGCCGATTGATTCGACCGGGCCCGGGGCGTTACAATCGCCTGCTCGTCTGGGAAGGCGAGGAGACGTCATGTACGCGCCGATATGGCGGCGCGCGGCAGCGGAGGTGGTCATGCTGGCAGAGCGAATGGGCGGGGTGAAACCGTCGGTCACCCTGGCGGTCAGTGCCAAGGCCAAGGCCATGGTGAAAGACAACATCGATGTCGTCGACTTCAGCGTCGGCGAGCCCGACTTTTCCACCCCCGAGGCGATCAAGCAGGCCGCCATCGATGCCCTCGCGGAGAACTTCACTCACTACACCCCCAATCCCGGCATCCCCGAGCTGCGCGAGGCGGTGTGCGCGAAGCTGAAGAAGGACAACGGCCTCGACTACGTCCCCGAGGAGATCCTCGTCACGTGCGGCGCCAAGCAGGCCATCTACAATGCGGCCATGGCGCTTTTCGGTCCGGGCGACCGCGTCCTCGTGCCCAGCCCCTGCTGGGTCTCCTACGAGCCGCAGATCGCGTTGGCCGGCGCACAGGCCGTTCTGGTGGAGGCCGGGCCCGAGAGCGGCTTCAAGGTGACGCCCGAGCAGCTCGAGGCCGCCGTGGGGAAACAGGGCGCCAAGGCGATCATCTTCAACAGCCCCAGCAACCCGACCGGCGCCCTCTACTCCCGCGAGGAGATGGAGGGGCTGGCCGAGGTGTTGGCCAAGGCGGGTGTCTTCGTCATCAGCGATGAGATATACGAGAAGCTGATCTACGATGGGGCCTCCTTCACCAGCTTCGCCGCGCTCGACAAGGCGTGGAAGGAACGGTGCCTCGTGATCAACGGCGTCTCGAAGGCCTACGCGATGACCGGCTGGCGCATCGGCTACGCCGCCGGTCCGGCAGAGGTCATCAAGGCGATGGCCAAGCTGCAGGGCCATAGCACGTCCAACGCCAACTCGATCGCGCAGAAGGCCGCCCTGGCCGCGCTGGAAGGCGATCAGGAGCCGATCGAGACGATGCGCCGGGCGTTCGAGGAGCGCCGGAACATGATGTACGACCTGATGCAGGAGATCCCCGATCTGGTCTGCACCAAGCCGCGGGGCGCATTCTATCTGTTCCCCGACTGGAGCGCCTACGTCGGCCGCAGCGCCAACGGACGCCCGATGAGCTCGGGCGTCGATCTGGCCACCTATCTTCTGGAGCAGGGACACGTGGCGGTGGTGCCCGGCGAGGGCTTCGGGACCAAGCGTCCGTACCTGCGCTTTTCCTACGCCTCGTCGATCGAGAGGATCCGCGCGGGCATGGCGCGCGTGGCCAGGGCAGCGGCGCGCTTGACCTAGCGCGCGAGCTCCACCGGCGCGCAGTCGAGCCAGTGCGCGACCCGACCGGCTGCGCGGTTGACCTAGCGCGTGATCGTGATCTTGCGGCTGTGCTCGCCGCCAGCGGTTTGCAGCCGGGCGAAGTAGGTCCCGGCCGGCACGGCGCGGCCGTGGTGGTCGCGGGCGTCCCACTTCAGCAGGTGTCCACCCGCCATCTGCCACCCGTCCCACAGCGTGCACACGATGCGCCCGGTGACGTCGTGCACGTCGATGCGCACGGGCCCGCTCTGCGGCAGCTCGTAGCGCAACGTCATCGGGCCACGCGCCGGATTGGGCCAGGCGCGCGCCACGTAGGCAGCCACGCCCGATGTCTCCGGCGGTGGATCGGCGGGCAGCGACGGCGCGCCGGCCAGGCGGAGCGCGCGCCCGCGCGGATCGGAGACGATCAGGCGCGTCACGTCGAACGGCTGCGGCCCATGGGGATCGCTCCAGACGCGGCGCAGCGGAACCTCCAGGTGCAGTACATCATCCGAATCGGCCAGGACGCCGGCCGGAGCATACGCCACCAGGAAATGCTGCCCGAGACGCTCGTGGTGCGCCAGCCGCACCTCGCCGCCGTCGAGGCCCACGACGCGGGGAGATCCTGCGACCATCATGCCGCGCGGCAGCATGAACGCCATCTCCAGACCACCGATCGGCACGCCGGAGAGCTCTAGGTGGTAGGCGTCCTCGTCGAACCGCTCGTTCCAAGCGAGCTTCCCGGGCGCGCCGGGGGCTTCGGACGATGCGGCGGGGGTCCGCAAATGGATGTCACCCGCTAGCGATGGCGCGCCGTCCCCGGTCCCCGTGCCCAGGATGAGCCCGGCGATGAGCGTCAGATCCTGCACGTTGAGCGCGCGGTCGCCGTTGACGTCGGCGCACGCCTGGGCCGCCCGCGCGAGCGGCGTGCGCGCGATGATGTCGTTGACCGTCGCCACCAGGTCGAAGACGTCGACCACGTCGTCGCCGTTGGCGTCGCCGGGCCGGGTGGCGCACTCGACCTGCCCTTCGACCGCGTCGACGGCCGCCTTGGCGTCCAGCTTGCCGGATCCGAAGATGTCGTTGGGAACGGGGCCCGTGTAGGTGTCCTGGCGCGCGGCCTGCTGCAGAATCGACTTCACCTCGGCGGGCCCGAGCGTGGGATCCTTCTCCAGCATCAGCGCGATCGTTCCGGCCACGTGGGGACTCGCCATCGAGGTGCCCAACAGGTACGTGTGCCTGCCGTCCGGATCGTTGAAGCCCGGATCGGTGCGGTAGCCCTTGGCCTTGGCCGAGGCGATGATCTGACCCGGCGCGGCGAGGTCGGGCTTGCGCACGCCGTCGCGGCGCGGGCCCTGCGCGCTGAAGGTGCTGATGGCCCCCAGCGGATTCTCCGACACCCCGAGCTGCGCGATGGTGTGCCAGCCGTCCTGGCCCTGCCACTGCAGCTTGGTGTTGTAGGAGGCCACGCTGATCGCCTCGGTGGCCGACCCGGGCATCCCCACGTTGGAGATCGTGGTCACCCCTTCGACCACCCGCAGGCCGTACTGGTTGCGCTCGCAGTACAGATCGACCGCGCCCCCTTGCGGCAGCGCGTTTTCGGGGTGGGCGTACACCGTCCAGGTACCGGCAGTGACGCCGTTGGGCCGGTTGAGCAGACAGAAGTAGCCGTACCCCTGTCCGTTGACCGGATGCGACGGTGTGGTCCAGTAGCAGACCGAATCGGGCAGCGCCGCCAGCCCCAGCGCCAGACCACCCGCAGGCGAGACGTTCGATCCGATCGCGACGCGGGCGGCCCCGGGCGATTCGATCTCCCAGGAGAAGAGGTCTCCCGCTTCGTACCAGCACTCGAACAGGATCACCGATTCGCGCTGTTGGCTTCCGTCGTGCTCGATGGCGAACCGACCCGGCGCGCTTCCCACCTGGATCCGTCCGTGCCAACTGCGGGCCTGATCGTTGCCGGCCGCCACGCACAGGATCAGCCCCTGACTCCGAACCAGCTCATCGACCGCCGCTTCGAACAGCGTGGTGCCGTCGTGGGGCCCCATGCTGGTTCCCTGGCTCAGATTGACCACCAACGGACGCCCGAGGGCTTGCGCTTTCTGGAGAAGATAGGTGAGGGCGTCAATGGTGCCCACGGTCGTGGCCGAGGTGCCGTAGGGCGTCGCGCCCCCGCCGTAGTAGAAGATGTCGTCCCCGTAGTTGCGGACCACGATCAAGTCGGCTTCCGGCGCCACGCCCCGGTAGGTCTCCTCCGCCAGCGAAGAGCCGTCACCGGCCGCGATGCCGGCCACGTGCGATCCGTGGCCTTCGCTGTCGACGTGCAGCACCAGACCGCTGTCGATCTGCTGCCGGGAATATTCCCGGCCGTAGGTGAACCCGCTGGGCGGCGCCGAGACGGCCGTGGTCTGGTCCCAGAGCGCCAGGATGCGGGTGTTGCCCTGCGCGTCCTGGAAATCTTCGTGGGTGTAGTCGATGCCGGTGTCGACCACGCCGACGATGACGCCCCGACCGGTGTAGCCGCCGGGCGCTGCGTGGACCAGGTCGGCGCGGATGTCGGGGATCGAGGCGTCGAGCGTCGGGACGAGGCGGTAGGGAGCCTCGACGGCGTGCACGTCCGGGTGGCCGGCCAGCCGGTCCAGATCCTGCGCAGCCACCGTGGCCGTGACCAGGTCCCCAACGCGGCTGTGCACCTGAGCGCCAAGCGCAACCAGCTCCGCGTCCGTGAGCGTGGCGCGCACGAGGACCGGGAAGGCCGGCCCTTCGCCGGAGCCCATCGCCTGCACCGCCGGTCCCGCGGTCCCGGCTTGGGTGGTCGGGCGGGCGGGGTTGAGCGCGAGGGCGGCCAGCAGTCGGGGATCGATCTTGCCGCCGGCCGCGGGCGACAGCGGGTGCGCCGATGCCAGGGTGCGCACAGCGGCCGCCGGTGGATCTGCGAGCGTGATCGCCCAGCGCGTCCCGCCCAGCAGCACGATCGCCAGCGCGAGCCCCACGCGCATCCAGCGCGCGCGATCGGTGCGAGGGGTTCGTCCGCGCGGTCGGCTACCCTTCATCGATGCACTCCTGATTCGAGAGGGTCTGCAGATAGGCCAGGACCGTCTCGGCAAGCGTAGCGAAGCTTTGCCCCTCGACAATCCACGTGCCTGCGTCGTTGGGGTCGATCCCGCTCGCGGCGACCTCCTCGGCCGCCCCGAGCGCCTCGGCGTAGCGCGCCTGTGCGGCCCGCGCGAACGCTTCCACCAGGGCCAGATCGGCGGCGTCGAAGCTCTCTCGATGCACGAACACGAAGTCCGGATCGAGGGTGCGGGCCGTCCAGGCGTCGGTGATCCCGGCCTCCAGGGCATCGCCGGCCAGAGCCAAGCGCGCGGCCCCGCGCCCGCCGTAGAGATCCGCGCCCGACTCACCCAAGTCCTCCGCGACGGTGAAGCTGGTCACCGCGGCGGCCAGATCGTCCTCGTCCCCGGCTGCCAGCAAGCCTGCCCAGCCCAGACCGATGTGCGCGGGGCCGTGCTCTTCGTCGACGGCTACCGCGCCCGCGAATGCGTCAAGGGCTTGCGCGTAGTCGGCCTGTTCGAAGGCCTGCCATCCTTGGTCGGTCAGCTCGGCGGCGCTCACGCCGCCCCCGTTTTCCTCATCCTTGCTGCAGCCCAGCCCGGAAAACGTGACCAGGAGGATACCGGCGAGTGAGACGGCGGCATTCCAATCGGCGCGCCTCGTCCGGCGCACGGGCCCCGTCGCGCGGCCGGCGCGATCCGCCCGCCACCGGGCGTTGATCGTATCGACGAAGCCGAGCAAGAAGGCACCTCCTCTCAGAACACGACCGTGGTGGCGGCCGTGCCCGAGGCAACGCCGTTGAAGGCCGTGGCGTTCAGTGTGAGCGAATCGGCGGCATCGGCGGCCTGCAGCGTGCCGAAGTAGATGTTCTCCGATGCGTCGATGCCGATCATGGTCACAACGTCGGCGCCCGCGCTGACCGTGGGCGCCTGCGCCAGCGCCTGATCGGCCACGGCGTAGACGTGCACGGATCGCGGTCGCCCCGGGTTTTTCAAGACGTAGAGCGACACGTGCGGCTGCGCCTGGCCCGACAGCACCTGCAGGCTGCCGGGCTCGGCCGACACGTCGAGGGCTTGCGCATCAAGGCTCGAGAGCCGTACGTCGAGGGGCATGGCGATCCCCACCTCGCCCGGCTCGCCCGTCACCACGAAGCTGGCATAGGCCACCGCGCCCGATCCCGATGCGATGTAGGCGTCGTCATCGCTGTAGAGCAACAGCCGCAGGCGATCGGGGGCCTGCAGGGCGGCCGAGAAGGTCATGGCACCGCCGCGCGCCACGCCTCCCCCACCGGTGTAGCTCATGATGTCGGGATCGAACTGCATATCCAACTGCAGCGCCTTGGCCGCATTCTCGTTCTCGAGGATCACGCCCAGCGACGCCTGGGTGCCGGCCACACCTTGCGCCGCGCCCAGCCGCAGGACGTTTTCCGTCGGCGGCAGGGGCTCGGGCCAGGTCGCCGTCAGGAGATAACCGTCGGCCTCATCGTACGCGCCAGGCACCGAGTAGACCCGGATGTAGTAGGTGCCCGTCGCCTGAACCGTTGCGCCGAAGACCTCGTTGGTCGTCCCGAAGTGGTTCTCGTACGGCACGTCGTCGAGCTGCTGTGTCTGCGGGTTGTAGTGGGCGATGGCCAGGTCGTAGTCGGCCGGTAGCGACTCCAGGCGCACCTGCAGGTCCCCGGCACGGGTGATCTGGAGCCGGAACCAGTCTTCGTCCTTGTCCGGGTAGATCCAGGCCTCGATCGACTCCCCGCTCGAGAGGACGGCCGCGTCACTCCAGGCATCATTGGGCTCATAGGGATCGTCGGACGGAGCTGTCCCGGTGACCGTGCCGGTCGAGACGAACCCGGCCCCGCCCAGGACCAAGCCCAGCAAGGCGATGCGGACGATCGCGACGCCGGGGCGGCTGCGCCGCGTCGCGGCCAACGGGTCTGCGCGATGGTCTCTCTTCGGCATGCGTGCTCCGCCCGTCCATGATTCGAGGCCGTCCTGGCCCCGACAGGGACCGGCCGACGCAACTCTATACAGCAAACTCTATACAGCATGGGACGTCACCCGCTCCGCGGTGACACCCAGAATCATCGGGGCCTACGAGTCGCTCCTTCACACCCGGGCCCGGGGCCCCCGGACGGTCGCGGCCGGGCTCGGGGCGAGCGGCCGAGAGACAGGCCCACCTGCCCGTCCGCACGCCACAACCGCATCAAAGATCACCCCTTAGCAGGTCCGAAACCTCACAGCGCTGGCAACCGGGTTGCGCTTGCCGGTATAATCCTACTCAACATGATCGCTTTGGCCGCTCCTTGCAGCGGTCATCCGCGCGTGGGCTCGGGAGGATTCCATGCAACCTGCTCTGCGCATTGTCGGGCTATTCGTCGCCGTCTTGCCGATTGTCTTGCTGATTGCGGGCGGCCATGGGTCGGACATGGTCCCGGTGGCCGCCGCGTCGTGCGACCAGATCGATCCGCCGGTCCTTCTGCCGGAGGACAACGCCTGCCCGGGCTGGGTCCGGGATGGAGAACCGCAGACAGCCTACACCCTCGAGGAGCTCACGGCGATCATCAACGGAGGAGCCTTCCTCTACTTCAGCTATGGCTTCGTCGCCGCCGCCTTCCAGAACTATGTCGCCGATCTGGCAGGTGTGCCCACGGTGGCCACGCTGTCGGTCTTCAATCAGGGCACCGAGCAGAACGCGGCGGACCTCTACGCGGATCCCGCCAGTGGCCAGGGGACGCCCATCCCCGACTGGCCCGGAAGTGGCAGCGCGCGCATCCAGATCGGCTTCGGCGTGGTGACCCTTCAGTTCCGCGAAGCCTGTTTCTTCGTCTCGGTCGTGATCACCCCCGGTGACGAAGCCACCCTGCCGGAGGCGCGGTGTCTGGCCGAAGCGGTTCTGACGCGGATCACCGCGGCCACGCCGACCACGCCCGCGAGCTGGGGCGGAATCAAGGCGGTCTTCGACTGATGACAGGTCGCATGAACGGGTCGATCCGGGCGCGGCGCATGAACGGGTCGATCCAGGCGCGCCCTTCATGGCGCGCATACGTTTGACGGTTTCGGTGAGGGTACGGACGCGAGGAGGAACGCATGCACCGCTGCAACCAGAGTGAACCCCATCCACACTCACCCCGGCTCGAGGGCCAAAGGCCCCGACGGATCCACGACCGTGTAGAGCGCCCGCGCCGTGGCTCCCCGCCGGCGGGGGCCGGTGGCGCCTGGTGCTCCCGCCCCAGTGCGGGGGATCTTTCGCGGCGCCGGTTCTTGCAGACGACCGCCATCGGCACCGCCGGACTGATGGTCGGGCCGCGGCTGCTGGGCGCACGGCCGGCGCGCGCGATGGAGATGAGCCGCGTGGTGCGCGTTGAGCACGAGAACGCCACCAGCGGATGGACGATCGTCAATCAAGAGCCGGTCGACGAGATGGTGCACACCGCGGTGCGGGCGCTGACAGGAATCCCCGACACCGCCGCGGCGTGGAAGAGTCTCTTTCCGGGGATCACCCCCGAGAAGAAGGTCGGCATCAAGATCAATCTGGCCTGCGGGGATGTGCCCACGCACCCCGAGGTCATCAACGCGGTCGTTGACGGGCTTCTGATGATGGATCTGAACGGCGAGACCCTGCCGCCGGAGCACATCATCGTGCACGATCTGGACACCGCCTTCCTCTGCCCGCAGACCGGCTACACGGTCAACTGGGGGGGCCCGGGCGTTCAGTACGTGGGCACCGACCACCCTTCGATCGGGTTCGACTACAGCCAGGTCTTCACCGTGCAGCACGGCAGCGGCACCAGCGATCATCACGTTTCGCGCATCATCAGCGAGTTCTGCGACTACCTGATCAACGCCGCGGTGATCAAGGACCACGACGACTGGGCGGGCGTGACCCTGTGCATGAAGAACCACTACGGGTCCTTCGACAACATCGCGATCTATCCGATGCACTACGCCGGCTTCGACACCGGCCTGCCGGGGATCAACACCATTCTGCGCGACGAGCTGGGCGACAAGACGAAGCTGTTCTTGATCGACGGCACCTTCGGACTCTATGACGGCGGGCCGGGCTACACGCCCCCGTACCACACGCCGCCCAACTGGCGGTACAACAGCGTCCTGATGAGCCGGGACATCGTGGCCCTCGATCGCATCGGCACCGAGAAGATCAACGAAGAGCGCGCCGCCCACAGCCTGCCCGCGCTCGACCCGGGACACGTGCGCGCCGCGGCCCTGCCGCCGTACAATCTCGGCACCGACGACCTCGAGCAGATCGAGCTGATCGAGATCCCGCTCAACACACAGGAGGTCGCGCCAGGCGCCCAACGCGCAGCTCCGGTCGCGCTCCTGGCGCCCTACCCCAATCCGGCCCCGGGCCGGTGCACGCTCCGCTTCCACAGCCGCGCGGCGGTGGACGCCGAGCTGACGGTGACCGACGTGAGCGGCCGCCTCATCCGGCGGGTCGCCTCCGGCCGCTACGGGACCGGCATGCACCGGATCGCCTGGGACGGGCGTGACGACCGCGGTCTGGCCGTGGCCGGCGGCACCTACTTCGCAAGGTTGCGGGCCGGCGGCGAGGAGGAGCGCAAGGCGGTGGTGCTGCTGCGCTAGAAAATCCCCGTGCCCGTGGCGCGAACGGGCAGGCATGGCTCAGGGAGAAGCTGCGATGCACGTGCTTCTGATCGTCCAGGACGGACCCTACGGTTCGGAGCGCCCCTATCAGGCGCTCCGCTTGGCCGACGCGCTGCTGCAGACGGAGGAGGATTTGGAGCTGACGCTCTATCTGGCCTCCGACGGCGTGTTCTGCGCCAAGCCGGGCCAGCAGACGCCGCAGGGCTACTACAACATCGAGCGGATGTTGAAGCCCGTCCTGCGCAAGGGCGTCGTCATGGCCTGCCGAACATGCATGGAAGCGAGGGGACTGAAGCGAGAGGAGCTGTTGGCGGGCGTGCACGAGGCGCGTCTGGGCGAGCTGGCGCAGTTGACGTTGGAAGCCGACAAGGTGCTCACCTTCTGACGCAGGCCGGCGGATGGGAGGATCTGGCGCTCTCGTCCGAGCGCGCGCGACGCCGGCGACCCTCACGGGCACCTTCGGCGCCCGGCCGGGCTCTGGCGATATCTAGGCAACTCAATTGCATCTAATCCGCGCCCCGACCCTCGCAGCGACGTCGCTTGTCTGCTACGTTCTGCTATTCTTGTGTGGGTTCATCGTTTCGGCGGGAGCTTCGCGGTCGCACGCGGAGCGCCCGGCTCATCGGGGGCTGCCCCCCGCGTCGACGCGAGGTCGCCATGGATCAGCTCGTCTACCTCGACAATGCCGCTACCAGCTTCCCCAAACCCGATGTGGTTCACGACACCGTGCGCGACTTCTACAAGCACAATGGCGTGAACCCGGGGCGCACCGGGTGCGACCTGGCCATCAATGCCGAGCAGATGATCCACGGCGCGCGCAAGAAGCTCTCGGCCTTCTTCAACCCCAGCCTGGTCGCGGCCGGGCGCGAGAAGGACCCCAACCGGCTGATC
This sequence comes from uncultured bacterium, assembly GCA_964585945.1. Classification (GTDB taxonomy): domain Bacteria; phylum Eisenbacteria; class RBG-16-71-46; order CAIMUX01; family WJJG01; genus CAZDKK01. Next base: position 19,071 of record CAZPGB010000051.1, on the reverse strand, counting down.
TTCACGCTGAACGCCACCATGAGTCTGAATCTGGTCATCAACGGCACCGTGGGGCCCGGCGATCACATCGTCACGACCATGGTCGAGCACAATTCGGTCATCCGGCCGGTCAACCACAAGGTGGATCAGGGCGCCGAGGCGACCTACGTGAAGCCCGACGGCGAGGGCTACGTCGATCCCGCCGATGTCAAGAAGGCGATCAAGCCGAACACCAAGCTGGTGATCGTCAACCACGGCTCCAACGTGATCGGGACCGTGCAGGACCTGAAGGCGATCGGCGCGATCTGCAAGGAGGCCGGCGTGCAGTTCGCCGTCGACTCGGCTCAGACGGCCGGGGTGATTCCGATCGACATGGCCGCCTGTCACATCGACTTCCTCTGCTTCACGGGCCACAAGGGCCTCTTCGGCCCCACCGGAACGGGTGGCATCTGTGTCGCCGACGACGCCGAGATCGAGGGCACGATCTACGGCGGCACCGGCGTGCGCAGCGCCGTCCCGCACCATCTGAAGGAGTACCCGTACCGGCTGGAGGCCGGCACCCTCAATCTGGCCGGCATCGCGGGCCTCTCGGCGGGCTTGGACTGGATCGAGGAACGGGGCCTCGAGAAGATCTACCGCCACGAGATCGAGCTGCTGGGGCTGTTGCAGGACGGCCTGCGCGAGATCGAAGGCGTCAAGATCTGGGGCACGCAGAAGCTCGAGCATCGCGTGGCCACGATGTCGATCACGGTGGAGAATTTCGACCCATCGGACATCGGCACCATCCTGGACGTCGAGTACAACCTCCAGACCCGCACCGGGCTCCAGTGCGCCCCGCTCATCCATGAGCACGTCGGCACCACGCCGCGCGGCACGGTGCGTATCTCGATCGGCCCTTTCAACACGCGCGAGCAGATCGAGTTCGCGGTCAAATCGATCGCCGAGGTGGCAGCCGATCGCTGCTCCCCGGTGGGCTAAGCCCCCCCGTGGACCAGGCTCCCCCGTGGGCCAGGCTCCCCTCGCAACCAGCGCTATCGCCCCGGCGAGGTGACTCCGACGCCGACGTTGAGCGTGAGTCCCCTGTCTTCCTCGTCTCCACCCGCCAGGCCATTGAAGGTCCCGATGTTGAATCCCAGCAGCGGAGACCACCGGTCGCGCGCATCCCTGGAGGCGTCGATCTCACAGCCCAAGATGAAGCTGCGGCGCGGCCCCTCAAGCTCACTCGGCAGGAAACCCTCGCTGAAGATCTCATGCCGGTAGGTGAAGAACGGGGTCACTCTCGAGGAGACCGGCACGCTGAGCGTCAGCGGTAGACAGGTGATGTGGGTGTCGATCTCATCGTCATACACGTACCCCTTGCGTATGCCGATCGTGAAGATCGGCTGTCCCATGTCGTTCTCGAGGTTCGTGAGCTGACCTTTGAGGTCGAACCAGCCGGTGGCGAAGGCGTTCTCATTGTCCTGGGTCAGATCCCAGGTGTGCATGAGGCCCAGATCGAATCCGCGGGCGACGCCGAAACGTGCATCCGCGGCGAAGAGCCGTACGGGCTCCGTGCCCGACTCCTCCAGATTCTCGGCCTGCAGGTAGCTTACGCTGAACGAAGCCTGGCCCGGACGCAGGGTCTTGCCCGAGCGGTGACTGGTGGCGATGCAGCCCAGGAAGAAAAACAGCGCGATCACCAGGAAGAGACACTCTCGCCAGGCCACAGGTCGATGCGCTTTTATCAAGGGCCTCCTTTCATTGTGGCAGGGTTCGCCACTTGCGTTCCAACAACGCGCGGCAGATCAGGATGAGGGTCTGAAGTGTGAGGACGACGTTGGTCGCCAAGGCCGCCAGCGCGACCGCGTTGGCCAGGGTGGCGTTGCGTAACGAGAGGACGGCTGCGGCCCCACCCATCGAGATGAGAACCGCGGCGAGCAACCGCCGGCCGCTCCGTACAGCGCCCTTCCGCGGGGCCTGCCGCGCGAGCTCGCTTCGATGGACGAAGAGCAGCACCCGGCAACCGGACCCGGCGGCCAGCCCGGTGAGCAGTCGGGACAGCCACGTGGACGCAAACCATCCCAGCCGCCCGCCGAGACCCCAGTCGAGGGCGAGCGGTGTCAAGGCCACCAGGAGGACCAGCCGCAGCCGCAGGCCATCGAGATCCGCGGACGACCGGACCATGAGTCTCGTCATTCTGTAGGCCAGCGTGCAGCCAACCTGGAGACCGAAGCAGCGGGGGCAGATCAACAGCGGCCCGTCTCCGAGCTGGAGCAGAATCTCTGGGTCCTGATGGCAGATCAGGCCGAAGACCGCCCCGGCCACCTGTTCGATGACATCAGCCGGGTCCATTGGAACACTCGCAACGCACAGTTCGGTCGTGTGACGTCCGCCAGCCTACGACGCTATAATCACGGCGTCTAGATCGGATGCGACCTGACCCGCGCGTCCGGCAGGGCGGCATGTGCGCCTGGGCGCTTCCGGGCGCTCCTCTTGGGGATCGCCCCCCGATACTCCCCGACACCAGCATCGTATCGTTCTCTCGGGCGCTCGTATCCGCCTACCCACACGTGTGATTCGGGCGGGAGCCTCCGGGCATTCCGCGCGGTCCGGTGGCGGCGTTCGACCGCGCCGCGGAGCGAGAGCCCAAATCGCCAAGGAACTCCCCGGCGCCTCGTGGTTCCTTGATGAAGGGAACGCCGATCAGCGCAGCCATAACCGGAGGGCACCACGCTGCATCGGCCGGACGAGCGTCGGCAGCACGAAAGGGAGCCTCTAGGGATGAGTGACATACCGATTCTGGAATCCGCGCTCGCGGCCGTATCGGCAGGCATCGTGGGAACGACGGGCATGACTCTGGTCATGCGCATGATCGATCGGGGAACGAGAATCAACGCCGGCATGGTGGTGGCGATCGGGAGCGTTTTCACCCGTTCCCGCGAAGGTGCTGCCCGCGTCGGGTTGGCGGTTCACTTCACCGCCGGGGTCCTGTTCGCCGTGCTCTACACCACGCTCTTCGCCTTCTATGACATCGCCGGTCTGCTGCACTTCGTCGGCATCGGTTTGGGGTTCGGCTTCATCCACGGCTTCGTGATGAGTTTCATTCTGGTCATCGCCGTGGCCGAATACCATCCGCTGGAGGAGTTCCGCGAGGCGGGCTTCGCCGTGGCCGTGGTGCATGTGGTCGGTCACATCGTCTACGGTACGCTGGTGGGGCTCATCATCGGCTTGTGGGGTCCGCTCCGGTAGCGGCGCCCTCAGGCTCCCAGACCAGAGCGTTGTAGACCAGCTCCACCACCGCCTGGATCTCCACACCGAGCTTGTAGTGCTTCGACAGCTCGATGAGCTGATCGGCGCAGTTGTGGCACGGCGTGGCCACGATCTTGGCCCCGGTGGCCGCAATCTGCTTGGCTTTGCGCTCTCCCGAGGCCACCCGCCGCTCGCCGTACTCGCTCATCGAGAGCATGCCGCCCCCGCCCCCACAGCAGAAGTTGTTCCGCCGGTTGGGGGTCATCTCGACGAAGTCGGGAACCACGCGCTGAAGCACCCGGCGCTGCGGCTCGCTCACCCCACCCCACCGCACCAGGTTGCACGGGTCGTGCAGGGTGACGCGCTCGGCGTTCCTGGCCGGATCCACCTGGAGAATGCCCTGCTCCAGGTACTCATCCAGCAGCTCCAGAACGCTGCGCATGGGCACACGGTAGGGTGCCCGCAACCAGTTGGCGCCCTCCCAGCGGAACGATCGGAAGCCGTGCCCGCACTCCGAGAGGATGATCTCCTGCACGCCCAGCTTGGCGGCCTCCTCCATCACGCGGTGGGTCAGCTCGCGGGCGGCCTCGTCGTCGCCCGCATAGAAGCCGTAGTTGGTCACGTCGTAGAAGCGGCTGGACAGCGTCCAGCTCTCGCCGGCTGCGTGAAAGACGCCGGCCGCGGCCATGAGGGAAAGTGGGAAGAACTTCACCTCGCGGGGATTGATCAGGTAGAGCACCCGCTTGCCGGCGGCGTCGATGGGAATCGTCACGCTCTCGTCGCCCATCTCCAGGCGCAGGTCCTCGGTCAGCCACTCGGCCGTCGAGATGAGCTCCTCGCGCGGAATGGCCATCTGGTTGCCGGTCTCGAGCTGATTACGCACCGTCCGGCTCAGTCCGTCGGGCACCTTGCGGATGCCGGCCAGCATGGTGCGTCCGGCGCGGATGACCGCGGCCACATCCAGACCGATCGAGCAGTGCAGACCACAGCGACCGCAGCCCGTGCAGCGGCCGTAGACGACGTCGACCAGCTCTTCCAGAGCCTCGGGGGTCAGGTCGCGCGCGCCGACGAGACCCGGGACGCGGCGACCCAACCAGGTGTGGTACCGGTTGTAGTGACGCATCACCTTGGCGGCCTTTGCGCCCGGCAGATTCTCCACCACCGGCTCGGCCTGGTAGATGTGGCAGGTCTCGCCGCACAGACCGCACTTGACGCAGGAATTCAGGTGGTAGGCCCCGCACCCTTTGATCGCCTCGGCCAGGATGCGGCGCGCCTGAGCGATCGTCGTCTCGAAATCCACCTGCAGCTCTGACGGCTGGAAGGACGTGGTCGACGCCGGTGAGGGAGACGGCTCGGCCGGCCTCGGGGTCGGAGTGGATTCGCGCGGCTCAGCCATGGCTCTGCTCCGCACCGATGCCGGCCGGCGGGTAGACGCCCCGATGCCCCAGACGGCGACCCAGGTCGATGCGCGCGGCGTAGAAAAAGACCGCGTGCCTTAGCTTGCCCAGCGGCAGGTAGAGCAGCACCAGGATCGCGCAAAGGACGAAGACGGCGTGGGCGCGGGTGCCTGCGAAGAAGCCAGCGGTGGCCAGCAGCAGGCACGTGGCGACAATCGAGATGTAGTCGTCGGGCGTGCTGATCGCGCGCAAGGTCCAGGAGATCGATCGGCGCACCAGCAGAATGACCCCGGCGATCAATCCCAGGAAGGCCAGCGGGCGGGTGAGAGCGAAGGCCGCCTCCCCTCCCGGAGACCAGACGAGCCACAACAGGGTCGCGGCCGCCACGGCCACCACGCCCACGTGCAGGGCCACGCCGGTGTAGAACTCGAGCCAGTGGCAGCTCGCCGTCTCCTTGTGCGACGGCAGCATGGCCTGGGTGAAGTTGTAGGTCACGCCCCGCAGCGGACGACCCGACGGCCGGCTGTAGTCGCGGCGGCCGCCCGCCCACGCACGCACGAGCTGGATGATCAGGAGCCCCACCGCCCAGAGGAGGCTGAGCCAGAGCAGCAGCTTCAGCATCGTCGGCCCTCCCGCGCTGCACCCACCGGGTGATCGGCCTTCCGTAGGATCCGAACGGCCTCCGGCCCACCGCATCGTCGGGGACGGCGCCTGGACCGATGGCCTCTTCCCATTCTAGACGCAGCCGTCGGGCTTCGGCAGTCCCGCGATCCGGCAGGCGCCTCGCGCGGGGCCGGAAGTGAACAGCTTGTAGATCTCCCGCACGCTCACCCCCGATTCCTTGCACAACAGGCGCACGGGTGGGGCCAGGTCGTGCTCCTCCCAGTAGGAGCGGATGAATGCGACCACGCCCCAGTGCTTGTCCGTGATCTCCTCGATCCCCTCCTCCTGGGCGATCGCCTCCGCGACCTGCCGGTTCCAGAGCTGGGGATCCTGCATGAAGCCGTCCTTGTCGAACGTAATCGTCTTGTCACCGACCTCCACGAGGGTTTCCTCCTCCTGATCTGCGCCCAAGGCTTGTGCATTCCGCAGGAAGATAGCAATGTAGTGGCGTCGGACGGCGATTGCAACCGCCGGGGCCCTAGAGGCAAAGGAGATGCATCCTGGCAGGGCCGGATGTCTCCGCGCCGGGGCGCGCCGCACCGTCAACGGCCGCCGCACTCGGGCGGGAACGGCGACCGCCCTGGTCCCGGCACGAGAACACCGGGTTGCTGACGACCGGGACGGCACCGCAGGGAGATCGGGACGGCACCGCAGGGAGATCGGTGGACTCATCGGCAACCGGCAGGGTATAGCGTTGGGCGGTGCGCAACCCGGCCCAGCCGCGGCGCGGGGTGGCGACTCGCCCGCTGCGAGACCAAGGGCGGGCTCCCGTCAGGAGGATGCATGGACTGGACGCTCAAACCGCTGGCCGGCTTCACCCCGCGCCCCGGGCCGTTGCTGGTGGTGGTGATGGACGGCATCGGCATCGGGCCCGGCGACGAGGGCGACGCGGCGGCCTTGGCGCGCACGCCGACCCTGGATTGGCTGCGCGAGAACTGTCCCTGGACGCCCCTGCGCGCCCACGGCAAGGCGGTCGGTCTGCCGTCGGACGCCGACATGGGCAACTCCGAGGTGGGTCACAACGCGCTGGGCGCCGGACGCGTCTTCGATCAGGGCGCCAAGCTGGTCAACAACGCCATCGCCTCGGGCGCGATCTTCGAAGGGGAAACCTGGCGGGAGGCGATCGCCCGTTGCCGTGAGTCACAAGGCGCCCTGCACCTGATCGGTCTGCTGTCGGACGGCAATGTCCACTCGCATCAGAGCCACCTGCACGCCCTCATCGACCGCGCCGCCGAGGAAGGCGTTCAGCGCCTGTTCGTGCACATTCTCCTCGACGGGCGTGACGTGCCCGAAACCTCCGCGCTCGACTACGTGGCCCGGCTGGAGGAACACCTGAAGCGTTACCACGGTGTCGAAGGTCGCACCTACGGGATCGCTTCGGGCGGCGGCCGCATGGTCACCACCATGGACCGCTACGAGGCCGACTGGCGGATCGTCGAGCGCGGCTGGCAGGCGCACGTGCACGGCGAAGGTCGCGCCTTCGCATCGGCCCGGGAGGCGATCGAGACCTACCGGCGCGAGCAGCCCAACATCATCGATCAGTTCCTCCCCGCGTTCGTGATCACCGAGGCCGGCCGCCCGGTGGGCACCATCCAGGACGGCGACGCGGTGATCTTCTTCAACTTCCGCGGCGACCGCGCACTCGAGATCAGCAAGGCCTTCGAGCGCGACGAGTTCCCCTACTTCGACCGCGGACGTCGTCCGGACGTCACCTACGCCGGCATGATGCAGTACGACGGCGACGAGCACGTGCCGGCCCGCTACCTGGTCACGCCGCCCGAGATCGAGCGTACCTTCGGCGAGTACCTGGCGCGCAACGGCGTGCGCCAGTTCGCTTGCAGCGAGACGCAGAAGTTCGGACACGTGACCTATTTCTGGAACGGCAACCGCACCGGCATGTTTGCTCCCGATCTCGAGGAGTACGTGCGCATCGACTCCGACCAGGTCCCCTTCGAGCAGCGGCCCTGGATGAAAGCGGCCGAGATCGCCGACGCCGCCATCGAGCGGCTGGAGAACGGCGCGTTCCGCTTCGGTCGCATCAACTTCGCGAACGGTGACATGGTGGGCCACACCGGTGACCGGATGGCGGCCGTCCTGGCGGTCGAAGCGGTCGACCTGGCATTGGCCCGTGTTCTGGCGGCCGTGCGCAAGGCCGGCGGAGTCGCCCTGGTGACGGCCGATCACGGCAACTCCGACGAGATGTACGAGCGAACCAAGGAGGGTGCCTTCCAGGTCAACGAGCAGACCGGTCGATTCAAACCGCGCACGAGTCACAGCCTGAACCCGGTGATGCTCCTGCTCTACGATCCGGCTGCGCTCGACGCGGAGGGCGCCGGCGCGTCGCGGCCGCCGCCGGACACGGGTCGCGATCTGGCGACGTGGCCGCGTACGCTGACACATCCGACCGGTCGTTGGCCCGTCAGGCTGAGGCTACCCGAAGACGGCGCGGGGTTGGCCAACGTGGCGGCCACGTGCCTGAACCTGCTGGGCTACCAGGCGCCCGGCGACTACGAGCCGTCGCTGCTCGACTGGGATCGCTCGTGAAGCGGGACCGGGTTGTGGAGCTGATCCGTCTGCACGAGGAGATCGATCGCGCAGTGTCCGAGCTGACCGCTGTGCACGGCCCGCGGCTGCGATGTCGCGGGGGATGCTGCGACTGCTGCCGAGACGACCTGACCGTCTTCGCGGTGGAGGCCGAGCGCATCCGTCGCCACTGCGCCGAGCTGCTGGCCGTGGGGCGGCCGCATCCGGCCGGCGCGTGCGCGTTCCTGGACGAGGCGGGCGCGTGCCGCATCTATGCGCACCGGCCTTACGTCTGCCGTACGCAGGGCCTGCCGCTGCGGTGGCTGGCCGAGCTCACCGGTGATGGCCTCGGCGAGGACGCCCGCGTGCCGGCGGAACCTCCCGGCGAGGACGCCCGCGTACAGGCGGGACCTCCCAGCGAGATCCTCCCAGCGCTGGTCGAGTACCGTGACATCTGCCCGCTCAACGAACCGGGGCCCCCCATCGAGGAGCTACCCGAGTCCCACTGCTGGACCCTAGGCCCCACCGAGGAGCGCTTGCGGGCCCTGCAGGAGAGCCATCCCGCCGGCCCCGGCGCGCGGGTAGCCTTGCGCGGGCTCTTCGCCGGCGGGGCACGGAGAGACTACCAGACGCGCTGATTGAGGATGGTCCAGTCGTCGGCGCGCACTTCGACCCCGTGCAGGGTCAGCTCGCCAGCCGGGTTTCCGGCGCCGTCGATCAGCTCGACGACCAGATCGTATTCCCCCGGGGGAAGATTGAGGCGTGCGAGGCCGATCGTGTTGGGCAACGTCAGCCAGCTTCGCGTGTCGGCGCTCTCGGTGGCGATGTTGAACAGCCCGGCCAGGATCCCCCACCCCTTGCCCTGATTCTCGGCCGCCTCCTGCGCGCCGTACTTGGCCAGGGCCCTCAGAAGCGTCTTGAGCAGAATCTTCCCCCGCTCGGCCGCGAAGGTCGCGAAAGCGCGCCCCTCCAGGTCCTCGGCCCGATAGGCTCGCACGCCCAGATTGCCGGCCATGGTGGTGACGCGCGCGCGGGTAGCGGGTGGGCGATCCGAGACCATCTCGGGCATCGCCACGCTCAGCCAATAGGCCACCTTCACGCCCGTCGGCACGCTGTAGGAGGGTGCGGTGCGGGCCGAGAGGGCCAGCGCCCACTCGTCGTGGCTGCCGAAGTCATCACCCTCGAAGATCGGGGCTCCCAAGCGCTGCTCCTCGCGATGGGCGACGAAGCCGTACTCCAGTAGAAGCACGACTTCACCGTTTCCGGCCGGTTGTTCTCCGCCCAGACGACCTTCGAAGAGCTGGGGGAAGCTCTCCTCCACGAACGCCACCTCCTCACGGAAACCCAGCAGTCGCCCCGTGCGCTGGATATCGCCGCCCAGCGTCGGTGGCGGATCGACGTTCAGATGGTCCCGGGATGCCGCGTAGGCCGCAGCCGCGTTGCGGTAGGCGATGAAGGCGTTGTTGATCTCCCCGACCCACTCGTAGAGCATGCCGCTGAAGTAGTGCAGGAATGCGCTGTTGCCTACCCAGTCATCGTCCTCGGACGGACCCTCGCCCAGCGCCGCGAGCGTCATGTCGGTGTAGCGGCGCAGGTAGAGGCTGGCCTTGCGGGCCTCGACCAGGGCATCCTGACGTAGGCCCAGGGCGATGTAGTTGAGCGCCCGGTAGTAGGGCACCATCGCGATCTCGAACGGCCGCGCCCGGTAGGAGATCGAGTTGTCGTTGGTGATCAGGGAGAGGGCCCCCTCGGAGATGCTTTTGGTGTAGAGCTCCTCGGAGAGAACCTCTGCGGCTTGGAAGGCCTCGTTGCTCTCGTTCCAGCGCCCGGCGTAGTGCAAGACGAGCCCGCGCTCCAGCTCGTACAGCAACGCATCCTTCCCCTTGCGCTTGTCCTCGAGCGTCTCGAGCGCCTGGTCGTACTTGCCGTCGGCGAGCTGGGGCCGCAAGGCGGACAGGCGGGAGGTGTAGGTCGAGCAGCCCGTGGTCAGTGCCAGGGTCAGTGCCAGGGTCAGCGCCAGGACCACCACCAAGACCGCCCCGTGGGCGGCGCCCATGCCTCGACCGATCTCCATGCTCCGCATCACCTCCTCGGCTGGTCCGTGATCCGCAACCGCTCCACTAAACCTTCTCGTCTGCCGCCGGATCCGCGCGGGGTGCCTCGGCTGGCGCGCGGGGCGCCTCGCCGGGCGCGCCAGCGACCGCGGTCTCGGCGGTCGCGATCCCGGCCGGGCGCGATCCCGGTTGGGCGCGCCGCACCGGTACCGGGCGGTATCGTCCGCGGCATGATGGAGCATCTTCGGCGGCAAATCATCCTCCGAATCCCGGCCCCGGTTGTTAGAACAAGCCGGCGAGAACCGTATCCGCGGTGGTGGACGATGCCGAACCGGCCGGGGATGGCCGCATCCCGGGCGGATGCCCGTGACCCGGAACCCGAACCGACGAGGAGGGCTGGACGATGGCGACGATGATCCGGAATCAAACCGTACACGCGAGGCTGCTCAAGGGCGCGATCCTTCTGCTTCTGCTCACCCTGACGACATCCCAGATTGGGGCCCAGAAGCCCGGCAACCTACCCTTGCGCAGCGATCTGGCCAACCCCGGCCGGCGGCACGACGGCGCACCTTCCACTACACCCGTGCGTCAGGACACTCTCTGGTTCGGCGGCGACGACGGAGCCGGCGTCGCCTTCCAGGGAGGCGTGTGGGACTGGGATACTATCGTAACCGACCCGTTCCAGGGCTGGACCAGCGTGGACCACACCGAGAACCCCGGCGACTACTTCGACCGCGTGACCCGCGAGTCCTTCCTGGAGCACGGCGATCCATGCATCCCGATTCAGATCGGCAACGAGGGCATGCTCTGGTGCGGCATCCACGAAGACGAGGCGGTCGCGCGCGACTTCGTCGACGGAATGGGGTACCAGAACAGGATGTGCCAGTGGGCCTTCTCGCCCCGCTTCGGGATCGATCCCGAATCCGACGCCATCGACGTCTCATTCTACTACTTCAACCACACCGAGCCGACCTACGACTACACGCATGTGGTGGTGCGCTGCTTCAACGCAGCCGGCGCGCGGATCGACGAGCATCGGATCGATTCCCTGACCGGGATCGTCGGCGACCCGCTCGATCTCGCCTTCTGCCCGGGTCTCGTCGTCCCGCCCGGAACGCTCCTCACGCAGACGGTCGAGGTGCAGATCGCCTTTCAGATGGAGGCCGACGGCGGCTGGTCGGATGAGGACGGGCTCTGGCCCACGCCCTGCGGACCCTTCGGCACTGATGACATCGCCGTGACCGTCGGTCAAGCCTCCGCCTTCTACGATTTCGAGGACGGTCCCCAGGGCTGGACCTTCGAGCGGTGCTCCGGGACCGGCGCCTTCATGGCGGTGATCCCCGAAGAGGTCTGGATCGATTGGCTCGAATACTCGGGCGTGGCATGCGAATGCGGCTTGGAGGAGAACGCTCTGTGCTTCGCAGACGTGGAGGGCAGCCCCTGGTATCCCCCCGGCATGGCCGCGGGCCAGAAGGAAGAGGGCAACAGCGGGGCCGTGCCCGGGGACGGCTACGACCCGGAATACTACAACACCACCGTGGTGCAGTACGATCGCTTCCTCTATCAGCCGCCTTCTTCGGGAGCCCATTACCGGCCCGGCTACAAGATCTACCCCTACACCACGGAAGTGAACCCGGAGCCCCATTGGTCGCCACGCTTGGGCCAGTATGTATGGTGGTACTGGACCGAGCCCCTGTGCGATCGCGACCTGGTCAACCTGTCGCTGATGGGAGAGGAACCGATCCCCACCGCGCGCGATTCGATGCGATTCATCTATGAGGTCTACTGTAGCTGTGACGCCTTCGCCGTTCCCCCCACCCTCTGCAACCAGGAAGGCATGACGGGAGGCTCGCCGCTGCTCGACAACCTGCGGGTGGGTCTGGTGCATACCCCCGACGCCCCGCCGGTGGCGCTCGCCGATGGCGGGCAGTTCCAGGACGGCTTCGGACAGAACTACCCGACCTACTTGGAACCGAGCGATCGGGGCAACGCCAATGTCAGCTTCGATCTCAGCATGCAGCAACCCGGAGCCAACGATTGGCTGGGCGACTCGGCCGTGGTCAGCGGCCCCATGGTCTCATCCGAAGCCGACCGCTGGCTCGTCAACCTCTGCCTCCGGGTCGCGCGCACGGGCGCCCGGCAGGAGATGATTCCGGAGTACCAGGCGTGGAAGCAGCGTTTCCTCTCCGATCCGGAAGAAGGCTTCGTTTGCGCGTTGATGGACTCGCTCGAGACCATGCACGGCACGCAGGTGTGGCCGCACAGGTTCGCCACCTACTTCCACGAGGAGGATCCCGGCTTCGACCACGCCCGCGCGGACTGGACCGCGGCCCAGGAGATCCTGCCCGACGGGGTCTTCGTGCCCGGAACGCAGATCGAGTACTACTACGCGTCGTTCTTCTACAACGGGGGCGCGCCGGCGGAGGACCACTTCGTCACCCCGGTCGGGGAATTCGCGATTCTGCCGGGCATGCGCGACGCCCCGGGCGAGGAGTACGATGTCGCGTGGCCCTGCGTGCTCTACGTGGACGCCTACAACCGCGGCGCCGAGCGGCGCATCGCGCCCATGCTCGCTGCGCTGGGTCTGGAGTTCGACACCTACGACTATCTCGACGCAACCGCGAACTACAACGCGTCCCTCATGCGCAGCTACGGCGGAGGGGTCTACAACCCGGGCGGCTACGGCAACAACGGGTGCACCGTCGAGCAGCTTCTCGGCTATCGGCTGATCCTGCTCAACACGGGGTTCTTCGGCCACGGAACGCTGGAGCCCAGCGACTTCGTGCTGCTCGAGCAGTGGCTCGACAGCTCGGCCTGCGGGCTGGGCGACCAGCGGCGGGGGCTCATCCTGAACGGCAACAACATCGGCGGCATCATGGGCGATCCGGTCTCGGGTATCGCCATTGACTTCGCGCAGGATATCCTGGGATTCAACTTCGTGTGGGGCAGCTACCGCGACTACAACGACGACGAGGCCGAATGCGTGTACCTCGAGCCGATCGACGATCCGCACTTCGCGCCGCTCGCCCCGGGGGTGAGCCTGTTCGGCAACGACTGCCCGCAGATGGCCGACTTCGACGTGCTGGGCGTCCAGCCGGGCGTCGAGAACGCCTTGGGCCACCTGCGCTACTTCAGCTACGAGGGCACGGGGACCTACCCCTACGTCGACTTCGCCCAGGTGGTGCGGACCCGTCGCGAGCCGGGCGTGGCCGACTGGCGCGCGGTCGTCGACGGCTTCAGCCTCAACTACCTCTCTGAGCGCGGCTGTGAAGGCGAGCCGTGCGCCGACGACAGCGCGTGCGTGGTCAGCGGTGGCATCGACTTGCTCACGAGCGAGCTGGCGTGGCTGGCCGATGGGGGCGCGCCGTTCGATCCGTGGCGCTACCCCTGCTTCTCGACGGGTGTCGAGCCGCGTCCCGAAGCGCATCTGCACGGCCCGGCGACCATGCTCTATGCCTCGCGACCCAATCCGTTCCACCGCAGCGCGACGATCCGCTTCCGTCTGGCCGCGGCCACGCAGGTCGAGGTCGGCGTCTACGATGTCTCCGGCCGTTTGATCCGCCGCTTGGTCGACGGGGCGCTGTCCCCCGGCGATCACGCCCGCGTCTGGGACGGCACGGACGCCGAGGGCCGACGCGTGGGCGGCGGTATCTACTGGACGCAAATGCAGACGGCCGACGGGTACCGCTCCAGCAAGCGCCTCCTGGTGCTCCGCTAGCGGCGGCGTGACGATGCGGACGGGCTCGGTGGCCCTGAGGTTGTGACGATGCGGACGGTCGCGTCAGCCCTGAGGTTGTGACGATGCGGACGGTCGCGTCAGCCCTGAGGTTGTGACGATGCGGACGGTCTCACCGACGTTGATCGATGGCCACTGGGGGCTTACCCTGGATCCATCAGACTGGCGAGACCGTCCGGTTGCATCCTGCCGACACGGCCAGGAAACCGGCGTGTTGTGGGCGCAGCCATGCGAGCGGGGAGAACGCGAGTTGGCTCTCGACGAGGCCAGGTGGCCCGATCATCTGCGGCGGCTCGCCCTGCGGCTGCAGGCCGGCGAGGCGGACCCGAACGAGACGGACCAGACGCAGGCCTGGCTTCTGCTCCATGCGGGTCTGTGGCGCTACCTGCGAGTGCACGCTTCCCGGATCAGCGGTTGCAGCCCCGAAGACCTCGAGGAGATCGCAGCCCGCAAGGCCCTCGACCTCCTGCTACGGATCACCGAGGGAACGTGGCTGCTGGCCGATCGCTCCCGCGGCGAGATCGCGGCGTTTCTCTCCCGCACAGCCCGCAACGCGCTGATCGACCGGTACCGCGTCCGGCCGCCGGAGGCGGGATCCGCGAACGAGGGCCCCGATCCTTGGGACCGCGCGCAGGCCGGGGGACAGATCCACGCCAGCGCGCTGACTGCGCGCCAAGAACCAGAGACGACCGACGCGGCCGTTGAGCGGCGCGAGTTTGCGGAGGCGTTGCGTGAATGCGCGCAGCGGTTGCAGGCGTGCTCGCGGGCGGTCTGGTTCTTCCGCGTCTTCTACGAAATGCCGAGCAAGCAGATTGCACGGCACCCGGAGGTCAACCTCCGGGCGGATCACGTGGATGTTCTGCTTCAGCGTTGTCGGCAGATCATTCGCGATTGCATGCAGGAGAAGGGCTTCCAGCCGCACGACATGCCGCCGGGCACCTTTGCCGAGTTGTGGCGGGCCTTTCGCTGCCAGGGAGCCGAAACAACGTTCCCGGGAGGGATACGGTGAACGATCAGAGGGATCAGGAATCGGTCCGCGGCGGCACGGACCCACACCTGGACGAGGACACCTGCCTCGACCTGATGCACGGCTTGCTGGCCGCCCCACAAAGAGCTGCGGCCCTCGAGCACTTGGCCACGTGTCCGGCGTGCGAACAGGCCTTGCGCGCCATGGCGGCCCGCCAAGAACGAACGCGGGCCAGTTGGCGCCTGGTCGCGACCCCGTCGGGACCGCAGTTGGAGAACACCACCGAAGCCGCGCGCGACCACACGCCGCCCGTCGACCTCTTCTGGCTGAGGCGCTTTGCCCGCAGCCTGACGCTGCGCATGGCGGTGGCGGGCGCCGTGGCCGTCCTGGCGCTGGCGCTCGTATGGCCGCGGGACAAAGGCCCGGGGCATGGCGGGCTGGACACGGCCCTCAAGGTCTATCCGCTGCCGGTGCACGTAGAGGGGACCCGGGTCCGGGCGCCCGAAGAGGGCGGCGATCCCTCGGCGCTGACCGCGGGACTGGACGCCTATGCGTCCGGATCCTACATCGCGGCCGCGCAGGCGCTGCGCGATGCCCCGACTGCGGCCGGCCTCGAGGCCATCCGCAACGTCTATCTCGGATCGGCGCTGGCCTTGAGCGGCCGCTTCGAAGGCGCGGTGGACGTGCTGTCGGCGATTGACCTGGACCAGCTTCCCGACCCGTGGGGCGCCGAAAGCATGTGGACGCTACTCGTGGCCTACCGCGCGTCCAAGATGGGAGACCGGGCCGACTCGATTCTCATTCGTCTGGCCAGAGACCAGGGCGACGTGGGCGACCGGGCCCGAAGCGTGCTGGCGGGCCGGGCCCGGGGCGGCGGGCAATGAGCGGCGCCGTAGAGCGCAACGTCCGGTCTGTAGCCCTGACCACGGTCCATGTCAGCTCGTGCTGGCGGCTGCTGAATATCCTCGTGTTGCTCATGATTGCCGGGGCGCTCTGTCCGCTGCAGCGAGCGTACGCGGCACCGACCGAACTTCCCCCCGGCCTTCCCCCCGACTCCGCGGAGTCGAGCAGCCGGACGGCCGGCGCGACCGACATCAGCTCCATCCCGGTCGACTCGCTCTTCGCGCGCGTCGATGCCTTGCGCGCCGGGGGCAACTACGCGCAAGCGCTCGATCTGGCGCGTCAACTCGAGCTGCGGCTCGAGCGTGATCCGACGGCCGGCGCGTGGCATCGCGAGGACGCAGACGCGCTCATCCAACTGCTCGAGAAGATCCAGACGCTGGCGGCCGATGCTCGGCACACCATCGCAATCGCCGACAGCCTCCGTGCCGCCGCCTACGAGCATTGGGACCGTGGACGGTTCACCGAAGGACTGGCCGCCATCGAGCGACGCCTCCACCTGCTCGAGCAGATCCTTGGTCGCGAAGACCGCGAGGTGGCCACGGCGATCAACGACCTGGCCGTCATGCTCAAGGCTCGGGGAGACTACGCGGCCGCCGAGCCGCTGGCCCGCGAGGCGGTCGACCTGCAGCGCGACCTGCGGGGGGACGAGCACCCCGAAGTCGTGGTGAGCCTAAACAACCTCTCCTGTCTGCTACGCGACATGGGGCGCTACCGGGAAGCCGAGCCGTTCGCGCGCGAAGCTCTGACCAAAGCGGCGCGCCTCTTCGGTCCCGATGATCCCGCCCTGGCAATCCATCTCAACAATCTGGGCGGCGTCTACTACTACTTGGGGGAATACACGCGCGCCGAGCCGCTCTTCCGCCAGGCGTTGGCCATCCGCAGGACGCAGCTCGGCGCAGCACACCAGGACGTAGCGCAGAGTCTCAACAACCTCGCGTTCCTCCTGAAGGCCCAGGGCGACCTGGCCGGCGCCGAGGCACTCTTTCGCGAGGCTCTCGCCACGCAGCGTAGCGTGCACGGCGACGAGCATCCGGTCGTCGCCGGCCACATCAACAATCTGGCCAACACCCTCAGTCTCCAGCAGCGGCACGAGGAAGCCCAAGCCCTCTATCGAGACGGATTGAGAATCTGCAGGACGCTTCTGGGTGATGAGCATCCGCGGGTGGCACAGATCATGACCAGCCTGGCGACCTCGCTTTGCGCGAGCGGCGATTCGACCCAGGCGCAGCGGCTCTTCGATGAAGCCCTGGCCCTGCGACGCAAGACGCTGGGACCTCAGCACCCGGATGTGGCCACCACCCTGAGTCGATTGGGTCGGCTGCATCAGGGCCGCGGCAACGACGGCGTCGCTCAGACCCTCTTCGAGGAGGCGCTGGCGATCCGCCGGCGAAGCTTCGGCCATGTGCACGTGGACGTCGCCAGCAGTCTGTATGACCTGGGTCTGCTCCACCTCGAGCGGGCCAGCGCGGCCGAGGCGGAATCGCTCCTTTCGGCGGCGGCCGAGATCTTCGAGGTCACGCGGCTGCGGGCCGGCACCGGCTTGGCGCGCGCGACGTTCCAGGTGTCGCCGTATCGGGCGCTCGCGGTGGCGCGTCTCCTCGCCGGGAAGTCGGCCTCCGCCTGGCCGGCGGTCGAGCGCGCCCAAGGCCGCGTCCTGGCCGATCTGCTCTTCGCGGCCGGTCGCCGGCAATTGACGCCTGCGGAACAAGCGCGCGAGGATTCGTTGCAGGAGGCGCTGGCGAGGCTCGAGAGCCAGGTGCAGGCGCTGGCCTTGGAGCGCGGCCGCAATGGTGATGCACGTGTAGAGAGCGAGTACGGCTATCTTCGCAATCAGCTGCTTGCCACGCAGGCCGCCTGCAGTCGTTTCGAGCGCGACCTCGCCGCGCGCCACCCCATTGTCGCGGGCGAGCCCTTTCACCTGCATCGCATCCAAGCATCGCTCGACGCCCAGACGGTTTTGGTCGGCTGGCTGGATCACACCTTCCGCGACGGCCGCTACCGCGCCTGGGCCTATGTCGTGCGCGACACGGGTGCAGTCGCCTGGGTGCCGCTCGCCCCAGAGCGGGCCGATCGGCATGGACGTCACCCGTTGGAAGCCGCGGCCGACTATCGACAGTCGCTCATCGTCGCTGGATCGTGGCCGTTCCGCGTAACTTCCACCGATCGCATCTCCCAGGATGGTGAGGATCTGTGGAGCGCCTGGCTGCAGCCGGCGCTGCCTCACCTCTCGGGGGCCCGACACCTGATCGTGGTCCCCTCGGAACCGCTCCTAGGGATCCCGGTGGAATCTCTCATCCGTGACGGCGGCCGTCGCGTCGGTGAGAGCGGTGCCTACGCTGATGAAGGCGGCCGCTACGCGGCGGACGCCTACACCGTTTCCTACGCGCCTTCGGCATCCGTCTGGGCCTGCTTGCGGGAGCAGTGTGCGCGTCAGCACGGAACCGACCTTCGCCGGGGCCTGCTCGTCGGCGACCCCCCGTATACGACGACCCAACTCGCGCAAATGAGGGCGGTCTCTTCCGCATCGACCTCCCGCGACTTGGTCCCCGCAACCATCCCGCCGCAGAGTGCCGCGCCCATGGTTGTGCGCCAGCGAGAAGCCATGGCTGGTTGGGTAGCCCGCGACGCGCTGGCCGGCAACGAAAGCGCCTTGGCCTCCCTGCCGCGCCTGCCGGCCACCCGCGAGGAGATTCGGCGCCTCGCTCAGGTGATCCCCGAAACGATCACGCTTCTGGGACCCGAGGCCTCCGAGCAGAACCTGGCCGAGCTGGCCACAACCGGAGCGCTGCGCGGCTTCGATCTGCTCCACCTGGCAACGCACGCGATCGTGGATCCGGAACGACCCGAACGATCGGCGCTGGTCCTCTCCCGGACGAACCTGCCCGATCCGCTACAGGCTTCTCTGGCCGGAGAGCGTATCTTCGATGGCCTGGTCACGATGGGCGACATCGTGCGGGAATGGGAACTGGACGCCGACCTGGTCACCTTGAGCGGCTGCCAGACCGGGCTGGGCCGCCGGGCCGACGGGGAGGGGTTCGTCGGACTGGCGCACGCTTTCATGCAGGCCGGAGCGCGCAGCGTCCTGGTCAGCTTGTGGAAAGTCGACGACGAGGCAACCGCTCGGCTGATGATCCGCTTCTACCAGAACCTGAGCGGAGCCTATCCGGAGGATCGCGGCCAGGGCCCCGCTGCTCCAATGGCGACCGCCACAGCTCTGGGAGAGGCACGTGCGTGGCTCCGCAGCCTCACGGATGCCGACGGCGTCGCGCCCTACGCCCACCCCGCATTCTGGTCGGGTTTCATCCTGCTCGGCGCCGCGTCCACGCGGTGACGTCCGAAGACGTGGGCGGCAGGACCGCGCCCGGCGCACGAACCGGCGCAAGCGTATTGCCCCGGGGCACACGCCGTGGACCACCATCACCCGTGTGCCCCGGGGCACACGCCGCGGACCACCATCACCTGTTGCCCCGGGGCAAACGTCGCGGAACACCCCCACCAGCATCCCGGAGCAGGAAAAGGTGCTGGAACTGTTGCCCCGGGGCACACGCCGCGGACCACCATCACCCGTTGCCGTCACGGTAGGAGCACCGGTTACCCGGCCCCCCCGCACAGATCCCGGCG
>CAZPGB010000050.1:0-46005 GCA_964585945.1 uncultured bacterium | reverse complement strand
GGCACCTTCACGTAGGTGGGATCGGGTGGCGGATAGATCAGCGGCTGCACGGCGTCCAAGCTTGCTGCGCTCCGGCGGGCGTTGCCCACCCGACGAGCGCGACGACCTGAAGCGCGAGTACAGCGAGTAGCCCAAATGCGGATCGGATGCCGATTCGAGACCGAGTGCGGTGCCACATGCTCATCTCTCCTCCTTTGGCGCAAGAGTGCACGCCTCTGCCCAAACGGGCAAGGGACCGGATGGTTGAGTGGCAGCCAGGTCAAGGGTGGAGGCTCACAAGGTTGTATAGGCCGCCCGGACGAGCAGAGCATAGACTCCGGCGGCGGGCATGGCAATTGCCGCGGTGTCGGCCATGCGGTGCCCGGCAGTAGCCACAATCTCCAAGCAAAGAAGGGCGGGCTAGAGACACAACCCAAGAGCCATGTCTCTCGCCCGCCCAGAAGATTCAGACGGTCAGATTGTGAAGATACTACCGCACGAGCACCACGCGGCCGTCCGCTCGCTTGTCGCCGCAGACCGCTTTGACCAGATAGACCCCGGCCGGCACGCGCCCGCCGGTGTTCGAGCGCCCATCCCAAACGAGGGAGTGAGTGCCGGCGGGCAAGTCGCTGCGGACGAGCCGACGCACGAGCTGGCCGGTTACATTGTAGATCGTCAGCTCGCTGCGGTGATGCGCGAGGTCGGCACCGATGGAAAGATCGATCGTCGGCT
The DNA here is from genome assembly GCA_964585945.1 of uncultured bacterium. Lineage (GTDB taxonomy): Bacteria > Eisenbacteria > RBG-16-71-46 > CAIMUX01 > WJJG01 > CAZDKK01. Next base: position 45,294 of record CAZPGB010000050.1, on the reverse strand, counting down.
GCGCCCCCGGGCCTTGGCGCACGCCAAGATCCAGACCCCGCGGCCCGGAGAGCGGCATGCTGAGCGGCTGCCCCGTGAACTCATGGACCAGTCGCGGGTTGCCCCAGGCGGCGTGGTCTCCCACCGCGTCGGCGATGGCGTGCGTGCGCAGGGCCAGCGTCACCTCCTGGTCGACGAACTGCCTCAGGTCAATCGTGATCTTGTCTGACCATGCGTGCTCGCGCCATTCGAGGTCGGCCAAATCCCAGAGCCGACCCATGGCATCGCGCAGGGTGACCTCGAAGCGCACGCCCTCGTTCGTGGCGGGCAGGCCGTCGGCCAGACCGATCTTGAAGATCAGCTTGAGCGGCTGGCTGGGAAGCTGAAGCTGGTAGGTGCCCACCAACCACTGTCCCAGCTTGTCAGGCGGCGGCGCCAGGATGGCGCGCTGCTGCGTGACGCCGCCGCACGTGACCACCGCCGACTCGAAGTCGCCGGCCGGGTCGAAATCGCCGTCCTGCCCGGTGCCGTAGACCTGGAAGCAAGGGTTGGTGATGTAGTCGTCGAGGTAGACGAAGCCCGCGGGGATCTGCGCGGCCGGCGGCGTCATGTCGGGCCTGGGCACGCCGTCGTAGGTCGCCACCAGCGACTTCAGGGCCTCCGAGAACGGATTGGGCCCCACCCTGGAGATGTAGTTGATCCGCAGCTCGCCGACGTCCGCGTTGACCGGGTCGAGCCGCAGACGTTTGATCTGGCCGTTCCACAGCGGATGGTCTTGAACCACGAAGGTGTAGTCCACCCAGCCCGGCCCGGCCACGGAAAAGTTCTTGAGCGGGAGCGACACGACGCGGTCGCTCGAGAAGCCCGGGTCGGTGCTGCGCTGGAAGAAGAGCTGCACCGTGGTGCCCCCTGGAGGGGTGCGCATGCGCACCACCACCAGATTCACGTCTTCCGCCGCCAAATCGGTGTAGATGGGCGAGAAGAGCATGGGGTCGTTGCCGATCGTGTAGAACTCCACGCCGCTGTCGTGCACCAGATCGCCGCCAGGGGTCCAACCGTCCAGATCGCCGTCTGCGAAATTGTCTTCGGCCCACGAAACGACCGGTCGGCTCGTCGATCCGAACGCATGCGGACAGGCCGCGTGAATGCCGTTCTCATAGGCCGCCTGCACATTGGCTTGCACCTGCCAAGGCTCGGCGTACTGCTGATCGGGAACGATGACGTAGGGATTCCACTCGAACAATCCCCAGTTCGGACAGACTCGGTGGTACGTGTCGAAAAAGTAGTAGCCGTCGTAGGCGTTGAAAGGCGTGTAGTGCATCGTGCCCAGGCTGGCCAGATCGCGTTCCAGGCAGCGCGCGTCGATCGCTTCGTCCTTGGGCGGGTCGACGGGCGCGACACGGTTCTTGAACATCGCGCCCCCGAGACTCGGCTCGTGCCCGAACAGGCGATCGCGGGGCACGCCGCAGTCGAGGATCCAGCCCGTGACCTCCTCCAACCAGGCGTCGATCAACTCGGTGCGGTAGTTGGTCCACAGCATCCAGTAGCGATCGGTTTCCTCATTGGGGTCGTTCAGATCGGTGTTCGGATTGCGCGGCGGATCGACGTCGGTCCAGGCTGCCGGCGGGCGGTTGTGGGGATGGCTAACGCTGCCGCTGGTGAGGTACTCGTCCGCGTAGTCGCCGATGAAGGTCGCCCCGTCACCGTTGCTGTCCTCGAGAGGGGTTTCATCGCCGTAGTGATCCTCGAGCCAGAGCTGGAACTGGCGGATCGCGATCGGATTGTAGTCGGCGTACCAACGCTTCTCCAGGTCGGCGGAGTAGAAGTCGTTCATGCGTGTGTCGCTGTCGGTGGACAGAGCGGCCAGGCGTCCGGCGTAGCGGGGCAAGCTGGCGTACGTGAGCAGACCGTTGACCGCCGCCTGGAGGTTGCGTCGCTTGTACCTCCGGTGCAGGAGGTTGATCCCCATGTCGGCCGCGACGTCATCGCTGGCGACGGTCAGGACGGCGAAGGAGCCTTCCTTGTTCTCTTCTGGAGAATCGAGCGTGGAGGGATCATCATCCGGGTCGACGAGATCCTCCTCGTTCCACTGGCAGTGGACCCAGCCCCACGGCTCCTGCGCCTGCTGCTCCAGGTACAACGAAGCACTGTGGACGTGCGGCCATCCCTCGCCGAGGATGGGCCCGCCGTTGAGGTGCACGACGAAGGGAACGTCCATGTAGCGCGCCCATTCCAGGAACGCGACCAGCCGCGGAAGGCGGCCGATCCCGAAAGCGGGATCCATGTTGTCGCGGATCTCACTCGGAAGCTGGGAGATGTCGGTCAGGTCGGGCGGGCCCGCCAGGGTGGCGTTGTCCGGGCTGTAGAGCGGATCGTAGGTGAAGCCGTGCAGCTTCCCGCGGGTGAAGCGCATGTACCAGAGCGAAAAGGCGAAGCCGACCTTCATGGTCTCCCCACCGCCCAGGAGATCCTCCCCGGCGCCGATCATCTTCACGAAGTGGGCGGGCAGGATCCCGTGGCCGTGGGGTGTGATCACCACCTTGTCGTCGAATCCGGACATGAAGGCGGCGGGTACCGGGTTGGCGGACGCCGATGAAGTCGCAGCCAGCCCAGCGGTGAGTGCGAGCACACAGAGTGCAAGGCAGGCAGTCGGATGGAGATCGCGGCCCCGGGCAGGACGAGGTCCCCTCGGCCTGCAGCTCGAGAGATGCAGCATGGTTTTGCTCCTTGGCTCCTTCCAGGGCGAGGGATGACCGCGATAGGCGTTGTCATCGGGGGAACAGGTCGACCGGGCGTCTTTCAAGAACACTTCCCGAAAACCAAGCGCGCATGCAGCGAGTGCGTGTTTGCCTCGATGCGGATGGGCGCATGGCGACGGCGACGGATGGGCGCATGACAATGGCGTCGGGTGCCGACCGTCCTACTGCAAGTACCCGATCGACCGCAGCTTCTCCCGCAGGCTCTCGTCGATGATGCGCGACGAGCCGCTCTCCGGCGCATTGGGTAGCGGGTACTCGGCGACCGTGGCGGTCGCGAGCGACACGCCCGTGACGGCCGGGGGCTCGGTCCACAGCGGTGAGATCGGCATCTCCAGCAGCGCCGCCACGGTGGGGGCCACGTTGAGCACGTGCAGCGAGTCGGTTCGCACCGCCCGATTCGCCGAGGGTCCCGAGAAGATGTAGATGCCGTCGGGGTGATGGGCGCCGGAGTAGTAGGCGTTGACCCGGGCGCGAACGAGGGCGTCGAACGGGTGGTGGGCGCCGTCCAGCACCACGCGGGCGCTCTCGGGCAGCGCGACCCGCGGCGCGATGGTGAACCGCAGCGCGTCGGTCTCGCGCGTGACGGCGAAGAGCGGGGCATCCTCGCCCGCGATGTGCGCCTGCCCCAGGATCGCGTACAGCCGGTCCAGCATCCGCTCGCGCTCGGACGCGGTGTCGGCCATCGGACGCAGGAAGACGATGTGGTCGACGTTGCTGCCGAAGACGGTGTCGTGCATGCCCAGGGTCTCGAGCAGACGCTCGGTGCGGATGCGGCAATGCCGTCCGGCGGCCTGCTTGGTGGCGGGACGGAAGCCGTGGTCCGAGACGATGATGAAGTTCGCCTCCGGCGGCGTGACCTGCAAAGCCTTCGCGAGGTTGCGGTCGATCTGTTCGTAGATCGCGTCCACCGCCATCCCGCGCCTTTCGATGTCCGCGGCGGTGACCTCGGGGAAGCCCTCGGGATAGAGGTACTTCCAGTAGAGGTGGGAGACCTTGTCCACTTGCGTTAAGAGCACCGTGGCGAACTCGGGCTGCCGCGTGCGCAGAAGCTCGGCGAAGATGTCGCCCTGCATCGCGCAATAAACGTGCCGGGCGTGCCAGTTCTCGTCCAGTCCGCTGCGGTGCAGCAGGGTGCGCGCGAATCGGTCCTGGGCGGCCATGCGTAGCGAGGAGAGGCGCACGCCGTTGCGCAGGGCGCTGACCGTCGCGTCCACGATCTGGTTCCAGGAAGTGTCGCCGGTTCTGGTCGCGTGCGCCATGCGGTGGAAGAAGCCGTACTCAGGGGGAAACGCCTGGTCGTTGGGGGCCAGGAGGCTGGGCACGACGAAGTCGTTGGGCCCCAGGCGCTCGAGCGGCGGCCAGGTGAAGTACCAGCCGCAGGTCCCGATGCTGCGGCCCTCGAGCTTGAGCTGGTCCCAGAGACGGCCCACTCGATAGTCGTTCTGCTTGAAGCTGAAGTCGGTGATGCCGTGAACCTCGGTCGGCACACCGGTGGCGATCGTGCTCCACACCCGCGGCGAGTAGAGCACCGGCAGCGAGCGCAGCCGCGCCCGGTGGCCATGCGCGATCATCCGCGCGAATCGCGGCATGCGACCCTGCTCGGTGAGCGGATCGATGCGCGTCCAGGAAGCGCCGTCGACGCCGAAGAGCACCGCGCGCGTGCCGTAGGCGGGCCGGCCCGGCGCCGGCCACAGCAGCGCCAACCCGAGCAGACCGACCGCGACCAGCGGCAGCGCGCGCGGGAGGCGGCGGTCTTGAGCGTGGCGAGCGGTCAGGATGACCGCCAAGCCGGCTGCCAAGGGCAGGGCCCACAGCAGGATGCTGTCCGACATCTTGGTCGTGACATAGAGCCAGAAGACCGGCATGAGGAAGGCGGCGAGGATCCCGACCGGGCGGCGCAAGGCGCCGACGAGTCGGATCGCGAGCGCCGGCAGCAGGGCGAGGAGCAGGAAGGTCGTACCCACCTCGTCCAAGGTGAAGGGCCGCGCGAACCGCACTGCGGCAATGGAGCCGGCCGCGCTGAGCGCGGTGAGGGTCAGCCAGAAGCTCCAGGAAGGTGTGACCGTGGAGTCGTGCGGGCCTCGGGCGGCCTCGGCTTGCGCCGGATCATGGGCGTCGTCTCTGTTTGTTCGGGTGGTCAACGTTCACCTCCACGGCCCGCTGCGCAGCGAAACGGGTGCATCGGAAATCTCGCGACACCACCGACGAGTATGCCACGAGAGCGCCGAGACCGCGAGCCGATCGGGGCTTTCCTGCGGCCGGCGACGGCCTTCTTTCGAGTCCACCCTCCGGCCGGCCGCCGTCGCCTGGAACCCCTTGCCCTCCCATACGTTTATTCGTAGTGATGACGCCGCGTCCCCCGTGCGCTACCATGGGCGACCGTCTATCTGATTGGGAAGAAGGGAGGTTGGATGAACGCCGAGAAGGGCCCCGCAACGACCGTGGTATCGGGGGAGCTGAGCGCCGCCGCCGTCGAGGAGCTGGCCGCCGCCCGGGGCAAGATTCTGGAGCAGATCCGCACCGTCATCGTGGGGCAGGACCAGGTGATCGACGAGCTGCTGCTGGCCCTCTTCGCCGACGGCCACTGCCTGCTGGTGGGAGTGCCGGGGCTGGCCAAGACCCTGCTGATCTCCACGTTGGCGCAGATCCTCGATCTGGAGTTCAACCGCATCCAGTTCACGCCCGACCTGATGCCCTCCGACATCACCGGCACCGAGATCCTCGAGGAGAACCGATCGACCGGGGCGCGCGAGTTCAAGTTCCTGCACGGCCCTGTCTTCGCCAACCTGGTGCTGGCCGACGAGATCAACCGCACCCCGCCCAAGACCCAGGCGGCGCTCCTGCAGGCGATGCAGGAGAAGGAGGTGAGCGCGGCCGGGCAGACCTTCAAGCTCGATCTGCCCTTCTTCGTCCTGGCGACCCAGAACCCGATCGAGCTCGAGGGCACCTACCCGCTGCCCGAGGCGCAGCTCGACCGATTCATGTTCAACATCTTCGTCGACTACCCGGACGAGGCGCAGGAGGTCGAGATCGTCACCTCGACGACCGGCGCGCGCGTGCCGCAGATCGCGCGCGTGCTGTCGGCCGCCGACATCATCCGCCTGCAGCGGGTGGTGCGCAGCGTGCCGGTCTCCGATCACGTCGTGCGCTACGCGGTGCACCTCGCGCGGGCGACGCGCCCGAGCGAGCAGGTGCCCAAGTTCGTGCGGGACTGGGTGGCCTGGGGCGCGGGTCCGCGAGCATCGCAGTACCTGATCCTGGGCGCCAAGTCGCGCGCGATCCTGCGCGGGCGCGAGGCGCCGGCCGCCGAGGACGTCCGCGCCGTGGCCCCGGCGGTGCTGCGCCACCGGATCGTCACCAACTTCAATGCCGAGGCCGAGGGCATCAAACCCGACGACATTGTCCAGAGACTGCTGAGCGAGGTCGCGGAGCCGGCCTCGAAGTAGCCACCGACCGGCTCGAGGCGCTCGCAGACCGTCACGCGGCTGTGGCGAGCACCGCGCGCGCACTCGAGGAGGAGCTGCCGTGCCAGGCAAGGACGACAATCTCGCGCTGCTCGACCCCTACTTCGTGGGCAAGCTGCGCCGCCTCGACCTGATTGCGCGCCTCGTGGTCGAAGGGTTCATCACGGGGTTGCACAAGAGCCCCTACCACGGCTTCAGCGTCGAGTTCGCCGAGCACCGTCCCTACATGCCCGGCGATCCCATCCACACCGTCGACTGGAAGGTGTACGCCAAGAGCGACCGATTCTACATCAAGGAGTACGAGGAAGAGACCAATCTGCGCAGCCATCTGCTGCTCGACGCCAGCTCGTCGATGGCCTACCGCTCCGACGAGAAGGTGCTCACCAAGCTCGACTACGGCACCTACCTGGCCGCGGCGCTGGCCTACCTGATGATCCGCCAACAGGACGCGGTCGGCCTGTTGACCTTCGACGAAGACATCCGCCGCTACATCCCCTCGCGCAGCGCGGGCACGCACCTGCGCGTACTGCTGGGCGAGCTGTCGCGGCTCTCCCGCGGGGCGCAGAAGGTGCCCGAGGGACGCGGCACGCGCATCGGTCACAGCCTGCACCACCTGGCCGATCGGCTCACCCGGCGCGGGTTGGTGATCCTGATCTCCGACCTGATGGACGATCCGGCCGAGGTGCTGCGCGGGCTGCAGCACTTCCGTCATCGCAAGCACGAGGTGGTGGTCTTCCACCTGCTCGATCCGGCCGAGGTGGCCTTCCCCTTCCAGCAGGAGACGATCTTCGTCGACCTGGAGACGGGCCGCAAGCTGAGCACGATCCCCTGGGAGTTCGCCAAGGAATACCGCAAGGAGGTCGAGTCCTGGCAGACGCGCTACCGGCGGGTCTGCGCTGAGCAATCCATCGACTATGTGGAGGTCCGCACCGACACGCCCTACGACGTGGCGCTCTTGCGGTATCTCGAGAAGCGCCGGAGGCTGCACTAGTGATCGGGATGCGGGGCGCGCCGGGGATGAACGGAAGCGGGGAAGGAGGTGACGCCTGATGGGTCCCTTCACCTTCCTGAGCCCTGCCTTCCTGGCGGCCCTGGCGGCCGCGGCGCTGCCGATCCTGATCCACCTCTTCAGCCGGCGCCGCGCGCGCGAGATGCCCTTCTCCCAGCTCCGGTTTCTGGATGAGGTCACCCGGCGCAAGATCCGTCGCATGCAGCTCCGCCAGTGGTTGCTATTGCTGTTGCGGACGCTGGCGATCGCCTGCATCGCGCTCGCGCTCAGCCGGCCCGTGTGGCACGGGCCGGGCGCGGGGCGCCAGCGGGGCGATTCGACCGTCGCCATCCTGCTCGACGACAGCTACTCGATGGGGGCGCGGCTGGACCCGGCCGGGGTCCTGCCGATCGACGTGCAGACCGCGGGCGTGAATCAGCCCACCCGGTTCGAGCAGGCGCGCCAGCGGGCGTTGCAGATCGTCGACCTGCTGGAGGAGGGCGATCGGGCGCTGTTGGTCTTCACCGCCTCGCCGCCGCGCATGCCCTACGAGAGCACGGTGCGCGATCCCTCCCTGCTGCGCGAGGAGATCCTGCGCGCCCGGCCGCGGGCCACGCGAGCGGATCTGGTGACGGCGCTGGAGCGCATCTCGCCGGTGATGCGATCGTCGCGCACGCTCAACCGCGAGCTGTTCGTCGTCTCCGATTTCCAGGAGGCGGATGCAGCGGAGCTCTTGCAGCGCTTGGGGGGCGAAGCGCAGGCGGCGACGGTGGTGAGGCCGTCGGCCTCAGGTGGCACGGAAGCATCCGAGAATGTCGCGACGGCCGATGCGGGAGCGGAGGGTGTTGCCGGCGCCGACCGAGCGCCGGACGAGCCGCCCGCCCAGGAGGTTTTGCTGGTGCTGCCCGAGCAGACGCAGACCTACCTGCTGCCCGTGCCCGCGCCCAGCGAGCCCAACGCCGCGGTCATCTGGGGCTTCTTCGAGCCCGACCCGACCGGCGCCAGCGGGCGACTCAACGTGCGCGTGCGCAACCACAGCTCCGACCCGATCGAGGAGGGGGTGCTGCAGGTGCTGGACGGGGAGACCGGCGGCCTGCTGGCCGAGGGCATGGTGAGCGCTGAGGCGGGCGCCGTCGGCCAGGCGGTCGTCGCGCTCTCCGAGCTGCCCGAGAGCGGCCTGCTCACCGTGCGCAGCGCACCCGATCTCCTGGCGCGCGACAACGAGCGCTACATCGCCACCTCCTCCACGTCCCGCTTCCGCGTGTTGATCGTGACCGGCGGCGAGCTGAGCGATCCCCAGGTGCGGGCCGAGGTGACGTATCCCGTGCTGGCGCTCGATCCCTTCGGCGGGGCACGGCTTCTGGAAGCGGCCGCGGAGAGCGAGGATGCCGTGGGCTCGGCGGCCGATCTCGATGCCGGTGCGCGCGCCCAGGCCCAGGGCATCGAGCTCTTCGAGGTCCAGACCGTTCCCGAGACCGACCTCGGGCTGTTGGGCATGCTGGATGTGGACGCGGTCGTGCTGCTCAACGTGGGCCGCTTGAGCGCGGGCGCCGCCGAGATGCTGGAGCGGTATCACGCCGACGGCGGCAACGTGCTGATCGCCCTCGGCGACCGGGTGGATGGGCGCACCTACAACACCCAGATCCTCCCGCGCCTGGCCGACGTGCGGCTGGAGAACGTGATCGGCGATCTGGAGAGCGATAGCTGGTTCAGCCTGCTGCCGGCCGCGACCGGCCACGAGATCTTCGAGGGCTTCCCGGTGGCGCCGGGCGAGGCGCTCTCGGCGGCGCGCTTCCGCCGCCTGCTGGACGTGCGGTTGGGACCCGAGTCGCGCGTGCTGGGCGAGTTCTCAGGCGGACACCCGGCGCTGATCGAGGAGCCGGGCGTGCTGCTCTTCACCTCCTCGCTCGACATGCGCTGGAGCGATTTCCCCACCAGTGCCAGCTACCTGCCCTTCCTGCACCGGGCGCTCCTGCACATGCTGCTGCAAGGCCGCATCGGGCGACAGGATCCGCAAGTGGGTGAGCCGCTCACGCACCGGCTGCCGCCCGAGCTGGCGCGCGAGACGCTGCGCTGCGAGGGCCCCGACGGCATCGAGGTGGAGGTCGAGCTGGTGCAGACCGAGCGCGGCACCCTGCTGCGCACGGCGCCGGTGGCCGAGCCGGGCTTCTACCGCATCTTCGCCGGCCCGTCGGCTGAGCCGCTCCAGACCACCGCCGTCAACGTCGACACGCGCGAGTCGGATTTATCGGCCATGTCAGCCCGCACCGGCGAGCTGCTCTTCGGCGAGGGCGCGATCACGCTGTCGGCCGAGCAGGAGATGAGCCGCCAGGTGCTGGAAGCGCGCTACGGGCGCGAGCTGTGGCGCCTGCTGCTGGTGCTGGCGTTCCTGCTGCTCGTGGCCGAAAGCCTGATTGCGCGGGGGCGCTGGATGCCCTGACGCCCCGCGGCTGCCGGAGAAACCCGATCCCCAGGGCGCAGCCCAGAAATCAGAACGGCCGCCCGGGCCAAGCAGACTCTGCTATACTCATCCCGTAGCATGAGGGGCTGCATCGTAGCGCCGCGCCCGCGGCTCACTACGCCTGTTCCGCGGACGGATCGTGCCGACGGTGACGCTGCCCGCTCTCCGTGATCGCGCTTTTCTGTGCTCAGCGCCAAGGAGGTTCCGCATGCGTACCGCCGCGTTCCTGCTGCTCTCACTCGTCCTCACGTCCACCGTCGTCGGCGCCGATCCCGCGGAATTGAGCGGCGGGGTCCTCATCGCCCATCACGCATCCCAGCTCGTGTTCAGTCAGGATCCACCTCCCGAGGGCTGGTGCGCAGCCTACGATCCCTATGCGATCGGATCGCTCGGCGAGGTGTCGCCGGAGATCTACGGGCAAGACCTGCCCGTGGTCTGGTACGTGGTCGCCGCCTGGGGGTCGGAGGAGAAGACCTGGTGCGGCCTCGACTTCGGGTTCGGCGACTTCGATCCGCTCGGATTCGACTTCGTGGAGCAAGGGCCCTGTTTCCCTGTCGATGGGCTGGAGCTGCCCAGCGGCGGGTGGCCGGGCCCGAACGAGGGCACCGCCATCGTCACCACCGGCCAGCCGTGGTCGGGAAACTGGCTGCCGGTCTACTATTTCGGCGGCTATGCCGGATACACCTACGGCGTGCAGACCAGCATTGCGCTGGCGGAGGACCCGGTGACGGGGGATGTCACGGTGTCCAACTGCCAGTCTCCGCCGGTTGTGTTCATGTACGAGCCGGGGCAGCTCGGGGCGCTGGGCATCAACCAGCCCGGTATGGTGCCGGGATTCCCGCCGCCGTTGGAGGCGGCCTGCTGCTTTCCCACCGGCGACTGCGAGCTGCTCACCGAAGACGACTGCCTCGCCGGCCAAGGCGAATGGCTCTGGTGGATCGAATCCTGCAATCCCAACCCCTGTCCGGGCGATCCGCATGTCTGCTGCTTCGACGACGGCGGCTGCACCCTCTTCGACGATGAGGAAACCTGCACGGCGGTCGGCGGCACGTGGCACCCCGAGTGGAGCTCCTGCGACCCCAACCCGTGTCCGCAGCCGACGGTCTGTTGCGTCGAGGAGGATTGCCTGATCGTCTACAGCGCGCAGGCGTGCGACGATCTGGGCGGCATCCACCATCCGGAGTGGTCCGATTGCACACCCAATCCGTGTCCCTCGGTATGCTGCTTCGAGGACGGATCGTGTCAGCTCGTCACCCAGGCGGTTTGCCTCAGCACAGGCGGCATGTGGCGCCCCGAGCTGGGGCAGAGCTGCGATCCCAATCCCTGCCCGCAGCCGACCGTCTGCTGCGTCCTGGGGGCCTGCATCCTCGTCTTCTCGCCCGAGGAGTGCGCCGGGATGGGCGGCGTCTATCATCCCGAATGGAGCACCTGCGATCCCAATCCCTGTCCCGAGCCGACGCCCGTCTGCTGTTTCGACGACGGATCGTGCCTGCTGCTGACCTACCAGGAGTGTCTGGCGGCGGGAGGCGAGTCCTATCCGCTGGAATCGTGTGATCCCAACCCCTGTCCGCAGCCGGCGGTCTGCTGCGCGTACAATACCTGTTACGTGGTCTACTCGCCGGACGAGTGCAGTCAGCTTCCGGGCGGGGTCTACCACCCCGAGTGGACGAGCTGCGACCCCAATCCCTGCCCGCAGGAGGCGTATGTCTGCTGCTTCGACGACGGCGCGTGTCAGGTGCTGCTCGAGGACGCGTGCGACCAGGCCCACGGCACGTGGCGCCCGGGTCTGGGCCAGAGCTGCGATCCCAATCCCTGCCCGCAGCCGAAGGTCTGCTGCATCTACAACGAGTGCACGCTGACGATCTCGCAGTCGGAGTGCCTGACGCATCCGGGCGGCGTCTTCTATCCGCAATGGACGAGCTGCGATCCCAATCCCTGCCCGCAGGAGGCCTACGTTTGCTGCCTGCCGTACGGCGGCTGCGAGCTGCTCACCGAGCCGCAGTGTGTGGACGCCGGCGGCGAGTGGCATCCCCAGTGGGGACAGAGCTGCACGCCCAACCCGTGTGAGCAGGAGCCGTACGTCTGCTGCCTGCCGGGCGATGTGTGCGAGCTGCTGACCCACGAGCAGTGTCTGCAAGCCGGCGGCGAGTGGCTGCCGGAGCTGGGGCAGAGCTGCGACCCGAACCCGTGCGGTGGGCCTCCTGGACCCCACAATCTGGAAGCCGGGGCCCTCTTCGCCCACTACGTCCCCGAGCTCGGCTACACGATCGATCCACCCGCTGGAGGGTGGTGTCAGGCCTATGATTCCTACGCGATCTCCAGCGTGCAGGAGCTCGCCACCCGTATCGATGTGGCCGACCGGTTGCCGGCGAGCTGGTACGTCCTGGCCGCCTGGGAATCGGAGGAGAAGATCTGGTGCGGCACCCAGTTCGGTTTCGGCGATTTCGACCCCAATCTGTTCGGGTTCGAGGAGGCGTTCGCCTGCTTCCCCGATGAGGGTCTCGAGATCCCCATGTCCGGCTGGCCGGGGCCGAACCTGGGCACCGCCTTCGTGGTCACCACCGATCCCTGGGAAGGAAACTGGGTGCAGGTCTACTACTTCGGCGGCTACGCCTACGGCTACGGCGGTCCAGGACACATCCCGCTGGACGTCGATCCCACCAGCGACTTCATCGGCTTCAGCAACTGCATGGTCCCGCCCCAGCAGTACGAGGTCGATCCCGTAAGGCGAGGCGTGCTGGGCATCAACACCGACGGCTACCCGGCCACCGGTCCGGGATACGACAAAGTCTGCTGCCTGCCCACGGGCGAATGCCAGATCACGACCCCCTTCGAGTGCAACCTGCTCAACGGCATCTGGCACCCCGAATGGGCGAGCTGCGATCCCAATCCCTGCCCGTTGGAGCCCTACGTCTGCTGCTTCGAGGACGGCTCCTGCGAGGTGCTGCTGGAAGAGGACTGCGACTCAGCCGGTGGCACGTGGCTCCCGGAGCTGGGCCGGAGCTGCGATCCCAATCCTTGCCCGCAGCCCAGCGTGTGCTGCATCTACGGGGAGTGCAGGCTGCTCTTCTCGGTGGGCGAATGCTTCGCCTTGGGCGGCGTGTGGCATCCCGGCTGGGGGAGCTGCGAGCCCAATCCCTGTCCCCAGGATCCCTACGTCTGCTGCCTGAGCGACGGGTCGTGCTTGCTGCTGCCCGAGCCCGACTGCTTGGCGGCAGGCGGTGAGTGGATGCCCGAGCTTGGACAGAGTTGCGAGCCGAATCCCTGCCCCAACGCTGCGGCGGTTTGCTGTTTCGGGTACAGCTATGAAGAGTGCGGCATCATGACGCAACCGGAGTGCGAGGCCCTCAATGGCTTCTGGCATCCGGAGTGGGCGACGTGTGACCCGAATCCTTGCGACATGTACGTGCGCAGTCAAAAGACCACCTGGGGGCGCATCAAGCTGATCTACCGCTAGGCGAGGGTAGGCGGCGCCGCCGTCGCCCGCGTCGACACGTACCCGCTGCCGAAGCGAGCCCGCACCGCGGTTGCCGCGGTTGACCGGGCGGATTTCGGCCGCCCATCCAGGTGACGGTTTCCGCGCGCTAACTCAAGTGCTCGAAGACGATTCCGGCATTGGGGATCTCTGAGCTCCTGCGCGTGTAGCGTTCTGAGAGCGTGACAGGACCGGCCGGGGCGAGTGCTCGTTTGGCGGCGACGGGCAAGACGTGCTATCTCTTCACAGATCGACCGGTTCGACAGCGAGCCACTCATCACCGGTGCGATGCGCTCCGGCGTCTTGATTCACAGCTTTCCGCGGCGTCGACACGAAGATGGGAATCGGGTTATGGACCTGCTGTTGCTGATGCTGTTCGTGCTGCTGATCGTGGCCAGGCTGCTCGCCGAGGTCGCCGAACGGTTGAATCAGCCCAGCCTGGTCGGCGAGCTGATCGCGGGGATCTTGCTCGGCGTGCTCGCCTCGCCCCTGTCGCGCTTGACGGGGATCTCGTTCGATTTCATCCACGACGTTCAAGGCACGTCGGCATTCGAGGCGATCACCGACCTGGGCATCTTCTTCCTCATGTTGCTGGGCGGGCTCGAGCTGCGGCCGCGGGACATGGCGAAGGCGTCGCGCAGCGCGTTTCTGATCGCGCTCGGCGGTCTGATCCTGCCGCTGGCCTGCGGGTTCGCCCTGGGCTGGTGGCTGCTGCCCGACTCCGCGGTCAAGACGGCGCAATCGCTGTTCCTGGGCACGGCTCTGGCCATTACGGCGGTGCCGGTCTCGATCCGGGTGCTGCGGGATCTCGGCCGCCTCGACAGCCGCGCCGGCAAGATCATCGTCTCGGCGGCCGTATACGACGACGTGCTCAGCCTCGTCCTGTTGGCTGTGCTCACCGCCCTGCTGCGAACGGGCGAATGGCCGGGAGCCGCCGGATTGCTCCTGCTGGTGGGCAAGATGGCGCTGTTCTTCCTCATCACGATCGGCATCGGCCGCTGGATCTTCCCGCGCGTCGGCCGCCTGATCGGGAAGTCTTCGGCCAGTGAGTTCGAGTTCAGCGTGGTGCTGGTCGTCGCCCTGGCGTTTGGGGTGCTGGCCGAGAAGCTCGACATGCACTTCATCCTCGGAGCGTTCATGGCCGGGTTGTTCTTCCAGCGTCAACACGGCCTCGAGCCGCCGGTGTTCGACTCGGTGCGGGCGCGCATCGACGGCATCGCCACCGGTTTCCTGGCGCCGATCTTCTTCGCCTCCATCGGCCTGCACATGAGTGGCGCGGCCATCGCGGAGATTCCTCTGTTTCTGGCGGCCCTGCTACTGGTGGCCTTCCTCGCCAAGCTGCTGGGCTGCGGATTGATCTCCTTCGCGTTCCATCGCGATCCGGCCGGCGCCGCGGTGGTGGGCTCGGCGATGAGCGCCAGGGGAGCGGTGGAGCTCGTCATTGCCGACATCGCGCTGCGCGCCGGCCTCTTCGACCAGCCGTCCCCGGTGCCGCCGATCGTCGCCAATCTCTTCTCGGCCGTGGTGATCATGGCGATTGTCACCACCATCGTCACCCCGATTGTGGTGAACCTGGTCTTGCGCTGGGATGCCGCGCGAGATTCTGATCTGCTGGAGGAGCGGTCCGGCGACGGCCGTTCCGGTGGAGCGTGACCCCAAATGAGGAGTTGATGTATGAGCTACAAAGATCTGGTTGTCGCACTCGCGGGCAAGGAGGAGGAACAACAGCTCATCCGGACCGCAATCGAGCTCGCAAAGGAACTGCAGGCCAAGCTGAGTGTCCTGCACGTCAATCACCCGGGGGTGGGCAAGCCGCACATGCTGATGGACGCACCCAAGGGTGTGGAGGAAGAGGAGCTGCGCGAGCTCATCCGCGCGGCCGGGCATCCGGAGGAGGCCGATCGTCTCGAGATCCGGATCGTCAAGGGCGATCCCTACTACAAGGAAATCGCTGAAGCGACCGGGCCCGCCGATCTGATGATCGTCGGCCACAGCCAGCGAAACGCCTTCGTGAATGCTCTCATGAACTCCGTCGACGAGAAGGTGGCCAACGTCGCGCGCTGTCCGGTTCTCGTCGTGCCCAAGTCCTGATCCCAGGGGACCGCGTGCGCCCCGCGCCGGAGGCGCCGCGGGGACCTGGGCTCCCGGGGGCACGCCCCGCCATTTGCTCTCGCTGGAGCCGGTTGCGGCTCGCGGCCCCCTCGGCGCCGCCGGCTCAGGACGCTTGATGTCGAGGCCCCATGCCTCTAGACTTCAGTGTTCGATGCACACGAAGGACGATGCACGCACAGGGAATCGGACTCGTCTCGAAGGAGGATCGGGTATGCAGGATGCCATCGCCTCGGGCCGCAAGTGGCTGCCAACCCTCACGCTCGTGCTGCTGACCGCCCTGCTGGGGCTTTCCTGCAGCGACGACAACGGAACCAATCCTCAACCCAATCCCGTGCCCGACTTCACGCTCGAGGACATCAACCCGAACTCTCCGACCTACCAGCAGGACGTCACGCTCAGCGATTACGACGGCCATATCGTGATGATCTACACGGGTGAGGAGGACTGCAGCAACTGCAAGGCGCAGTTCCAGCTCATGGAGCAGGCCGCCGACAGCGTGGCGACCGAGGGCATCTTCAACGTCACGCCCATCATGATCAACCAGCACGGTCCCAACGGGGTCGACCCGGCCACCGCGGCCCTCTACGTGGGGGCCTGGGACGTGACCGCGCCCATCCTGCACGACACCTACGACGCCGCCAACGGCTGGGACACCGTCGGCCACCTGATTGATCTGGAGAGCTTCAACGACTTCATGATCACCGACCGATCGCAGGTGCGCTGGCGGAAGACCTCCGTGGGCCACGAGAAGGCGCTGGATCTCTTGGATCCCGACGACTTCGCCACGCTGCTGAGCTGGATCCGCCAGATTCACCAGGGGAAGTGACCCCGTCCCTGATCGTGCGTCGTCTCGGGCCGAGATGAGCTCGCGGAATCGGAGTATGCATGGCTTCGGTGGGATGGCTGCGCACGGACATCCCGATCGGCACCGCGCTGATCGAAGCGATCGGGGAGGCCGACGCCCTGAAGCGGGTCACGCATACCCTTTGGAGTCCCGAAGCCGCTGATCCTGACCCTTCCGCGCAAGGCACCTCTGCTCCGCGCATCGGACTGACCGGGCTGCGCGCCTCCGCCTGCACCGCGACGGCCGCGCACCTGGCGCGCGAAGCGGCGCTGCGCGACGAGGGCCCGTTGCTCTATGTCACGCCCGACGCCTCCTCGCTCGAGGACGCGCGCGAGGACTTCGCCTTCCTGCTCGGCGCCGAGCGCGTGGCCCGCTTTCCCGAGCTCGGCTTGCCGCCCTATGGCTTCCAGATCCCCAGCGCGGCCGTGCGGGCCGGTCGTATCGAGACCTTGACGCGCCTGCTGCTTCCGCGCGCGGGGGAGGCGCAGGACAAGGAGAAGCGCGTCTGGGTCGTCCTGACGACACCCGGCGCCCTTTTGCAGCGCGTGCCCCGCCCGAGCCACTTCGGCCGCTTCGTCCAGCGTTTGCGGGTGGGCGCCCGCATGGAGATGGAGGAGCTGTCCGCGCTGCTGGTGCGCATGGGATACCGCTCGCAGACGCTGGTGGGCGAGTACGGCGACTTCGGCCGCCGCGGAGGCATCGTCGACATCTACAGCTTCGGCCGCGAGAACCCCCTGCGGGTCGAGTTCGACGACGACGAGATCGCCTCGCTGCGCGAGTTCGATGTCTTCAGCCAGCGCTCGCTCCAGATCCTGACCGAGGCGGCCGTGCTGCCGATGTGGGAGGCCATCATCGGGGCCGAAGACTGGCACCGGGCCACCGCGAGCGGATTCATTCCCGCCGAGGGGCCCTTGCGCGAGCACCTGGACATGCTGCGCGGCGAGGGCAGCTTCGAGGGCGTCGAGTGGATGCTGGCCGGATTCGGCGTGCCGCTCTGTACGCTCCTGGAATTCGCCGGCCCCGGCGCCCTGTCGGTGGCCGAGGACCCGGTGCTGCTCGATCAACGTCTCGAGGTGGCGCGCAACGACGTGCGCGATGCGGCGCCCGGCGCGCGCGAGCCCGACGAGGAGATCGAGTCGATCCCACACCCTGACGACGGGGATGATGAGATCGAAGGCGCGCCGCTGCAGGACCTCTTCTCCCCGCCGGAGGCGCTCTATGCAATGGAGGGCGGCATCGGCGACCTGTTGGCCGCCCGCCCCGTGCTCTTCGTCGGCATGGGCGCCCGCCACCGCGGCGACGAGGATGCGCCCAGCGAGCGAGTGCGCCCGGGCCAGGGCTGGACCGCGGGCGAACAGCTCGCGGTGCCGGACCCGCTGGAGGAGGACCCGGCGGCCGGACCGCCGCGCCCGCCCGAATGGCGCGCGATGGTGGCCAGGCGCATGCGCGACCGGCGCGAGCGTGGGGAGGACGAAGACCCGCGCATGCCGAGCGACGCCGACGAAGGCCCGTGGCCGCCGCCCGAGCCGCTCGATCCCGACGCCGAGCAGGCCGACCTGCTGGCGGCCGATCTGGGGTGGAGCGACCACGCCGAGACCTCGACCCTGATGGCCTACACGACGCATCACCTGTCGCTGCCCACGAGGCCGCAGGAGCGCTTCGGACGCAACCTGGATCTGACGCGCGACTACATCCGCCGCCTGCGCGGACGGGGCATCGCGGTCACGGTCCTGTGCGACACCGCGCCCCACCGCGATCGGCTCGCCGAGTTGATGGAAGGGGTGGGGGCCGATTTCGCGGTCGGCAATCTGGCCGGGGGCTTCGAGGTCCCCGAGCTGAAGATGGCCGTGCTGACCGACCACGAGATCTTCCAGCGCGCCCGCCGCCGCCGCGCCGGCCGGCGCTACAGCCGCGGCATCTCGCTCAAAGAGCTGCTGGCGATGCGGCCCGGCGACTACGTGGTGCACATTGAGCACGGCATCGGCGTCTACCGGGGCATCGACCGGCTGACGGTCAACGGCCACCTGACCGATTGCATGAAGATCGAGTATGCCGGCGGCGACAAGCTCTTCATCCCGGTCGACCAGCTCAGTCTGGTGCAGAAGTACGCCGCCGAGGAGGGCGCCCGCCCGCCCCTGAGCAAGCTGGGCACGCAGAAGTGGGAGAAGACCAAGCAGAAGGTCAAGCAGGCCATCAAGGACATGGCCGAGGAGCTGAGCACGCTCTACGCCAAGCGCAAGGCGCTGCCCGGCTATGGCTTCGCGGCCGACAACGTGTGGCAGACGGAGATGGAAGCGCGCTTCCCCTACGAGGAGACCCCCGATCAGCTCACCGCGATCGAGGAGGTCAAGGAGGACATGGAGGCGCCCACGCCGATGGACCGGCTGATCTGCGGCGACGTGGGCTACGGCAAGACCGAGGTGGCCGTGCGCGCTGCCTTCAAGTGCGTGCTCGACGGCAAGCAGGTGGCCTTCCTCGTGCCCACGACGCTGCTGGCCGAGCAGCACTACGAGACCATCACCGAGCGGTTGCGGGGCTATCCGGTGCGCATCGAGATGCTCAGCCGCTTCCGCACGCGGCGGGAACAGCTCCAAACGGTGGCCGATCTGAAGGCCGGGCGCACCGACATTGTGGTCGGCACACACCGGCTGCTCTCGAAGGATGTCGGGTTCAAGGATCTGGGGCTGGTCGTCGTTGACGAGGAACAGCGCTTCGGCGTGGTGCACAAGGAGCGCCTCAAGCGGCTCCGGACACAGGTGGACGTGCTCACGCTGACGGCCACGCCCATTCCGCGAACGATGAACCTGGCGTTGATGGGGGTGCGTGACATGAGCACCATCCGCACGCCGCCGCGCGACCGCCGTCCCATCCAGACCGAGATCTGTGAGTTCAACGACGAGATCATTACCTACGCGCTGATGCGTGAGGCCGACCGGGGCGGACAGTGCTTCTTCGTCCACAACCGCGTCGAGTCGATCGACGCGATGGCCAACTACGTGCGCGCCCTGGTGCCCCACCTGCGCGTCGTCGTCGCGCACGGCCAGATGCGCGAACGGCAGCTCGAAGAGGTGATGCGCAAGTTCCTGGACCGCGAGTACGACATCCTGGTCTCGACCATGATCATCGAGTCGGGACTCGACCTCCCCAACGTCAACACGATCATCGTCAACCGCACCGACACCTTCGGGCTGGCGCAGCTCTATCAGCTCCGCGGGCGCGTGGGCCGCTCCGCGCGCAAGGCCTACGCCTACCTGTTGATTCCGCCCAACCGCGTGATGACCGAGAACGCGATGAAGCGGCTCAAGGCGATCGAGGAGTTCGAGGACCTGGGCTCGGGCTTCCAGCTCGCGATGCGCGACCTGGAGATCCGCGGCGCCGGGAACATCCTGGGCAGCCAGCAGCACGGCTTCATCGTCAACATCGGCTTCGATATGTACACGCGTCTGCTGGAGGAGGCGACCCGCGAGCTCAAGGGGCTGCCGGTGGAGCAGAAGGTCGAGACCCAGCTCATCACCACGCTGGAAGCCTACCTTCCGCGCGCGTACGTGGCGGATGACGCCGAGAAGATGAACCTGTACAAGAGCCTGGCCGACGCCGACACAGTCGCGGCTGTCGACGAGCTGGCCGCCGAGGTGACCGACCGCTTCGGCCGGATGCCCAAGGCGGCCGAGCACCTCTTCGAGCTGCGTCGGCTGCGGGTGCGGGCGACCGAGGCCGGCGTCGAGAAGCTTCTGTTGCGCGACGGCGGGGTCGTGCTGGAGATGCGGCGCGAGCTCAGCAAGCGCGACGTCCAGAACTTGATCCGCCAGATGCCCATTCCGGTCACGTTCAAGACCCACGGCAAGCACCGCGTCGAGGCGGCCGCTCGCGAGGTGCGCGGCGAGATGCTGCTCGTGGCCGGTCAGATTCTCGACTGCCTGACCGGGCCCACCGACTGATTGCAGCCTGCGATTGGCGAGATCTGAGCAATGGCCATCGGTCTGAAGTGTGCTACCTTGAGTGTGTGCAGGTCGCGCACCGCCCAGTTCACGTGACGAGCCCGGCCACACCCGGCGGACTCGGTTTCCTCTTGCGATAGCCATCGACCCCGGCGAGATATGGATTGAAGGGGATCTCCGTCGGGCTGCAGGTGGGCGCCGTTCTCGACCGCCGAGAGTCCCGGGGAAGCGCCGGGGAAGCTCCATGGAAGCACCGTGGAAGCGCCGGGGAAGCTCCGGATGGAGGCCGATGCGTTCTGATCGTCGCGTGCTCTGGATTGTTCTTGCGGGCGGGCCGGTCTGCTGGGTGCTCGACGCGCTGTCGGACTGGCTCTTCTTCTACGGCGGCGGGTTCTGGGACCTGCTCGTGCTGCGTGTGCCGCCGCACGAGCTCTATGTGCGTCTGTCGGGGATCGTTGTTTTCACGATTGCCGGCGTGATGGCTGCGCGAGTCGTCCGCGCGCGGCTCTTGGATCAGAGGCGCTTGCGGCACCTGAACGCGGTGTTGCGCGCCATCCGCAACATCAACCAGCTCATCGTCCAGACAAACGATCGGGACGAGCTCCTCGCAGGCGCCTGCCGCTGCCTCACCGAGACCCTGGGCTATGAGAAGGCCTGGGTCTTCCTGCTGGACGAGCGACGGCGGCCCACCCGTTTCCATGCCGCCGGGTCGGAGCGCCTCCGCGCGGTGCTGGCCGACTGCGTGGAGCGGGGCGTGCTGCCGGCATGCGCGCAGGCGGCCCTCGAGAACCGCGAGGGCCCGGTGGCGGTCGATCCCGTGCGGTTCTGTCGCTCGTGTCCGCTTGGGTCGGAGTACGCGGGACGGCGCACGATGGTCGGTGTCCTGGGCAGCGGATCCGAGGGTTGCGGCGTGCTGCTGGTCGCCCTTGCCCGCAGCTTTGCGGAGGATCAGGCCGAGCAAGAGCTCTTCGCGGAGCTGTTGCAGGACCTCTCCCACGGACTGCAGAGCATCGAAGAGAGCAGGCGCCGGACCGAGGCGGAGGCCGCCCTTCGTTACCGCCACGATCTCGAGGCCGTGCTGATGCGGATCTCGAACAGTCTGGTCAATGTCGCGCCGGACGATCTGGATCGACGCATCGACGAGGCGTTGCGGGTCCTGGGCGAATTCGCCGACGTGGACCGGAGCTACATCTTCCAGTTCCACGACGAGTTGGATCGCATGAGCAACACCCATGAGTGGTGCCGCAAGGGCATCGAATCGCATCGGGACCAGCTACAGGACTTGCCGGTGCGGGACTACCCGTCGGTGCGCGACGTGTTGGCTCATGGACGTGAGCTGTCGATCCGCAACGTGTCTGATCTGCCCGAGGGGCGCGCCGACCGCCGGCAGTTCGAGGCGGAGGGCATCCAATCGCTGCTGGTCGTGCCCATGGTCTGTGACGGCGTGCTGGTCGGCTTTTTCGGCCTCGATGCGGTGCGCGCGCCCAAGTCCTGGTCGGAGGAAACGGTCGACCTGCTGCGCACAGGCGGGGAGGCGTTGGCGGGCGCCATCCAGCGCAAGCGCATCCAGAGGGAGCTCCAGACGGTCAACGAGGATCTCGAGCAGAAGGTCCGGGATCGTACCCGCGAGCTGGCGACGCTCAACGAGGAGCTGGAATCGTTTTCCTATTCGGTGTCCCACGATCTCAGGGCTCCGCTGAGGGCCGTCGACGGCTTCAGCGCCGCACTCGTGGAGGACTACGGCCATCGGCTCGACCCGGGCGCCCACAGCCACATCGAGCGCGTGCGCGGCGCGGTGCGCACGATGAACGCGTTGATTGACGGCCTGCTGGATCTGTCCCGGGTATCCCGGCGCGAGCTGGAGAGCGAGCCGATCGAGCTCGCCGCCATGGCCGAGAGGGTCGTCGCCCTGCTCCGCGAGGGTGAGCCGGAACGGCGGGTCGAGTTCACGACCTCGGGCAAAGTCTGGGTGCGGGGCGACCCGGTGCTCGTCCGGGTGGCGTTGGAGAATCTCCTGGGCAACGCGTGGAAGTTCACGCGGGACGCTTCGCAGGCGCGCATCGCCTTCTGCGCCGCCGCGCAGGGGAGCGTTACCACCATCTCGATCTGCGACAACGGTGTGGGCTTCGACATGGACAGGGCAGACCGGCTGTTCGGCCCGTTCGAGCGCCTGCACCCCGCCCACCAGTTCGAGGGTTGCGGGATCGGTCTGGCGACCGTCCGCCGCATCGTCCAGCGCCACGGCGGCAGGATCTGGGCCCACAGCGCGCCCGGATGGGGCAGCAGCTTCCACTTCACCCTTCCTTCGGCTGTCGGTCCGGCGCGGCGTGCCGAGGCGGTTCTCGAGGAGGCGCGCTGAGCACGCCTCCAGCCAACTTCCTCACGCGCAGAGACCTATCGCCACGGGAATCGGGGTTCGTGCCAGGGGCGACCCGAAACCGACGCGCAAGACCGGGCCCCCGTCTGCCGATATAGCCAGATGTATACACCCGCGTACAGACCCGGGCCGTGAATGGCTCGCATCCGTTCTCGAACGCATGGCGACGCGAGGAGTCTCGATGCCCGACAACGGCGAACAGGCGCTCCAGCAGGAGATCAGCTTCACGGACCTGCTTCTGCAGGAAGGCGTGGTGGACCAGGAGGACCTCGAGCACGCCCGCCAGGTCCAGGCGTCCCATATCCAGGACCGTTCCCTGGGAGAGATTCTGGTCCAGCTCCGGTACCTCACCCGCTCGCGTCTGGCCGAGCTCCTGCGCGTCTACAAGACCCGCATCCGGTTGGGCGAGCTGCTCGTCGAGAACGGCGTGCTGCGCCGCAGCCAGCTCGAGGAGGCCCTGGCGGAGCAGTCCCAGGGCGACGGCCGCCGCCTGGGCCAGATTCTGATCGAGAAGAACTTCATCACCGAGCGCAATCTGCTCAACGCCATCTGCCAGCAGAAGGACATTCCCTTCATCGAGCCCGCGCGCGGCATGCTCGACGATGCCGTCATGAGTCGCATGTCGCTCGGGTACCTCCGCCAGCACAGCCTCATCCCCCTCTCGCTGGAGGAGGATCACGTCCGCGTGATCGTGCACGAATTCCCGGTCGAGGAGGTCGCGCGCCAGGTCAAGAACATCTACGAGCGCGACGTGCGCTACGCGATGGCGGTCAAAGAGGACATCGACCAACTTCTGGCCAAGTACCGCCCGCGCAAGAAGCTGGCCGCCGTGCAGGACGGTGAGATCAGCCGTCAGTCGCGCGTGGTCGATCTGGTGGATCACATCATCCGCGAGGCGATCCGCCTGGATGCCAGTGATATCCATATCGAGCCGCTCTCGACGCGCTTTCGCATCCGCTACCGGATCGACGGCGTGCTGGTGCACCGCACCGATCTGCCCCGCGAGATGGCGCCGCGCCTGATCGCGCGCATCAAGATCCTGGCCAGCGCCGACATCGCCGAGCACCGCCGCCATCAGGACGGCCGCTTCCAGATCGAGATGGACGGCCAGGAAATCGACATGCGGGTCTCCTTCTACATCACGGTCCACGGCGAGAACGTCGTCATGCGGATCCTGAACAAGAAGGTCGGTCTGCTGGCGCTCGATGAGCTGGGCATGCCGCCGCGTCTGCTGGACAACTACGATACATTCGTGCTGGGCGCGCCGGCCGGCGTCGTGGTGATCACGGGGCCCACCGGCAGCGGCAAGACCACTACCCTCTACAGCTCCATCGACGCGTGCAACGAGATGGGCGTCAAGATCATCACGGCCGAGGATCCGGTCGAATACCAGATCGACGGCATCATGCAGTGCTCGATCAACCCCAAGATCGGTCTGACCTTCAACGATACGCTCAAGTCGATCGTGCGCCAGGACCCCGACATCATCGTACTGGGTGAGATCCGCGACCGCATCTCGGCCGAAACCGCGATCCAGGCCGCGCTGACCGGTCACAAGGTGTTCACCACCTTCCACACCGAGGACTCGGTGGGCGGCCTGCTACGGCTGATGAACATGGAAATCGAGACCTTCCTGATCTCCTCGACGGTGATCTGCGTGGTCGCGCAGCGGCTGGTACGCCGGCTGTGCGACGCCTGCAAGGAGCAGACCGAGCCCATGCGCCGCCAGCTCCTGATGATGGGCGTCACGCCCGAATACTTCCGCGGATACCCTCTCTTCAAGCCCCACGGTTGCCGCCGCTGCAACCACACCGGCTACAAGGGTCGCACGGCGATCTACGAGATGCTGGTGTTGGATGAGCCGGTCAAGGACGCCATCCTCGAGCGGCGCACCTCCTATCACATCCGCCGGCTCTGTATCGAGAACTCAGGGCTGGTCACGCTGCAGGAAGGTGGCCTGGCCAAGGTGGTGCAGGGCGTGACCACGGTGGATGAAGTGTTGGCCCGCACCCCTGCCTCGATCAAGCCGCGTCCGCTGAAGACCGTCCTGGAGATGGTCGGCGAGGAGATCGGGGAACCAGAGGCGGAAGAGGCTGCCGCCGTTCGGCCGGGGATCGGAGCGCTGGAGAACGCCTGAGCCTGCGCGGCCCGGGTTTCCTCCGTGCCTCTCGGGGATGTATGCTTGTGGGGGAACGGTTGCGTTCCATCCCGACACGCATCTCTACCGGGAGGTCTCCCATGACGATGTCGCCCCGTGTGCCGCCACTCGTGCCGCTCGCCGGCACCCTCCTTCTGCCGCTCGCCGGCGCCCTCCTTCTGGCGCTCGGCGGGCCCGCCAGGGCGCTCGACTACGTGGACGCCACGCCGACCGGCGCTCCCTTCCCGCAGTGGGACGGCGGGGACACCGAGCTGGAGTTCGCCGACATGAACGGCGACGGCCATGTCGACGTGATCAGCATCGGGGATCACGGCTCGCCCTACATCAACACCGACCAGCACGGCGTCATGGTCTACTTCTCCGACGGCGCGGGCGGATGGTCGATCCACATGGAGGGCAATTTCGGGTACGGCGGGATCGCGGCCGGCGACGTCGATAACGACGGCCACATGGATGTCGGCTACGGCATGCATCACGACTACTCGGGCACCGACTTCGGGGATCAGTTGATCGAGGTGGCCTTGGGTGACGGGACCGGGACGAGCTGGACGCCTTGGGACGACGGGCTGGCCACCAGCGGCGAGGACTGGGGCATGGCGGCCACCGACTTCGCCGACTTCGATCACGACGGCGATCTCGACCTGGTCAGCAACTCCTTCGGATGCTGCAACGGCGTGCGGGTCTACCGCAACCTGGGCGACGGCACCTGGGAGCCCACCTACGCCCTGTCGGGCGGCAACGCCACCTGCTTCGCCTGCTGCGGCGATGTCAACGGCGACGGACACCCCGACTTCGCGGCCAGCTATCAGCACGGCTGTGTCTTCCTGGGCGACGGCACGGGAGGATTCACGCCGGGCGATGCGGGATTGCCGTCGCTGGGCACGCTCGGTCTGCGGGGCGTGGCCCTGGGCGATGTGGATCGCGACGGCTGCCAGGACCTGGCCTTCGTGACCGGCGGCGGGGTTCGCGTCTACGTGTGGCGCACCGATCACTGGGAGGACGCTTCGGCGGGGCTGCCGGCGACCGGCGTCTTCGAAGCGGCGCAGCTCTGGGACATGAACGCCGATGGATTCGTCGATCTGGCCGCCATGGGGGACAGCCACTGCCGCATCTGGCTGGGCGACGGCAGCGGCGGGTGGACCGATGGAGGCGGCTTCGATGCGCCCGCGGCGCACGACACCGGCGCGTTCCGCGTGGGCGGGGACATCGATCACAACGGGTACGCCGACGTCGCCTTCCTGCAGGAGGAAGGCAGTTGGCCGAGCTACCGCAATCGCTTCTACGTCTATCGTGAGAGCAGCGTGCCGGCCGACCGCTTCGTGCGCCTGCTGCATCCGCAGGGCGCCGAGACCTTCCTTCTCGGGTCGGTGCAGACGATTCGCTGGTGCGCCGCGCGCCTGGGTCCGGAGCCCGCCGAGGTGATGCTCGAGCTCTCGGCCTCGGGGCCGGCCGGCCCCTGGCTGCCCATCGCCGTCCAGCTTCCAGACAACGGGCGGTTCCAGTGGACCGTGAGCGGACCGATCACCGACCAGGCCCATCTGCGCATCACGCTGACGCAGGGAACGTACAGCGCCCAGCACGTGAGCGGGCCCTTCCGGTTGATCTCGACCGACCCGGCGCGTACGGGGCCCTTCGCCGGTCCGGCGCACGTCGGTCTTCGGCTGCACGTGGCGCCCAACCCCGCGCTCGGGGGCGCGACGCTGCGCCTCATGGGAGAAGCGGACGCGGTGGAGGCCCTGGCGGGCGCGACCCGGGGCCTGTGCGTCACCATTCACGATCCCTCCGGCCGGCAGGTGAGGCGCCTGCCACTCGCCGGCGGGATGCCGCCCGCGGCGCGGTGGGACGGATGCGATTCGGGGGGCGCCCGGCTGCCGGCGGGCCTCTACCACGCCCGCCTGCGGGCCGCTGCGGGCGGAACCGCCGTCGCGACGAGGTTCGTGATCTTGCCCTGAGGCGCATCGCGGGCACCGACTCCTCTGCTCTGGGACGCAGCGCTCGGCGGCAGGGTCCGGCGGTCCCCGACGGGACCCCGGGAAACTCCGCGCACGCGATCCCAGTCCTGATAGAATGGCCCGACCTTGTTCGAGAGGCCCCGAGACGAAGGGAGGGCGATCATCACCGCGTCGAACGGCTCCCCGACGCCGCTTCTCGCCCGCGAGCAGCCCGTCTCGCCGAGGTCCGCCCGGCCGCGCGCGGTGCTGGGGGTGGTGGCCGCGGGCACGCTCTTGAGCGCCATGTCGGGGTCGACGGTGAACCTGGCCCTGCCCGACCTGGGTCGTGACCTGGATGTCGCCCTCTCCACTTCCCGCTGGGTGATTCAGGCGTTCCTGCTGGCGATCGCGCTCACTCTTCCCTTGGCCGGCCGGGCGGGCGACCGTTGGGGCCACTGCCGGGTCTACTTGACCGGGTTCGGCACATTCGCCGTTCTCTCCCTGGCCTGCGGGTTGGCGGGCAGCTTTGGGCTGCTGGCGGCGAGTCGCGCCCTGCAGGGCATGGGCGCGGCGATGGTTATGGCCACGGGACCGGCCCTGCTCACGACCACCTTCCCGCCCGAGAAGCGGGGGCAGGCCCTGGGGATGCTCTCCACGGCCACCTACACGGGCCTCACCATCGGCCCGACCGTCGGCGGTCTGATCGTGGCGGCGGGAGGATGGCGCTGGACCTTCCTGGTCAACGTCGCAGCCGGACTCGTGGTGCTGGCCCTTGGGCTGCGGTTCCTGCCCCGCGACGCCTGCCGGCTCGCCGAGCCCGCGCCCAGGCCGAGACTGAGCGCGGCCTTCCTCGACTGGAGCCTCTTCCGCTCGCCGCTCTTCGCGGGCGCGGCCCTGAGCGCGCTGGCCAACTACATCGCCCTCTTCGTGATGATCCTGCTCGTGCCCTTCTATCTGCTGGAGGGTCTGGGGCGCAGCTCATCCCTGGCCGGGCTGCTCTTGTCCGTGCAGCCTCTGGCGATGGCGTTCGTGGCGGCCCCCTCGGGATGGCTTTCAGACAAGATCGGCACCCGCGGCCTGGCGGTGGGCGGGCTGCTGCTGCAGGCGCTGGGACTCGCACTGCTCGCCCGCTTGGGAGCGGGCGCATCCAATCTGGCGGTGGCCGGGTGCCTGGGCCTGGTCGGGCTGGGGACCGGCATCTTCATCTCGCCCAATTCCAGCGCACTGATGGGCGCCGCGCCCCGCACGCGTCAGGGGGCGGCGGGCAGCGTGCTGGCCGAGGCGCGCATCATCGGCATGTTCCTGGGCGTGGCGCTGGGGACGACGCTCTTCGGCCTCGCCGGGGGAGAAACGGGCGCGCCCTGGACCGAGGCCGAGTTCGACGCCCTGCACACGGCGATCGGCACGGCCGTCTGGGTGGCGGTGGCCGGGGCGGTCGTGGCCGCGCTGCGCGGCGATCGCCGGGCGGGTAGCCCTTGATGGCGAGCGGGCACCCTATCTAGGATGGAGCCATGATCCTGATCCTCATCGTCGCCCTCCTGGCGGGGGTTGGTCTGGCGGCAGGTGAGTTCCTGTTCATCCTGCTGACCTGCGGTCCCTACTGGATCCGTCCCCTCGACCTGTTTCCATCCGCCGCGATCTACGCGGCGGCCGCGCTGCCGGGCGTCGCCGCGCTCTACCTGCTGCTGTTGCTGCCGCCCTTGCGGCGCAGGATCCAGACCCCAATGCGCCGGTTCGCGGTGCTCCTCGCCGCGGGCTGGGTGGTCGGATCGGGTCTCCTGGTCAAGCTGGTCGATCGCGATCTGGATCACGGCCAGGTCCACTGGCTCTTGCTGGTCGTGATGGTGGTGATCGGCATCGCGGTCGGCGTCGCGGCGCGCTTGGCGCTGCGCGGGCGTCGTCGCATTCATATGCGCGGGTTGGCGCTCACGCTGGGCGTGGTTCTGATCACGCTGGTAATCTGGCTGGGCGTCGACATGCGGGCCGCGACGGTGGTGCGAGCGCGGGCCCTGGACTTCCGCGGCAACGTGCCCCACGTCTGCCTGGTGGTGCTCGATACGACCCGCGGCGATCATCTCTCCTGCTACGGCTACGATCGCGCAACGACGCCCAACATCGATCGCATCGCCGCCGAAGGGCTGCTGTTCCGCAACACCCTCAGCGCCGCGAACTGGACGCCGCCGGGACACATCGCCATTTTCACCGGCACGTACCCCTCACAGCATGCCAATGACGGCAAGCCCTACATGCCCGACGTGCTGGTGTCGATGGCGGAGATCCTGCGCGAAGAGGGCTTCTACAACATCGGGCTCTTCAACAACCACCTGGCCGGCACCATGACCAACATCACCCAGGGCTTCGATTTCGATGCGGGCGTCTATCGCGATGCCTGGGTGGGGCCGGCCTGGCAACGCTTGCGCGAGCGGCTGGGCGACCGCGACGCGGGGGCGCGGCCGACCTTCCGGGCGGCGCGCCGCACGCTGGAGTGGTTCGATCGCCGCGGCGGCCACCTCTTCCTCTACCTCAACCTGATCGAGCCGCATGCGGGCTACGACATCCACGAGCCCTACTTCACGCGCTTCATGAACGGCGTGCGTCCCCAATCGATCCCCAATCTGCGCGACCTGCGCCGATTCTGCCGCAACATCCGAACGATCAAGTGCGAGCCCGGGTTCTTCGCCGACTACACCGAGGAGAGCTTCGCCTACCTGCGCGCCGCCTACGACAGCGAGATCGCCTACACCGACGCCCAGGTGGCCCTGCTGGCCGACCCGCTGCGGCGGCGGGGCATCCTCGATCGCACCGCGCTGGTGATCACCTCCGACCACGGCGAGTTCCTGGGTGAGCGCGACACCCGCGGGCATCCGGCGCTGATGCTCAACCCGGTGCTGCGGATTCCGCTCATCCTCCGCTACCCGCCCCGCGTCGATCCCGGGGTGGACGAGGCGGTGGCGTCGAACGTCGACGTGCTGCCGACGCTCTTCGGGCTGATGGGCTACGAGAGCCTGGTTCCGGCGGCGGTCCAGGGCGTGGATCTGCTGGCCGGCGGGGTTCGTCCCGATCGCATGCTCCTCAGCGAGCGCATCGAGCCCGGCCAGGGGAGCCGCAGCCTGCTGGCCTGGCCCTTGAAGCTGGTCGTGAGCCGCGACAGCTCGCTGGTCGCCAAGTGCGGCTGCGACACGATGCTCTTCAACCTGAGCGTCGACCCCGACGAGACGCGCAATCTGGCCGACGCCCGACCCCAGCCCGCCGCGCACCTGGCCGACAGCCTGGCGGCCTGGGTGGGGCAGATCGCGTTGCCGCTGCAGGCCGACACGCGCGGGGCGGAGAAGGAGGAGCTGCGCGAGAAGCTCCGCGCCCTCGGATACATCAACTAGCTCGTGGGATGAAGTTCCGAGATCGTCGCCCTCAACTCGCGGCGCAGCAACACCTTGCGAGACTCTTAGCCCGATGGACGCAAGATCTCCAATCTCTTTGTCTTCGTGTACGTTAGGGGCCGCGATCCCGAATCTTCCTTCCGCAAGACAAACGTAGTACGCTAGCCGATCTGTGCCCCCCACATCGGAGGACGGTCGCGGAGCCGACACCACGAATCTGCGCGCGCCCGCGACCGAGACGAAGGAGGTATGTCCTTGCCCAAGCACACTCCCCTGGTTCATCCACGCCTGCTCCGGGCGCTGCTGCCCATCATCCTGGCGGGCTTGTTTCCGTGCGGGAACGCCGAAGCTCAGTCATCCGGGGAAGTTCTCATGCCGCGCTACCCGGCACCCAGCCCCGACGGCAGCCGGGTCGCCTTCTGTCACCAGGGCGACATCTGGGTGGTGGACGCAGAGGGCGGCGAGGCTCGGCGCCTGACAGCCCATCCGGCCTACGACCAGCGGCCGATCTGGTCGCCCGACGGTCGCTGGATCGCCTTCATCTCGTCGCGGGACGGCAACGAGGACATCTACCTGGTGCCCCCGGCCGGCGGCGATGTGCGGCGCCTGACCTGGTACAGCGGCTACGACAACATCAACGGTTGGACGCCCGACAGCCGGGCATTGATCTTCCAGGGCCGGCGCCACGTGCGCGAAGAGAGCAGCGCCGGGGCGTTCTTGGTGCCGATCGACGGGGGGCTCCCGCGGGCGCTGATGGCCACCGGTGCGCGCTCGGCCGTGCTGTCGCCGCATGGCGACCGTCTCCTCTACGTGCGCGGGTCGGTCTACTGGTGGACCCGGGGCTACGAGGGCAACGCCCGCTACCGGCTCTGGATCACCGAGCTCCCCGAGCCGATCGGGCGCCCCGAGGGGTGGCGGGCCCCGGACCCGCCCGCGCCCCCGTTGCCCGCGCCTCCGCAGGCCGGCCGGCTGCGCTGGGACGGCCCGGCATGCACGTCGGCCGGGCTCTATCGGGACGCGGCGCTCTTCGCGCCCGACGACCATCTCAACCTCACGGACCTGGCATCGGTGACCGAGATCCCCGGGGGTGATCCGCGCCGCGGCTACCTGGCGACCTACCTTGCACAGCGGCCCGATTGGTCGCGACCCGAAGTCGAGGTCGGCAGCAACATGTGGCCGCAGTGGTTTCCCGACAACGACCACCTCCTCTACTGGAGCGAGTACCGCGGCTATGCGAACCTGAAGCTGATGTCGGTCAGCACCGGCGCGCGGGCCTGGGTGACCCGCTTCCGGGAGGGCCGCCTGCGGCATCCCACGCTTTCGGCCGATGGGAGCCTGGTAGCCTTCGAGTACGAGGACGGCATCTACACCGTCCGTCTGCCCGATCTGCCGCCGCCCGGCAGCGCGACGTGGACCGCGCCCGTGCCCGGGCCGCAGCGGCTCGAGATCCGGCTGCCGATCGAGACCCGCCCGGTGGACTACGCGCGCAAGGAGGTGACCGGCGGCGCCACGGAGTTCGCCCTCTCGCCGGATGATGAGCAGATCGCCTTGGTCGCCTTCGGAGAGATCTTCGCCATGAAGGCCTCCGAGGAAGAGCCCAGCGCCTACCGGCTCACCGATACCGCCGCGCGGGAAGAGGGCATCGCCTGGTCGCCCGATGCCGCCTCGCTCGTTTTCGTCTCCGATCGGGCCGGCACGCGGGACCTCTATCGCATTCGATCGACCGACGAGCACGAGCCGCGGCTGGCGCGCAGCCTTCACCTCGAGACCGAGCGCCTCACCGACGACGAACAGGACGACACGAACCCGGTTTTCTCTCCCGACGGCGAGCGCATCGCCTTCCAGCGGGGCATCGGCGATCTCGTGGTCATGGACGCCGACGGCTCGAACCAGAAGGTGCTCAGCCCGGGCTTCTCGTCGCCCAGCTTCCGCTGGTCGCCCGACAGCCGCTGGCTGGTCTTCGACCGCGAGGACAGCGACTTCAACAACGACGTCTACATCGTCGCGGCCGACGGCGACTCGCCGCCCCACAACATCAGCCAGCACCCCGACGACGACTACGGCCCCTACTGGTCGGCCGACGGCAAGCGGATCGCGTTCGTCTCGCGGCGCGTCTTTCCCGATCAGACCGACATCTGGTACGTCTGGCTGACCCGCGAGGACGAGGAGCGCTCGCGCGAGGACCGGTTGGAGGCGCTGCTCGACGAGCGCGCTGCGGACTCCCGAGATGCCGCCGGGAGGGATGACAACGAGGGGGACGACGCCGGCAATGACGAGCACGAGGACGAGGATGACGGAGACGAAGACGAGGACGAAGACGAAGACGAAGAAGAGGTCGTCGAGGTGCGCATCGACTTCGAGGGCATCCACAAGCGCTTGCACCGTCTGACCTCATTCCCCGGGCCCGAAGGATCGGTGATGATCTCGAAGGACGGCAAGGGGTACAACTTCACCGCGGAGACCGACGGCAAGCGCGACCTTTGGTGGATCGAGTGGGACGGCAGCGAGCCCAAGCGGGTGACCCAGGGTGGACAGAGCCCCCGCCAGATGCAGTACGACAGCAAGGGCAAGCGGGTCTACTACCTGAAGGGCGGTGGGACGATCACCTCGGTGCCCATCCAGGGCGGCGACAGCAAGTCCTACGGCTACCGCGCCCAGATGACGATCGACCGCATCGCCCAACGTGGCTTCGTCTTTGACGAGGCCTGGCGCGCGCTCGACGCCAAATACTACGATCCCGATCACCACGGGATCGACTGGAACGCCATGCACCACAAGTACCGTCCGTGGGCGCTGGGCGCCTCCACGTACGAAGACTATCGCGATGTGGTCAAGTTGATGCTGGGCGAGCTCAACTCCTCGCATCTGAACATCTACGGCGGTCCCGATGACTGGTCGATCGAGACCGGGCCGGCGTCCACCGGCGATCTGGGCGTGCTCTTCGACCCCACCTACTCGGGCCCGGGACTGCGCATCGCGCACGTGGTCGAAGGCTCGCCCGCCGATCGCGAGGAGAGTCGGCTGCTGCCGGGCGAAATCGTGCGATCGATCGCGGGCGCGCCGGTCGACCTTGCGGCCAACCCCTTCGTGCAGCTCGATGCGACGGAGGATCGCAAGATCCTCCTGGAGGTCGAGAATCGCGAGGGCGACCTGCGCGAGGTGGCCATCCGGCCCACCTCGCTGAGCGAGATGGCCGACCTCTTCTACAAGGAGGAAGTCGAAGCGCGCCGGCGCTTCGTCGAAGAGCACGGCGACGGCAAGGTGGCCTACGTTCACATCGAGGCAATGGGCACCAACAGTTTCGAGCTCTTCGAGCGGGACCTCTACGCCGTCGCGCACGGCAAGGAGGTCCTGATCATCGACGTGCGCGGGAACGGCGGGGGTTGGACGACCGACCTCATGTTGACCAGCCTGCTGGCCGGTGATCATGCCGTCACACGTCCACGCGGCGGCGGCACGGGCTATCCCCATGGTCGGCGCCTCATCTATGCCTGGACCAAGCCGATCGTCGTTCTGTGCGACGAGTACAGCTTCTCGAACGCGGAGATCTTCTCCTGGGCCATCCGCACCCTGGAGCGGGGACCGGTCGTGGGACAGCGCACCCACGGCGGCGTGATCTCGACCGGCGGGACCACCCTGGGTGACGGCGCGTATCTGCGGTTGCCCTTCCGCGGATGGACCTCGAAGCTCGACGGCTCCAACCTCGAGGGCACCGGATGCATGCCCGATATCGTGGTGGCGAACCTGCCCGGGGAGATGGCGCGGGGCCTGGACCGTCAGCTTCAGCGCGCCTTAGAGGAGGCGCTGGCGCGGTTGCCGTAGGCTCGCACGAACAAGGAGTCGGCATGCTGGCTGCGAGAACGGCAGCCCTCACGCGCACCGGTGCGCGCCTCCGCTGCGCGGTGGCCGCGGCCGTGATCGTCCTGGTCGCTGCAAGGGTCCATGCCGGGACCGAGGTGGATCGGTGGCCCGCGTCGACGGCCTCGCCCGAGCCGCTCTCACCGTGGTGCGACGTCGATGCGGAGATCGAGCGGCTGGTGCTGTGGGATGAGTTGCCGCTGGAGGCCTTGACGTTCCGCCCCGTCGACCGTGGCGAGCTGGCCGCCTGGTTGCAGGCCTCACGCTCCGCCTCGGGTCGTGGGTCACGGCCGACCGGCTTCGCCCGCCGGCGGCTGGAGGGGCTGCTGGCCGATGAGCTCGGAGCCGCCACGCCGGGGGGCGCGCGGCCTCATCGCCCGGGCGCGCTCATCCGCCTGCGCGAAGGCGACCGGGAGCTGTTGGCGGGCCCCTACGTGCGGCTCATGCCGGTGCTGGATGATGGGGTGGGCGACTGGACCGACTCCTCGCGGGTGGGCCTGCGCGCGGTGCTGCGTGTCGGTCACGACCTGTGCATCAGCGGCGGCCTCTTCGCCGCCGAAGTGGCCGAGGGCCGCCGCTTCGCCGATCCGCTCGTCGCCTCCACCGACCTGATCCTGCACGAGGAGCGCCTCACGGTTACCGCGCGGCTCGTGGGCCTGAAGCTGCGGGCGGGAAGAGACCGGCACCGCTGGGGCCCGGGCGCGGGCGGGACGCTCCTGCTCTCCGATGACGGCGAGCCGTTCAACTTCGTCGAGTACGAGCTGCGGATAGGGCCGCATCTGCGCTTCCTGGCCTTGACCGGCGCGACCAGTCTGCACCAGAAGCGCTATGTCGCCGCGCACCGGCTGACCTGGACGCCACGCCGCAACCTGAGTCTGTCGCTGTCGGAGGGCGCGCGTTACGAGGCCAACGGTCCCCACGTCCTCTACCTGGCGGGATTCGTGCCCTACACGCTGGTCGAGCGGTTCGATCTTCAGGACAATCTGGAGGATCCCGACCGCCTGCAGCAGCGCAACAACGTGCTCTGGAGCCTCGACTGGGCGTGGCGGTTCCGTCCGGCGACGATCCTCTACGGCGAGTTGCTCATCGACGACATCGGCACCGAGGACGCCGACATGCCGACGCGCGGCGGCGCGCAGCTCGGCGTGACGACGGCGCCGCGTTGGCGGGGCTGGGAGTGGACGCTCGGATTGGAGGTCACCCGGATCTCGCGCTACACCTACGCCGTCTACTATCAGGACCTCTGCCGGTGCAACTGGGAACACCAGAGCGAGCCCCTGGGTTATGAGGAGGGACCGGATGTCGCCGTCGTGACCGCGCGCTGCGGGGCGGACGTGGATCGCCATTGGGGCGGTCGCCTCTGGTTGACGCACGTGGCCCGCGGGGAGGATCGCTTGGGCGACGCCTGGATGCCTCCCGGTGACGGCGCAACGGGAGATCCCGAAGAGGGTGGTGGGCTGGACGCCACCCGCCGCGCGTGGACCCTCTCGGGCCAGGTGCGCCGGACGTGGTCGATTGGACTGTCGCTGACCTACCGGCCCACTCCACTCATGCGCGCCGGATGGTGGGGTGAAGTCAGGCACATCGAAGACCCGGCCGCCAGCGAGGAGGAGGGGTGGGCATCGCGCACCGGCCTCGTGTTCAGCATGGGCATGCACTGATCCGTCCTCGGCTCGCGCGGCTTGGCGTGGGTCTGGGACTGACGCTCCTGATCGCCGGCTTCGCCGGGTGCCTCTACATGCCCCCGCCGCCGGCGGGCATCGCTCCCTACCGCGAGGGCGAGACCTCCATGAGTCTCCATCTGAGCGCCGACGTGCTGGCCGTAGCGCAGGGCCAGTCGCTCACCGGATCGCTGGGCTTCTTTCCCTCGCTGCGCTATGCACTCAACGAGGACCAGGAAGTGATCTTCTATCCCTGGCCGGCCTACCGCCACTGGACCTGCCTGGACGGGGGCGAGCGGCGGGCCTACCACCAGGTCTCTCTGGGGTCGTTCCACCCGATCCGCTCCCGCGGCCAGTCGGTCGGCCAGTACGTCCGCTACGATTTCCGGGTGGTGAGGGCCCGCGACCGAGAGGACCGCTTCTGCGGGGCCATGTACCCGGAAGATGAATTGAGTGCGACGCTTATGGGCTTCTGGCTGACGGCCCGTGGCGGCATCTACGGTCGCAACGTGATGGACGTTACCCTTGGCGTATCCGCCGGCCTGAGCTCCGATCGCGCCGGCCTTGCCTTCGAGCCGGGCCTGCTTTCGCTCCTGCCCTCCGCCCGCCGCGACGGCGGCCTCCAGGGCCGCTGGCTCACCGAGGTGCGGGCCGCCGTCTGGGGTGGCCGATAAGGCGTCGCCCGCAATCCGCTGCCCCCTCGCCTCTCCGCCGAACCGTCGCCGGCTGCCCGCTCGCCTCTCCACGCAACCGTCGTTAGGGTCGGCGGCCGAGCGTCCGATACATGGATGGGGCTGTACGGCCAAAGTACACCCGGTGTTGAAGGTGGCCCCGCATGGCGGCCGGGAGACGGGCCCGATTCCGGAGGACGGGGATTGGCTATCAAGCGCGTGCTCATCGTACATCCTGATCCCTACGCCTGTGGCCGCTTGGCTTCGCGTCTCTATCGCACGGGGTTCTTCGCGGTCGACAGCGCCCAAGACGGGTTCGAGGCTGCGGCCAAGCTCCATGGCCAGGAGTTCCACTGCCTGATCCTCCACACGCTCACGCCGGGCGCGCATCCCGTGCGGGCCGTCAATCAGGTGCGCGGGGTCGGCAGCATGTCGCGGATGCCGATCGTGGTCCTGTGCGCCGACGCGGACCCCTCCACGCTGGAGACGCTGCGCTCGCTCGACGAGACCTATCTGCTGGTCGAGCCCTTCGATCCGAACGAGCTGGCCGAAACGACCATTCGTCTGACCGGGGTGAAGCGCGAGCACAAGGTGGAGCGCCGCGTCGCCGGCCGTCGCCGGCCGCGGGCGCCCGAGCCCAAGAAGCCCGCCGAGGAGCCCAAGCCGATCATCGACCGGCCGCGGATCGAATCGGCGCCGCAGTCGCCCAACATCCTCCTCGATCCAGCCGTGCGGCCCACCGGCGGCAAGCGCGCCGCGGCGCCCGAGTCCCCGCCACCCAAGACTCCAGACCCCGTTACCCCGCACGCCTCCGACCCGTCGGCGCCGTACCCGACGCAAGAGGCGCCACCTGCTCATGTGAGGCACGAAGCCGAGGCATTCCTCGAGTCGCCCAAGTCGGTACCCGACGATCCTGCGCCGGAAGCGCCACCGGAGGAGCCCCGGTCGGCCGCGACCCCCCCGGTGGAGGACGACCTCGGTCCGGCGCGGACCCCGCGCGGCCGGGCGCACGCCTCCACCAACGTGGGGATGGGTCTCACCGACGCCATTTGGTACCGCGCCGAGAAGGGGGCGCAGATCCCAGGTCTGCCGCCCGGCGCCTCGAAGCTGGACGACCTGGTCTCGGGCCGGTTGGGCGACGTCCTCAGCAAGGACCTGCTGGCGATCGATCAGAACCTGGCGGTGGCCATCCTGCGGCAGGCCAACTCGATCGAGTTCGGCGGCATGGACAAGGTGGCCGGGCTGGATCAGGCGATGCTGCGTGTCGGACAGCGCGGCGTCGCCCGTCATGTGATCACCACCTGGGAGTCGCGCTCGAAGATCGCCGCGCCCACCCGCGACTTCCTGCTGCACTACTACTGGCGCCATTGCCTCATGGTGGCCTGCATCGCCGAGGAGATCGCCGCCCACCTGCGCTACCGCAACACCGGGGCGGTCTTCTCCGCGGGGCTGCTGCACGACGTGGGCAAGCTTTTCTTCGTCACCTATTTCCGCGAGGACTACGAGCGGGTGACCCAGGCGGCCTCCGATCTGGGCAACCCCTTCGACGGCGACCTGGACATCAGCGCCTTCGAGCGCGACGTGCTCAAGGTCGACCACGGGCTGATCGGCTTCGAGCTGTGTCATGCGTGGGGCATGCCGCCGATCATTCAGGCCGGCACGCTGCACCATCACCTCAACAGCGATCGCACCCGCCGCCTGCCCGACTCGCTGGTGACGATGATCGTCGCGCTGGCCAACCTGGTCGAGCACACGCTGCGGCGCGTGCAGGAGCAGAAGTACCGCGAAGGCTACGATCGCGACCCCACCGTCAGCGACCTGGATGCCGACATGGAGATGGTGGCCCAGGAAGTGCTGCAGGCCTTCTACAAGTCGATCTACACCACCGTGCCGTTCTGGGTGCACCAGTTCCTGCGCGGCAAGCAGGTGCCGCTGCGCCACGTCTATGAGATCGCGCTGCGCCGCGTGAAGCGCGCCACGCGCCGGGCGGGGCTCGCGGCCTACAGCCCGCGGTGGGCCGGCGGCACGCTCGAGGACCGGAAGGCGGGGTAACGCCGGTAGCCCTCCTCGGCATACGCGCTGCGGTCGAACAGGTAGAGCAGCCGCGCCTTGGCCTCATCCTGCGCCAACGTGTCCGGGAACGCGGCCTCGTAATCGGCGCGGATCCCAGGGTCTTCCAACATACGCTGCGCGTGCTCTTCCAGCGCCGGCCACTCGAGGATGATGCCTCGCTCGAAGATTG
Source organism: uncultured bacterium (assembly GCA_964585945.1). GTDB lineage: Bacteria > Eisenbacteria > RBG-16-71-46 > CAIMUX01 > WJJG01 > CAZDKK01. Next base: position 6,999 of record CAZPGB010000050.1, on the reverse strand, counting down.
CATCGAACGCGTTCCAGACCAGGAGCCCGTCAGGGGACTCGGGCTCGAGCAGATGCATCGCAGTGAGCCCCGCCGGTTGGTCGAGTGGAATCCAGTAGCTGCCGGCCGCCAGCGATCGCGATTCGGCCGACCAGGCGCCCGCGATGTCGGTGATCGGATGATGCCCCTGGTAGGGCCGCGTGCGGAACTGCGCGTCGGTGATGCGGAAGACCTCCACCTCGGCGTCGAAGGGCTCGGTGAGCTGGTAGACGGCGATGCCGTGGTCCTTGAGGCGCTGCGCCACGCGTCCCCACGCGGCCTCCAGCAGGTAGCCGCGCGGCATCGTGGCGGTGGCGCTCGGCGTCATGCGCCGGTAGAGGGGCAGGGTGTAGGTCGTGTCGCGGTCGCCGTAGAGCCCATAGGTGAATCCGGTCACCTCGCTCTCGCGCAGGGTGAGCGTCTTGCCCAACCACTGAATGGGCTCCCCGTCCTCGCGCGCGGCGTGACAGGCCAGGGCGATCTCGTGGCGGCCCGGCTCCAGGGCCCAGCGGCGTGCCTCGGCGCGCACGCCGGCGATCGTCGCGCACAGGCGGATCCGGTTCGTGACGGCGAAGCGCAGGATCGCGCGGACGAAGGCGTCGGTGGCCCGCACCCGCCTCTCGTACGAGACGTAGGGATAGGCCTCCGACAGGATGCTCAGCGCCTGACGCGACTCGAAGTATCCGGTCCCGTAACGCAGGTCGATGCCGAAGGCCACCATCCCCTGGGATGGACCCTGGCGATCGACGGGGTAGACAAAGGGGTGGCTGTGAAACCCGGCCACCCGCATCGTCGTGAGGATGTGCGGCTCGAGCATCTCATGCATCAGAACCCCGCGGCCGGCCGGGTAGCTGGGGTTGACCGTCGAGCTGTAGAGGATGTCGTACTGATGGCCCATGCCGTCGTTGGTGTGCAAGTCGATGTAGATGTGGGGCTGGAATTGGGAGGCCAACCGCACGATCGCCTGACACTCGGAGCTCTCGAGCTTGGCGTAGTCGCGGTTGAGGTCGAGGTTGTCCGCGCTGCGCCGCGTGCCGGTGCCGCACGCGGGGCCGTTCTGGGTGAAACGATGGTGGGGCGAGCGGCGCACGTGGCCGTCGACGTTGAAGATGGGCACCAGGATGAGCCGCAGGTGGGCGATCACGTCGGGCTCGAGGCCGCGGGCGATGTCGCGCACCAGGAGCTGCAGGGCGTCGTTGCCGCAGGGCTCGCCGGCGTGGATGCAGGCGGTGATCAGGACGACCGGCGCGCAGGTGCCGTCTTCCCAGCCGCCCCCGGGCGCCCGATCGCGATCCCAGATCATGACGACCGGGATGGGTCGGCCCTCGGTGGAGTATCCGCACGAGGCCACGTGGATGTGGCGACATGATGCGGCGGCCGCCTGCAGGTAGGCCCAGGTCTCGGCGTAGTCGGCGGAGCAGTCGAAGCGGACCTGTTCGGCGGGGACGGGTCCGGGATCGCCCGCCGCCGGCGGCGTCTCCTGCGCGCGAAGGTCCTGAGCTCGAACGAAACAGAACAGCGCGAGAGCCACCGGCATGACGACGGTCAGCGCCGCGGGGGAGCGGCCCGGCATGCCACCTCCAGGTGCAGTGCTTCGTCAGGCGCCCGGGAAGTAGTCGTCGCCCATCGGGGCCAGGTTCTCGAAGCGGGTGAACTCGTTCAAGAAGGCCATGCGCACCGTGCCGACGGGGCCGTTGCGATGCTTGCCGATGATGACCTCGGCCTGGCCCTTGGCCTCCTCCTTGTCCGGCTTGTACATCTCCTCGCGGTAGATGAAGATCACCAGGTCGGCGTCCTGCTCGATGGCGCCCGATTCGCGCAGGTCGGAGAGGATGGGCCGCTTCACCTCGCGCGCCTCGACGGCGCGCGAGAGCTGCGATCCGGCGATCACCGGCACGCTGAGCTCTTTGGCGAGCGCCTTGAGCCCCTGAGAAATCTGGGAGATCTCCTGCTGGCGGCTCTCCACGCCGGGCATGCCCTTGCCCAACTGCAGGTAGTCGACCACGATCAGGCCCAGCCCGTGACGCGACTTCAGCCGCCGCGCCTTGGCGCGCATTTCCATCAGGCCGATGGCGGGGGTGTCGTCGATGAAGATGGGCGCCTCGCTCAGGTGCGCGGCCGCCTGGGTGAGCAGCGGCCACTCGCTCTCCTTGAGGAACCCGGTGCGCAACCGGTGCGCGGGCACGCGCGCGCGCGAGCAGAGGAAGCGCTGGACGATCTGCTCCTTCGACATCTCCAGGCTGAAGATGCCGACGGGGATCTTGAAGTCGATGGCCGCGTTCTCGGCCACGTTCAGCATGAGGCTCGTCTTGCCCATCGAGGGTCGGCCGGCGATGATGATCAAATCGGACGGCTGCCAGCCCGAGGTCATCCGGTCGAGATCGGCGTATCCGGTCGCGACGCCCGTCACCGCCCGCTTGTTCTCGTAGAGCTCCTCGAGCAGCTCGAAGGTGCTCTTGAGGATGTCCTTCATCGGGAGGAACTCGCGCTTCAGGCGCGCTTCCCCGATGCCGAAGAGCCGCTGCTCGGCCTTGTCCAGGATGTCGGTCCAGGGCTCGCTGGCCTCGTAGCTCTGCTCGATGATCTCGGTCGAGACCTGGATCAACCGCCGTAACACCGCCTTCTCCAGCACGAGGCGGGCGTGGTACTCGACGTTGGCGGCCGACGCCACGCCGTCGAGCAAGCTTTGCAGGAAGGTGACGCCGCCCACGCCCTCCAGGCTGCCCTGACGCTTCAGTTCCTCGGTGACGGTGATCAGGTCGACCGCCTCGTTGCGCTCGCTCAACGTGGTGATGGCGCGGAAGACCTGGCGGTGCGATTCCCGATAGAAGACCTCGTCGGTGAGGATTTCCTCCACCTTGTCGATGGCGGCCTGCTCGAGGAGCATCGAGGCGATGACCGCCCGCTCGGCGTCGAGGTTCTGCGGCGGCACGCGTGAAAACGTCCCGCCGGCGGCCCGGGGTCGCTCGGCGCGGGGTCGTTCGGCCACGCCGCCGCGGGGTCCCGCATCCGGCCGGCGATCGGCGCCGGTCTGATCGCTGGAGATGGGTCCGTCCATGATACGCGATGCTTCCGTGAACTCGATGATCTCTGGTAGAGGGCGCGGGCGGAATGCCCGCCGCCATGGCCCGGGACACCCAGGGGGTGCGTAGGAGGAGAGTAGCGGATCGCGTGCCGAAGCGATAGGGGAGAGTCGAGGATCCTGCGCGGCAGAAGGCGTGACAACTCGCTTGTCACCGTCCGCGGGAATCGCGCGCTGCGCGGCCGAAGCGGATGCAGATGCATATCTGGCTTCAGCACAAGGGGTTGTGTTAGGCTGTTTTGCTCTGTCCGGCCCGCCTGCCCACGGCGGACCGGTCCGGTGCACAGGCTCGCGGTGCGCCGGGGCCTTCGTCGAGGCCAGGGCGCCGGTAGAGTCGGATGAGGAAGGGGCGGCGGGTGAGGATCCATCTCGAATGCATGAGCTGCTTCGTGCGTCAAACGCTCGAGTCGGTGGCCATGGCCACCGACGACCCCGCCGTCCACGAGCGCGTGCTGCGGCAGGTCCTGCGAGAGCTGGCGGGAATCGACATGCATCGCACCCCGCCCGACATGGCGCGGCAGATCCACCGCTTGATCCGCCGCGAAACCGGCTCCGACGATCCCTACCGCGCGGTGAAACAACGCTTCAACCGGTTTGCGCTGCACCTGCTGCCCGAGCTGGAAACGCGCGTGCGGGCCGCGGCCGACCCCCTGGAGATGGCCGTGCGACTGGCGATTGCGGGCAACGTCATCGACTTCGGGGTGCACGGCCACCTGGATGAAGCGCAGATCCGCGCCGAGATCGATCAGGCCGCGACCGCGCCCCTGCACGGCCGCGTCGATGCCCTGCGCGCGGCGCTCTCCACCGGCGGCAGCGTGCTCTATCTGACCGACAACGCGGGCGAGATCGTCTTCGATCGCCTTCTGATCCAGGAGCTCCAGGAGCTGCCCGCACAGCGGGTGACCGTGTGCGTCAAGGGCAAGCCGGTGCTGAACGACGCCACGCTCGAGGATGCCCGCGCAGCCGGGTTGCACGCGATCGCGCGCGTGATCGACAACGGTCTGGACGTGCCCGGTACGCTGGTTCAGGAGGGGAGCCGGGAGCTGCAAGAGGCTTTTCGGACGTCCGACGTGGTCATCGCCAAGGGTCAAGGCAACTTCGAGACGCTCAACGAGTCTTCGCGGCCGATCTTCTTCCTCTTCAAGGCCAAGTGCCCGCTCGTGGCGCGCATCGCCCGCCGGCCGGTGGGGAGTCTCATGCTTCTGGAGAGCGGCACGGCGGATCGCGCCTAGCCCCGTCCGTGGGGAGGCGCGATCCGCCCTGGTGCTACTTCTTGATCGGGAGCGCCATCTTCTTGATCTGATCCTCGGTCAGCGGCGTCCCGTACTCGACGTACTGGACCGTCTCCTTGCCGTCGCCTTGGATGGGGACCCAGTTCTCTCCGGCCTTGTCGAGATAGACCCAGTCCAGCTTGCCCTCCACGACCGGCACCACGCCTTTCCAGGTGACCACCTCACCGTTTTCGTAGGTCATCATGGGCACGCGCTCGCCGTCCTTGATCATCTTGACGGCTGCGTTGCCGTGGCAGTCGGTGCACTGCTTGCCCTCGGGCTGCACGGCGTGGGTGAAGTAAGGTCCGTAGCAAACGAATTTGTGGTTCTGGTAGACGATGGTCATCGCGGTGGCCGAGGTGACCTTGCCCTCGTGGTTGATGAGGAGCAGCCAGTCCTGCATGGGGAAGAAGTTGCCCTTGCGGCTGCCGGTGGCGAGGAAGGTGTCCATGTGGCAGTTCATGCAGGCGGTCGTGGCGACCACGTGGCAGGCCGAGCAGTCCAGCTTGCCCTTGTGCACGGTGTGCGCGCGGCCCTTGGTCTCGACGCCTTCGTGGCAGTCGAGACAGTTCGCCTTGACGGCGCCCGGATCGCGCATCGAGCGGTAGACGGTGCCGTCGCCATGCACATCGGCCCCGCCGTGGCAGTCGGAGCAAAGACGCCCGTGAACGTCCACGTTGCCCGCCTTCTCGCACATCCGGTAGGTGAGCGCCTCGCGACTGTGGCACTGCAGGCAGGTCTCGGTCTTGCGCGCTTGATCGGTGCTGTAGCTGCAGGTGGCCGAGGCCTCATCGGTCACGGCGTGGCACCGGTCGCAGGATTCGACGTGGCAGTTCGAGCAGTCCAGGTCCTTGTAGGGGATCCCCGTGATCTGCATCAGCCCGCCTTGCTCCTCGTACCAGTAGCGCATGCCCTCGCCGGTGGCATGCAGGCTTCGTGAGAAGCAGTCGTCTTCTCCGGCCCCCGATGGCACCCCGGCCAGGATCAGCCCCAGCCAAACGGTGCCCAGAATGGTCATGGCTTTGCGCATCCCGTCTTCCTCCGTCCCTGCCGTCGTGGGGCGTGCGGCGCTGTGGTCCAGAACCCCTTGCAATCCACACCACGTGTGCTTAGGTTGAATTTGCAACAAATATGCTTATTTTGGACTCGAAATGCAAGGAAGAAAGAAAGATGAAGACCAAAGCACTCAGCGTCGCTTCTGATCGGGTTTCCAGGCTCGGCGTCTCGGCCATCCACGAAATGACGCGCCTGGCCGCCGAGGTAAAGGACGTGGCCTTTCTCTCGTGGGCCAAGCCGACCAGCGACACACCCGCGCACATCCGGGAGGCGGCGGTGCGCGCGATTCGCGATGGGCGGGCCGGCGGATACTCAGCCACAGCGGGCCTTCCGAACCTCCGCGAGGCGATCGCCCACAAGCTGGATCGCGACAATCGGATTCCGGCGCGGGCCTCGGAGGTGATCGTCACGGTGGGGGCGATCGAAGGCCTGACCGCGGCTTTGTTGGCGACCGTGGACCCGGGGGACGAGGTGTTGCTGCCCACGCCGACCTACTCGACGCACATCCGCCAGGTGGCCATGGTCTCCGCGCGGCCCGTCCTGGTGCCGACGGTCGAGGCCGATGGTTACGCGCTCGATGTCGGCGCGCTGCGCCGCGCGGTCACGCCGCGCACCAAAGCGATTCTCTACTGCTCCCCCAGCAATCCCACCGGCGCCGTCTTCGGCGAGCGCGCGCTGCGCGAGGTGGCCGACCTGGCGGTCGAGCGCCATCTGGCGGTCATCACCGACGAGGCGTACGAGTACTTCGTCTACGACGATCATCGCCACTTCAGCATCGCGTCGATTCCCGAGGTGCGGCCGCTGGCCATTAGCTGCTTCACCTTCACGAAGACCTATGCCATGACCGGCTGGCGGATCGGCTACCTGCACGCCCACGAGGACCTGATTCCTCAAATCACCAAGGCCCACATCCCGCTGGCGATCTGCGCACCCACGGTGGCGCAGCATGCGGCCCTCGCGGCCCTGGAGGGTCCCCAGGACTGCGTGGCCGAGTTCCGTGAGCACTACCGCGCGGCGCGCGATCGGATGTGTGAGCGCCTCGATCATCTGCCCCAGGTTTTCGACTACCAGAAGCCGGGCGGATCGTACCTGATGTTTCCGCGCATCCTGATCGAGGAGGGTCGTGACTCGACGGCCTTTTGCAAGCGCATGCTGCGTGAGGCGCACGTCTCGGCAACGCCGGGCGCTGTGTTCGGGGACAACGGCGAGGAGCACCTGCGGCTGTCGTTCTGCGTGCCGTGCGAGACGATCGATCTGGCCTTTGACCGGCTGGAGGCGTACTTCGGAGTGTAAGCGTGGAGGTTGCGGCCAGAGGCGTCGGTTGTGTTGCGTCGCTGTGTGCTGTAGCGGCCTGTCCGCACATTGTTGGATGGAACCCACGGTGGTGGGGAATTCTAGGGCGCTGACATGGGACCGATGGAGAGGGTCGGAGAGCCGCGGGTGGGATCCACCTCCTTCGAATGTCAACCATGAACCATGAGTCGACCCGCCGGGTGGTTCCTCTCAGGGAATCAGGATAGATAGTTTCTGTTGCCCGAAGCCCTGTTTGAATCTCGTCGGGTGTTTGGGGTG
>CAZPGB010000049.1:0-46823 GCA_964585945.1 uncultured bacterium | reverse complement strand
AAATGGGTTCGTTCTCAAGAGCAGAGGCGGGTCCGTTCTGGTTAGCGTTGAAGCATATGAAGTGCTCTTTGTGATGAGCGAGCCGATTATGGGCAGGCCTCTTTGTCTTACAAGGACAAACTCACGAAACCCTCGTCAATACTGGCAGAAACGCCTCTCGCAGGACCTGGGCAACAGAAACTAGATAGAGGAGGGTGTTGTAGAGTGTTGCATTGCTGGCTTCGGAATTCCTTTCGTTGATGCCGATTGCGACGGTGATTCCAGCGTCACCTGCTGCGGCACAGAGTCTGTCGGTTGCTTTGCTTGGGACCGTAACAGCGTTTGCATGGAGCTCTGCATAGAGCGCGCGAAGGGGATGGGTATGCCCCGGGGGAATCGACCAGATCCATAGTGGGTATCCAGGCAGAAACGCCTCCGGGAAGACGGCGAGGGATGCTCCTGCTTTGCCGACCTTTGAGATCAACGAGCAGGCCTTCTCCACCGTCGCCTCGCGGTCTAAGTAGACTGGAGATGCTTGCACGGCCGCGATCTTGAAGTCCTTCGTGCTGTCGCCCACGTGTAAATCCTCCCGTCGCAGCATCCGCGACTATTCTCCATCGAGACGAAGTTGACAGGGGAACCAGCCATCTGGTCCCCCCGATACCTGAGGATTGTCCTGATGCTCAGATCGTCGAAACGTTATCGACCTTGGCCATCCGCTCCACGAAACCAAGCGGCGTATCCCACTCTGCGTTCTTTCCCTCGAGATCCTCCTCAGTCACCCCACGGGCGATCGGGCAGCCCTGTCACACGTAGATGGGAATCTTGCGCTCGTTCACCGCCGCCATTAGGACGGCAATAGGCGGCCAGCCAACAGGCAGGACAGCCTTGGCCACCTCATCCTTCATCAGAACAACCGCGTCTCCGATGAGAGAGATCTCAGCCTCCAATCCCGCATCGATCGCGTTCTTGGCCTGAAGGAACGGGAAGCAAGCTTTGGTCGGGTTTTCCGATCCATGGGTACCAACAAATGCGAGCTTTTTCATAGCGATCTCCTTCATACGTCAGGCACCGTGGTCGCGTGGTTGCTTGGCGCACCTTGCGGATGGCGGTCACCGCAGTCTCCACCAACCGCGGCCGTCCGGCAGCATGGTTGGTGTCAGCGCAGCCACACGTAATGTCTACGAAATTAGTGTACTTTTGGTTCCGCAATGTCTCTAGGACCCCTATGTCTCCAGATTCCGCGTGGGAGGTGTCGCGGCGTCACGACGGCTGGTGAGGATGGAACAGGGCGCGGGATGTGGGGTGACCGGTGCGCTGACCCACGAACTCGTTAGGGATCATGGCGTTATGGCCACCGAGCGCCTCCCGGAAGCCCTGGATGACCCGCTCCAGAGTTCTAGTAACGTCGTCATCGGCCCCGCAGGATGAACACGAGAGCCTTTCGGTCGGTGATCGAAAGGCTCTCTTCATGTCGCTCACAGACCGGATCCGTCATCATGCGAGTGCGAGGCGATGAATCCTGACGCAGGCGCCCGCCGTCAGGGGATTCGAGTCCATCGACCAACCTGCGCCCGCCGCCGGTGGCGGACCGGCGGTCCCGGAGGAAGCCATGGCAAAGACCACTCTGGTCACGGGAGTGAGCGGCTTTATCGCCAAGCACATTGTGCTGAAGCTGCTGGCCGCCGGCCACGCGGTTCGGGGCACGGTCAGGGATCTGGCCGCCGGGGAAGCGGTGAAGCTCGCGCTGCAACGTGGCGGGGCGGACCCATCCGCGCTCGATCTCGTGCGCGCGGACCTGGAAGACGATGACGATGCAGGGTGGACGAGCGCGGTGCGAGACGTCGATTACGTGATGCACGTCGCGGCGCCCTTTCCGCTTCAGCAGCCCCGCGGCCGCCTGGATCTCGTGCCCGCAGCGCAAGGCGGTACCCTGGGCGTTCTGTGCGCCGTTCAGTCGGCGGGGACGGCCGTACAACGGGTGGTGGTCACCTCCTCCTTGGCGGCCATGATGTACCGGGTGAACCGCTCCAGGGTCGTCCCCGTGCGGGAGGAAGACTGGACCGATCCCGATTGGCCACCGGCTTCTCCGTACATCGTGGCCAAGACCCTGGCCGAGCGGACCGCCTGGGAGTGGGCCGAAGAGACCGGCTTCACGAAGAAGATGGTGGCGATCAATCCTGGGTTCGTTCTCGGGCCCGCGCTGGATACGAAAGCGGCGACCTCGCTCGCGGTCATCAAGCTGATCTTCAGCGGCGCCTACCCGGCTGTGCCGCGGGTGCACTTCTCGGTGGTCGACGTGCGGGACCTGGCAGATCTCCACGCGGCCGCGTTGACCGCTCCCGACGTGGGCGGGCGCCGCCTGATCGGCGCCGCGGGGTCACTGTCCATGGCGCAGATCGCAGGGATCCTCAAGCAGGAGTTCCCGGAGCGCGGGAGGAAAATCCCCACGAAGACCCTGCCGGTCGTCGCGGTCAAGCTGTTGGCGCTCTTTGATCAGTCCTTGCGAACGATCCTTGCCGATCTCAACGTGATCCCCCAACCCGAGAACGACTACGTGACCAAGCTGACCGGCGTCCGCTTCCGCGCGCCGCAGGAATCTGTGATCGCGGCGGGGCAGTCGCTCGTTGATCTGGGGGATGTGTAGGCCGAAGCCGTACGGACCCTACCGATCTCTCTCCAGGACCTGATCCAACCACCGGTGATACGCGGCGATGACCGCCTCGCCGGGCGCCTCGTGTCCCTTGTCCGGCTCGCTGTGAAAGGTCAGCCGGGCGCCGGCCGCGCGCAGCCCCGCGACCACGTCCAAGGCCCCGGCGTAGGAGACGTTGCGGTCCTGCTCCCCGTGGTAGACGAAGACCGGCATATCCCGGAAGGGGGCCAGATACTGAGGATCGCGGAAGTCCGGCGCGCTCTCCCCGCGAAAGTGCGCGCCACCCGAGAAGACCGCCACAGCTCTGAAGCGATCCGGGTGGGCATAGAAGGTGCGGTAGGCGCCGTAGCCTCCCATGGAGAACCCCGTGAGCACGATGCGGCCGGGATCGACCGGGTAGTTGGCGATGACATCTTCGATGGCCTCGACGATGTCGACCTGGGACTCCTCGGGCACAAAGCCGTTCGAGGGCCCCCGCCCAAAGGGCGCCACCTCGATCACGTTGCCCCGGCTGATGAACGCGTGGCCCATGAGATCGGTCTCATCCGACGCGCTCCCGTGAAGGTAGACGACCAGCGGATAGGTGCGACCGCGATCGAAGTCGTCGGGAACGCGCACGAGATACGGTTGCAGGGTCTGGTCGAGCTTCGAACGGAAGGCCCGGCGCAGGTAGCCCGTCTGCATCGCGTACGGGTCTTCGCCGCGCAGGGCTTGCTCGAGCCGCTCCTCCAATTGCTCCAGCACCCGGCGCTCATCGGAGGCGACCTCATAGACGGGCAGCGCTGCCAGCAGGGAGGCCGCCCGCTCGATGTTGAACTCGATCGTGGTGAAGCTGCCGGGGGAGAGGGCCGCGCGAGCGCTGCGCAGGCGCGCCGTCATGGCATCGGCGTCGAAGGGGGGCAGGACCGTGACCTCCCAGGCGCCCCGGTCCGCGCTCTGTTGTGTGTGCCAGAAGAGCTGGTAGTCGTCGACCGGCACCTGACCGCCGATGGCCTCGAGCTCGTGCCGGGTCAAGCCGGGATCGCAGGCGTAGGAGACCTCGGTGCGCGTCGTTGCGCCTTGATCCCGGCCCTGCGCTTCGAGCGTGACCTGCTCGGTCAACGGTCGCGCCGCGACCGTGGCCGCGACAGCCCGGCAGGACTGACCGACGGCGAGATTGCGGCGAAGGGGCGCGACGTACGTCTGGGCGCCCTCCTCGAGGCGGGGGGGCTCGAAGCGCAGGCGCGCGTACCAGCGGGGCATGTTCTCGGCGCCGATCGTCCCCGGGCTCACCTTGTATTCGTTGCGACCCCGCTCACCGACCGCCTGGACGAAGCGCAGGTTGAACCCGATCTCCTCGGAGAGCCACGGATGGTTCGGGCAGACGTCCTTCCACGGGAGGAACAGCTCGAACGCGATCGTGCCATCGGCGGCGCTGAACTCCAGACGGGTCTCCTCGCCGGTGCGCATGAAGATCGTGTTCACGTTGTAGTACCAGAAGATCCGGCGGGTCCACTCGAGACCGGGTTTGTCGACCGCCGAGCAGGAAAGGACGTAGAACTCCTCGGTGGGCTGGTCATCCGGCCGCGGGACGGCGATGACCAGGGAGAAGCCGTCGCCGTTCTGAAAGGCCCGGTCGCGGAACGTCAGCCCTTCGGCTTCGGCCTCCACGTAGACGTAGAAGAAGTCGGTCCCATACGCCAAGCGATAGTGGCAGTCCTTCATCGGATTGCCCGGGTCGCTCTTCCACACCCGTGTGAAGCGGCGAATCGACAGATCCGTCAGCTCGGGGTCCAAGTGGCCGTCGATCTCGGGGGCGCGCGGCAGGAACGCCACTTCCGGCGCCAGCACGCGGGGGGCGTCCGCCAGCACGATCGTGTTGCGGTCGTCGAGTTTGGCGGCTTCGATGCGGTCGTCGGCCGCCGAGAGTGTGGCTCCCATGCCGAGACCGATCGCAACCATCATTGGCCCAGACCATCTGAGCTTGCGCAGACTCTCTTGCATCGGGACCTCCGTTAATAACGGAAGAGCGTGCGTCAACCATGGATGCCCGACAGCCTCCCCATCAATAGACGTGCAGGCACGGCTCGGCGTTCAAGGCATGGCAGCCCGGAGCTCGCCTCTGACCCTCACTGCGTGGAGGCAGATCGCGGGGCCGTCTCGCACGCAGCGGGTTATCGCCCATGAGCTTGGCGCCCGTCAAGAAGGGGTGTACGATACCCACGCGTGACCGTGACCGTCTACATGGGTGTTCATCACGTTTCTCGGCAGGCGAGGCGAGGAGACAGGAGAGTCAATCATGGTTCGGATGGTGGACTTCAGGATGCTGATGTGCAGGTGGATTCTGTTCTGCTGCCCGAGTGTGTTCGTCGTGGCGTGCTCGTCGACCGAGGAGCAGTCGACCACCGGTGGCGCACCGCACATCCAGGCCGCATCGACCATCGAAGCGGGCCGCTATCTGGCGATTGTGGCCGGGTGCAACGACTGCCACACCCACGGGTACTTGCAGACCGAAGGGGACGTGCCCGAGGAGCAGTGGCTGGCGGGATCGGGGCTCGGCTGGCGGGGCCCCTGGGGTACAACCTACGCCTCGAACCTCCGCCTCTCGGCGCAGACGCTCAGCGAGGAGTCGTGGGTGCAAGTGCTGCAAACCCGTACGGAACTGCCCCCCATGCCGTGGATGAACACCAATCGGATGTCCGCGGCCGACGCCCGCGCACTGCACGCCTACATTCGGTCCCTGGGGCCCTTGGGCGAGCCGGTGCCGGAGCCGATTCCGCCGGACCAGGAGCCGTCCACGGCGTACCTCTCGCTCACGCCGGTCGAGCCGTAGACAGAGCAGTGGCGCGGGGGACAGCCGCGCTCGCCCGCATGGGAAAGGGATGGTTCGGCCCCGGCTACCGCCAAGCCAGGACACGGGCAGTGGCGGTGAGGCCCCCGCCCGCCAGGCGAAGGGTGTAGATCCCCTTCGCGGGTGCCCGCGGGCCGTCCGGAGACAGGTCCCAGGAAGCCCTGAAGACCTCCCCGGGTCCGCGATGGGGCCGCAGGTGGGCGACGCAGCGTCCGCTGACGTCGAAGACGTCGATCCGCAGCCCTGCCGCCGAAACCCCGCGGGGCAGCTCACAGGTCAGATCGATGCGATCCCGTCCGGGATTGGGATAGGCCTGCAGGACGATCGGCCCGCGGGAGCCGAGCGGTCCGTGAGGGTCGATCGCGGGCGCCGCGGCTGCCGCCCCCGCCGAGAGGATCAACCCCGCCTCGCTGCGCTCGCCGTGGCCGACGGCCAGGTCCGGGCGGCCGTCGCGGTCGAAGTCGCCCGCCGCCAGCGCGCGCGGATCGGCGCCCGTCGCGTAGTGCGTCCGCTGGGGGAAGGCGCCGGTGCCGTCTCCCCACAGCAGCGTGACCACCGCACAGCTCTGGCAGGGCACGGCCAGGTCGGCGTGCCCGTCGCTGTTGAAATCCTCGCAGACGGCGGTGAAGTGATCGTGCGTCAGCGGCGTCGCGACGGGCGATCCGAAGTGGCCGGCGCCGTCGTTGCGCAGGGTGAGAACCTCGCCCTCGAAGAGGACGGCGGTCGTCGGTCCGTGGGTCGTGGCGACCAGATCGGGGGTGGCGGTCGGCGCCGGCCGCAGTGTGTTGACCGTGCGCGCCTGATACGCGGTCTCGTAACGCTGCTCGGGACCGAAGGTGCCGTCGTTGCGGTTGAGGTAGACAAAGACGCCGTAGTCGGTCCAGGACCCGCCGTAGTAACGGCCCATCGCCGCCAGCGCCAGATCGGGCGCATCGTTACCGTCGAGGTCTTCGGCCACCAGGTCGACCGCCGCGTGGGTCGTGGTGGCTATCGTGTGGGTTGTGACCACGCCGCCGGTGCCGTCGCCGTAGAGGATCGTCACGGCGGCCGGCGTCGCGCCCAGGCCGTAGTTGGTGACCGCCAGGTCGAGGTTCTCGTCGCCGTCGAAGTCGGCGAAGGCCGCCGCCTCGGGGTTGGCACCCGCCGGCAGGGCCACCGGCGGCAGGACCCCCCCCGCGCCGTCTCCGGCGAGCAGGGACACGGTCGCCTGACCGAAGTTGGTGGCCACCGCATCGAGCCTGCCGTCGCCGGTGAAGTCGCCGGTCCACACCCCGCGCACGTAGTCGCCGGCCGGATGCGGATCGTAGGCGGCGAGGCCCCCCGCACCATCGCCCGAAAGCACGGCCACCGATCCGTTCAGGAACTGGCCCCACGGCGTGCCGATGTTGGCCGCCAGCAGGTCGAGGCTCTCGTCGCCGTCGAGGTCGTCGGCCGCGAGTCCCCACACGCTGTCACCGGCTGGCACGCGGGCGAAGACCGGCACCGTACCGTCGCCGCGTCCCGGCAAGAGTGCGGCGAAGCCCAGGGGGCCGGCGATGCCGCCCTGCAGTCGGACCAGATCGGCCAGGGTATCGCCGGTGAAATCCCCAACGGCGACGGGCCCCGAATCGGGGGGCGGGTCGAACCCGAACGGCGCGGTGAAGCCGCCGGCCCCGTCGCCCAGGGCCACCCCCGCGCCGGCGACGACGTCGGCGTGCCCGTCGCCGTCGAAGTCGAGGCACCGCACGTGGTCGGCCGCCAACCCGGTGGCGATGGGCACCAGATCGAAGCCGCCGTCACCCTGTCCCCGCCAGACCCGATCCGCGGCCACCAGATCGAGGACCGCGTCGGCATCTAGATGCGCCAGGCGCGCGCGGGGATCCACGGTGCCGAGCCCGAGTGGCTCGGCCGCGCCGAAGGCGCCCCCGCCGGCGTTGCGCAGCAGCACGGCGCCTGAAGCCGTGAACGCCACCAGATCGCGATCCTGGTCCTGGTCGACGTCGCCGGCCTGGAGGCCGTTGACCAGATCGCCCAGCGGGTGGAACTGCGGGCCGGCGAAACCGCCCCCGCCCAGGTTGAGGGCTACCGAGAGGCCGAAGCCGAACTGATCGGCCGAGGCCAGATCGGCCAGGCCGTCGCCGTCGAGGTCGACCGCGACGACGGCCACCGGATCGGCCTGCACCGGAATCACAGGGCCGGCCGTGAGGGCGCCGGAACCGTCGTTCCACAGGACCTGCAGCAGGTCGGGCGCAGCGTGGGGCAGCGCCAGGTCGAGGTCCTCGTCCCCGTCCAGATCGGCGACGGCCAGACCGTAGGGTGCGTCGGCGACCGTGTAGACATCGGGTGCCTGCGCCGAAAAGGTCCCGTCGCCCGGGTTGCGGAAGACGTGCACGCGGCAGCCGTTCCACTGCCCGCCGGCGAATTCCCCCGTGCTCACGACGATGAGATCGAGATCCAGATCGCCGTCCAGATCGGCCAGCTCGACCGCCGCGGGACGGTAGCTGACCGCCAGCGCTTCCCGGCCGTCGAGCTGTGCCCGGGCGTCATTCCCAGACCCAACCCACAGGACCGCTCCGATCGCAATCCAGATCGATCCGGCGGGCGCCTCGTGAGGCTTCATCGTCTCGTCCTCCTGCTCGATCCTCCGGGCAACGGTGCAACACGTCGCGGCTCGTGGCCCGACGGCCGCGAGCCAGCTCCATTGTACCGCACGCGGGGCCGGCGGATGCCGGCGATCCCGCCCGGAGGCCGCCGGGTCCCCAAAGACGTGTTGGGACCAAGGATTGAGTGGCCGGGGGCCGATAACCGGGTCAGCAGAGCGATGAGAAGGGCTTCGAATCAAAGGAGATCGGGTCATGACACGTCGGGTGCTCGAGGGGCTCATGGTTGCGGGTCTGGCGGTGGCGCTGCTGCTAGGCGGGTGTTCCGATGACGACGAGACCACCCAGCCCGGGAACGGCGAGGAGCAGATGACCGCCGAGCAGTTGATGCAGGAGATCGAGGATGTCTCGGCCCAGGCATCGACCGGCCTCACCGAGTGTCAGGCCGGCGAGCTGCTCGATCCGCTCGCCAACGAGGACATGCTCGACTACCTGGAGCGCCAGATGCTGCCCGACATGCTGCTGGGCACGCCGCTGTCGGCCTTCTACGGGACCTGGGACGACACCAGTGCCAGCCGCGACGATGGCCAGGGCATCGCGCGCATCGCGGCCACGCCCACCGACGCCGTGCGGCTTCTGCTGGTGGCGACCGACTCGCTCGGCGCGCCGCTCGAAGGGCACCTGACGCTCAACGAGCTGGATGTGGAGGGCGATACCCTGGCCGGAACCTTCGCGATGACCTTCGACGCCGCGCTGCTCGAGACGACGACCGGCGACGAGGCGGCCTTCACCCTGACCATGAACGCCGAGGGCGAGGCGGTCGCCGGCAGCGGGCTGGAAGCGGCCAGCCTGGAGATGACCAGCGCGGGGCAGATGTGCGCGGTCGCCTACAGCCTCACGATCTCCGTTGAGGAGGGCGCGATCTCCTTGAGCGGATTCTACGAGGACGAGGTGCGGGTCGCCTACGAGGTCGGATTGACCATGGCGGGCGGTGACACGCTCCTGACCGCCAGCATCGCTGTGGGCAGCGGGGCGGTGCCGCTGGTGCGCGTCGAGATCGAGGCCCAGCCCAGCGACACCGACTGCGTCACGGGCGCCGTCATCATCCGCGGTCGCCAGCAGGCCGAGATCGTGGCCACCGGATGCGGCACCGAGGAGGTGCAGGTCTACGTGGTGGTCGACGGCGAGATGCTTCCGGCCGAGGAGGTCTTCGAGGAGCTGTGGGCGGCGCTCGAAGATCTGCTCGGCGGACTGGAGGTCGCAGCGGCCGGCCCCCTCGCGCTATCGATGCCGCCCGGATCCCGCGCGCGCTGAGACGCCGGGCCCCTGACCCATCGGCGCATCTGCGGTATACTTCCCTTGGGCGCACGTCGCGAAGCGGCCCTGCGGGCCCGTCGAGGCGCTGCGCGAGCTGCCGGAGGAGTCTGTGCGCCCAGGGGGGGCATGATCGCGGGATCCAGCATCGGACGAACGCTCTGCTTGACGGCGCTCGCGGCCCTGTTCGGCGCTGCGGGCGCGGCGATCTACGACTTCAACGCCGAGCCGCTGCCGGGTCAGACCTACACCACGGCATTGTTCCGCATCTACGTTCCCGATGAGGCACAGGTCCTGCGCGGTGTCTACTTCTATGTCAATCCGCTCAACAGCGACTCGCGCTATATCGTCGGGGACCCGCACCTGCGCGGGCTGTGTGCGGACGAACAGATCGGGCTGATGGGGGCCCGCCTCGACCACGTGCAGATGGAATCGGGCATTGGTCAGGCGGTCCTGCGCGCCCTGGACGCCTTCGCCGATTCGAGCGGGCACGAGGAGCTCCGCCACAGCCCGCTCTTCTTCGACGGCTGGTCGTGGGGCGGGCAGTTTGCCTACCACTTCACGAAGTGGCTCCCCGAGCGCGTGATCGGTTTCATGACAATGAAGGGCGGCTATCACGACACCACCTTCGCCGGCGACGCGATCGAGGTGCCCGGGTACCTGTTCATCGGGGAGCTGGACCTTCCCTACCGGATCACGAACCTCACCGGGATCTTCGAAGCCCATCGTCCCCTGGGCGCGCGCTGGGCGCTGGCGATGGAGCCGGGCGCGGGGCACCAGCGGATCGAGGACCGCGCCCTCCTGGATCCCTATGTCCGGCGGGTGCTCGCGGTGCGGTTGCCGGCGGTCATCACGCCGGGCGAGCCGGTGTTGTTGCGCGGCGTGCCCGAGCCGGCGAGCTACCTGGGCGATCGCGAAAGCCATGCGATCGGCTACTACGCGTGCTACACAGGGGACCCGGGACGGGCGAGCTGGTGTCCGTCGCGCGAGACGGCCGTCGGCTGGCAGGCCTTCGTCTCCGACAGCGCCGTGACCGATACGATTCCCTGTGCGCCGGCCGGCGTCGGTCCCCAGCCGTTGGCCCAGGAGGAGAACCGCATGCGCGCCGCGCCCAATCCGCACCGCGGCGAGACGGAGTTGATCCTCACGCTGCCGCCCGGACGACGCGCACGGATCTCGATCCATGACGCCGACGGCCGCCTGGTGCGTCGGTGGGCGCCCGCGACGTGGGACGCGGGATGCGGACGGATTCGGTGGGACGGTCGCGCCCAGGACGGGCGCGTGCTGCCGGCCGGCGTCTACTGGGCCCGTTGCCGATGGGCCGACGACGCCACCGAGCTGCGGCTCGTGCGCCTGCCGGCCCACTGATGCTGTCAGCCTGCCGGCCCGCTAGTACGGTCCGCCTGCTGGTCCGCTAGTGCGGTCCGCCTGCTGGTCCGCGGGGGTCTTGCGTCCCGGCCACCCCACCGCCTGCGCGCACCGGCTGGCGCCGGCGCGGTCGGCGCCATGGGTCCTAGGCGGTGATTTCCTTGATCCTCAACTGGGCGAGATCCATCTGACCGACGCCCATCTCGTGCGCGCTGCGGATGTGGCCGATCGATTCGGGCCGGCGTTCCAGATAGCGGCACGCGAACGCATCCACCGACACCGGATCGGTCCCGGCGACCACTTGCCCGGGCGCGGCGACCTCGCCCGGTCCACCGGGCCCGTTGCTCAGCAGGACGTGGTTGGCGTCCAGGATCACCAGGTCGTGAACCACCGCGCCGGTCAGCTCGGCGATCGACTGCTGCAGGTCGGTCCGGTGGAAGCGGATCCGGTCCCAGTTGATCCCCATCAGATTCTTCATCGCGAAGGTGACCTCCGCCCCGGCGTGGTGCTTGGCGATCGGCATGTTGATGAAGACGTCCGCTTCGAGAACATCGATCGCGATCGCCTCGCGGCCGAGGATCCGCCCGCGCGGCACGGCCACGTCGCGGAACTCCTCCCGGGTGCTGAGCGCCTTGATCATGCCGCCCGCGCCGACGACGGCTGCCTCGGTGCCGTTGGCCCGCATGTTGCGCAGGCTGTCGTAGCTGAGCACCACCACCTCGCGCGCCCCGGCGGCCATGCACCCGCGCGTGACCGCGCCGACCATGTCGGGGTGGGTATGGATCGCCTGCTCGGGTCGGTTGGTGCCGATCGGATTGGGCTTGATCACGACCCGCTGTCCGGGCCGGACGAAGCGGGAAAAGCCGCCCAAGGCCGCCACCGCGGCCAGGCAGTTGCCCTCGGGCGTCGAGCCCGAGGCCACCACCAGGTCGGGATGGTCCTTGGTCGCAGCGCCGCGCGTGCAGCGCCGCATGGCGCACCCGAGCGGACCGCCCGTCACCAGGGCGCCGGCGGCGAGAAGGGATGAGGAGCGGAGAAACCGTCTCCGACTGAGATTGCGTTCGTTGTTCATCACATCACCTCCGTGGCGCCCAATTCACCCAAGGCCGCCTCGGCCTGGGCGCAGCGCGGATCGGATCCCGCCGTCAGCTCGATGAAGCGCCGGTAGGCCGCGATGGCCTTCTCCGTCTCGGACAACTGCTGGTAGACCTGCCCCAGCATGAAGTAGGAATTGGTGAAGCCCGGGTCGATGGCGATGGCCTGCTCGTACTGGTCGGCAGCGTCCTCCAGCCTGCCCGCGCGCATGTAGCCCTCGCCGAGGCTGTCGTGAGCGTTGGCTTCTTCGGGGGAGACCTGCGCATAGCGCTCGAAGTAGGGGATCGCCCGCTCGGGATCGACGTTGATGTAGGTGTAGCCGATCGCGTTGAGCGCGTTGCCGTCGTTCGGATTGCGGGACAGGTAGGTCTCGAAGGCCGGCGCCGCGCGCTCCAGGTCGCCTAGATTGGCGCAGGCGAGGCCCAGCGCGAAGTAGGCCTGGTCGTTGTCGGGATTCAGCTCGACGGCCCGCGCGAGTGTCTCGGCGGCCCGCGCCAGCGCTCCGGCCTGCAGGTAGCGGCGCCCCAGCCGCTCCAACAGGGTGCTGTCGTCCGGGGAGCGATGCACCTCCTGTTCCAGGTCGGCGAGCTGCTGGTACTGGTCGATCGTCTGGGTCATGCGCTCGGCCACCTGATCGCGCGGCAGACGCCGGCGCACGTTGTTCAGGCGCCGCAGACCGGCCGTGAAGTCACCGGCCGTGATCGTCTCGGCGACGACGCGGCAGAACTCCAGATGCTCGCGGAGCACGGGACTGCCCGCCTCGGGATCCGCGCCGTTGCACGCCTCGAGGGCGGCGGCGGGGTTGCGCTGGCGCAGGGCGCCCAGCGCCGCGGCGAAAGCCTCGTACGCCTCCCACGCCATCGCCTCATGCGGCTCGATCACGGAGCGCTTCTGCAGTGCGTTCCCAAACTCGGGGGCCAGGGGGTAGCCCTCGAGGACCTGTCGGTAATAGGCGGACGCCTGCGTTCGCTCGCCCGCATCCTCGTAGCACTCGCCCAGGCGGTAGAGGGTCGCCGCACGGGCTTCGGCGGGCAGGGGGGACTGCAGGACGCGCTCGTAGGTCTGGATCACCCGCTGGCGGTCTCCGAGCTGGTAGTAGCAGTTGGCGGCCGCCAGGGAGACCTCGTTGATCCAGCTAGCGTTGGGCTGCTCGGTCTGTTCGGCCCGCTGCGCGGCCGGGTTCGCCGCGTCCGAGGCGTCTGAGGCCACGCGCGCCAACTGCAGGGCTCGCTCGTAGGAGGTGCCGGCGGCCTCCCAGCGCTCGCGCTCGGCGAGGCACTGGCCCTTGCGCCGGGCCGCCTCGCTGGCCCAGGGACTGGCGGGATAGTCTCGGAGCACCCGGTCGTAGGCGTCGATGGCGGTGTCCGCGTCGAACAGGGCCTCGCGGTGGACGTTGCCGGCAGCCAAGGCGGCCAGCGGCGCGTAGGGCCCCTCGGGCTGCTCAGCAAGGTAGGCCTCGTAGGCTTCGATGGCCGCCTGCGGCTGGCCCCGCATCAGGGCCCGTGTGGCGGGGGCGAAGACATCGGCCGCCCGCGTCGGCGACGAGGCCGCGATCCAGACGGCTGCCAGCCACGCGGACGCAATCCAGAGGCGTGTCAGCACTGCGCCCGGTCGAGTGGGGCGCCTGCCTCTTTCGAGTCTCATCATGGTTCCTCCCTCGTTATCCATGGAATCGGCGGGCATCCTGGGCTGCAGAGAGCGGGCAGCCCCCGGGTCCGGCTTGCGCAAGGGGGGGGCGTCGGCCGCGACCCCCACAGGGTAAGGCAGCCCCAGGTCGGCTGCACGCTCTGCCAGCCGCAAACACAGCACGCAGAACGGTTTTCGGGGTTCGGCCCCCTTGCTGGTTGCATTCGGGCGGTTCCCTCCGATACCCTGTGCGAAGCCGTGGCCGCGCCCTGCCGGGCCCACGGTCCCAGGGTCGAGGGGATGTGCGGATGATGCGAAGAGAACCAAGGGCTGTGGCGCCAAGGCCGATCCGGCTGCCCGACGCGCCACGGTGCCGGGAAGAACGACCTGTTGTTCCGAGTACTTCTCTCGCCGCACCCCACCTCCGATACCCGCGCTGCCGCCCGATATCCCCGCCCACCCGATCAACGCACACAGCGGAAGGATGGTTGCCATGAAGCGCGCAGGCATCTTGCTTGGGGTCGGCCTGCTGGTCGTGATTGCTTGGCCGGCCAAGGCCATCGCTCCCCCGGGGAATGTCACCGCCCGCGACACGCCCGGCGACGACGGCCTGAGCATCACGGTCGAATGGGAGCCGGTCCCCGGTGCGGCCGGCTACCGGATCGAGGTGGCCGGGGAAGGTGAGGACTTCGTGGAGGCCGGCACCGCCGAAGCCGAGGAGAGCGAGTTCGAACACGGCGATCGGGTGATCGGGGCCCCATACCGCTACCGCGTGATCGCGTTCGATGCCGACGGGGCCGAAGCGGCCTCAGCGCCGACGCCGCCTGTGGCCAGCTCCCCGCAGTGGTTCGAGCTCAACCTGCTGGGCGTGGCGGCCATGATCATCCTGCTGGTGGTCGTGGTGCTCTGGTACATCCGCCGGGCGCGCCGGGGCGAGGAGCTCTTCATCCGCAAGATCCCGGGGCTGGAGGCGGTCGATGAGGCCGTCGGCCGGGCCACCGAAATGGGGCGGCCCGTGCTCTACGTGGCGGGTACCGGCTACATGTCCGACATCGGCACCGTGGCCTCGATGAACCTGCTGGGTGAGATCGCGAAGAAGACGGCCGAATACAACACGCCGATCATGGTGCCCGCGCGCGACCCGGTGGTCTACACCGTCTCGCGCGAGGTGGTCAAGGGCGCCTACACCGCGGCCGGGCGGCCCGACGCGTGGGACCCCAATAGCGTCTTCTTCCTGGTCGAGAACGCGCTGGCCTACGCCGGCGCGGTGAGCGGCATCATGGTGCGCGACAAGCCGGCCACCAACTTCTTCATGGGACCCTTCCACGCCGAGTCGCTCATCCTGGCCGAGACCGGCGCCGCGACCGGCGCCATCCAGATCGCCGGCTGTGACATGGTCACCCAGCTACCCTTCTTCGTCGTGGCCTGCGACTACACATTGTTGGGCGAGGAGCTCTACGCCGCCTCTGCCTACCTGGCACGCGAGCCGCTCATGCTGGGCGCGCTGAAAGGGCAGGACATGGGCAAGTTGGTCTTCATGATCCTGCTGGTCGTGCTGACGGCGTTGTCGCTGATCACGGGCAAGGACTTCACGGTCGTGCTCTCCACGTCCGGATACTAGGAGAAGCTCCATGAGGGAAAAGATACCGCTGGCGCTCCTGATCATCATGGGTCTGTTCGGCTTGGCCTACCGCTTCATGCCGCACCCGGATGCGCAGGCGCTCAACTCCTACTTCCGCGACACGCTGCTGCGGATCATCTCCGCCTTCGCCCTCATCCTGGGGCTCGGCAACCTGCTGCTGCGACACATCAACCGGATCAAGAAGCGCGGGCACGACTGGCCCCACTCCTGGGTGCTGATCATCAGCTTCATCCTGACGGCGGTAATCGGGCTGTTCGGAGGGGTGGCCGGTGAGGGCAAGCTGCCCACGAAGGTGGGGGACTTCTCCTTCAATGTAACCGACATCTACTTCAACGTCATGACGCCGCTGGGCGCGTCGATCTTCTCGCTGTTGGCTTTCTACATGGCCTCGGCCGCCTACCGGTCGTTCCGGGCCAAGACGTGGCTGGCCACGCTGCTGCTGGGCTCGGCCTTCCTGGTCATGCTGGGGCAGGTTCCGCTGGGGTATCAGATCTCACCGGTCATTCCCGAGATCAGCCAGTGGATCATGGAAGTCCCCAACACGGCCGCCAAGCGCGGCATCGAGCTGGGAATCACCCTGGGGATTCTGGCCACCTTCCTCAAGATCCTCGCCGGGATCGAGCGGAGCTGGCTGGGGAGTGGACGATGAACTGGGAACGCTTTGAGAAGATCGACCGGCGCATCATCTTCCTGGTGATGGCGATCGTGATCATCATCCCGATCGTCGTGCCCATGAACATCACCATGGGGACCATGCGCGTGACGCAGAGTCTCTTCAACACGGTCGACGCCATCGACCGTGAGAATCAGTGCCTGCTGATCTCGGCCGACTACACGCCGCAGACCGAGCCCGAGAACCACCCGATGGTGATCGTCCTGCTGCGCCACGCCTTCGCGCGGCGCATTCCGGTGCTGATGAACGCCCTCTACGTCGAGGGCGCGCCGATGCTGGAGCAGGCGCTCGATCAGGTGATGGGGGAGTTCAACGCCCAGGCCGCCACGCATGAGGACAGCATCCTCTACGGCCGCGACGTCGTCTACCTGGGCTGGCAGCCGCCGCCGATCATCCCCATCCTCTCGATGGGACAGAGCATCCGGCGCGTCTATCCGGAATGCTACCGCGGCTTCGACACCGACTCGCTCGCGCTGACGCAGCGGATCCTCAACTACGACGATGTGGGCATCGTGGTGGCCATCACCGCGGGTCAGTCGCCGCTCTGGTACGTCATGTTCGCGCAGCCCAAGTACGGCGTGGCGGTCGGCGGGGGGTGCACGGCGGTCAACGCGCCCGACTTCTACCCCTATTGTGAGACCGGCCAACTTTCGGGGCTGATGGCCGGGATGAAGGGCGCGGCGGAGTATGAGACTCTGGTGGAGAACCAGTTCAGACTCGATACCCGGCGCAAGGCCACCGAGGCGATGGCTTCGCAGTCGGCGGCCCACGTGATGATCATGGTCTTCATTGTCATCGGCAACATCGCCTACTTCGCCGGCAGGAGGAGGGAATCATGAACCTGAGCACGGATCCTTGGGTCTGGGTAGGGGCGTTCCTGACCTTCTGCATCTACTCCTTCCTGTACAAGGACAACCCCTTCTACAAGTTCGGGGAGCACCTGTACGTGGGGGTGGCCAACGGTTGGAGCCTGGCCTTCATGTATATGCGGGTTATCAAGCCGGTCATGCTCGAGCCCTTCGGCGACGCCTGGACCATCGCTGCGCAGGAGGGTTTGCAGCTGCAGCTCTTCAACCCGATGGGGGAGGCGAACTTCCTGGTGATCATCCCGGGGCTGATCGGCTGTCTCTACTTCGCCCGCTTCATTCCGGGTCGGGCCTGGCTGGTGCGCTTCCCGATCGGGATCTTCATGGGCTACTACACCGGCGTGGCCGTGCCGGCCTACATCGAGGGCAGCATGTTTCCCCAGATGCGGGGATCGATGGTCACCCTGGAGAACTTCAGCGCCGCGGCCGGAGGCGGGCTCTGGAGCGGGATCTTCGCGGTGATGGTGCTGCTGGGTGTGCTGGCGACGCTGACCTACTTCTTCTTCTCCAAGGAGCACACCGGGGTGACCAAGGCGGGCGCCCGTACGGGGATCGTCTTCGTGATGATCGCGTTCGGGGCCTCCTTCGGCTTCACGGTGATGGCTCGGGTGTCGCTGGCGATCGGGCGGTTCATCTTCTTGCTCCGCGACTGGCTGGGCATCGTCGTCTAAGCCGTCCAAGCCGGGAGGCGCGCTGCCGCGATCAAGGCGCTGTTCTGGTGAGGCGCCTAGGTGGGAGCGCTCAGCTTCTCGAATATTCCGGTGGGCTTGATCTTGTGACGGGTCAGGCCCAACTCCTCGGGAGACATTCCTTGCGCCAGTCCCAGGAGCTGGAAGAAGTATACGGGGGGGACGTCGAGCTTCTCGCCGGTCTTGCGGGTGATCAAGAGTTGCCCGGTATCGAACGACGAGAAACAGGTGGGGCAGATCATCCCCATGCAATCCACCTCGGCGCGCTTCACCGACGCGAGCACCGTGCGGGTCATCTCGAGCGGGAGCTCGGGGTCCACGCAGGCCTTGCCGCAACAGAGGAACCGCTCGTCGTGCTCCACCGGTTCGGCGCCCACCGCTTCGATGAGCTGGTGCAGGATCTGCGGCTCGTCGGGGTCGTCGACGCCCATGATCGACGAGGGCTTGAGCAGGTGGCAGCCGTAGTGGAGCGCCACCCGCACGCCGGTCAAGGGGCGCGTCACGCTGGCCCGCAGCAGGTCGAGCCCCACGCGCTGGCGGATGAACGCGACGATGTGACGCACCTCGATCGTGCCCTGGACCTCCAGCCCGATGCGGCCTAGCCGCGCGTTGACGACCCGGCGGAGCTGATCGTCCTCGCGCAGGAGGTGGTTGGCCTCGCGCAGGGTCGAGGTGCAACCGCTGCAGATCGTGAAGATGTCGTGGCCGGCCTGCTCGGCCAGCGCCAGGTTGCGGGCGGCCAGGGTGAGCCAGCCGATCTTGTCAGAGGCCTGGAAGAAGATCGGGTCGGGGCAGCAACTGAAGCCCTCGACGTCCACGATCTCCACATCGAGTGGCGGCAGCGTTCGGCGCACCGCCACCTCGAACTGGGGATACTTGATCGGGATGAGACACCCCGGGAAGAAGATCGCCTTCATGCCCGCCTGCCTCCCTCGGCCTCGTCTCGTCCTTCCTCCTCACCGGGCTCCAGAATCGCCTCCAACTGAGCCGTATCGACCGG
Organism: uncultured bacterium; assembly: GCA_964585945.1. Taxonomy (GTDB): domain Bacteria; phylum Eisenbacteria; class RBG-16-71-46; order CAIMUX01; family WJJG01; genus CAZDKK01. Next base: position 28,509 of record CAZPGB010000049.1, on the reverse strand, counting down.
TTCCAGGGGCGGCAGTCCCAAGGACTCTCGCTTGCGATTCAATCCCGACATCACGGGCGCGCTGCGTCCGGTCTTGAGGATCGTCTCGTAGACGCCGCGCACCTCCTCGGGCGGATCGCCCTCGAGCCGCGCCAGGTTCTTCAGCGCGATGATCACCTCGACCGGTCGGACCTCCTGGGGGCAGCGCTCGTAGCAGTTGTAGCAGTTGGAGCATTTCCAGATCACGGAGTCGGGCTTCAGCAGCTCGTCGAAGTGGCCCAGCAGCGCCGTGAGCATGATCTCGCGCGGGTTGAAACCTTCGTAGAAGCGGGCGCTGGGGCAGTCGCCCACGCAGGCGCCGCACTGGTAGCAGTGGGTGATGCCGTTGGCCCCCAGGATCCGGAGCAGTCGCCGGCGGGCGCGCAGATCGATGTCGATCGGCTCGCGCGTGGCGGGGGACGTGTCGCGCGGGGACGGCTCGGCCATCAGGACCCCTTTCCGGCGCCGGCCGGCGGCGCCTCCTTCTTGAGCCGGATGCTGTTGCTGCGGCACTGGGGGCACGTGCGCTCGACGAGCGCGCCGTCCTTGCGGTGGGCGGCGCGGAACTCGTGGCCGCAGCGCATGCACCGAAACTCGCGCATCTCCTCCATCGCCTTCTCCTGCGGGTCTACGGCGCCGGCGACTCGGCCGCCGCCTCTTCCTCGGCCTTCTCGGCCGCGGCCTGCTGGGCGGCCGCCTTCTCACGCGCCCGGCGCGCCTTCTCTTCCTTCTTGCGCCGCTCCTCGGCCAGCACGCGCATGGTGTGCTCGATCTCCTCGGCGGTCACCGCCTGGCGCATCGGCTCGAGCGCGCGCATCACCTCGGCGAACTTCTGGCCCTCCGCGGCGCTGATCCACTCGAGCTGCAGCCGCTCGGGGCGGATGCCCAGCTTCTCAAGCTTGTCCCACAGCTTCTCCACGCGCAGCACCGTCTGCCGGTTGGCGTCGATGTAGTGACAGTCGGCGAAGTGGCAGCCCGAGACGAGCACCATCGGCGCGCCCTTCTCGAAGGCGTGGAGCACCAGATCCTCCGAGATGCGCGCGCTGCACATCGTGCGGATGAGCCGCCCGTGCACCGGGAACTGCAGGCGCGCGGTGCCGGCGGTGTCGCCGCCGGCGTAGGAGCACCAGTTGCAGGCGAAGGTGACCAGCTTGTCGGCACGGCCCTCGGAGAGCACCGCGTCGATCTGCGCCTTGAGCTGCTCGTCGGTGAAGTGGGTCATCGTGATCGCGTCGAAGGGGCACTCCGCCGCGCAGCAGCCGCAGCCGGCGCAGGCGGCGTTCACCACCGTGGCCACCTGCCCCTTCTCCCAGTTGATGGCATGGAACGGACAGACCTTGGCGCACATGCCGCACTTCTTGCACAGCTTCTCGTCGATCCGGGGCACGACGGCGTCGAGCTTGATTTTGCCCGCGTTGAGCAGGATCTGGACGTGCGAGGCCGCGGCGCCGGCCTGGGTGACGCTGTCCTTGATGTCCTTGGGCGACTCGGAGCAGCCGGCGAAATAGATGCCCCGCGTGGGCGCGTCGACCGGCTTGAGCTTGGGGTGGGCTTCCATGAAGAAGCCGTCGCCCGTCTTGCTGATGGTGAGCATCTTCTGCACGACCGCCGAATCCTGCCGCGGCGTGACGCCCACCGAGAGCACCACCATGTCCATCTCGTGCTCTTCGAGCTCGCCGGTCAGCGTGTTCTCCACCGTGACGCGCAGATTCCCCGTCACGGGGTCCTCTTCGATCTCCCCGGGAATGCCGCGCACGTAGCGCACGCCGGCCGCCTTGCTGCGCGTGTAGAGGTCCTCGAAGCCCTTGCCGAAGGCGCGGATGTCCATGTAGAACACCTTCGACTCGGTGTCGGGGTAGTGGTCCACCAGCAGCAGCGTGTCCTTGACCGTGTTCATGCAGCAGATGTTCGAGCAGTAGGGCGACCCGTACTTCAGCGAGCGTGAGCCGACGCACTGGATGAAGCCGATCCGCTTGGGGCGCTGCATGTCCGACGGGCGCACGAAGTGGCCCTCGGTGGGCCCCCCGGCGCAGATGAGGCGCTCGAACTCCATGGACGTGATCACGTTGGCGTAGCGGCCGTAGCCATACTCGACGATCTCGGTCGGGTCGTAGACGTCCATGCCGGTCGCCACGATGATCGCCCCCACCGGGAACTCCAGGATCTCGTCCTGCATGTCGAAATCGATGCACTCCTTCTCGCAGACATCGAGACACTTGCCGCAGGCGATCGGGTTGTTGCCCAGGCAGGCGCCGTCGTCGATCAGGTAGGCGCTGGGGACGGCCTGCGGGAAGGGGATGTAGATCGCCTTGCGGGTGGAGAGACCGATCTGGTACTCGTCGGGCACGGTCACCGGGCAGACCTTGGCGCACTCGGCGCAGCTATTGCACAGGTCCTCACGGACGAAGCGCGCTTTCTTGCGCACGGTCACGCGGAAGTTGCCCACCGCCCCCTCGACGTGTTCCACCTCGCTGTAGGCCAGAACCTTGATCTTGGGATGCCGACCGGCATCCATCATCTTAGGGCCGAGAATTCATATGGAGCAGTCCATCGTGGGGTAGGTCTTGTCGAGCTGGGCCATGATCCCCCCGATGGACGCTTCCTTCTCGACCAGGACGACCTCCAGCCCGCCGTCGGCGCAGTCGAGGGCGGCCTGGATGCCGGCCACGCCCCCGCCCACCACCATGACGCGCTGAACGACCGGGATCTCCGGCTCATCCTGCGGCTGGAGCTGCTGCGCTCGGGCCACGGCGCTGGCCACCAGATCCTTGGCCTTGGCGGTGGCGCCGTCGCGGTCATGGGCGTGGACCCACGAGCAGTGCTCCCGCAGGTTGGCCATCTCCATCAGGTAGGGATTGAGCCCCACACTGGCCACGCACGCCCGGAAGGTCGGCTCGTGCATGCGCGGCGTACAGGAGGCGACCACGACGCGCTGGAGCTTGTGCTCGACGACCGCGGCGCGGATCTCGTTCTGCCCTGGGTCGGCGCAGGTGTACTTGTTGCGCACCACGCAGACGACGCCGGGCAGGGTCTGGGCGAACTCGGTCACCGCCCCGGTGTCGACCGACCCGGCGATGTTGAGTCCGCAGTCGCAGACGAACACCCCGGTTCTGGGTAGTTCCTTGATCATTCCTCGCTCTCCGGCTTGTCCTCGGCCAAGACGGACTCGGCCAAGAAGTTCCACAGATCGACGATCTCGACCTGCGGGTCGGCCGCCTCTTCGGCGCCTTCCTGAGCGCACCGCAAATGGATGTAGCATCCCGGACAGGCGGTGATCAGCTTTCGGCTGCCGGTGCGGCCGGCCTCTTCGAGTCGAGCGGTCTGAAACCGCTTGGTTCCCGCGTTGCAGTTGAGCCAGGCCGTGTTGCCGCAGCAGACGGCCTGGGCGCTATGGTGATTCATCTCCGACAGGTCCGCACCCGCGATCTCGGTGAGCAGCTTGCGCGGGGTGTCGAAGAGCCCGCTGCCGCGCCCCAGCCGACACGGGTCCTGATAGGTGATCTTCTCGGGTGAAGCGGCGTCGGACGGCGCCCCGCCCGAGAACGCCTGGCCCGAGAACGCCTGGCCCGAGAACGCCTCGGCCCGGGAGGTCAAAAACTCGCTCAGGTGGACCACCTCGACCCCCGGGGCGTGTGCGCTCACGATCTGCCCCAAGGAGACCAGGCATTCGGGGCAGAACGCGACCACGCGCTTGACCCCGCTGGTCGCGATCTGCCGCCCGACCAGCTCGGCCAGCCGGTCGGCTTCGGCGGCGCGTCCCGAGACGCGCAGGTGATGGCCGCAGCAACGCTCGTTGGCCAGCACGGCGGGACCGACATCGGTTTGGTTGAGCAGCCGCACCACCGAGCGCATGGTGCGGTGGAGGCCCCGGCCCGTATCGCCGCCGAAGTAGGCGGAGAAATAGGGACTGCAGCCGACGAAGAGCAGGTTCTCGGACTCGGTGCGCTCCCCTTCCTCCAGCACGGTGACGCGCAGATCGGGCGTGAGCCAGCCCAGCCGCTTCTGACGCAGGGGCTCGCGGGTGTGCATGACGCTGATCTGCTCGAAGACCCCGCCGTGGGAGCAGGGGATCACCTCCGCGCGGGGAGGGTCGATCGCCCGCTCGCGGCCCGACGACGGGGCGGTCTCACCGGTCTCGCCGTGGGGCGTGGCGGCTCCGGCCGCGCGCTCCTCGGCGGCCGCTGCGGGCGCCAGGTCGGCGGCGACCGCGGCGGCGCGGGCTTCGATGACGAACCGCGTGTAGTCGACGCCGGCCGGACAGACCGATGAGCAGCGCTCGCAGGTCAGACAGGTCCAGAGCGAGGGCTCAGCCGCCAGGGCCTCCAGTCCGGCCGCGATCAGCCGCGACACCAGGCGCCGCGGGGAGAAGGTCTGGTAGGGGGCGACCGGACAGACGGCCGTGCACCGGCCGCACTCCAGACAGGAGAAGACCCGTGTCGAGGTCATCGCGAGCGGGTCGGCGCCGCGGGCCTCTGCTGGATCGCCGCGCTCGGGGGCGAGCGGGCTGGGACCCACCGCCCGCACCTGCTCGACGAACTCGTTCATGATGGTGGCGAAGCGGATCCCCTCGGCGGCCGAGATCCACTCCAGCCGCAGGCGATCCGGCTCCAGCCCCAGCAGGCCGACGATCGCCTCGAGCTTCTCGTACTGCTCCACGGCGCGGTAGTTGCCGAAGCGGTAGTGGCAGTCGCCGAAGTGACACCCGGAGACCATCACCCCGTCGGCGCCGCGCGCGAAGGCGCGCAGCACGAAGGCCGGATGCACCCGTCCCGAACACATCACCCGCAGCAGCCGGAAGTGGGGCGACTGCGGCAGGCGCGAGACACCGGCCGTGTCGGCCCCGGCATAGGAGCACCAGTTGCAGGCGAACACCAGCACCCGTGGGTCGTAGACCCTCGCGCCGGTCGTCTTTTCGGTCTGCGCTTCCGCCATCCTCTTCTCGGACTCCTTCCGGTCGCCGGCGAAGGCGATCAGCGTTCCTCCAGGCAAAACAGTCCGTCGATCATCGACGTGATCTGCTGGTCGGTGAAGTGTTGCGCCTCGATCGCCCCGGTGGGGCACCATACGGCACAGGTACCGCAGCCCTTGCAGAGAGCAGGGTTGATGCGCGCCACCCGCCGGCCCGCTGCATCGGTGACCATCTCGGGGGCGTGGAACTCGCACAACGAAGCGCACAGCCCGCATGCCCGGCACCGGCGGGCGTCGACGCTGCACACGGCCGGATCCAGGTGCAGCTCGCCCTTGCCCAGCAGCGTGGCAACGCGGGCCGCCGCCGCCGAGGCCTGCACCAACGAGTCCGGCAGGTCCTTGGGGCCCTGCGCGGCGCCGCAGACGACCACCCCGTCGACGCACGTCTCGACCGGTCCCAGCTCCGGGTGGCGCTCGAGGAAGAACCCGTCGGGGCCCTTGGGCGTCTTGAGCATCTCCTGGATGCGCTTGACGTCGTCGGTGCGGGGCACCAGACCCACCGCGAGCACCACCAGGTCGACCGGCGCGCGCACGGGACCGTGCAGCAGCGTGTCGTGCGCCAGGACCGCGTCGGCCCGCCGGCCCTGGCCGCCTACCTGGGGCGGGCGCTGGGCGTCGTAGCGCAGGAAGACGGTCCCGCGTGTGCGGGCCTGGCGGTACATCTCCTCGGCGCCGCGGGCGACCATCCGCATGTCGCGATAGAAGACCAGCGCATCGATGTCGCGCTGGCGCAGCTCGAGCGCCTGCTTGACCGTGGTGGGGCAGCAGATGCGAGAGCAGCCCGGGTAGGCGCAGTGGCCCTCTTCGTCGACCGCTTGGTCGGCGCGCGACCCCACGCACTGGATGAACGCCACGCTCTGCACCCCGTCCAGCCCCGTGGGCGACCCGCGCAGACGCTGCTCGAGCTCGACCGATGTGATGACGTTCTCGTAGACGCCGTAGCCGAACTCGCCCTGCTTGGGCCGGTAGGTGTCGGCCCCGACCGCCAGGACGATGGCGCCCACCTCGAGCCGCTCGAGCTCCCCAAGCTCGCCGGCGGGCTCGGCGCCGCGCGCCGGACCCAAGGTGGCCGTGAAGTTGCCGACGAAGCCGGTGACGTCGCGCAGCTCGGTGCCCAGGCGCAGATCGACACCCGTCTCCTTCATCCGCGCCACCAGCGCCTCGATGTCGGCGCGCGGATTGCGGTTGTCGGGATAGAGGGCGTGGAGCTGGTTGACCAGCCCGCCCAGCTCCTCGCCGCGCTCGATCAGCGTTACCCCGAAGCCGAGCGCCCGCAAATCGCTGGCCGCCTTCATGCCCGGCAGACCGCCGCCGACCACCAAGACGTGGTCGGTGACGTCCACCTGCGTGGGTGTGAGAGGCGCCAGCCGCGCCGCACGGGCGGTGGCCATGCGCAAGAGGTCCATCGCCTTGTCGGTGGCCGCCTCCGGCGCCTGGGCATGCACCCACGAGCATTGATCGCGGATGTTGACCATCTCGACGAGGTAGGGGTTCAGCCCCGCGGCGCGGCAGTTCTCGCGGAAGATCGGCTCGTGCGTGCGGGGTGTGCAGGCCGCGACCACGACCCGGTTGAGGCCGTGCTCGCCCACCGCCTCCTGGATCGCAGCCTGGGAGGTGCTCGAGCAGGCGAACAGCTCCTCGGAGGCGTGGACCACGCCCGGCAGGGTCAGGGCGTACTCGAGGAGCTTGGGCATCTGCAGCGTGCCGGCGATGTTGATGCCGCAGTGGCACAGGAAGACGCCGATGCGGATCTTTTCGTCGGCGGCTTCGTCGTCCAGCCGCTCGTCACCGTAGAGCGGCTGGCCGAAGTCAGCGTCCGCCGGTCTTTCGCCCGCATGCGAAGCTGCGGTGGCGTCGTCATCCGATGTGCCCGGCCCGGGCTCCCCCTTCGCGTGGGGATCCAGCCCGCCGGGCAGCTCGGCGGCCGGATCGCCGCCAAAGGCGCGGCGCCAGCTCGCCGCCGACCGAAGCTGCAGGTCGGTGGGCAGCTCACGGGCCCAGGAAGGGCCCTCGCCGCTCTCGCGGGCTGCGGGGGGCGACGTGGCCACCACCTCCGGTCCTCCCGCCACGTCCGGGGCCGGCGAGGACGCCGCGGCGGCCGGCTTCTCGCCGTCCGTCCCGGCGGCCGCCGCGCGCAGCAGCGCCGCGGCCTCCGTGGCCGCCGCCGAGCCCTGGGCCACGCAGTCGGGGATGACCTGAGGGCCGGTGGCGCTGCCGCAGACGAAGATGCCCTCGCGATGGGTCTTGACCGGCGAACTGCCGGGGGCCAGGTCGATGAACCCCATCGCGTTGGTCGCGACGCCGAGCCGCCGGGCAAGCTCCGCGGCGCCGGCCGAGGGCTGCCCGGCGCAGGAGAGCACCACCATGTCGGCGGGGATCTTGAGCGGCCCGCCGGCCTCGGTGTTCTCGGCGTGCACGAGCAGGTCGTGGCCGTCGGTCTGCGTGATCTTCGAGGGCCGGCCGCGCACGAAGCGGATCCAGTCGTTTCCGCGCGCGCGATCGACGAACTCCTCGAACCCTTTGCCGAAGGCGCGCAGGTCCATGTAGAGGATCGTCACCGACTCGACGTTGGGATCGTGCTGCTTGAGCAGCATCGCGTCCTTGACCGCGTTCATGCAGCAGAAGCGTGAGCAGTAGGAGCGCCCGTCCTCCCCGCGCGCGCCCACGCACTGGACGTAGACCACATTGCGCGGCGGCTTCTTGTCCGAGGGGCGCTCCACGTGGCCGAGCGTCGGCCCCGACGCGTTGAGCAGCCGCTCCAGCTCGAGGCTGGTCAGGACGTTGGGGTAGATCGAGTAGCCGTAGCGCCGCAGGTGGGAGGGGTTGAACTCCTCGAAGCCGGTGGCCACCACCACCGCGCTCACCGCGAGCTTGCGCTCGGTCGGCGTGCGGTCGGGAAAGGCGGCGCCGGTGGGGCAGGCCTTGGTGCAGGCCTCGCAGCGGATCATCTCGGGCTTGTTCAGACAGAGGTCGGGGTCGACCGAGTAGATCGACGGGACCGCCTGGGGAAACGGGCGGAAGATCGCCTTGCGCGTGCCCAGTCCCACGTCGAACGGGTTGGGGGCCTTGACCGGACACACCTTGGCGCAGTCCCCGCACCCGGTGCAGAGCTCGGGGATGACGCCCAGCGAGCGGCGCAGCACGGTCGCTTCGAATGCGCCCGCCTCGCCCTCGAGGGCGGTCACCTCGGCGCTGGTCAGGATCTCGATCCGTGGATGCCGACCGGCATCCATCATCCGGGGTCCCAGGATTCAGATCGAGCAGTCCATTGTCGGAAAGGTCTTGTCGAGCTGGGCCATCCGGCCGCCCAGCGTGGCGCTGCGCTCCACCAGGTAGACCTGGTGCCCGATCTGGGCCAGATCGAGCGCGGCCTGAATGCCCGCGATTCCCCCTCCGATGACCAGAACGGATCCGGTTGCCTCTTTCTCCATGGCGGCTCCCGTCGGGTGTCGATCAACCCACGTCAAGCGCCCGGGGCCCGGGCCCGGGGATTCGAGATCGTCGCTGCGGCGGCCGTACGACCGCGCGCGACGCGGAGATCTTCTAGGCCTGGCTCTGCGCCGTGAGCGCCTCCTGCGCGAAGGCGATCCCGCGCTCGAGCGCCGACAGATTGAAGTCCTCGGTCCCGCTCGGCACCGAGCTGCGCACCGCCTCGGTCATCGCCTCGGCCGACACGATCCCGGTGCATCCGGTCAGGAAGCCCAGCATGACGATGTTGGCTGCCATGCGGCGGCCCATCTCTTCGGCCGTGCGCGTGGCCGGCACCGAAGCGAAGAGACTGGGCTGGGACGGCCGCTCGCTGATCTCCACCAGATCGCGGTCGTAGAGCAGCGTGCCCTGATCGACCAGGTGCCCGGCGAACAGGTCGTAGCCCTCCTGCGAAAGCGCGCAGAGGATCTCCTGGCGGCGCACGTAGGGATCGTGGATCTTTCCGTCGGAGATCACGACCTGCGCCGCGCACGCGCTGCCGCGCGCTTCGGGCCCGTAGGACTGCACCATGGTGGCGTTCTTGCCGTCGAAGACGCTGGCGGCCTTGCCCAGGATGTATCCGGCCAGGATCACGCCCTGGCCCCCGAATCCGGTGATGCGGATCTCTTTCCTCATGATTCCCTCGCCTCTTGTTGCCAGCAACGACGACCGCCGCGTCGCGCCGCCGCGGGCGCCCAAACCCAAAGGGTCCTACTTCTTCTTTCCCTGTGCGATGCGGTCGAGGAAGGTCGGCTTCTCGATGTCCACGAACTTGCCGACCGTGATCTTCTCCTGGAACCCGATGTCCAGCTCGCTGGTGTCGGCCCCGTGATGGACCTCGCAGTTGTCATGGTAGAACTTCATCAGGTCGTAGCCGGTGCCCAGACGGTTCTTGCGGGCGTAGAGCGTGGAGCAGGGGGCGATGATCTCGAGAAAGGAGAAGCCCCGCTTGCGGATCGCCTCCAGCATCGCCCGCTTCATGCGCCGCACGTGCAGCGCCGTCCAGCGCGCCACGTAGGAGGCGCCGCAGGAGGCCACCAGGTGCGGGACGTTGAACGGGTACTCGTAGTTGCCGTAGGGCGAGGTGGTGGTGCGCGCCGTGTGGGGCGTCGTGGGGGCGAGCTGCCCGCCGGTCATGCCGTAGATGAAGTTGTTGATGCAGATCACGGTGATATCGATATTGCGCCGCGCGGCGTGGATCAGATGGTTGCCGCCGATCGCCACCAGGTCGCCGTCCCCGCTGAAGACGACCACCTTCATCTCCGGGTTGGCCAGGGAGAGGCCCGTGGCGAAGGGAATGGCCCGACCGTGCGTCGTGTGGAAGGAATCGAGCTTCACGTAGCCGGCCACGCGGCCGGTGCAGCCGATGCCCGAGACCACCGCGAACTTCTCCTCCGGGATGCCCGATTCGTGCACCGCTTCCACGAAGCTGTTCACGCAGGTCCCGATGCCGCAGGTGGGACACCAGATGTGCGGCAGCCGGTCCTGACGCAGGAGCCAGTCCTTGGGGTGCTCATGGGCCGGGCGCACGACGCCCGGCGTGGCCGCGTCGGCCTTGGTCTTGGTCCTCGCGTCGCTCATGACAGCACCTCCTCGACGGCCTTCAGGATGACGGCCGGATCGTGCACCGCGCCGCCGGCGTGCCCCACGTGGCGCACCTGCGACTGCCCGGCCACGCAGCGCTCCACCTCCAGCACCATCTGACCCAGATTGATCTCGGGCACCACGAACCCCTTCACCCGCGGCGCCAGCTCGCGGATGCGCTTCTCGGGGAAGGGCCAGACGACGATCAGTCGCAGGTAGCCGATCTTCAGCCCCTGCGCCCGCGCCTGTTCGACCGCCATCTGCGCGACGCGCGAGGTGATTCCGTAGCTGACGACCACCACGTCGGCGTCGTCGACCCCGTCTTCCTCGTAGCGGACGATCTGGTCGGCGTTGGCGCGGATCTTCTCCACCAGCCGCGGCACCATCCGCTGCTGCGCGGCGGCGGTGACGTCGGGATAGCCCCGCTCGTCGTGGGTCAGACCGGTGATGTGGATCCGGTACCCCTTGCCGACCTCGACCATGGGGGGGACCCCGTTGCCGTTGGTCTCGTAGGGCCGGTACTCGGCCGGCGGCTTGTCGGTGTAGGTGCGGGCGACCGGGCGGATGTTCTCCGCCGCCGGGATCGACACGCGCTCGGTCATGTGGCCGACCACCTCGTCGGTCATCAGCAGCACGGGCACCCGCCAGGTCTCCGAGAGGTTGAACGCATCGATCGTGAGATCGAAGCACTCCTGGGGCGAGTTGGGGGAGAGGGCGATGATCTCGTAATCGCCGTGCGAGCCCCAGCGCGCCTGCATCATGTCCTGTTGGCCCACGAGCGTCGGCAGACCGGTCGACGGCCCGCCGCGCTGGACATTGACCAGCACGCAGGGCGTCTCGGTCATCACGCCCAGCCCCAGATTCTCCATCATCAGGCTGAACCCGGGACCCGAGGTGGAGGTCATCGACTTGCGGCCGCCCCAGGAGCCGCCCAGGATCGCGCACATCGACGCGATCTCGTCCTCCATCTGGATGTAGATTCCGTCCACGTGCGGCAACCGCTCGGCCATGCGCTCGGCCACCTCGGTGGCCGGCGTGATCGGGTAGCCGGCGAAGAACGTGCAGCCGGCCGCCAGCGCGCCTTCCGCGGCCGCTACGTCGCCGTTCATGAAATGCTCGCCGGTCAGCACCGCTCCCCGTGGCTTACTCACCCTGCACCTCCTTCCCGTTGTCGCTGGCGGCGGCCGCATCGGCCGCTTCAGGCTGTTGCGCGCCGGGGTCCTGGGCGCTCAACCGCTCCTCCACGTGCTCGGAGTAGATGGCGAACTCCGGGCAGATGGTCTCGCACAGATCACAGTCCACGCAGGCGTCTTCCTTGACCGCCTCGGGATAGTGATAGCCCTTCTTGTTGAACTTCTCGGAGATGCGCAACACGTCGCGCGGGCAGTACTCGACGCAGAAGGCGCACCCCTTGCAACGCTCGATGATGATGTGGATGCGTCCGTGCGGCGTGACGAACTTCTCCTGATCGAGCGGAGTTCTCCAGAAACGCATGGGTGGGTTCCTCGTGGCGGCGATTCGCGCGGGGAACCGCCGTGGTGGTGGTTTCTACGTGCTCAGCGCCATGATGAGCAGATTGTGGTTGTTCCCTTTGATGTCCTTCACGAAGTTGGGCAAGACTCCCTCGCGTTCAAAGCCCAAGCGCTCGGCGCAGGCCACCGCGCGCTCGTCGTCTTCCATCATGCAGGCCTCGATCTTTTCGATGTCCATCATGATGGCGTGAGCGAAGATCTGGCGACCCAGGTAGGTTGCCAGGCCGCTGCCGCGGAAGTCCGGATCAACCAGCAGTCGCATCTCCCCGACGTGCGACTCGAAACCGTAGGTGCGGCGGGCGATGGAGCACTCGGCGACCACGCGGTCGCCGAAGATCCCGATCAGCCGCACCACTTCCCAGTGGGACTGGGCCATCATCCGCCGGCGCATTACGTCGCGCTGCGTGACGTCGACCCGCAGGTGCAACCGGTCCTCCTCGGGCAGGCTGACGAAGAACTCGAGCAGCGCGTTGATGTCGTCCGAGCTGGCGGGCCGAATCACGATCACCCGGCCGTCGCTCGCCCGGTAGACCTTCGGGTAGCGGATCATGCGTCGGCCTTTCTGGGGCCGTAGTGCTCGCGGCCCTGCCCGTCCATCTGGACCATCATGTCCTCGAGCCGCGCCCAGGCGTCGCGGATGCTGCAGGTCATCACCAGCACGTCGTGCAGGCCCCCGTGCAGCGTGCGCTGGTGGTCCCGGCGCACGGCCGCCTCGCGGAAGCCCAGCGACTCCATGATGCGCACGGCCGCATCCTGCTCGGCGGTCATCTTCCCGAACAGGACCTCCACGCCCTGCCGGGTGGCCTCCTGGAACAGCTCCCGCAACAGGATCTTGGCCAGTCCCTGGCCCTGCACCTCGCGGGCGACCATGCAGCGCAGCTCGGCTGTGTGCTGCGCCCAGCCGTGGCGCGGCCGCAGCAGGGCCGCCTGGCCCACGATCCGGTCGCCCGCCGCAGCCACGAAGCGCGTGCGCTCCTCGGCGTCACTGTCCTCCATCTGCATGCGGACCATGGGGAGGGCCGTGACGTCGGCTCGCAGGTAGTGGCGGTCTTCCTCGGGGAGGTTCAGGTAGAACTGATGCAGTGCGGTCAGGTCGTCCTTCTCCAGGGGGCGGAGAACGACGTTGGTGCCGTTTTTCAGGCTCACCGTCTTCGGGTACGGACCCATCGAGCGTGCCTATGACGGGTGGATAACCGCATACGACCGCAGCATCTATGGCATTGACTCGGCGCCGGGGGCACAGCGTGCACCGGGCGCCGAGAACCTTCCCAGGACATTAACGGATCGGGGTGTGACATGTAAATGTAAAAGGGCTTGCGACTCCCGAAAAGGGCCCGGCGAGGCCTCCCGCTCACCCGCCAACCGGGTGGTCGGCCTGGAACCGGCCCAGTCGTTCCTCGACCAGCCCATACTGCTCCTCGTCCACGAAGGAGACGCACGCTCGCAGTCCCTGGGTCCGGTTGGATCCCGAAGACTCCAGGGTGATGGCGCTGACCCCATAGTGGAGCAGCTCCAACAGCAGTTCCTGGCCCGTGAAGCCGGGGTAGCTGAAGGTGAAGTAGAAGCCGTCGGCCAGCGGCTCGCCGAGGTCGTTGTCGTAGACGATGTCGAATCCCCGGCGCTGGAAGATCGCCTTCAGGGCCCCGGCCCGCCGACCGTACTCGCGGGTCGTTGCAACGAAGTCGAGTTCGCCGGCGTTGGCCTTGCGCATCAGTCCGCACAGACCCCACTGCGAGGACTGCGGGACGCCGGAGGTGGTGCAGTAGACGCCCCCGTGCACGAACGCGTGGCCGACGTTCTCGGTCCCGAACTTGGCCTTCAGGGCCGGAGCCTTCATCTTCAGAAACGCGGGGGAGAAGGCGGCGATTCCGATGCGCGCGCCCGCGAAGCTGAAGATCTTCGAGCTGGAGACCAGGACGAAGTACCGGTCGGTGTAGCGGGCGATGGTCGGCTGGTAGGGCGGGCGACCCGGGCGGCCGTAGTCCTCCCGGAAGTCCATGCAGAGGTAGGCCAGATCCTCGATGGCCAGCACGTCGTGGCGGGTGCACAGCTCGCCCAGTCCGCGCAACTCGTCGTCCTTCAGGACAATCCAGGCCGGGTTGTTGGGATTGGAGTAGAGCAGGCCGCCGATGCGCCCGGAGGCCATCTTGCGCTCGACCTCCCGGATCAGGTCCGGTCCGCGGTGATCGCCCAGCTCGACCGCGTCGGCCTGCAGGCCCAGGAACCGGGTCTGGCGCTTGCTGACCGGGAACGAGGGCTCCAGGTAGAGGATCGTATCGCGCCCGGCGATCCGGTTGCCGGCGATCGCCTGCGAGATGAAGCCGCCCTGCATCGACCCGACCGTGGGGATGCAGCACTCGGGCGGGATTTCCAGGTTCAGGAAGTTCTCTAGAAACCGGGAGGCCTCCTGCTTCAGCTCGGGGATGCCGTCGAAGGGCGGATACTGCCGGCTGGCCATGCGCTCGCGCTCGGCGTCGCAGATCCACTGCGCGGCCGCGGCGTCGTAGGGCAGGTTGGGGACGCCGAACTCCATCCGCACGAAGCGCACGTCCAGGTCGGCCTCGATCAGGGTCACCAGCCGGTTGGTCTCGCGGATCGAGAGGTTGGCCGCGTCGAACCCGGTGCGTTCCAAGATGGCCTGGATCTTGGCTCGATCGAAGGGAACGGTGGGCGTGCCCGCGCTCATCGAAGGCCTCCTTGCGCCTGAGAGGTCTGCATCGGACGGGATGGCGCGGAGCGCTTCGGGTCCTCCATCCCGGGCGAACGCATGAGTATACCGCGCGCGGCGGGCGCGGGCGATACGAAACGCCCCGCGCCACGACGCGCGCGGGGTGTCGGCGCCGATGTCGCGGGCGCTACCAGCCGCGCACCGGTTCGAAGCCGCCGGCCGCGGGGGGCGGCGCGGCCGTGGAGGAGCAGGAGCTGCCCCAGGTCTCGCCGAAGACCACGAAGTCGCCGAGCGCGGTGGTGCCGTCGCCGTCGTAGTCGCTGCAGCCGCCGGCGCCGGTCAGGAGCGCATTGGCGAAGTAGGTGAAGTCGGTCAGCGTCACGTCGCAGTTCTGCGGACCGTACCCGCCGTCGAACCCGGGGCTCGCCACCGTGTCGTAGATGCGCAGCGGGTAGAAGCCGCTCCCCAAATCGAGCCTGATCATCGCGGCGTCGGGCATCTGGCAGCACCCGCCCAGCGCGATGTAGAAGTAGACCACCCCCTCGGCATTGGTCGTGCCGCTGTAGGTCCCGTTGGGACACCAGCAGAGCTGATCGTTGGCGCACGTGCCGTGGAAGAAGATCTGCAGGTCCGCCCCGGCCATCGGCAGCCCGCTCTCGGTGTACATGTGGACCTCGATCAGGGCCATGGGGAACGGGTAGGCGCCGCCGAAGGGGATGCCCACGATGCGGGGCGCGGCCATGTTGTCCTGAGGGAAGACGTCGCAGAACTCCTCGTAGGGCCAGGGCGGATTGGCGCGGGCGCCGTCGGGCGCCAGGAGCATCGGGGTGAGGCACAGGCAGCAGGCGATCGCGGCCAGACAGGGGCGTCTCATCAGGGGCCTCCTTTCGGCAGGCATGCGCGCCGGGTGCGGGCAGCGGCGACGGGGCATGCGCGCTCCGCGGAATCGGGTCACGTTGGACTCGGCGTCGTATCGATCGGGGTCACTCCGGTTGTCGAGTCTTCTACAGTCTATCACGATCGGGGCGGTGTTGCATGCGGGTGGCAGGGCGCGCGATTCCTGCTGATCTTCGAGCGGCGGTCGGGCACCATGCCGGGCAGCGTGAGGCACGGACCTCTTGGGCGCGAGACGACGGGAGAGGCGGCGTGAAAGGGCAGAACGCACAGGGCCAGGCGCTGAGTGCCGTCTTGGGCGGGCTCCTCCTGCTGCAGGGCGCGGCCGGCTTCCAGCCGGGCGCGACGGCCTGGGGCTTGAACCACCTGGCCTACCTGCCGCTGTGGGTGCGGATCGGGTGGCCGCTGCTGGGTCTGCTGCTGCTCTGGCCCCGCGCGGCACAGGCTCTGGGCGCCTGGCTCGTGCGAAGGGTCGAACCCCTGCTGCTGGGTCCCGGGTGGGTGGCCTACGGGCTGCTTCCCGCGATGGGCGCCGGGGCCTTCTGGCTGCTTCGCACGCCCACCCACTTCCTGGGCGACGGCCTGCTCCTGGCCCAGACCGTGCAGATCGGGGTGCCGTTTCACGGCTTCGACCTGTTGGCCTACCACCTCCACGCGCTCCTGGGGCGTCTCTTCGAAACCAGGCTGCTGGAAGAGGCCCTGGATGTCTTCGCCTGGATGAGCATCTTCAGCGGCGCCCTGTATCTGGTCGCGGTCGCCTGGAGCGTCCGCCGGTTGGCTCGAGAGCCGGGAGAGGGCGTGCTGCTCTACGGGTTGCTCGTGCTGGCCGCCCCGCTGCAGATGTTCATGGGCTACGCCGAGTGCTACGCTCTGCTGATGGTGGCGCTGCTGCTGTTTGCGGTCACCCTGGTGCTCTACTACCGGGGGCGGTTTCCGCTGGCCGGGTGCGCGGGATTCTTCGCCGCCGGGCTGGCGCTGCACCTGAACGCGCTCTTCCTGGCGCCGCTGCTCATCGCGCCCCTGCTGCGCCCCGCCCCCGAGAAGGGGGCTCCGGCAGCGTCTCGCGCCGGCGTGGGGCGGCGGCTGGCGGCCGTCGGGCTGCCGCCGGTGGCGGCGCTGGTTCTGGCAGCAGGGATCATGGCGCTCTCGGGCTACGACCTGGAGGTCTTCCAGCACGATTTCTTCACGTCGCGGGCGGGGCAACGGCTCCTGGTCCCCTTGACCGGCCGCGGGGGCCTGCTGGATCCGCTCCACTGGAAGGACGTGGCCAACCTCGTCTTGCTGCTGGCGCCCGTTCCCACCGCCCTGATCCTGACACGCCTGATCGCGCGGCCGGCGAACCCGGCACCGGCGCTGCCCGCGCGGATCCTGCTCTGGGGCTGCGGTTGGCTGCTGGTGATCGCGGTGCTGCTGCAGATGACGCTGGGGATGGCGCGGGACTGGGACCTGCTGGCCGCGGCGACGCCGATTGCGCCCCTGGCCGCCGCGCTGCTCTGGAGGCGCCCGCGCGCGCGGTGGATCGGATCGACACTGGTGGCGGCCTGCTTCCTCACCCTGCCCTGGTTCTGGCTCAACGCCGGCGAGGCGCGATCGCTGACCCGCTTCCGGGACGTGATGGCCGACCAGAGGGCCTACGCGCGCGCCTACGCGCACGAGGAGATCGGGAAGCACTACCGGGAGCGGGGCGAGATCGAGCGGGCGATCGAGCAGTACCGTATCTGCACCCGGATCGCACCCGGCCGCGCCCGGTTCCACGGGCTGTTGGGCGAGATGCATCTGCGTCTCCGGGACCCCGAGGCGGCCTTGGCTCACTTCCAGCGCCAGCTCGCTATCGACTCGACGCGGGTGGACGCCCTCGAAGAGGTCGCGCGCATCCAGCTCGGCCTGGGCCGGGCACAGGAGGCGCTCGCGACCGCGCGGCGTTACGCCGGCCGGCCCGAAGAGACCGCCGACGGCGCCGAAGTGCACGGCCGGGCGGCCGAGGCGGTCGGCGCCCTGGAGGAGGCGATCGGAGCCTTCCAGCGCGCGCTGCAGCGGGACGCGCGGCGTCTCCACCTGCGCGAGCAGATCGGCCACATCGCGATCGAGCGGGGCGACTTCGCGGTGGCCGAGCAGATCTTCCGCGCGGTGCTGCGCGATCGTCCCGGAAGCTGGAGCGCGCGGGCGGGGTTGGCCGCTGCGATCTACGCGCCCCTGCGAGGCGTGCCGGAGGACGCCCGGCTGCCGGAGGCGGTGCGGGCGCGGTTGGCGGAGGCGCAGCATCTGCTGGGCACGGTGCTGCGACAGGGCCGGGGCGATACGCGCATGCAAGAATGGTACGAGGAGATCCGCGTCCGGCTGGGGCGTGATTGAAGCGGCGCGCCCACCGCGGAGCGCGTCTCTGGTGTGAAGGAGGGGCTCGTATGAGACAGCGGCGAACGGATGGGGGCGGCCCGGGTGCAGGGCTTCGCGGTTTGCGGACGGGTCCGTTCGGAGGGTGGCCGGCCGGGGCTGGCCGGGTTCTTCTCGGTCTCTGGGGCGCGGCTGCGGGACTCATCGGGGTGGGTCTCGGGCCGGCGGGGGCCGAGGATGGGGTCGCGGGACCGCTGCTGCGCTTCCCGGACGTCCGCGGCGAGACGATCGTCTTCGTCTGCGGCGAGGACATCTGGACCGTGCCGGCCACGGGCGGCCTCGCCCGGCGGCTCACGCTCGACGACGGCGAGGAGCGCGACCCGAAGCTCTCCCCCGACGGCGAGCGGATCGCCTTCACGGGGGAGCTCGACGGCAACACCGACGTCTACGTGATGAACCGCCACGGTGGTCAACTCACGCGCCTCACGTACCATCCAGGGGCCGATGAGGTGGTGGGGTGGCACCCCACCGAGGGGAAAGTGATCTTCCGCTCCACCCGCCAGGGCTGGCCACGCTTCCCGCGGCTCTACCTGGTGGCGCCCGATGGAAGCGGTCTCGAGGAGGTGATGCTCCACGAGGCCGCCCAGGGCAGCTACGCGCCCGACGGGTCGCGCATCGCCTACAACCGCGTCAACCGTGAACACCGCACCTGGAAGCGCTACCGGGGGGGCACGGCCCAAGACATCTACCTTTTCGACTTCACCACCCGGGAAGACCGCCGCCTGACCGACTTTCGCGGCACCGACCGCATGCCGATCTGGGCCGGCGAGTCGATCGTCTTCAGCTCCGACCGCGACCGGCGGCTGAACCTCTACGCCTTCGACCTGGGCACCGAAGAGGTCCGGCCGCTCACGCATCACACCGGCTTCGACGTGCGCCGGCCGAGCGGCGACGGCCGGCGCGTGGTCTACGAGCTGGGCGGCGACGTCTGGATGCTCGACCTGGCCACGGGCGAAACCGCGCGCGTCCCGATCGAGATCGGTCCCGACGCGCCCGAGGCCCGCCCCTACATCGAGGACCTCGATGAGTGGATCACCGAGTACGACCTCTCGCCCAACGGCCGGCGCGCGCTGCTGGTGGCACGCGGCGAGCTGTTCACCCTGGGGCGCGAGCACGGCCCCACGCGCAACCTCACGCGCTCGCCCGGCGCCCGCGAGCGCGGCGCGGTCTGGTCGCCCGATGGGCGCTGGATCGCCTATCTCTCCGACGCCACCGGCGAGTACCAGGTCTACCTGATCGACCCCGCGGGCGCGGGCGAGCCCCGACAGCTCACGCACCTGGAACCCGGCTACCGGCATGCGCTGCGCTGGTCGCCCGACGGCCGCAGGCTGGCCTTCGCCGACCAGACGCTGCGTCTCTACTATCTGGAGATCGACACGGGCCGCGTGGTGGAGGTCGACCGGGCCGCCTACGAGAACGTGGACGTGGCGCTCGAGCGCAAGCCGATCTCCGACTATAGCTGGTCGCCCGACGGCCGCTACATCGCTTACGCGATGATGGACAGCACGCTCACCTACAAGATCCACATCCACGATGTTGCGCGCGGCGAGAACCACCTGGTCAGCGGCGACCTGTTCAACGATTTCGAGCCCGTTTGGTCGCCCGACGGCGAGCACCTGCTCTTCATCTCGAACCGCCGTTTCGAACCGACCTACTGCGACTTCGAGTGGGAGATGGTCTACAAGCAGATGGCCGGCATCTACAGTCTCACCCTGCGCGCCGATGGTCCGGCGCTCCTGCCGCCACGCAGCGACGAGGCGCCGGGAGGTGGGAGCCTTGCGGAGCGTCCCCGCGACGTGGGGGCGGGCGGCAAACGGATCTGGATCGACTTCGACGGGCTGGCCGATCGGGTGGAAGCGCTGCCGTTGCCCCGCGGCAACTACCGTGCGCTGGCGGTGACCGAGTCGACCGTCATCTACCTCGATCGCGAGGAGGGCGACTTCAACCGTTTCGAGTACCGCTCGATCGGGCCGCGCACGCTCTACGCATTCGATCTGGGCGAGCGCACCGAGGAGGCGGTCATCGACGGCATCGACGGCTACCGGCTGGCCGCGGGGGGTGAGTGGATTCTCTACCGCCAGCGGGACTCCTTCGGCGTTATCCCAGCTTCGATGCGCAGCCAGGCCCAGGACGCGCGCCGGATGCGGATCGAGGAACGCGAGGAGCGTGAGCGCGCGCAGGAGGATGATGACGAGGGTCGGCGACGGCGTCCGGTCAAGGGTGAGCTGGACTTGAGCGATCTGCGCATGCGGATCGACCCGCGCGAAGAGTGGCGGCAGATCTTCCGCGAGGCTTGGCGCATGGAGCGCGACTTCTTCTACGACCCGGACCTGCACGGGCTCGACTGGGAGGCGCTGGGGCGCGCCTACGGCGCGCTGGTCGACCGCGCCACGTGCCGCCAGGACATCCGCTACATCGTGGGCGAGTTGATCGGGGAGCTGACGACGTCGCACACCTACGTCTCGGGCGGCCACCGGCGGCGCGAGGCCGAGCGCGTGGCAGTGGGCATGCTGGGCGCCGACTGGGAAGTCGACGCCGAGCACGGGCTCTACCGCTTCGGCCGCCTTTACACCGTTCCCGATTGGACGCGTGAGATCACCCCGCCGCTCGCACGGCCCGGCGTGGGCATCCGCCCGGGCGACTACCTGCTGGCCGTCGACGGGGAGGCCGTGACCGCCCAGCGAAACATCTACAGCTACTTCCAGGACCGGGCCGACCGACAGGTCACGCTGCAGGTCAATGATCGCCCCGCTGCCGAGGGAGCGCGCAGGGTGGTGGTCGAGACGCTGCGTGACGAGTCGGCGTTGCGCTACCAGGACTGGATGGAGCGCAACCGGCGCCTGGTGGGGGAGCTCTCGGGCGGGCGGGTCGGCTACCTGCACTTGCGCGACACCTACGTGGGCTCGGCGCGCGAGTTCGCCAAGTACTTCTACCCGCAGACGCGCAAGGATGGGCTCATCGTCGACGGCCGCTTCAACGGCGGCGGGCTGGATCCCGACATCTTCCTGCAGCGGCTCGACAAGCCGCTGCTCGCCTTCTGGACCCGTCGTTACTCGCACGATCAGACCACCCCGGCGGTCGTCACGCGCGCCCACCTGGCCTGCCTCACCAACCATCGGGCCGGCTCGGGCGGCGACATGCTGCCGATGGAGTTCCAGATGCGCGGCATGGGGCCGGTGATCGGAACGCGCACGTGGGGCGGGCTGGTCGGCATCTCGATGGGCATCGATCTGATCGACGGCGGCCGCATCACGGCGCCCGACTACCGCATCTACGATCCCCAGGGCAACTGGATCGTGGAGAACGAAGGCGTGACGCCCGACATCGAGGTGCGCCTCGATCCCGCCGAGATGACCCGCGGCTACGACGCGCAGCTACGCAAGGCGGTCGAGGTGGTGCTGGAGAAGATTGAGCGTGAGCCGCGGCCGTGGCCCGAGCACGAGCCGTTTCCGGTATTGCGGTAGTGCGCGCGGGAAACAGTGGCGGCCGCGGATGCTGCGGCAGTGCGCGCGGGAAATAGTGGCGGCCTACGGTCGTGCGCGCCGGCCGCGGACGGCGGCGAAGCCCCGCAACCGGCCGGGATCGTCCTCGCGCGCTAACCGCCCCCAAAGGTGGCGGGCAGCTCCTGGAAGAGGAACTGGAACCGGCCGATCAGGAGGCTTACGCGGCCCATGACCGTGTAGCCGAAGGAGGCGCCGAAGCCGGCCATCAGGAACGTGATGCCCACCTGCGAGATCTTGCCCACCAGGCCCGTGTGCGGCGTGCTGAAGTAGAAGTAGATCAGGATGGAGATCACCCCGACCAGAATGACCAGCGCCCCCAGGAAGGCGCCGAAGCCCACCTCGGCGAGGGCCGGCGGCAGCGTGGCCGACACCTGCGTAAGGACCCGCTCCTGGATGGTCGAGGGGATCAGGTAGCCCGACCAGGCCGCCACGTAGAAGGCGATGGCGTAGCGGCTGACCCACTGCGTCTGGCGCGAGAGGCGGAAGAGCACCAGCAGGCCCAGCAGCCCGCCCGGCAGCAGCCAGAGGTCGCCCTGCAGCACCACCGGCACGTAGAACTTGCGAATCACCCCCGAGTAGAAGTACTGCACCAGGTAGTATCCGGCCGAGACGCCCACCAGCAGGTGCTCGGCGGCCCGGTAGAAGGGGTTGTCCTTGTACAGCAGCGAGAAGATGGCCAGCGTCAGCGCGGCCGCCACCCACATGCCGAAGGTCTCCCAGCCCATCGGGGTCCTCCTCTAGCCGCGCGTCCCGGCCTCGCGTTGAAGGCGCGTCTTCTGAATCACGAAGCCGACGTTGCCCAGCACGATGAAACAGACGATCAGCAGGTGCGCCATCGACTGGGCGTCCATGCCGCGCACGCCCGCCCCCTCGCGCTGGGTCAGCTTCTCGTACTCGGCCGCACCCTTCAGCCCCCCGAGGAAGCCGCCCAACTGGCCGGCGTTGTAGTAGGGGTAGATCAGCACCGCCTGGATCGCGGTGCAGCCGGTGATGATGCTCTGGCCGTAGTTGCCGCCGGCCCAGATGACCCAGTACTCGGCCAGGGCGCTGGCGGTCACCGTCACCAGCAGCTCGATCTCGGCGTACCGGTCCACTTCCTGGAGCAGCGGGATCTGATCCGAAGGGGTGCCGTAGTGGTCGGTGGGGAAGGTGCGCTGGATGCTCTCGCCCATGCGCAGCATGGTGGCCGAGTAGTCGGGGTTGTAGCCCAGGAAGACGTAGTCGGTGCCGTACTCCTGGCCGTACTCGGCGGCCGTCTCGCCCAGCACGCGCTCCACGATGCCCGGCCCGCCGGGATAGTTGGTCAGCGCGATCACCTGCAAGCCCTTGCGAAAGGCGTGGCGCAGCGTGGCGTAGCTCATCGGGTCCAGCTCGGCCATCGTGTCGGGCTCGTAGTCGAAGCTGAAGATGATCTCGTCGCCGGGCGCGAGCATCTCGATCTGGCCGAAGTAGGCCTCCGCCTCCGGCGAGCTTCCCACCGGCATGTTGAGCGGGAAGATCAGCGGCACGGCCACCGCCAGGGCGATCACCAGGAAGATGATCCGCCGATCGACGTTCATCAAGATCTCGTCGAAGGGGGGCCGCTTGCGGCCGCCGGACTGGTGGGTGCCGCTCGTCATCACGCCCCCTTCCCCAGGTAGGTGCGCTCCACCCCCAGGATGATCTTGATCGCGGTGGCCACGATCCCGAGCTGCACCCCGATCAGAACGCCGCGCTTGGCGGCCACGTTGGGGTAGTTGAGGATCCAGGTGGAGACGCTGGCCAGCGAGTAGTACTGGTCCCCGACGTGGAAGCCGATCAGCTCGCCCAGCGGCACCCGGCCGAGCATCACGATCACGCCGGCGCCTAGCAGCAGGGCGGCGTGAAAGCCGCGCGCCCGGAAGGCCCGGTAGGAGGCGCTGGCCACGTAGAAGGCGAGCAGGGCGAACATGGTGGCCTGCATCGGTGCTTGCACATGGTCGAACATCCAGCGGTAGGGGCCGGCCGCCTGCCCGAAGGCGATCGCCGCCACGATCATGAAGAAGAGGCCCGCCAGGGTGATGATCGAGTAGGGCCAGCCCGCGTCACGCCGCGAGATCTTGCGCCAGTGGTACAAAAAGAGGCTCAGGACGCCCAGAATCAGTGTGATCCCGAAAACGACCTGTTTCCAGTCGAGCACGTTGTTGTAGCGGTCCTGGATCCAGGGGTTCGGCGTGAAGTACTGGATCAGCATCAGCATGCCGATGATGAACCCGAAGACGACCGGGCCGGTTTTCTTCATGCGCGTCTCCCCGGGGGGTTACAACCGGCCGCCCAGCAGGGGGCGGATGTCCACGTTGACCAGGGCCAGCAGGGTGCCGAGCACGAGGATGGCCAAGATGATCGCCTTGGCGATGTCCTGGCCCTTGAGCGCGCCCAGCAAGAGCGGCTCGCGTGACAGATAGACGCTGCCGGCGTAGAGTTCCTCGCCGATCAGCGTGTAGTCGCAGGCGCAGATGAAGAAGGGAAGCTGCGAATCCGAATCGGTGCCGGCGATCTGGATGGCGCCGGTGGCGTTGCCTGTCTCGGCCAGCACGAGGCTCTCGGCGTAGAAGTGGCCGATGAAGAAGTTGGTGGCCGGCCGCTCGCGCATCATCGTGCCGCAGACCGCCGCCGCGTAGCCGAACTGGCTCTGCGTCGTGTAGTAGATGTCGTGGGCGTCGTAGAGATCGGGGCGGCCCACCTCAGTGTAGGCTTCGCGCACCACCTCCTGCGCCACGGTCATGACGATCGGGTCCCGGTTGGGCATGATGAGACGCGTCTCGTACTCGCCCGCCCGCCGGGCGACCTGACCCAGGATGTTGATGCTGGCGACGGTGGCCACCTCCTCCATCGGGTCGAGGCCGGGGGAGTAGAGGATCGGCCGCCCCATCTCGGTTGCGCGCCCCACCGCCTCGTCGACCGCTTCCAGGCCGGCGATGCGCCGGATGAAGAGCGACCGGCCGCGGCGGGCGGTCCGGATGAAGATGAGCAGGACGGCCCCGAAGAGCAACGTCGCGACCGCCGCCGGCACCCGGTCGGTCCGGAACCAGCCGGCCGGCTCTTGCGTGCCGGCCGCTTCCTCCTGGCCCAGGGCCTCGGGCAACAGGAAAATCAGGAAGCCCAGCGCGATCAGGCTGACGGCGCCGCGCCGGGAGCGGCTCCAGGTGCGGGTGGCGGCTCGCATGCGCGCAATCACGAGTGCGGCTCCTCCTCTCCACCGGGCCCGAGCAGCCGGTCCATGACCGCCGCCCCCACGGCATCGCCCCAGACATTGACGGTCGTGCGGAAGCGGTCCAGGAACCAGTCCACGGTCAGGATCAGCCCGATGCCCTCGAGCGGCAGTCCCACCGCGCGCAGGACGATCACCATGGTGACCAGCCCGGCCTCGGGAATCCCCGCCGCTCCGATGGCCGCCAGCGTGGCGGTCACGAAGATGAGCGTCTGCTCGGCGAAGCCCAGCGGAACACCGACCACCTGGGCGATGAAGATCGCCGCCACCGCCTCATAGAGCGCGGTGCCGTCCATGTTGATCGTGGCGCCCAGGGGGGTGACCAGCATCGTCGAGCGGCGCGAGACGCCGTTGAGCTCGCGGGCGCAGCGCATGGTGATGGGCAGGGTGGCCGACGAGGAGGCGGTCGACCAGGCGGTCGTGAGCGCCTCGAGCATGCCGGCCGCGTAGGCCGGCACCGAGCGCCTGGCCAGCAGGCGCAGGATGAGCGGCAGGACGATGAAGCCGTGGATGGCCAGTCCGATCAACACCGTCATGAAGTACTTTCCGATCTTCAGCACTTCGGCCGCCACGTCGGCGCCCCCGCCGGCCTGCCCCAGCCGCGAGGCCACCAGCGCGAAGACGCCCAGCGGAGCGAGCCACATGATGAGGCGCACCATCTTCATGATGGCCGCGTTGACGCCGTCGAAGAAGGCGATCACGGGCCGCCCGCGCTCGCCGAGGGTGGTCACGATGCCGGCGAAGATGACGGAGAAGACGATCAGCGGCAGGATGTCCATGCGCGCGGCGGCCTCGACGATGTTGGGGCTCACCAGGCTCAGGATGATGTCCTGGATGCCCTTCTCCTTCTCGGCGAAGCCTTCGGGCACCATCTCGGGGCCCAGCGCGACGCCCCCGCCCGGCTGGATGATGTTGACCGCGATGATGCCGATCAGCACCGCGACGGCGGTCGTCATCAGGTAGTAGCCGATGACCAGCGTGCCGGCGCGGCCCAGCTTGCGCACGTCACCCATCTCGGCCACCGCCATGATCATCGAGCTGACGATCAGGGGGACGATCAGCATCTTGAGGGCGTTGAGGAAGAGCTCGCCGACCCAGCTCCAGGCGGCCATGGGCGCGCCGATCAGCCAACCGCAGAGGCCTCCCAGCACGATTCCGGTCAGCAGCATGTAGAGAAGGAGCCGTTCGGACTTCACCCGCGATCCCCCTGCCCGTTGTGCTCATCCCCGCCGGCGCCGTCGGCGCGCCCAAGCGGTCAGCTCGACTCCCACTCCACCGTTTCGCCGCTGGGCAACCGCTCCATGTCGATGTCGCCGAGCCGCGCATCGGGCCAGATGCAGCAGTTGCGCCCGATCCGGCAGCGACCCGGGATCACGGCCGACTTGCCGATCACGGTGATGCCCTGGTCGAGATGGGTGGGATAGACGCGGTTGACGTCGTCGCCCAAGTCGGGGTCGCCCACGCGCGCCTCCCGCCCGATCGCCACGCGCTTGTCGGCCACGACCCCGTCGACGAGCGCGCCCGCGCCGACGACGCAATCGTGGAGCAGCACCGAGTTGCGCACCACCGCGCCGTCTTCCACGACCACCCCCGGCGACAGCACGCTGCCCTCCACGGTGCCCCGGATGCGTGCCCCGCGGGCCAGCGTCGCATGGCGCACGCGCGCGCCCCTGGCGATGAACGCGGGGGGACGATCGCCGCGGGCGTCCTCGGTCAGGTTGGTCCGCACGCCCCAGCGGGGCAGGCTCAGCGGAGAATCCGGCTTGAGCAGCTCCATGTTGGTATCGAAATAGGCGCGGATCGTGCCCACGTCTTGCCAGTAGCCGTTGAAGCGGTAGACGCTCAGCTTGTCGCGCTCCAGCATGTAGGGAAAGACGTGCTTGCCGAAATCGGTCTCGCGGCGCAGGCCGCACACCTCCTCCAGGCTGCGCACCAGGGCGCTGGTCGTGAAGACATAGATGCCCATCGAGATCAGGTTGCTGCGCGGCTGGGCGGGCTTTTCCTCGAACCCGGTCACCCGGTCGTGCTCGTCGGTCATGATGGTGCCGAAGCTCGAGCAGAGCTCGATCGGCATGGGCATCACGGCCAGCGTGGCGTCGGCCCCGCTTTGGATGTGATGCTCGATCAGGGCCACGTAGTCCATGTAGTAGATGTGGTCGCCCGAGAGCAGCAGCACCATCTCGGGATCGTGACGGGCGATGTAGCCCAGGTTGCGGAAGACGGCGTCGGCGGTGCCCTTGTACCAGTCGGAGGCCCGCGTGCCGGTGTGCGGCGGGAGAATGCGCACCTCGCGCGTGCGACCCACCATGCCCCATCCGTCTCCGCGCCCCAGGTGTTTGGTCAAGCTGTAGGGCATGTACTGCGTGAGCACGCCGGCGCGCTCGATGCCCGAGTTCATCACGTTGCTCAGCGCGAAGTCGATGATCCGGTAGATGCCCCCGAAGGGCACCGCCGGCTTGGCCCGCCGGCGTACGAGGACGTTGAGGCGACTCCCGACACCGCCGGCGAGGATCAACGCCAGGGTGTTGCGCAGATCGTAGGTGAGTCGACCCTTCAGAGGCATCTGCGCCTCCTTCTGCCCGACGCTTCCTCGGCCCGACCCTGGTCGGCCCGCCCGGCCGGCGGCACCACACCGCCCTGCGGGACGCTCGCGCCCGGCGCGATCCGGGCGCCCTTGCCCACCAGCGAGATCCCACGCTGGGAGACCACCGGGTCGTTGGGTGCCCGCCTCGCGGACGCCACGCCGATCGACGCGGCTCGGCCCACCACGGATCGCTTGTCGAGAATCGCTTGGGTGACGCGCGCCTCGGGCTCCACGACCACGTCGTTGAACAGGACGCTCGCCTCGACGACCGCGTCTTTGCCGACGTGCACGCCCGGACCCAGGACGCTGGCGACCACGCGACCCTCCACGATGCAGCCTTCGCCGATCAAGGAACCCTCGGCCTCGGTCCAGGCGCGGAAGATCGGCGGCGTCTGCCGCACCAGGGCGTTGTCCTCGTTGTTGGTGCGGATGTTCCAGCTCTCCAGATCGATCTTGCCGGCCAGCAAGTCCTCGTGCGCCTGGTAGTAGGCGTCCACCGTGCGCGTGTAGGCCCAGTAGTCGGTGAACTCGTAGCCGAAGACGCGGTACTCGTCCAGGATGGCCGGGAGGACGTCGCGGCCGAACTCGATCGAGTCGTGCTCGCGCAGCCGCTGGAGCACGTCGGCCAGCACCTCCATGTTGAAGACGTAGATGGTGAGCGAAGCCAGCTCGGAGGAGGGCTTGGCCGGTTTCTCCTCATAGCCGATCAGGCGGCCCTGGGCGTCGAGCTGCCCCCACCCGAAGCGCCGGTCCGCGTGGTCCATCCTCTTGAAGGCCACCGTCACGTCGGCGCTCTTCTCGAGGTGGTGGAGGATCAGCTCCCGGTAATCCATCGAGTAGATATGGTCGCCCGAAAGGATGAGGGCGATCTCCGTCTCGTGATCGCGCAGGTAGGGCAGATTCTGCAGCACCGCGTCGGCGTTGCCGCGGTACCAATCGCTGCCCTCGGCGGCGTGGTAGGGGGGCAGGATCTTGGCGCCGCGCCCGTAGCCGATCAGGTCCCAGCTCGCCCCCACGCCCACGTGGTCGATCAGCGAGGCGGGCCGGTACTGGGAGAGGATGCCGGCGTTCTGGATCCCGGCGTGGGCGACGCCCGAGAGGGGAAAGTCGATGATGCGGAAGTGGCCCGCGAACGGCAGGGCCGACTTGGGCCGTTCCAGGGTGAGCACCGAGAGCTCCCCGACCCGACCGCCGGCCAGAATCATGGCGGTCGTCTGCGGCAGTTTGATGCTGGGCACCATCCTTCGACCCGAACCTCCGCGATGGCGGCTGCTGTGCACAGGGGAAGACCACGTTCGAGGCCCAGTCTTTCGACCGTATACGGAGATGTCAAACGCTTTTTGTCGCAGGAGGATGGACGATCGCGGACCGGCGCGCGCAGGGTGCTCGCGTGCGCTTCGGATGAGAAAAATCAGGCGTGGAGGGATTCGAACCCCCGACCTACGGTTTTGGAGACCGTTGCTCTGCCAGCTGAGCTACACGCCTAGTCCACTCCACCTATCGGTCCATGGACCGGTAGGCTGAGCGGGAAGTTAGCGGAAAGGGCCGCCGGTGCGCAACCACCTTTCCGCGCCTGTGGGCTAGCCGCTTCGGAGGCACGGAGTTGGATGGGGCGCACCCAGATCCACCGCCTGAAAAAAGGAAAAACCTCGTTGGGCCCTGAGAGATCA
>CAZPGB010000048.1:0-47168 GCA_964585945.1 uncultured bacterium | reverse complement strand
GGTGGATCTCTCATCCACTGGCTCTCTGCGCCTTCGTGGCGCACTGAATAATCTGTCTAGGAGCCTGACTCCGAAACCCCCTTAACCGGCATGGATTGATGGCTAGGATAGCCTCTCAGTCCATGGAGGGGATAGATGATGAATTCACGCAAGTTTCGGGACTACGATCAGGACCAGATGCTTCTCATGCCTCCGGCCCTGGACGAATGGCTTCCCGACGGTCACCTTGCGCGCTTTGTTTCGGATGTGGTGGAGGGTCTGGACCTGGCGGGGCTTCTGGCCAGTTACGACTCGCCCGAGGGCAAGGGCGCGCCCCCCTATCATCCGCGCATGTTGCTGAAGGTGTTGATCTACGGGTATGCCACGGGGACCTTCAGTGCTCGGCGGTTGGCGGCCAAGTGCGTTGATGACGTGGGGTTCCGCTTCCTGTCTGCCCAGCAGACGCCGGACTTTCGCACGTTCATCAAGTTCCGGGCTCGTCATCTGGATTTCTTCAACAGCCTTTTTCTCCAGGTCGTCGGGTTTGCGCAGGAGTCGGGTCTGGTGAAGCTGGGGCATTTGTCCATCGACGGGACGAAGGTGAAGGCGAATGCCAGCAAGCACAAGGCCATGAGCTATAGCCACATGATCAAGAAGGAAGCCGAGCTGAAGGCGCAGATTCGGGAGTTGATCGAGAAGGCCAAGGCCATTGATGAGGCCGAGGACGAAGAATACGGGGACTGGGACGGCTACAGTCTGCCCGAACATCTGCGGAGCAAAGAAGGCCGGTTGCGGGCGATCGAGGAGGCCAAGAAGCGTATTGAAGGACGAGCGCAGCAGAAGGCGAAGGAGGAAGGAGATCGGCGGGAGGCGGAGGCTGCGGAGCGGGAAGCTCGTGGAGAGAAGCCGAAGAAGTATCGGAAGGCCCCGGACCCGACCCCAAAGGGCAAGGAGCAAGACAATTTCACGGACCCAGAGAGTCGGATCATGCGTGACGGGGCAACGAAGGGGTACATCCAGGGCTACAACGCGCAGGTTGGCGTGGATGCCGAGCACCAGATCATCGTCGCCGCAGACGTTGGAGACAATGCCGCGGATGCGCGGGAGCTGTTGCCGATGATAGACGCGGCCATGACCGCGACCGGTGAGGAGCCGGGGGTCGTGACGGCAGACGCTGGATACAAGAGCGATGCGGACTTCGCGGGGTTGGCGGAACGCGGGATCGACGGCTACATGGCGTGCGGTCGCGAGACCTATGATCCACGGGTCGCGTGTCCCCGCGGCCCTCTGCCGAAGAATGCCACCCGTGAAGACCACATGGCCCGCAAGCTGCTGACCAAGAAGGGCCGTTCCGTATGCCGGAAGCGCAAGCATATCGCGGAGCCAGTGATCGGCTGGATCAAGGCCTGCCTGGGGTTCCGGCAGTTCAGCCTGCGGGGGCTTCGAAAGACGAAAGCCGAGTGGCTGCTGGTGTGCTTGGCACTGAACATTCGGCGGATGGGGTTGATGGGGAGTCCATGAGAAGCGAAGGCCGAGCAAAGACACCTCGAACCGGTGACATCCGGCGCTTACGGCGGGGTCAAGAGGACGGGGGCCAAAGCACTCGAGTTCCTCTGCACCGGAGCTTCAACGCCCCACCGCGACACCTTGCCGATCGCAACGAATCCCCGGCGCGCAAGCGTGTTACGGGGTCAGGCTCCTAGGGCCGCAGCTCCTCGATGATACCCGCGTCCACCCAGTAATGGCTGTAATCCCGCACGAAGAAAAGATGCCGCCCACCGGGGGACACGCGTCCCAGATCGGTCCTCGCGCCCTGATGAAGCCGGTCTCCCATGTACACCGGGCGCGACCATGTGCCGTCAGCAAGATGGAAGCTGATGAAGAGCTCATAGTGGAAACGCCCCCGGCGACGATCGGACATCAGGATGACATGCTCCATGGCACGACAGGGATCAACGTAATCCGCTTGGAAGCAACCTCCGATCACGCCGAGCTCGACGTACTTCCCCTCAACACGGCCGTACTGTACGTAGCCGCGGTCGTTTCGCCGTATGTACAGCGTTCCGTCCGGGGCCAGGTACGGGAACACCTCCGATTCACCGTCGAGGTTGATCGGAGGGTCCAGATGGATCGGCTCGCTCCAATCCGCGCCTCTTCGCTCGACCAACCACAGATCCAGATCGGCCGCCAGTTCACCATGCGGAGTCCTGGGCCGAAGCGAATGGTAGATCAGCGATCGATCGTCATGGGCCAGCAGCGGACCCCCGCAAGGATACTCGGCGAAGGGCGCCACACGGGGTGCCTGCCACACGCCGTCTTCCTCGCGCATGAACCAGACTCGGGATGCGCTGTTGACGCCCATCATGAACATGGCCTCCCAATAGACTTCGCGGCCGTCCGACGTGAAGGTCGGAGGGCTGTGGACCCTGTAGATATCCCGGAAGAGCTCCGGCACGAAGGGTTCGGGGTCATCGCCGGGTGGTGATGCGCCGAGGTACTTCCCCCGGTAGATCGGGAACGTGCGCGCCACATCATCGGCTCCCTTGGAGAGCAGTAGTGCCACGATCGCGTCGTTGCGCGCCGCGCGCGCGAAGTGCAGCGGCGTTGCCCCGTCCGTGCTTCTGATGTTTGGGTCGCCGCCGTGTTCGATGAGGCCCGCAGCAATCTCATGGTCGCCTGTCACGGCGGCAATGTGCAGAGGGGTCATGTTGCCCCGCTTGACGACGTTCACGTCAATCCCGGCCTGGATGAAGTACTCCACCAGGTCCTTGTTTCCGAAGAAGGTGGCGAAATGCAGATACGTCTCGCCCAGAGCCGTTGTCCGGCGGATGTCGGCGCCGTTCGTCAGGAGCATCCCGATCATGTCCCGATCGCCGTTCCTGATCGCCCAGGTGACCGGCGAGAAGGGATTGCTCGGCACGCTGTCGGGCTCCACGCCCGCGCGCACCATCAGCTCGGCGACGGCTGCGTGTCCTCCCATGACCGCTGCGTGAAAAGGCGTTCTTCCGTAGCCGTTCGGTACGAGGGGATCGGCGCCCCGAGAGAGCAGGTGCCGGACGATCTCCGTCTGCCCCCTCCGGGCGGCATGGTTCAATGGAGTCATCTGCCCGCCGTTCTTGACGTCGAGAAGGCCGGGCTCACGCTCGATCATCCGGACCACTTGCTGCAGATCACCGGCGTCGATGGCCTGGAAGATGTCCGCCCCCCAAGCTGAAGATGCGAGCGCGATGGCGAAGGCGGTGGTGATGGCGGTTCTGACGAGGATCTTCATCCGTCCCCCCTACCGAAGAGGCCGCGGGCCGGGTCTACCGGCTGTCACTCGGTGGGGGACTGCGCTTCCGTCTTGAGTCGACAGTACTCGGAACGACACCGGCGCGGCAAGCACGAGATCCCGGAGCGGTCCGCGCGGGAACGTGGAGAGACCTTGCCGACGCACCGCCCATCACCCGCAGCACGCCCCCCCGTCGATCCACACCCCCACGACCGCCGAGCGGATATCCAGCGGGTCACCCTCGACCAGCAGTAGGTCGGCGATCTTGCCGGGCTCCAGGCTGCCCAAATCGGCGTCCAGCCCTAGCAGCTCGGCCGCATGCAGCGTGATGGCCCGCAGCGCGACGTCCTGCGGCAGCCCGTGCCGCACACAGAGCGCCGCGTTGTTGGCCAGCCACTGCACGCCCCAGCTCACGTCGGTCTGGATGCAGACCTTCACGCCCGCCTCGTGCAGGATGGCCGCGTTGGCCAGGTTGATCTCCATCAACTCGGCCTTGTAGCGCATGCCGACGAAGTGGGGACCCAGCACACAGGTCACCCCCGCCTTGGCCAGCTCGGGGGCAACCTTGTAGCCCTCCGTGCAGTGCTCGATGCTCATCCGCAGGTCGAACTCGTCGGCGATGCGCAAGGCGGTCAGGATATCGTCGGACCGGTGGGCGTGACACCGGGCCACCAGCGAGCCATCGAGGACGGGCTCGAGCGCCTCGAACTTGAGCTTGCGCTCGAACGGCGCCACCGGCTCGCGCTCCTCGGCCGGCTTGCGGGCTTGGCGGGCGAGCTGCTCCTCGTGGTGGCGCCTCTTGGCGATGTAGTTCTGCGCGTCGACCAGCGCCCCGCGCAGCAGCGCGGCGCTGGCCATGCGTGTCACCGGCCGCTGCTTGCGATCGACGCCGTAGACGTTCTTGGGATTGAATCCCAAGGCCATCTTCATGCCGGCCGGATCGCGGCGGGTGAGCTCGTCCACGGTGCGCCCGCGGGTGCGGATGGCCATGCAGGTGCCGCCGATCACGTTGCCCGATCCCGGCGAGGTCATCACGGTGGTCACGCCCGCCGCGCGCACGTCGGGAAACGCCAGCGCGTTGGGATCCAGCGAATCCCGGGCTCGCAGCTCGGGCGTGATCGGCTCGGACTTCTCGTTGCCGTCCCAGTTGTCCTCGCCACGCCCCTCACCGAAGACACCCAGGTGGGTGTGGGCGTCGATCAGGCCGGGCAGCAGGGTCAGCCCCCGCGCCTCGACCTGCTCGGCACCGTCGGGGATCGGCACCTCGCCCTCGTCGCCCACGGCGACAATGCGGTCGCCCTTGAACACGAGCGTGCCCGGGTCGTGCACCGGACCCGCAATCGTGAGAATGCGCGCCCCAACGATGGCGGTCGTCTCGGCTTCTGTCTGCATGCGTGCCTCCCTCTGGGGACCTCTGGGGACCCGGCCCATTCGGCCGACAGCGTAGCCGTTGGCAGGGCGGGGGTAAAGAGCGCTCGCGGGGCCCCCGCATTGGACGTTCACGGCGAGGCTCCGTCAGCCGGTGCTACGGGTGTGTTGGTCGGTGCCTCCTCACCGGCCCAGCACGATTCCCCTTGATTCATCGCCCCCCGAGGCCGACGATTCCAGCCGGCGATTCAACCAAGGAGGATCCCCATGGCTGCGAGCTTCGACCAGGCCTTGCAGATCGGTCGTCCCCCCAACGTCGCCCACCTCTTCCCCAACTCGCGCGCGCTGATCGTGAGCGGCAAGCCAATCGACCGGGCCATGCTCGCCAAGGGCAAGGCGATGACGATCGCAGCCAACGGACGCAACGCCTTCGTCATCCGCGGAGCGTTGCGGGCCGCCCAGCGGGCCAATGCCGCCATCATCGTTGAGATCGCCAAGTCGGAAGGGGGCGCCGCGGCCTATTGCGCGATCAACTACTGGAACATCGCCCGCACCGTCGACGCGCTGTGCAACGAGATGGGCATCACCGTCCCGGTGGCCGTGCACGCTGATCACTATGGAATCAAGGGCGAGGCCGACGTGGAGCGGGCCCGCACCGAGATCCCCTCGATGTTCGACGCCGGCATCACGTCGATCGCCATCGACGCATCGCACTTGCCCGATGACGAGAACCTGCTGGCGAGCCTGACGCTCGCCCAGTACGTCCCCGAATGGGCCGGACGCGAGACCGAGGTGGGCGAGATCAAGGGCAAGGCGGGCCTGTCGACCAAGGAGGAGGCTCTGTTCCTGATCCAGGGTCTCAACGCCCACGGCGTCTTCCCCGACTGGATCGCGCTCAACAACGGCACCACGCACGGGATCGAAGCAAGTGACACCGGCATCCAGGTCGAGCTGACGGCCGAGATCCACGAGGCGCTCAAGCCCTACGACGTTTCCGGCGCGCAGCACGGCACGTCGGGCAACAGCACCGATCGCCTGCGCGCCATCGCCGGTCAGACCCGCACTACCAAGGCGAACGTGGCCACCGCGCTGCAGATGATCACCTGGGGCGTCAAGGTCAACGACTACGGCAATGCCGAGCTGGACGAGAACGGCGCCTTCATCAAGCTGACCGACCGCGGGGTGAGCGACGAGCTGTGGAAGGAGATGGTGGCCTACGCCGATGATAAGGGCATCAAGGGCGGCAACTACAAGAAGCTCAACCTGCCGTTCGAGAACCGCCTCCTGAGCGAACCGGCCGAGATCCGCGCGCGGATAACCAAGGGGGTGGAGGATTTCGTCTACCACCTGCTGACCGACGTCTTCAACGCGCAGGACACCGCCCCGCTGGCGATCGAGGCCGTTCTGGAGGCCGGATCCTACGATCTCGGGGGTCGTACTGAGCGGATCGAATCACCCGAGGAATGGACGCAGGAGAAGATCCGCGCCCGAGCCAGAACGCTGGGTGGGGACAAGGGACCGAAGGGAGACTTCGACGACTAGCCTTGTAGGCTTGCGCGGGGAGCTGCCACTCGTACCGATGATGCACAAGCCCGACGGCAGAACTCCGGCCGTGGCTGTACGTTGCACCGGCGTTCTCTGGACTGGGGTTTGGCGAAGACCGGTCTCGCCGATCGCGGGCAATCAACGGCCGGCCAAGTGCTTTTCCTGACGATATGAGCATGGAGATGGGTCTATAATCATAGTCCGTACCACGTCGTGCTGACAGGAGTGACAGGAGGGAGGACCAATGAAAAGCAGTCTGATCGCAATCTTCCTGATTCTCTCACTCTGCGCTTCGGCTCAAGCAAGACCGGTAGTCATGTTGACGGGCTACTGGCAACCCACAGCCGAGATGATCTACCGGTTCAGCCCCGATCCGCTCCTGAACCCTGAAGGTTGGATCGGCGAGAACTGGGAAGGCTTCGGCTATGACGTCTATGCCTTCTTCCCCGCGTTCGACCCGCTGACACGGGAATTCGAAGTGGACTACCAGGCTACCTGGCACGATTTCTGGGCCCGCACGGATGAATTCCATCCCGAGATCATCATCAGCTACGGTGCCGGCGCCGGCCCATGGGAAATCGAAGACGACGCCTTCAACTGGAACAACTGGGTGCCCGACCAGATCGCGCCCTACTACCCGACTCCGAATCCACCGGACAGCACCCTGGGCGCCAACATGCCCAGGTACTCCACCCTCCCCATGTACGAGATCCGCGACGCCGTCAACGCACAGACGGGCACCTACGCCTGGATCGACTTCCAAGGACACCCCGGCAACTACCTCTGCAACTACATCGCCTATCTCGGGATGTGGTACCAGAACATGCACGACTCGCCATTTGAGGAGCACTACTGCAGGGCGGCCGGCTTCATTCACGTCGCCGGTTCTCTGCCGGTGCCTGAAGCTACTCTGGCCGCGGAAGTGACCCTGCGCACAACGCTGGAGTATTTCACCTTCCTCGCCGGTCTGAACGAACCTGTCGGTGCGGATGTTAAGCTTGCGAAGCTGTCAAACTATCCCAACCCCTTCAAACCGCAGACGACCATCAGCTACTATCAGCCAAGCGATTCGCCGCTGCAGGTTCAGATCTTCAATCCGGCCGGCGAACTGGTCCGGAGCTTGAGCGCCGGCCCGAATTCCAGCGGCGTGCAGTCCGTGATCTGGGACGGCACGGACGCGAATGGTCAGCCCGTGTCTTCCGGCGTGTACTTCTGTCGTTTGAACCAGACCGCTTCACCCACCAGGAGAATGGTGCTGTTGAAGTAAGCGTATCTACCCTGACGGCCGGAAAAGACCTCGTCACACGGCACCTCCTTGCCATGTGGCTGGGCGGTGGATGGTCGGACGGGCGGGTAAACGCATAGCCTTGGCAACCGTTGCGCCGACTCTTCCTCTTCGATCCGGCCGCCGGAGGAGATCGGCCGTTCCTCATGATTCCTTCCGATCGGATGTGTTCTCCCCAGTAGCACGTCGCTTCACGCAAGGATCCCGGACGCGCGGAGCGACATCAGATCGTGTGGGACGGACGCGACCGAGCGCCGCATATCGCCGAGGCCTGCCGCCTTCCCGGCGCAGTCTGGAGACGGTCGCAACACAATGCACACGATGCACGGGAGGAGGGTGAAGCATGCGCTTCCTGACGGTTGTCATCCTGTTCGCTTGTGCTCTCGGATCATTCCCGCTCGACGCCGCCGCCGAGCGCCAGGTTCCTCCGCATGCCTGGAGCCGGAGCATGGGATCGTCAGGAGCCGACGCGGGCGTTGACATCGCCGTGGATCCTTCGGGAAACACCGTGGTCTTCGGCTGCTTCCGGGGCACCGTGGACTTCAGCGGATCCGGACAGAGCCCGCTCGTGAGCGCGGGGCACAGAGATCTCTGTGTCGCGCAGTTCGACCCCGCGGGCCACCACGTGTGGAGCCGCCGGTTCGGCAGTGCCGAAGATGAATGGCCCCGAGCGTTGGCTGTGGATGACGACGGCGCCGTCTATCTCACGGGCACGTTCGTGAACGCCATCGATTTCGGCGGCGGCGGCCTCATCCACGCGGGGCAGGACGATGTGTATCTCGTGAAGCTCGACGCCTCGGGGAACCATGTCTGGAGCCACCGGTTCGGCGACAGCGACCGCGATCTCGTTTGCGACCTCTCCATCGACCGCGACGGCTTTCATGTCTACCTGACCGGCACCTTCGCCGGCGCGATCGATTTCGGCGGCGGGACGCTCAACAGCGCAGGAGGTCTGGACCTCTACCTCGCCAAGATCAAGACCACCACCGGCGGCCATGTCTGGAGCCGGGCCTTCGGCGGCGCCGGAAACGACGCCGGTCGGGGCGTTGCGGTGGATGGCTACGATGATGTGCTCCTGACCGGCCAGTTCGAGGACGCCGTGGATTTCGGCGGCGGACCGCTCGTCAGCATGGGCGACCGCGACGTCTGTCTGGTGAAGCTGGACGGCAACGGTGGGCACGTCTGGAGCCGGTCGTACGGCGGCGGCGAGGACGACCTGCCCAGTGCTATCGCCGTGGATGCCACGAACCGCGTCGTCATCACCGGCAGCTTTCGATCCACCGCCGACTTCGGCGGGGGACCGCTCGCCAGCCAGGGCGAGGAGGACATCTTCCTGGCCAGGTACGACCTGGCGGGGCTGCACATCTGGAGCAAAGCGTTCGGCGGCGCCGGTGAGGACGTCGCCAACGGGGTCGCCATCAATCCGGACAAGGAGATCCACATCACCGGTTACTGCGGCGACGCGGTGAGCTTCGGCGGCTACCCCCTCTGGAATTCGGGGGAGGTCGACATCTTCCTCGCGAAGCTCACGAACACCGGCGTTCACATGTGGAGCCACACTTACGGCAACTTCGCCGCCGATCACGGCGAGGCGGTGACCGTGGACGATGCGGGGAACGTCTTCGTGACCGGTGATTTCGAGTTCGCCGTCGATATGGGCGGCACCTGGCTCTACAGCGAAGGGTCCAGCGTGGATCTCTTCGTGGCCTCCTTCACTCCCAACGGCGTACGGCGTTGGAGCGGCCAATACGGCGGCCTCGGCTTCGACAGGGCCGCCGCCGTCGCCTCCGATCCGGACGGGAACGTCGTGGTGACGGGCCAGTACTGCGGCTCGGTCGACCTCGGCGGCGGGGTCTTCACCAGCGCAGGCAGGGAGGACATCTTCGTCGCCAAGTACGACCCTGCGGGGGATCACCTCTGGAGCCGCGCCTTCGGCGACAGCACGTCGTACGATGCCGGAACCGGTGTCGCCGTCGATGCCGACGGCCACGTCTACGTGACCGGCTACTTCAGAGGCTCCGTAGATTTCGGCGGCGGAGTCCTCACCAGCGCCGGGCTCTCCGACATCTTCCTGGCCAAGTACGACGAGGGAGGCAACCACGTCTGGAGCCGCCGCTTCGGCAACACGGCCTCTCAGATGGGATTCGCCGTGACCGTCGGACCCGGCGGCGAGGTGGCCATCACCGGGCATACCGCCGGTCCGGTCGACTTCGGCGGTGGACCCCTCGGCTATGCGGACGACGATGACATCTACGTCGCTGTGTTCGACGACGCGGGTGCGCACCGGTGGAGCCGGAGCTTCGGCGGCGTTCTTGGCGATTACAGCTACTGCATCGCAATGGACGTTGACGGGAATACCATCATCGGTGGCGCATCCTACAATACGATCGACCTCGGCGGAGGTCCCATCCTCAACCGCGGCGGTCTCGACGGCTGCATAGCGTCCTACGATCCCTCCGGCGTGCACAACTGGAGTCGCGGGTTCGGTAGCGCCGGCTCCGAGGCGGTCAGGTCGGTGGCCGCCGACCTCGCCGGCAGCGTGGTGATGACGGGCGAGTTCGAAGGGACGGTCGATTTCGGAGGAGGCGGTTTGGTGTGCGCGGGCGACTACGACGCGGTGCTGGCCAAATACACCATCTCCGGCGCTCACCTCTGGAGTCAGCGGTTCGGCGATGCGATCCGAGATCTCGGCCAGTGTGTGGACGTGGACGACGCCGGAGACATTCTTTTGGCCGGGGAGTTTCAAGGCCTCATCGACCTCGGCGGGGGTCCGCTCGTCACCGAGAGTGTACGCGATATCTTCCTGGGGAAGTTCGACGGGTCCGGCCACCACGTGTGGAGTGAGCGCCTCGGGGATGTGGGTTGGGACGATATCGGCGGCGCCGTGTTCGTCGATTCCGAGACGATCCTGCTCGCGGGCCACTACATGGTCTCCACCGACGTGGGCGGCGGGACACTCACGAGCACCGGCGGATGGGACATCGTCCTCGCGAAGCTCGGGGGAAGCCCCGCTGGGACCGACGACGAAGGCGCCGGCTCGGCGGCACGGTGGACCGCCGGCTCTGTCAGGCCGAATCCCTCCCGTGGCATGATCTCGCTCCATTTCACCAGGCCCACCGCTGGTCATACATCGGTGGGGATCTACGACGTGGCGGGACGCCTGGTCCGGGCGCTGCTGGAACGTGAGCTGGGCCCGGGCGCGCACGACGTTGTCTGGGACGGACGAGACGATTCCGGTCGTCGAGTTGCGGCCGGGACCTACGTACTGCGGATCGACGCGGGCGAGACGGTCGTTGCGCGGAGGCTGGTGCGGCTGGAGTAGGCCAAGCCAACCTGTGCAACCTGCGCACCGCCAATCACGTAAGCCCTCTGCACGCCGGCCGGCGACCGATTCCCGGCCTCGGCACACAGAACGACACGACGCCTACCCGCTGGAGAACTGTCATGCGCGGGTGTCTCGCGCAAGCGCAACGGTGGAAGCCCTGGCTGCTCGCGGCCAGCCTCCTCTCCCTGCTCGCGTGCTCCGACGATCCCGTGTCGCCGGGGCCGGTCGACAACACCCTCGAGATCGTTCCCCCCGAAGCCGTCGGCTGGTCAACGGAGAAGCTCGCCGCCGTGGACAGTCTGGCCGCGGAGCTGGGGTTCACGGCCATGGTCTTCGCGCGAGACGGCAAGGTCTTCCACCAGTGGGGCCTGGTCTCGCGCAACTACCTGTGTCATTCCATCCGCAAGCCGTTCCTGGGGGCGCTGATCGGCATCCACGTCGCCCGCGGCGAGCTCGACCTGGACGCCACGCTGGGGAGTCTCGCGATCGACGACATTCCGCCCAGCTTGACCGCCGAGGAGCTGAGTGCGACCGTCCGCCACCTCCTGCAATCCCGGTCGGGCGTCTACCATGAGGCCGCGGCCGAGACCCCGGCGATGGTCGCCGGACGACCCGCGCGCGGAAGCCATGCACCCGGGACCTTCTTCTACTACAACAACTGGGACTTCAACGCCCTGGGCACGATCTTCGAGCACGAGACCGAGGAGGGGATTTTCGACGCCTTCGCCCGCGAGATCGCGGCGCCGCTGGGGATGGAGGATTTCACGGTCGACAGTTGCCGGTACGCATTCGAGCCCGAGAAGTCCATGCACCCGGCCTACTCCTTCCGCATGAGCGCCCGCGATATGGCCCGCTTCGGGATCCTCTGCCAGCAGGGAGGCGTCTGGCGCGGCAAGCGGATCTTCCCGGAGAGCTGGATCGAGGAGAGCACGCAGACCCACTCGGTCGCGGACAGCGCCAGCGGGGTCGGCTACGGCTATCTGTGGCAGACGATCCCGGAAGGCTCCGTGTTTGCCGAAAACATGGGGTGCAGCGGCTACTTCCACACCGGGGTCGGGATCCACGCCCTTGTGATCATCCCGGAGCTGGAATTGGTCGTGGTCCAACGGTTCGATACCGACGGCGAGTGGACGGACCCTGGAGATGCATCACTGACCCTGGCTTACATGATCATCCATGCCCGCCTGTGAGTCCCGTCGACCCGCGGAGACGACAGACAGCGCCGAGCGGCAGGGAAAGGCGAGCGCAGGCCTGACCGGCCCGCCAATGGACGGACCAGCCCGTCAGATGCGCCCCTTTTTGCCCAGGAATCCCCACCCATTCCAGTCTATACTTGACGCATGAGCGGCCCGGGCCCACACCGGCCGCTTCACGTTGACCCGCTTGCCAGGCTTCCCGGAGGAGGAC
This sequence comes from uncultured bacterium, assembly GCA_964585945.1. Taxonomy (GTDB): domain Bacteria; phylum Eisenbacteria; class RBG-16-71-46; order CAIMUX01; family WJJG01; genus CAZDKK01. The sequence goes on along the minus strand of CAZPGB010000048.1, from coordinate 34,988 downwards.
AGACATGGCGCTCAAGCTTCGATCTCGGCTCCTGAACGCGGCGCTCCTGCTCGCCGCGCTGCTCGCCATCGGCACCGGCGCCGGCGCCGGCGCCGCGACCACCTACCAGCAGATCCGCGTCATCGTCGGTCCCGACGTCGACCCGGCCGAGCTCTTCTTCCACCCGGACCTGGAGCCGATGAGCTTCGACGATGAGGCCCTGATCCTCCTCTCCCGGCCCGAGCTGACCGCCGAGCTGGAGGCGCGGGGATTCACCGTAGAGGTCGAGATCCCCGATCTGGAGGCCTTCTACATCGAGCGCAACAGCGGCACGCGCGACTACGGCATCTGGCACACCTACGACGAGATGGTCGACGAGATGAACGCCATCCACGCCGAGTTCCCCGAGATCACGACCGCCCCCGAGGCCATCGGGACGACCTACGGCGGGCTGTCGCTTTGGGCCATGAAGGTATCGGACAATCCGACGATTCAGGAAGACGAGCCCGAGGTGCTCTTCGACGGCGTGCACCACGCGCGCGAGATCATGGCGCTCGAGATCCCGCTGCACTTCATCCGCTACCTGTGTGAGAACTACGGCCAGGATCCGGTCATCACCTTCATCGTCGATCAACGCCAGGTCTGGTTCGTGCCGATGGTCAATCCCGACGGCTTCGTCTACAACGAGCAGATTGCTCCGTACGGCGGCGGGATGTGGCGCAAGAATCGCCGCGACAACGGCATTCCCGGATGCGAGGGCGTCGACCTCAACCGCAACTACCCCTTCCAGTGGGGCGGTCAGGGCTCGTCGGGAGACCCGTGCGACAACACCTATCGCGGCCCCTCTCCGGCCTCGGAGCCCGAGATCATCGCCCACACCGATTTCATCAACAGCCATCAGTTCGTGACGTGGCAGTCCTACCACAGCGTCGTCGGCCTGATCATCTTCCCGTGGGGCTACACCACCCTGCCCACGCCGGACCATGAAACCTACATGGACATCTGTGAGGAGATGACCCGCGACAGCTTCTACGACTACGGCGCCGGCGGCGCTTCGCTCTACCTGGTGAGCGGCGGTGCGTTCGACTGGGGCTACGGCGCCACCGGTGAGCACGACAAGATCTTCGCACTCACGACCGAGATCGCCGGCAGCGGCTTCTGGCCCGATCCCAGCGAGCGCGACGGCCTGATCGAAGAGAATCTGTACAGCGATATCTACTTCTGTCTGATCGCGGGCGCCTACCTCGCGCTGGACGAGCTGGTGGTGATCGGCGGCGACGGCAACGGCCGGCTCGATCCGGGCGAGACCGCCTCCATCGCCCCCACCATCACCAACGAGGGCCTGACCCACACGGCCGAGAACGTGCGCCTCACGATCACGTGCAACGATCCCTACGTCACCCTCCACACCGGCCAGTCCAATCCCGGCGACGTCGGTCCGCGCGAGACGATCACGCTGACCGGAGAACCGTTCGACGTCAGCGTGGATGCCGGCTGTCCCGAGGGACGGCAGCCGATCTTCACGGTGCGCCTGGAGGCCGACGGCGGAATCTCGATCGAGGAAAGCCTGCCGCTCGTGATCGGGGAGATGCCCCTGATCTACGCCTGCGACTTCGAGCTGGAGACCCACGGCTGGACGCAGGATGTCTCCCACACCGCGGCCTTCGGGGAGTTCGTGCGCATCGATCCCATTCCCACGCCCTATCAGCCCGGCGAGGACACCACGCCCGACCCGGGCATCCACGGCTGGATCACGCTGCAGAACCCCGGCGGCCAGATGGGCTACGACGTCGACGCCGGCATCAGCGCGACGCGCTCGCCGGTGATGGACATGTCGGCCTACGGCAGCGTCCGGCTCGACATGAACTACTTCTTCGGGCAGAACGAGACCGGCGACGATCCGGAGGACTTCTTCCGTATCGACGTCTCCAACGACAACGGCGCCAGCTACCCGGTCAATCTGGTGCAGATCGGCGACGTGAATCACGGGCCGCAATGGCTCAATCTGCAGGTCGACCTGGAGGAATTCCTGACGCTCACCGATCAGATGGTCATCCGCGTGCAGGCCTCCGACGGCGTGCAGTCGGCCGACGTGATCGAGGCCGGAATAGACGACGTCTTTGTATTCGAGCGCGGGGACGGCAACGAGCCGCCCGGCGAGCCTTCCCTGGTCTCGCCGGCCGATGGGGCGACGGGCCTGCCGCTCATGCCCGAACTGGTCGTGGCCAACGCCGTCGATCCGGAGGGTGATGAGCTCACCTACGGTTTCCGGGTCTACGGTGATCCGGAGCTGACCCAGATCGTCGCCTCCGTGGACGGAATCCCCGAGGGCGCCACCACCACCGCCTGGACCGTGCCTTCCGGGCTCGACTACGAGCACACCTACTACTGGCGCGCCTACGCGGCCGATCCCCAGGTGCGCGGCCTCTACATGCCGGCGGCCTCGTTCACGACAATGGACGCCACCTCATCGGTCGCGGGCAGAGACCGCTCGCGCCGCGCTTTGCTGGCGGCCGGTCCCAATCCCGCGCGTGGTGAAGTGCGCATCCGCTACTACACGCCGTCGACGCCGATCGCCCGGCTCGAGATCCTCGACGTCACGGGCCGGCGCGTGCGCACTCTGCCCGGCGTCCGCTGGGCGCAGGGCTGGCACGAGGTGGCCTGGGACGGCCGCGGCGAGGACGGAACGCCGCTGGGCGAAGGTCTCTACTGGATCCGCCTCGTCCTGCCGAATGAGAGCCGCACCGTGCGCGTGATCCGACTAGACTAGGAGCGCGCATCGGCTCATCGCTTGCGCACTCGTGGTCCGTATCCGATGATGCCGGTAGAGTGCGGCGGCGCTGCTGGCCTTGATCAAACCCATCTCCGGGCAGCAGTGGAGCATCCCTTTGTACGGTTTCCCGCGCCGCTCGCCTGAAGGCCGGACGACCGATCGGAGATGTCTCCATGCGTTGGATGCTCCCCCACCTGCCCGCGGTTTTGATCCTCCTGGTCGTCTTCATCCCCGGCGTACAGGCCGACCCCTCGCTCCTGAACGACGGCGTGTTGATCGCGCACGCCCCGGCCGGCATGGAGTTCTCCTCGTCGCCGCCCCCGGGCGGATGGTGTGAGGTCTATCGCGACCAGTTTGCGATCGATCGCTGGGAAGACCAGCGCGTGACGGTCCCCGGCGGCCCGGGGTCCCAAGGGGTGATCTGGTTCGTACTGGCCGCCTGGGAGGAGGAGAAGCAGATGTCGGCGGTGGCGTTCGGCCTGGCCGACTACGATGCCGCCCTCTTCGGCATCGCGGACTGGGGGCTCTGCCATCCGGCCAGTGCTATCGAGCTGCCCACCGAGCATTGGCCGGGACCCAACGAGGGCACGGCCATCGCGGGGGCTCCCGAATCCTGGTACGGCAATTTCCTCCCCGTCTACTACTTCGCCGGGTACGCCTACGGCGATGTGCGCGTGCCGCTGGGCACCAATCCCCCCACCGGGTTTGCCGGGTTTGCCAGCAGCGGGGCCACACCCGAGTCATTCGGGGCCACCTGTCTGGGCACGCTCGGCATCGGCTGCGAGGGAAGCGCCTGCTACCCCGACCCGGCTCTCGAACCGCGGGCCTGTTGCGTGGACGGCGGGTGTGAGTTGCTCTCGGAGGCCGATTGCGAGAATGCCGGCGGCATACGGCTCTTCGAGACTTCGTGCGATCCCTCGCCCTGTCCGCCGGTCGCCGCCTGCTGTATCGGAGAGCAGTGTCGCCTGGAAACACCCGAGACCTGCTTCGAGCTGGGCGGGGAGTGGTTCCTTGGCGCGAGCACGTGTCTGCCCAATCCGTGCACGGCGCAGCTCTACACCGTCTCCCCCGACGGACACGGCGATTTCCCCACCATCCAGGCTGCAGTGGATGCCGCCCTCCCGGGCGTCGTCATTGAGCTGTCCGACGGGGTCTTCACCGGGGAGGGCAATCGCGACCTCGATCTGCGCGGAAAGGCCATCACGTTGCGCGCGGCGAGCGGAGACCCGAATCGGTGCGTGCTCTCCTGCGAGGGGAGCCCAACCCAGCGTCACCGCGGATTGTATCTGCACCGCGGCGAAGGCGGCGACACGGTCATCGAAGGCATCGGCTTCCGCGGCGGATGCGAGCTGTTCGGCGGCGCCATCTCCTGCGACAACGGCGCCTCTCCGACCATCCGGTCCTGCGCCTTCAGCGACAACGTGGGCCTCAGCAGCGGCGGCGCGATCGCGTGCGACGAGCTCTCCTCGCCCACCATCTCGCTGTGCCGCTTCGAGGACAATCGGGGACAGGTCCGCGGGGGCGCGATCGCCTGTGAATTCGGCTCCTGGCCGCGCATCGAGGACTGCGATTTCAAGCGCAATCGGGCTGCCCAGTCGGGTGGAGCCGTTTGTGCGGCCTGGGGGGCAGTGCCTTTGATCGCCGCGTCGCGCTTCGCCGACAACCGTGCGGGCAACGGTGGGGCCGTGGGATGCTTGACCGAATCCAACCTGGTGCTCACCGACTGTGACTTCGAGCGCAACATCGCCGAAACGTTCGGCGGCGGCGTTCTGATCACCGGTGGCACGCCGACGTTCGACCGGGTGCGCTTCGTGGAGAACCGCGCCCTCACGAGCCGAGGCGGCGGCCTGTGTGTGACCGGCGGGTTCCTGCAGCTCAAGTCCGTGACGTTCACGGGCAACCAAGCCCTCGAATCCTACGGCGGAGGATTGGCGTGCAACTCGCTGGCCGCGGTCTCGGGAACCAATCTACTCTTTGCCGGCAACCACGCCGCCGCCGGCGGCGGGATGGGGTGCGACATCTGGAACAACACGGTCACATTGAACAGCTCGGTTTGGTTGAACAACGTCGCCGACACCGGTGGCGGGATCTACTCGCGAGCGGCCACGATCCTGTCGTTGACCCAGTCCACCCTCATGAACAACACCGCCGACATCGGCGCGGGCATCTACGCGGGCGGCCGGACGGCGGGCGAGCTCGAGAACGTGCTGATCGTCTTCAGTCGCCGGGGAGAGGCGGTGGCCTGCGGTGAGATGACGGACGCGCCCATTCTCTCGTGCTGCGATCTCTACGGGAACGAAGGCGGCGACTGGACCGGATGCATCGCCGAGCAGTCGGGGCAGGACGGCAACATCGCCGCCGATCCCCTGGTGTGCGAGCCCGCCTCCTTTCCGCGTGCCTACGGGATCCACGCCGACTCTCCCTGCGCGCCGGCCCAACACCCGCTGTGCGGGCAGATCGGCGCGTGGTACGTGGCCTGCGGCGAGACGCCCGCTGAGGGCGAGACGGCCGATGTCCGCGCGCCACAGGACGCACCTCTCGGATCTCCGGCGCTGGGTCCCTGTCGGCCCAACCCCTTCCAGGAGACGACCCGCATCGCCCTGCGGGTCTCCGCCGAGGGACCGCCGCCCGAGCTCACGGTGCACGACGTGACCGGCCGGGAGGTCCGCCGTCTGACCGGGGGGCCTCTGGCCGCCGGCGACCACCAGATCCCGTGGGACGGCCGCACCGAAGACGGCGCGCGGTGCCCGGCGGGGATCTACTACATCCGGCTGCGAGCAGGCGAAGAGGTGATCGCACGTCCCGTGCTGATCACGCGTTAGCCGCGCCCCCGCCCGCATGACGGGCCCGGGCCAGGAACCCATGCCCCCAGGCTCATATGGGCCCGAAACCCGTGCTATACTCATGCCACGCGCTCGCCCGTAGTCTCGATTCCATCAGGATGGGGAGGTGTTGCATGAACGTGCGTGGCGGAATCGTTGCGTTGCTCTCGGTCGTTCTGTTCGATCTGCTGATCGGGTGCCCGCCCGCCCAGGCCGAAACCTATGTCGGCGGCCCCGTGCAGGGCGCCTGGACCGCAGCCGGAAATCCCTACATCACCACCGACTCGTTGATCGTGGAGAGCGGAACCAGCCTGGTCATCGAACCGGGCGTGGAGATCCAGTTCGCGGCGCGCCACGCGCTGATCGTTCATGGCCTGCTCTCGGCCACGGGCGCCCCGGGGGACAGCATTCGGATGAGCCGGCGCAACGTGGATGAGCCCTGGTGCGGTGTGCGGTTCTTCGGCGCCGCCGAGGGCTGCGCGCTGCGCTTCTGCGTCATCACGAACACGCTGGTCGACGGCGAGGCGTCGATGGACGTCTCCAACGGCGGTGGCGTCTACGCCGAGGAGACCGAGCTCGAGATCACCGACTGCCGCTTCCATGACTGCCGGACCGAAGGCTACACCGGCTTCCAGTGGTGGTCGGGCGGCGGCGGGGTGTTCATGAACGGCGGAAGCGCAACGATCCGCGACTGCCGTTTCACAGACTGCCGCGGCTTTGCGAGCTGTACCAGCGGCGGCGGCGCGATCGGGGCCTGGAATGCCGAGCTGGACGTCGAGTCGTGCCACATCACCGGCTGCAGCGCGCACGGCGTCGGGGGCGGGATCGGCGCGGGATCCTCCCGCGTCAGGATCGCCCATTGCATCATCATGGACTGCAGCGGGTTTCACTACGGTGGGGCGGTTGGGCTACGGTACGGGCCCTGGGCCCAGATCACCGACTGCCTCATCGCGCACAACGAGGCGCCCGACTTGTACGGCGGCGGGATCAGCCTGCGAGAGGCCGATAGCACGACCATCTCCTATTGCACCATCGCTCACAACCATGTCGGCCCCATGCCCGGATACGGCAGCGGAGGCGGGTTGGCGGTCAATGGAACCGGCACGGAGCTTCCGATCGTGACCGGCTGTGTCTTCTGGGGGAACACCGCCATGGACCAGGGGCCGCAGATCTATCCGAGCTACCTCCCGGCGGTCTCCTACTGCGACGTCGAGGGTGACTATGTCGGTGACGGGAACTTCGACGCCGATCCCCTCTTCACCCAGGCGGGCGCGGGCGGCGAGCGGGCCTACTTCTTGTCGTGCATCGATGCCGGGCAGAGCTACGACAGCCCGTGTATCGACGCGGGGCCGTGCAGCGCGCTCGAGGCGGGACTGGCCGACCGCACGACGCGCACCGACGAGCTGCCCGACGAGGACACCGTCGACCTCGGGTTTCACTATCCCACCCTTGCCCAATCGGTCGCCGAGCTGGACCCGCGCACGCACCCCTGGATGCTGAGCTGTCAGCCCAATCCGATGCGCGGCGCCGCGATGATCGAGCTGCAGGGTCCGGCGACCGGGGTCGACCGCCCGATCCTGCGCATCCTGGATCCCACCGGCCGCGTGCAGCGCCGCCTTGCGCCGGCGACCGGCGCCGACGGGCGCTGGCAGTACCGCTGGGACGGCCGGGACGGTGCCGGACGCCGTGTGGCCCCGGGTCTCTACTTCGTTGCACCGAGCGCGGATCGGATCCGGGCGCATCAGGGTGGCCGGGTGCTGGTGCTGGAGTAAGCCGCAGGTTGCCGTCGGGGCTTCAGGCATCTACGCTTTGGGTGCAGAACCGCTGCGCCCTGCCCCCCCCGTTGCCACAGGAGAACAGCATGCGACGAGCCATTGGGGCTTTCGTCTGGGTCTTGGTTTGCGCTGTGTCCGCACGGGGCGCCACCATCATCGTCCTGGCCGACGGCTCCGGGGATCAACCCACCCTTCAGGCCGCGGTGGACGCGGCTCAGGCCGGCGACGAGATCCTGCTGGGTGACGGCACCTTTGTCGGCGAGGGCAATCGCGACATCGACTTCGGGGGCAAGGCAATCACCCTGCGCTCGCAGGGCGGCGACCCTGAGGCCTGCGTGATCGACTGCCAGGGCAGCGCCTCCAATCCTCACCGCGCCTTCCGCTTCGCATCGGGCGAGACCGCGGCCACGCTCGTGTCCGACCTGACGCTCGCCAACGGCGCCGCGTGGCGCGCGGACACAGGGGCGCCGGTCGCCGACGCGCGCGGGGGCGGCATCTACTGCAGCGAGTCCTCCCCCACCCTGCGGAACTGCCGTATCGTGGACTGCGCCGCCGAATACGAGGGCGGGGGGATCTACATCACAGGCGGCGCCCCTTCCCTCGAAGCCTGCGTCTTCGCGCGCAACACGGGCAGCACCGGCGGCGGCGTCTACGGTCGCGGCGACCAGACCACGCTCGCCTCCTGCAGCTTCGATGAGAACACGGCGGCCAACGGCGGCGCGGCCGGCTGGCGTGAGTCCTCCGCCCAGGTGACCGACTGCACGTTCACAAGCAATGCGGCCACCGTCACGGGCGGCGCCGTCAGCGCGAACACTGTCTCGGACCTGCAGGTCGCCGACTGCGTGCTCGACGGCAACAGCGCCGCCTACGGAGGCGCGCTGAGTTGCTTCGGCGGCGGCGCGCCCACGTTCGATGCGTGCACCATCTCGGCCAATGCCGCCACGGGCACGGGCGCTTGGCCGGAGGGCGTCGGCGGCGGCCTCTTCACCGATGTCTTCACCTCGCCCACGCTCACCGGCTGTGAATTCACCGGCAACGATGCGGCCCTCGACGGGGGCGGATGCTTCGCCAACGGCGTCGACATCGTCTTCACCGACTGCGCCTTCACGACCAACAGCGCCGCCGGCAGTGGTGGCGGGCTCTACGCGGACAGCGACTCGCCCAGTCTCTCGGGGTGTGTCTTGGTCGGCAATATCGCGGTCGAACACGGGGGCGGAGCGCTGTTCTACGGCGGGGTCTGCGCCGTGACCCAATCGACCTTCGACGGCAACACCGCCGCCGACGGTGGCGGTCTCGCTTGCCTGGAAGGACATGTGAATCTGACGTCATGCACCTTCAATACCAACCAGGGCGCCACCGGCGCCGGGATCCACGTGGGCACCGACGGCGCCCTCACCGCCGACCGCGCACTGCTGGTCTTCGGCACGACCGGAGCCGCCGTCTCGTGCGACGGCTGCGACGCGATCACGCTGTCGTGCTCTGATCTCTACGGCAACGAAGGGGGCGACTACGAAGGAACCGATGTCGCCGACCAGGAGGGCTTGGCGGGCAACATTCGTCTCGACCCCGAGTTCTGCCACTCCGATCCGGCCGGGCATGACGATTGGTCGATCGAGGAAGACTCCCCCTGCGCGGAGGAGCAATCGGATTGCGGCCTGATTGGCGGGTGGGACACGGGGTGTACAGGAACGCCTGTATACGAAGTGACCTGGGGAACGATCAAGGCACGGTACCGCTGAAGGTTTGTTGTTTGCGTACTGACGTCAACTTCCTCTCACTTGACCACACCCCTTGCTCGGGTGCATGCTTCCTTTGGACGGGGTGCGAGAGTTCGGGATCCTCGCGTGGTACACCCTGCATCCCGCTGTCCACGAGACGATCATGCGCTTTCTTCGCACGAGCAGCTCGATCGTCTACTCATCGAAGCGATTGAAGCGAACGCGGATTCGCTCTTCGTTCCACATGTGGCAACCATGGGAGGTATGCGATGATTCGAGTGCTGGTCCTCTGCACCTTGGTCCTGTCTCTAGTCTGCACCGCGCCCCTGGCGGAGAGACTGGCGACCTCTGGGATGTTCACCGTTGATCTCGACGATCCCCCTGGCGATGCAATCTACAGCAGCGGGGTGGGCACACTCGACCGGGCCAACATCCTCGTCAACCCCGGTTGGGAATCGGGAGATATGGCGCCCTGGACCACGCAGGCCTGGGTGGTCTCCACTGACAATCCCCACGCCGGCACCTACTGCGCCTACGACGTGGGCAACAACTGGGTCCGGCAGGACTTCACGCCGATCGATGTCACCCAGATCACGTCGATCAGCCTCTGGGAACGTCAGCCGGAGATCGCCATCAGCGCGGTCGACTTCTACTACAGCGCGACGGACTACGATGAATTCCTGGTGTTCCTGTCGACCTCGGGTTGGGAGTTCTTCGATGTCACCTCGGAGCTGCGGCCGACCGGCATGCTGCAGGCGATCCGCATCTGGGGCTACTCAGGCGGTGGCGGCGCTCCCGATGAGACGTTCCTGGACGATGTCCTGATCGATACCGGGATCACGCCGGTGGGCGAGAATACCTGGGGTGAGATCAAGTCGCTCTTCCGTTAGGCGCGCCCCTGGACAGAGAACCCGCGTGGCAACCGGTCGCCTGAGCGGCCGGGGTGCCGGGTTGTTCCATAGAATCCGGGCCCCGATTGTGGCAATCGGGGTCCGGTTCGTTCCGACGTGCCCGTGGTCGCATCTCCAAGAACTCGATCGCCGCCCGCGGAACCCGCTCTCAGCTCTCGTCGAAGAACCGCGCCCAGACGTGCCGCCCCGGTTTCGGCGTCGCCAGACTCACGCCGATCAACGCCAGGATCGAAAGGCCGGCGGCCGGATAGGTGACCTCGCGCAGGAAGGGATTCCACTCGCCGAAGCGGATGCCCTCCCAGTGTGGAAGCACGAACGTCCACAGCAACGTCACCGCGGCGCCAATGCTGATCGAGCAGATCGCTCCCTGGCGCGTGGCCCGCTTCCACAAAAAGGCCGCCAGGAGCGCCGGCGTGATCGAGGTCCCGTAGACCAAATAGGCGGTATAGGCGGCCTCCAGGATCGTGGGAAACTGATCGACCAGCAGGAAGGCCACCAGCCCCAGCGCCAACACCAGCAGCCGACCGGTCAGCACCACTACCCGCTCGGAGGCCTGGGGCGCCAGGTGGCGCTGGAAGACATCCCGCGTCAGGTTGGTGGCCGGCACCAGCAGGAACGAATCGGCGGTGGAGACGATCATCGCCATCATCGTGGCCACCAGCAACATGCCCAAAGCGGTGGGCAGCAGCTCCAGCGCGACGGTGGGGATCACGTTCTCGGTGGCCGGCACCCCTTGGGCGGCAAGGTTCGTGATCAGCCCCTGCTCCCCCGCGACGCTGCCGCAGAGTCCGAACAGTCCGATCGAGGACTCCAGGATCACCACGCCCACGACCCAGAAGAGCACCGCCTTGCGCGCCGTGCCGGCGTCGCGCGCGCTGAAGATGCGCTGGTACATGTTGGCGTCGCCCATGAGCAACAGCATGGTCGGCACGAAGAAGGCGATCGCGATCACGGGTCCCGGCGCGCCCCCTCCCTTCTCCAGATGCCAGTTGCCGAACAATCTCCACTTCCCCGCCGCCTCGGCGATGTCGACGATCGGCTCGAAGCCGCCGATATGCACCAGCAGGAACCCCAGCCCAAGCAGCACGCCCAGCGTCATCAGGGCGCCGTTGACGACATCGGTGTAGACCACCGACAGCATGCCGGCCAGTACCGTGTAGGCGATGGCGAAGACCGCAGTGATGATGATTCCGGTCTCGATGCTGATCTGCCCCTCGGTCACGATCGACAGCACGCGGCCGCCGCCCTTGAACTGGTAGGAGACGATCGTTAGATAGGCGATCACCGTGGTGATGGTAGCCAGCAATCCGGCCGTGCGGTCGTAGCGCGCCTCGAAGATCTCGGGCACCGTGATGCGGCCGAAGTTACGGATGCGGCGCGCGATAAAGAAAACCAGCACGATGCCCAGCCACGCGCCTGCGCTGGACCAGAGCCCCGCCAGTCCGTTGCGATATCCCAGGCCTGCGCCGCCGAAGAGCGAGCCGTTGCCCATCCAGGTCGCCAGCAGCGTGCCCACCAGTACGAACCACGGCAGACGCCGCCCCGCGACCATGAAGTCCTCGCTGCCCTTGACCGCCCGCGTCTTGGCCACCCCTACCCCGACCAGAGCGAGCAGGTAGACCATGATCACGAGGACATGTGGGTCGGTGAGCACGGATGTGCTGGATGCGGGCATGTCGGCCTCCGTGTTGCGCTCGGCCCTTCAGCGGCCGAAGTGCCTCGATTCTGCCGGCGATTGTGGCTGATGATCCTACGAAGACCGGTGCGAGACAACCGCCCGATGCCCGCGCCAGAGCGGTGTAGTAGGCTGGATGGCACTCCCCTCGCAGGCTGGATGCGATGTCCCCATGGGAGGTGCAATGGAGGAGATGATCGGCTACTGCGGCTACAACTGGTGGGTCATGCGCGGCCGAGCGAGCCGGTTCGGATTAGCGTAGAAGCAGGATGCGACCGTGGTGCTCGGTGGCAGGACCTGCGCCCGGTCCGTCCGTCGCACCGTGGCGCATCCGCACGAAGTAGATGCCGCCGGGCACCGCGGCGCCGGACTGATCCTCGCCCGACCACCGGAAGCGGTGGTTGCCGGCCGGCAGCGGCCCGTCGTGCAGTAGCCGCACCAGGCGCCCGCCCACGTCGTAGATCCCCAGCCTAACCCCCTGCGGGCCGGGCAAGGCGAGCGACAGGCGCGTCTCGCCGGTGAACGGATTGGGCTCGGCGCCGCTGAACTGGAAGCTCAGGGGGCGATCGGATACGCCGGTACCGCCGTCGACGATGGTGAAGAGGCCGTCGCTGGTGTCGGTAGTGATCCAGCCGGCCCCGTCGCAGACGCTGGCCTGCACCAGACACTCGGCCGAACCGGCCCCCTGGACCTGCCATGTGAAGCTGCCGGTGTTCTCGAGGCCGGTGGCCAGCGTATCGCCGAAGCTCGCGCCCGCATCGCGGGAGAGCAGCAGGTCCACGCCCGTGACGCCGACGTTGTCCGACGCCTCCCACGTGAGGGTGACCTCCATCCAGGGCCACCACACCTCCCCGCCATTGGGCGAGGTGACGGTGATCTCGGGCGCCTCGAAATCGAAGTGCTCAGGGATCAACCATCCCAGGCTGCGCATCAAGATCGTCTCCCGATCGGCAGCGGTATTGACCGCCTCGATGCCGAAGGCGTAGTACACCACCTTGTGATCGCCCTCCCAGCGAACGCCGCCGCAGAAGTCGGGCATGTACTCGACGACCTCGTCGCCGCCTCCGCGCGCGGCGATCCAGCTCGGATAGGCCTGAGACGCCGACCCGTCGCCGCCCCCAATCTCGAAGCTCAGCCCATCTCCGATCGGGTCTCCCTCCACCCCGGTGAGCTGGTTCACCAGCAGGAAGTCGGCCCAGTAGGTCGCGTGCAGGTAGTTCTGATAGAACTCGAGGTCGCCCTGATCGCCGTCTTCGACGAGGGCCCAACCGATGTCCTGGCCGGTGGCCAACAGGCCACCCCCGCCGTCCAGGTAGTCCCTCAGGGCGAGCTGATCCTCATCCTCCATGATGCCGGCCACGCCGGTGGCCCAGATGACGGCCGGATACCGCGCGAGCGCCTCCCCGGGCGGAGCGCCCAGGATGCTGGTGTCCCAGATACGGTGCGCCGCCGCGATATTGGCCAGCGCCCCGCTGATGTAAGACTGAGCCCGGTCGCCGCGGTCGTCGTCCACGAGCAGCACGGGGACATCCCCCACGACAAGCGTCAGCGTGTCCGCGATCTGGTAGCCGCCGTCGGCGGTGAGCAGCAGGCGCAGGATCAGTTCATCTCCGATCCCGGCCTCCTCATCCACGTGCAGCTCGAATTGTTCGTTCAGCTCGGTCTTCTCTCCCGCATCGAGAGTCCCGTGCGCAATCTGTCCGTTGAGCACCGTGACCGGCCCTTCGATGAGCTGAAGCTGCGCGGCCACGCCCGTCCGCGTGCCGGCCAAGAAGCCGTTGCGGACGGTGACGGCCAGCTCGGCCGTCTCGCCCGGATCAAACCAGGCGTCGCCGTCGCCGCTGGCCTCGTCGGCCACACGCGTCGCCAGCGCCTCGATGGCGTCGCCCGGATCGTAGTAGATGAGCTGTGTTCCTTCCCCGATACGACAGCTTCCGTACTTGATGTAGAAGTAACCGCTCATCCCCCACCCGGTGCCCCAGCTGTTCTTGACCAGCCACGCACCCTCACCGTCGCACATGTCGTCGTTCCAGCCGACGATGACCACGGCATGGTTGATCTGCTCGGTGCCCGAGTGCTCGTAACAGCCTTCGGTGTAGTAACGGAAGTCGCTGTACACGTGAAACGTCGTCAGCACCGGTCCATACTCGTAGATGGCGGTCTTGATCGCTTCGACGTCGTCGGGGATGTTGATCCAGGTTCGGGCCGACGCGATCGGCGTGCAGCCTTCCTCGGCGCACGGGATGTTGTCGTTGGCTTGGTAAGGCATACAGCTCTCCGCGCCCAGGCCGTGTTCGCGGACGTACAGCCATGCCACCTGGTTCGAGCATCCGTCGCAACCGGTGCCCGGTGTGGCGCAGGAGAGGATCTGCTGCTCCGAGAGATCGAGATCGTGTCCACCGTGGATCTTGATCACCGCTTCCAGCGCGCCCACGGCGGCGAAATCCCAGCAGCTTCCGCACGCGCCCTGGTTGCGCACGCCCGTCACGCCGCCCAGGTCCCGCCAGTCGAACTGGGAGGGCAGGTCGTCGCGCGGCGCAAACGGTACCGGAGGCGCCTGGCGGGTGGCCCGCTGCAGCAAGGGATCGGGCACCAGACCCAGCATGCGCTCGAACTCCTCGGGGGTGAGCGCATCGAGCGAGGTGGGACCGGCCGTCCAGCCGTAGCCGCGCGCGGCGATCTCGCTGCGCACCTCGGCCAAACGGCGGGCGTGGTAGTCGGCCAGCTCGCGGGCGGTCCAGTCGCCCGCGCTTGCGCTCGCGCCGGGGCCCGCGGCGGAGAGCAGGCCGATCGTGATGAGAAGCCCCAAGCCGCAAAACAGCCGCGAAACCGGCGGCCGCAGCCATCCCTCAAGGCTTGTGCCCTCGTGCGTCTGGATCATGAATCTCTGTTCCTCCGATGGGGGACTACGCGTGCACGAACCAGTGCGAGGGGGCTTCTTCCAGTGTAGCGCATGGAACGGGAATCGACAGGAGTTTGCGGACGGGAAACGGCGGTCTCACGGCAACTTCTTCCGGAATCTGTGGGTTGGGCGACTGGCCGCGAGCCTGCTCGGGCAGACGCTGATGGACGACTCGATCGCCTGAAGCAACCGGCCGGTCTTCGGTCGCGTGGCAGCGTAACTGCATACCTCATAAGGTGCTACGCGGTCGGCGCCACCCCTCGCGCCGATCCGGAAGCGCCTCGTCGCCAGGAAAGGGCTTGTGTAGTCACGATGAAAGCAACTCAATGCGTGCTTCGAAGCACACATTCGGTACCTTCTTCGTATGGCGTTGGACTGATGCACAACGTAACCGACATGGAGGTTGTTATGAACATAGGACGACTCAAGTGGATCCTCGTGGCGGCGGGCATGATCACCATCGCAGCCTCCGCCCAGGCAACGGATGATCTCAAGTTCGGGTTCGGCTTCTACAATGGGGATGCCCCGGTCGGTGGACGCTTCTGGTTTTTCGAGAAGCTGGGTCTGGACGTCGGTCTCGGGTTCGATGCCAAGGAGTACACTGTCGCTGAGGAGGCCGAAACCAAGGTTGCCTTTGATGTCGAATTCGGCGTGCCGTTTGTCGTCGTTGGTGATGCGAAGACCAAGTTCTTTGTGCGGCCGGGCGTGGGGTTCTCGTCGGATCCGGTCTATGTCGAGAACGATTGGGACAACGACACCGCTGTCACGATCACGGCACACTTGGGTGTGGAGCATTGGTTGAGCTCGCGCTTCAGTATTCAGGCTGCTCACGGTATCGGGATCGGCTCGACCAGCCCGGCGGTGGGAGACTCACAGACCGAGATCATGACCCAGGGTCAGGGCATCTCTGTCGGCTTCCACTTCTACGTGCTAGGCGTCGAGTAGGGGCACCTGATCGCTTCTCCGCCGCAGGCGTCGGATGACCGACCGCCCTTGCGCCACCTGCGCCGGCCCGGGGGCCCGGCGACACGGATCGATACACCAAGTCCACAGAGGTGCACTGCGTGTCGCCCCCCTCAAGTGCTCAACACTAAACGTATCTCCCTGCCTAACAGCGCGTTCCGCGCCTTCGTCGACTCGCGTCCCATGTTGGCACGCTCCATGGATCCATCGCGACCTGGAAGGATGCCGGGCCGCCGCGCCGCCAAAGACTCAGCGGTTGGATCGCGTGACCTTGCGGCGGTCGGCGCGGAAGAAGGAGGAGCAAGACCATGACACGGCGGAATGTGAGAACCCGTATCCCGGCGCTCGCTGCGGCGCTGTTGATTTCAGTCGTAATCCTCGGCTGTTCGGATGAGGACAACGCGTGCACCTGCGCGCCCACGGGGACAGACCTTGCTCGATGCTACTATGCCTCGGGTTCGCCATTGCGCTGATCCGCGCCACGTTCATGTCCAGACGAGACCTGGCCCTGCGTCAACAACTCACTGTCCTCAAGCTCAAGAGCCCACGTCCTCGACTCCGAGCCGCCGACCGAATCCTGGCGACTGTCGAGTCAGTCCGGATGGCCCTTTGGAGAAGTACAACCCGCGCGGAGAATTCCAGGGCAATCATGCGGGAGAGCCTGCTCATGTCGGAGGATCGAGGGGCCGCCGGGCCCCTCGATCCTCTTCACGCGCCGGTAGGTGCGAAGCCTTCGGCCTTGCGCTCGTGTTGAATGCCCCACCCGGCTCAGCGGGACGTATCGGACTGCGCGAGGCCCGTCTGCGTGGGAGGGATGATCGGCGAAAGGTCGACCTCGGGCGTCGTGCTGGTGTCACGCATTGCTTCATCACCCTCGGGCAGGAACGCGCCATCGGGTCCGGCTGAGTCGGCGTCCGCGGCCTGCTCCGCCGACCCAGCGGGCTCGGCGTCGTAGCGATCGGCCAACGCCTGCAGATCGGTCCGCGGGCTGCTGACGTGCGCGCTGCGCTCTTCCACCCGCGCCAGACTCACCGCCGCCTTCGCGTAGCTCTGATCGGCCTCCAGAGCCTTGGCGTAGGCCTCGGCCGCATCCAGCAGGTATCCGGTGCGCTCCAGAGCGACGCCCAGGTTATTTTGGAACTCGGCCACGTCGTCACGCAGCAAAACCGCGTGCGCCAAGGCCGGCAGGGCCTCCTCGAAGCGCTCCTGCTCGATGTAGAGCAATCCCAGGTTGTTGAACGCCCACACGTCCTGCGGGTCGAGATGTATGGCGCGGCGGTAAGCCGCGGCGGCATCCTCGTACTCACCCAACGCGTGGTGGCAGCGGCCGAGCGTGCGCTGCACCGCCGGCTGGTCCGCAGCCAGCATGACCGCCGTCTTCGCTTCGGCAAGCGCCTGGCGAGGACGCTGATCGTCCAGCAGCACACGGGCCAGGTTGACGTGACTCTTCACGTGGTCCTGGTCGCGTTCGATGGTCGCGCGCAACGCCTTCTCGGCCTGCTCGAGCTCGCCCGATTTCCAGCGGGACAGACCGAGCATGTAGAAGCCCCAGGCGTTGTCCGGGTGGCGCTGGGTGTAGGCATCGAATGCTGCCGCCGCCTCATCGAAACGGCGGGCGTGATAGAGCGACTCGGCGGTGGCGAAGCTGATCGACGGCGGCGTTGAGGGTTTGCCCTCCGCAGCCGAGGATTCGGTTCCCGGTTGGGGTTCGTCTGCTGCCGCCGGCTCGGCGGGGGCTGACGACGGCGCGTCCTGCTGTCTCATGGCGGATGCCGTCGCGTTCTGCAAGCTCTTGGCCGCCGAGGCTTCCTGCTGCTCCTTCTTCGCGGAAGGCGCCGCAGTTCGTTCCCCATCGCTCACGGCGCCGGTCGCGGCGCGCTCCGACCGTGCGGCCGAGGGCCTGGCGTCAGCCGGCGCCGCGGACTCATCGGTTGCGACTTGCGCGTGTCCGCCTTCGCTGTTGTCCCCGGAGTCCCCGCCGCAGCCGAACGGACTAGCGCCCAGGAGCACGAGCCCCACGACAGCCAGCACAGCCAGGGCGAGCATTCCGAACCCCGTTGTCCGCGTGTTGCGGTCTGGAAAGCTGTCCTTCATGGTCCACCTCCATTTCTTTCGATGCTCCGCCCGGGCTTTCCCGCGCGGGCGCGTGGTGTTCGCAATGCGACCCGCGCCTTCCGCACGAAGTCGCGGCTTTCCCGCGCGGGCGCGTGGTGTTCGCTCACGTTTCCGGAAAGGTGATGGTGCAAGAGGCGAACCAGAGTGTCTCGGCGATGATCGCCGGAGCGCTAGTTCCTATCCGGGGAAGGGATTGCGGACACGAAGCGGATTGCTCCCTGAGCGAGGCAACGAAGGCGGCCGGTGTCCCGACCTACACGTCCCGGTGTCCGTCGCCACACGCCGGAGCGATGCGCTCGATCTCGCCCGAGGCGTCGGTCCAGTAGCAGGCCACGACCTTCTCGCCCAGGTTCTGCGAGCTGACCACGCACGGTCGACCATCCCGGTCGATCGCGTGAATCACCACCGGCCCTTGATGCCCACCGCGCAGCGCGCGCAGGTCCTCGAGCGCCTCGCGGCACGCTTCCTCCACGCTCGCGCCCCGTTTCATGTAGAGGATGACCGAGCGGGCGGTGCAGGCGCGGATCATCACCTCGCCGGTGTGCGTGCAGCCGCAGGCGCCGTAGCGGTTGTCGGCGTAGAGGCCGGCGCCGACGATGGGCGTGTCGCCCACGCGACCCGGGTACTTGCGCGCCCAACCCGACGTGCTGGTGGCGGCGCCCAGGTTGCCCTGTGCGTCGCGCGCCAGGAAGATCGTGGTACCTCCGGTCAGGAGATTGCGGGCGGATTCCCACGCGAACGCGGCCAGGGGCACGTCGGGCCACTGCGGACGCAGGTCGGCCGGCACGTGGGCTTGCAGCCAAGCTTCGTGGTGTGCCCGCATCGGCGGGGTCAGCATCGCGGCCTCTTCGGCCCCGACCTCGCGCGCGAAACGGTTGGCGCCCGCGCCCGCAAGAAAGACGTGCGGCAGGCGCTCCATCACTTGCCGGGCCACGCTGACGGCGTGAGGGATGCCCACGAGGTTGGTGGCCGTGCCGCAGGCCAGGGTCGCGCCGTCCATGATGGCCGCATCGCACTCCACCTCGCCCAGCAGGTTGGGGTGTCCCCCCAGGCCGACCGAGTGGATGTCGGGATCGGCCTCCACGTGCCGGACGCCCTGTTCCACCGCGTCGAGCACGCCGCCGCCGTCTCGCAATCGCTCGACGGCCGCCTCGACACCCACGCGACCCTCACCGTTGGCCAGAACGACACGCACCGTGCGACGCCTCCCCGCCTAGATCTCCTTCTTCCGCCGCCGCGAGTGGGCTTTCAGCTTGCCCGTGATCAGCCCGATCACCTCGTCGGCGGTCGTCTCGACCGGCTTGCTGGTCACATCCAGCGTGGTGAAATCACCCTCCTGGAAGATGCGCTGCGCGGCGCGGATCTCCTCGCGCAGACGCTGCGGATCGGTGTAGGTCGCAATACCCATGGTGCCCATGCGCCCCTCGCGCTTGCGCCGGTGCACGATGAGCCGGTCGAGATCGATGCTGAGACCGATCACCCGGCGCCGGTCCACCTGGAACAACTGCGGAGGGGGCTCCATCCCCAGCACCAAGGGCACGTTGGCGACCTTCCAGCCCAAGACGGCCAGATACATGCACAGGGGCGTCTTGCCGACGCGCGAGACGCCGGTCAGGACGATGTCCGCCTTCGGCAGGTCCTGCAGGTTGCGGCCGTCGTCGTGCTCCACCGAGAACTCGATGGCCGCGACGCGCTCGAAATACTCCTGGTGAAGCTGCCGATAAAGTCCCGGTTGGCCCACCGGTTGGATGCCAAGGGTGTTGGACAGATAGGTGAGCAGGTCGCCCATCAGGTCGATGGTCGTGACATGACTCTGGCGGCCCATCCGCACCAGCGAATGGCGCAGCTTGACGTCCACCAAGGTGTGCACGATCACGCCGCCGGTGCGCTCGGCCGCCGCCACCACGTGCGCCACCTGTTCCATCGTGCGCACGTGCGCCACGCGCTGCAGCGGCACGTCCACCGACGGAAACTGAACCAGCACGGTGTGGACCAACTGCTGCGCGCTGGCGCCCGAGGCGCCCGAGACGATGTAGATCGTCGGCGGTCTCTTTCCGGGCCGCATGGCCGAACCTCCATGCCCTCCGCTCGCCGGTGCCGACGGCGTTCGACCGCGTCTAGGGGGCCGGAGACTGCCGGTAGCCGGCAACCCCCTCGATCGCCACGATCTCCCCGAAGTAGATGCGATGATAATCCTTCTCGGGATAGCTCTTCTCGATCTCCGGCTTCAGGAAGCGGCTGGGATCGAAATCATCCCAGTAGATCTTGCGGCACTCGAGGATCAGCTCCGCCTCCTCGAAGGCGGGCGACGCGATCTGCGTGCTCGCAACCGGCGTCAGCTCGGTGCGGCCGATCTTGTCCCCTTCCCGACCCGAGGTCGTGCCCAGAAGCTGCAGGGCCTGGCGGTGACGTTCAGGGAACGCGCACAGCGTGAAGCTGTCGAACCGTTCGCAGAAGCCGTAGGTGTGGCGCGTGGGCCGCACCACGACCTGGGCGAACGGCAGGTTCCACATCGTCCCGAGACTGCCCCATCCCACCGTCATGGTGTTGTAGTCCCCCGCGGCAAAGTCCCCCACGGTCAGCAGCAACCACTTCTTCAGCCACAGATGGTGCGCGTTGACGCGCAGGTCTTCGAAAGCAATCGGCTCGCGAGCCACGTTTCCTCCCTGGTTTGTGCGATGGGCGCCGGCGGGACGCTCCTCCCTGGTTTGTGCGATGGGCGCCGACTGGATGCCCGCTAGTCGGTGGCGATCATGATGTTGGACGCCTTGATGACGGCGTAGACCTCCTTGCCCACCGCCAGCTTAAGACGCTCGGCCGACTGGATCGTGATGATCGACACGAGCTGGTTCCCGCCGGGCAGCTCCACGACCACCTCCGTGTTCACGGCCCCCGGCGTGACCGCGGTCACCTTGCCCTTGAGCATGTTGCGTGCGCTGATTTCCATGACGTCCTCCTATCTGGTCTTGCTCGATGGCGCCATCGAAGCCCTGTGTCGGCATCGTCCCATCCTGGCCGCAGACCGCGCAAGCGCCACGCTCCGGCAGCGACTCGCCCAGGCGCCCCCATCCGCCGCCTGCAGCCTGGTCTAGCCCGCAGCCTTGACGAACTCGGCGAACAGGCTCGATCCGCCCACCTCCTCCACCCTGACGGCCACGCCCACCTCGTCGGCCAGCCGCCGGAACTCGCGCTCGCCGAAGGTTGTCGCGCGGAAGCCGTCCCGGCAGACGATCACGCCGTCGCCGGTCGCCTCCTCGTCGATCTCGCCCAGAAGCCCGTGGGATGCCTGGATGCGGAACCAGGTGAGCCGCTCCTTCCAGAAGGACGCGGCATAGCTGGAGAAGAGCACACATCCATTCGGCCGCGCCACCCGCAGCGCTTCGCGCACCAGCGCCGCCGGGTCGCGCTTGAAGGCCGAGATCCCGTTCTGGATGCAGATCACGCCGTCGAAGAGATTGTCGGAAAACCCGAGCCGGACGGCGTCCATGGCCGCCAACCAGCACCGTGGATCTGCGGCCAGGAATCCGATGCCCATCCGGAGACTGTCGACGGCGTTGTCGATGCCGATCACGGTGCGGTGCGCGTCGGCCAGGTCCGGGAGGATGCGGCCGTAGCCGCAGCCCAGCTCGAGGACGCGTCCATGCAGCGGCAGGCGTCCACGGACGTGGTCCACCTCCGCCCGCAGGTAGGCCAGGATCGCCGGCGGCGCCACCTCGTAGCAGCGCTGCAAGCGGTCGGCCGCCAGCTTGTCACGGTAGTAGTCGCCCATGCCGGCGGACCGGCGGCGGGTACGGCGGACTCCAGGCCCGGGCCGGGGTCCGGCCTGGGTCTAGGCGCCTTCCGCGCCGCCGCTGTCACCCTCCCTGTTCGCCTTCCTCGCACGGACGGATCGCTTCTCCGGCCGCCGGCCCGCATCGGCCAGCGCCTGGCGCAGGAGATACTCGATCTGACCGTTCACGCTGCGCAGCTCATCATCGGCCCAGCGCCGCAGCGCCTCCAGAAGAGCCGGATCGATGCGCAGCAGGAAGGACTTCCGTCGTGCCACCACTCCCCCTATTGATACAGCGAGCCGGCGTTGATCACGGGATGCGGGTCACGGTCGCCGCAGAGCACGACCAGCAGATTGCTGACCATGGCCGCCTTGCGGTCCTCGTCGAACTCGATCACCTGGTTCTCGGCGAGCTGCTCAAGCGCCATCTGCACCATGCCCACGGCCCCCTCCACGATCTTCTGGCGGGCGGCGATGATGGCCGACGCCTGCTGGCGCTGCAGCATGGCGCTGGCGATCTCCGGCGCGTAGGCCAGATGGCTGATACGCGCCTCGAGTACCTCCACCCCCGCCTTCTCGAGCCGGTCCTGGATCTCCTGCTTCAGGTGATCGGCGATCTGGTTGGTGTGGCTGCGCAGGGCGAGTTGATCATCGTCGTGGGAGTCGTAGGGATAGGAGGTGGTCAGATTGCGCAAGGCCGACTCGCTCTGCACCTGGACGAAGTTGACGTAGTCATCGACCTCGAAGACCGCTTCGGCCGTGTCAACCACGCGCCACACGATCACCGCGGCGATCTCGATCGGGTTGCCGTCGCTGTCATTGACCTTGAGCCGGCCGCTCTCGAAGTTGCGCACCCTCAGGGAGACCCGCTTGCGCGTGCAGAAGGGATTCACCCAGCGCAGGCCGGGCTGCTTGGTCGTGCCGACGTACTTTCCGAAGAGCTGCACCACACGCCCCTCGTTCGGATTGACCACGAAGAGCCCAGTGAGCAGGAACGGGTTGATCACCAGGATCGCAATCGCGGGCACCAGCAGCCAGAGCTGCTGGCCGGCGATCGCCGTGATGAAGAGCACCACGCCGAAGGCCAGCAGCAGCACCAGGATGAAGAGCATGCCATAGCCCGACGCTGTCCGGATCGTCTTCTCCTTGATCATGACACACCTCCTCTATCGGTTTGATATCACTATGATAATATACTGAAATCACCGTGTCGAGATTCATTTTTCGCTGGGTGGATGTGGGACCGACCAGGGGTTCGGACTCAATTACTTCAATGGGAAGGAGTTGCGGAGGCACACATCCGACGCACGAGGTCGCGCATGCGCTCGAAGTGGGACCCCTCCCAGTAGATCCGGCCGCAGGCGTCGCACCGGTAGAAGCGCTCGTAGTACCGGCGCGTCAGCGGCTGCAGCTCGCTGAGCACCTCCTTCTTCTCCACCTCCCGCACCCTGCCGTTGCAGGCGATGCAGCGGCTGAAGGGGCGCACGAGGCCGAGCAGGTCGAAGCGTCGCAACACCTCTTGGACCTGCTCGGCCGGGTGGGTCGACCGAACGCAGTAGCCGTGGGTGACCGCTCCGTGCTTGAGCAGACCCCGATCCCGCGTCAGGATGATGCGATGCTCGCGCACCGAGCAGCGCACGATCTCCAGGTCGTCGAACTCGTTGCGGTAGACCACGTCGAATCCCAGCAGCCGCAGGCGGCGGGCCAGCTTACCGAGATGGCCGTCGGCCACGAAGGTCGGACGGCGCAGGGGCCGCTCGCGCAACCGCACGATCGGGGAGATGTCGATGCCCTCGAAGACCGGATAGACGGCGATGCGGTCGCCCGGCGCCAGATGATGCCCGAAGCCGACCGAGTCCCCGTTGGCGAGGATCAAGTCCACTTCCGGATGGGGAATCCCCAGCGCTTCGATCGCGTCCTTCACCGCCGGCGAGCCGCGGAAGCGGTAGTGGATGTCGGTGAACCGTTGGTCGGGCGGGAGGAAGTCGTTCAACTCGGCGTAGAACCGGAACACGGCCACCCGCTCCCGGGCGGCTACCGCGCCACCTCGTAGCACACCACCTCCAGCGGCTGCTCTTCCTCCTCGTCCGACGTGCCCGCGCCCTGCATGGCCGCGAAGGCTTCGAACAGGCCCGCCAGGCGAATGATACGCCCGTCCTTCAAGAAGACCAAGCGGTCGGAGTCGGGATCGCCTTCGCAGCGGATCGCGATCGAACGGAGGTAGTGGCCGTCGGGGCTGAAGACGTCCATGCGTTGCAGGACGCCCTCGGGAAGGTTCTTGTCGCTGGCGCCGTGCTGCACCCACAGATTCCCCTCGCCGTCGAACTGCATGGCGGCGATGGTCTGCTCGGTGTCGGCCACTTCGACGCTGATCTCGACCGGCACGCGCGCCACCAGAGCCTCGAGCCGCTCGCGCACGCGATCCTTCTCCTCCTGCGTGCGCTCGGGCATCTCGAATGTGCGCTCCATCACTCGCTGCAGCGCGCCGTCCTCGCCGTAGACGTGGATCAAGTACCGATCCCGATCGGGCGCCGTGTAGATGCGCCCGTCGGGGCCCACGGCCCAATTGTTGCGCGCCACGACGTACTGGTCCTTCTCGACGATGCGGAGGTTGGCGATGTCGAACTCGATCGGTTTCTCTTCCAGGCGGAACCGCTCCGTGCCCTCCGCATCGCAGGCCGCCACGAAGCTGATCCGCTTCTGGCCTGCAGGCCCGGTCTCGATCTCGGTGCCGGCGATCACGTAGCCGTCCTCGATCGCGACGGCTTCGGTGAGGGCCACGACGCCGCCCTGCGTGGGATCGGTGCCCCCGAAGGTGATGCTGCCCTGGGGCATGCCCTGGCGGTCGATCTTGACCAGCTTGCCCGGAAACGACTGCATCAGCGCCAGGTTGTCATCGGGCGTGATCAGGAGATCGAGAGGTTGCCGCACCTCGCCGGGGCCCTCCCCCTCGCGGCTGAGACTGGTCACGTAGGAACCGTCGGGCTCGACCACATGGACTTGCGAGAGCTGGTAGTCCAGCAGGTAGACGCGCCCCTCATCGGCAATCACCTGCGAGACCACGCCCAGGAGCACATCCTCCTCATCCGCACCGCCGAGCCGCCACTGTTCCTTCAGGGTCCAGACCTGCTCCCCATCGCGCGGGGCGGCGTCGTTGCGGACATGAAGCACGCCGTCGCCCGTCGTCTCCTGCCCGGCCTGTACAACGCCGGCCTGCCCGAAGCTCAGCAGGAGGCCGATCGCGACCAGCGCCCCCACCAGCCTGCCGGCCGTCCCGCTGACAGGATGACCGCATCCGATGCTCACGTGGAGCTCGCCTCGGAGGTTCGTCCTTCCAAACCGGTGTCTACGCATAATCTTCCCCTTTCATCTGTGTCCCGTCGCAACGCCCCGTCACTCGCCGCACCCCAAGAGCCAGGGTGCGGACAGGTTCGCCTTGGCGGACGCCTCCAGGCGCATGAATTGCCGTTCGGCCAGCAGATACGTGCCGGCCAGCACCACCGCCGATCCCGCCCAGATCACCGCGGCCCCGAGAGGCCCGATGTGGGTGACCTGATGCAGGAGGATCTTGATGGCGCTCCAGTGCGTGTGAATGTCCCAGACCCCGGCCATGTCTCCCGCGATCATGGCCAGCATCAGACCGAGCAACACGAGCAGTGCGATCCACGAGATCGCCTTGCGGGTGGATTCGTTTACGCGTCGGCGCTGAATGCGCAACGCGACGGTCAGGAAAAGCAAGTAGGCCCCACAGACCCACGCCATCATGAATGGAAACACGGGCGCGAGCGCCTGCCTTTGCAGATGGGGATGATCGCGAACCAGGGAGATTCCCTCCGGATGGCGCGGCGCCACATGACCCGCCTCATCCAGCCTCAAGTAACGATTCTTGATCTCCTCTGGGGATATCGACGCGCCGTAGATCGCCTGCGCCGCGCGGCTGATCTGGTATGCAACGAAGTCGATCGAGCTGCCCTCGGGTGTGGAGAAGGGCTTGTACAGGATCGGCCGGAGGCCCTCTTGCACCGGGATCGTCATGGGCTCCTGCGTCTCGCCCCATGGCGCGACGATGGAGGGGGCATCGCCATCCCAGGCGATCTCGAAGTACTCCAGCAGCACGCGGACCGCCGGAGGGCTTGCCTCGTCGCGTGCCGAGAAGAGAATCGCCTCGCGCTCACCGCCGAAGATCGCCGTGCTCAGCGACCCGACCCCGTAACCCAAGACGTACACGAGGATTGCCGGCAGCGCCGTCAGCGCGAAGATGAGGCGCCGGGGAATCGGCAACGCATCGACGAGCGCCAACCGGCGCAATGAGGGTAGGACGGTGACGAGCAAGAGATAGGCCGCCAGGAAGATGTAGATCGTGCGGCTGTCCCGGCCCCCATCGAGCGCATGCATCGCGCCCGAGGTGAGCCAGCCGTAGACCGCCACGATGGGCATCAACATCCAGGGGACCCAGCGCCCAAGCATCGACTCCCCGACGGTACGCAGCAAGAGGGCCCGGCCGCCACCGGCGACGGGCAACCTCTCGTGCGCGGTGACGGGTCGCGGGGCCGCGCCGCGCGCCGCTGCGGCCGGGCCATCGGCAGTCGGGGCACGGTCCACCAAGTGGAGCACCGGCGGCACGCGCTCGTGCAGGTAGAGGACGCCCCCCACCGCCGCGGCCAACGGCGCGAGCGCGAGCCAAGCGGGGGCGTGCGACAGCCCCCACGCGGCCACACCGCCGGCCAGCACGATCCCCAGCACCATGCCCAGTCTGCGGAAGCCAAGAGACGAGCGGAACCGGCCCGGTCCCAGGGCTTGGAGGATAACGGCCGTCAGCATCGCGCACGCCACGGCGAAGGGCAGCAAGCGCAAAACGACCGGCTCTGTGTGCAATTCTGGAAAGGCCCGGTAAAGGAGCCACTGTCCCAGGCGGTCCAGAAGGGCCGCGGTGACCAAGATGGTCACCGTCACGGCCACCGTGCTCAGCAGATGGGCCAGCCAGATCGTGCGACCCGAGATCGGCATGGCCAGGTCCAGCTCGTTTCCCCGAGACGAGAAGGCGGCGATGATCATAAACATGGCGGCCGGCAGCCAGAGCAGCAGCACCCGCAGCACCCGCAATCCGCCGCCCAGCTCACCCGATCCCCCGGCGGCGTCGTGCGTGGCCTGTAGCGAGACCGACACCAACACGAAGAGCACCACCGCGAGCGTCCACCGCGCCAGCGGCCGCACCATGGGGTCTCTCTTCATCAAACTGCCGATCATGCGCGCGCTCCCGTCGGTTGCATGGCGAATCCTAGTGCTCCCTCATGAAGGATCGTGTCAAGCCCAAGGGTGCTTCCAGACGTTGAAACCTCCGCTGGATGATCGCGTAGGCCGCCCCCACCCCAAGGCCGGCAACCGCCCACAACACGACCCCGGACACCGGCAGCCACTCTCCAAGCTTGCGCAACAGGATCAGGGGCAGCGCGGTGACCGCATCGAAATCCACATAGCCCAGGTTGTTCAGGGCAATGGATCCGAGAATCCCCAGCATCGCCAGACCAGCGATCGCTGTCATCGTTCTCTTGTACAGACCCGGTCTCAGCGTATTCGAGAACTGCCCCAGCCCCATGCTCGTGAAGAGTCCGCTGAACATCGCGGTCAGGAACGTCGCCAGGGCGAACATGCGCGCCCTTCCCGGGGCCGGAGCATCCGGATGCAACGGGATGCTCCGCATCCCGATCATCTTCGGCATCCCAAGCTCCAACGAATCCGCATGCGCAGCGCTCCCGGATGCATACTTCCCACCGTGAATGGCGCGGACTGCCCGCTCGACCTGAAAAGCGATGAAGGCGGGAGAGTGATCTTCGGTGAACCCATAGGGATCGTAAACGGCAACCTTGACGCCGGGTGCGATGGCCAACGGCCGCGGTGCGTATTGCTCCCCCCAGGGAGCCGTCACGGGCGGTACATCGCCGTCCCAGGCCACCTGCATGTACTCACTCGGGTACTCCAAGCGCCCTTGTCTGAGCGCAATCTGACTGAACTGCTCGGGGCCCGCCACCGACTCCACCACGAACCCGATGGCCGCGCCGGCGGCCAGACTGCAGAGGATGGGCACGGCAATGGCGGCCACGTGCGCACGGCGGGCCACCGGCCATGCATCCACCCGCGCCAAGCGGATAACGGCTTGGTAGATCACCACGTGGATCCAGGCCACGATGGCCACTCCTTGAAACCAGACCTCGTCACCGTCGAAGTAGGCCTTCACCATCATGAAGGCGTATCCGCAGGTCACCAGCAAGAGGAGCATCGAAAGGGGATGGCCCAGAAAGCAGCGCGCGAGGGTCGCCTGAAGAAGCCAGCGCCGCGGACGGACGAAAGGAGCGTCGACCCCGATCGGTGGCGTGGCCGCCTTGCCCGATCGCGGTTTGGATGTCGTGCGCGTGAACGATCTCCTCTTCCCTACTTCCGTGGGCACGGTGCGGAATGCGGCGGGAATCCGCCGGCGGATGCGCAGCGCCAGGAGGACCGCGACGAGCCAGATGGCCGCCGTCGCCCAGGGCGAGCCCGCCGTGAAGCCCAGAAGCACCGCGATTCCGGCGGCGACGGCGATCAGGAAGGTCCAGTAGCCGGCGGTATGCGCCAGGCGGTCGCGGTCCGGGTGCGGACTCTGGGTCACGGCGATCATCAGCAGATAGGCGCCGATCGCCTGCGCACCCAGCACGAGCACACCGGTATCGAAGGGCGCGCCTCCGGCAGTCAACGCCTCACTCCGGAAGCCGACGATGAGCGTGATGATCACCCAGGGCAGTGCGCAGATGGTGAACAGGGCGATCATCCGCGCGTGCCACAAGCGCCGGGCCGGCAACGGAAGCGTCAGGCTGAGCTGACTGCAACGGGTCGAGACATTGCCCGAGAGCAAGAGCATCAAGCCCACGTACCAGACGCTGAGGAAATTGAGGCCCACCCAGCTTTCGCCGATCTGGGATAATACGTCCCCGGACCCTTCGGCCGCTGCGGACACGAGCATCCGCAGAAAGAAGCCGATCGCGACCGCGAGCACCAGAGCCACGGGAAGGCTCTCGAGCGCCGGGTCCTGACGCACCAGCCGGGCGATCATGCCTGGCCTCCCACCAGCTCGATGAACATCTCCTCCAGATCGACGCTCCGGCAGCGGGCGTCCGAGACGCCGAGCTCCCGTTCGATCCGCGCGCAGGCGCTGGACGCATCCATCTGGAACACCGCGTGGAACGCATCGGTGCGATCGCGCACACCCAGGCAATCCTCCATGGCGCGCAACCGTTCGCGGTCGACACCGGGGGCGTGCGGCACCAGCGCCACCGCAAAGGCCTCGCGCAGATCGTCGAGTGCGTTGTCCACCAGGACCCGCCCGTCATGCAGCAGGACGATGCGGGCGGCCAGGCGCTCGACGTCGTTCATGTGATGCGACGAGAAGAGGATGGTGGAGCCGGCCTCGTTCAGGAGCTGGATCGACGTTTCGAGGAACTCGCGGCGCGCGGCCGGATCCAGGCCCCCCGCCGGCTCATCGAGTATGAGCAGCTCGGGCCGGTGGCTCACCGCGCACAACAAGGCCACCTGACGCGCCTGACCCTTGCTCAGCTTGCCCACCTTGGAGGCCAAGGGCACCCGGAAGCGGTCGATCAGGTCCGCGGCCATGGCGTCGTCCCAGGTTGGATAGAGATCGCGGTGAAGCTGCACGACCTCGCGCACGCGCAGGAAGTTGGGCAGAATCTGATCTTCGGAGACGTAACCCACCCGCCGCTTCACTTCGACCGGTTTCTCGCGGGGATCGAGCCCGAAGAGCCGCACGGCGCCCTCCTGAGGCTCGATCATCCCCATGGCGATGCGGATGAGCGTCGTCTTGCCCGCTCCGTTCTTGCCCAGCAGCCCGACGACTTCGCCTGGGCCGATGTCGAAGCTGACCCCGGCGAGCACATCGACGCCGCGCTGGTAGGCCCGGTGGATGTTGTCGAATGCGACCACGTTCATGAGTCGAACTCCTCCGTTCCGTCTTGATCTTCTCCATCTTCTCCTGGGGGCCGCCCGCCGGGTCCGGAATCGGCTGCGGGGCGCTCCTCATGGTGCGCGTCGTTCACTTCGTCGTCGCGGGCGAGGTCTTCCCGGTCCAACAGCTCCTCGAAGACCCGGAGCGCTTCCTCGCGTGAGATGCCGAGCTGGCGCACCACCGTGGCGGTCGGACCGAGACTCTCGCGCAGTCGATCGATCTTGCGAGCCCGGCTCTCGTCGCTGCGCACCGGCTTGACCACCAGCGGCCGACCGGGGCGTCGCTCGACCACGTCCTCGCGCTCCAGATAGCTGTAGGCCTTGCTGATCGTCATCGGGTTCACGCCCAGCTCCGCGGAAAGAGCGCGGGTCGAGGGCAGCTCGTCCCCGGGCTTGAGCAGCCCGCTGGCGACGTGGAACTTGACCTGATCCATGACCTGCCGGTACACCGGCACGCCACTATGCAGGTCGACGACGATCAGCATCCGCGTGCGCCTCTCAGTTGGTGCGCCGAAGCAGGAGCCACTCCTTCACCCATTTCACCACGAGCCGACCCGACCAGCGGACGGCCGCATCCAGCAGCGATTCGCGCTCCCGGCCCTCCCGCCACCAGGGACGACGCGCGTCGCCGCGCGGGTCGTCGGCATGGAGCTCGATCGGAATGGTGATCTCGACCGACCGGTTCTTCCACCTCTCCAGGATGATGACCGCCTGCATGTCGGAGCCGGATGCATCGGGCCCGAGCCCCATGTCGATCCGCAGCCGCAGAGACGACCCTTCCTGTTGCTCGCCCTCGTTGTAGGCCCGCGGCTCGGACGGCCACAGCAGCGCCGCCGCCAGGAGCGCCGCGCCCAGGATCATCACGTGCCGTTTCATGGCTCTCTCTCCTTCTGCTCTCACCACACCCGCCTCTACGTCACCCCGGGTGAATTAGGTTCGTAATACACTGCTACACGAAATGTACGACAGAAGAGGTGTATATGTCAAGTCATACACCTCGAAATCCTCACGAGCAGGGTCGAAGGCTGTAATATATTGATTTATCGTTAGTTAGACCTTCATGGAGCGTCACCAGACACCCATTGACAGCGGACTTTAGAGGTCCCGCGACGCCTTGAGGCATCAGAAGCGGGGTGGTGAGATTGATTGCCCGAGAGGTCGGGATCCGGAGGCAAGCGTCTGCCCGGGACCCGGTTGCTCTACACGCCGAACTGCTCCAGATGGTGGTCCAGGTGCTTGAAGGCCAGCAGCCGCCTCCCCTGCGCCGTCATGGACCCGAAGAGCGGGTGGTCCATGCCCTCGAGACCCCTTTCGTCGGCTTCCTCGAATCGGCGCAGGGCATCCAGGAGGCGGGCTTTCGCGGCCCCGACCGATGCAAGCGTTTGCTTCGGTCGGGGCCGGACGAACGCACGCGCTTCT
Source organism: uncultured bacterium (assembly GCA_964585945.1). Taxonomy (GTDB): domain Bacteria; phylum Eisenbacteria; class RBG-16-71-46; order CAIMUX01; family WJJG01; genus CAZDKK01. The sequence goes on along the minus strand of CAZPGB010000048.1, from coordinate 4,175 downwards.
TTCAGGCAACCGCGCGCGCCTCGATCACGAGACGGCCGGTGCTCATCGTAACGTGCCCGCGAATCACGGCAACGGTTCGGTTCATCCACTCCAGCTCGGGGTGCGCCGTGCGGAACATCACCGCACCCTGTATCTGGAACGGTACGTCCGGCCACCTGAAGCCCGGCTCGAGCATCGCCTCCAGGACCGGCGCGGGCGCGCCCTCCGGGCGCAGGACGTAGCCGCGCGCGTGACCCAAGACGTGCAGGCCATCCCTGCTCAGCGTCTCCGGGGTGTCGATCACGCCGATACCGTCGGGACGGATCAGGAAGTGATCGATCCCCCAGATCCGGGCCCTCGGTGTGGATTCCACCATCGATGGCCGCGTAGCGGTCCGCTTCGTGGTCGGCCCGCCCGAGGCCAGAGGTGACGGGTCTGGTTTGACGGGGTGTATCGCTTATGCCGATATCGGCATAAGCGCCACTCCTTCGCAACGCATTTGCTGCTAAGGGGTTGCGACGTGAAAACCATACAAGAACTTCTGGGACACGCCGACTTGAATACGACGATGCTGTATCTGCACGTTCTGAATCGGGGCGGCAGGGGGGTGGATGAACAGCCCGCTGGATGATCTGCAGGTAGGCCCACCGATTGCCTGGCCGGATCCGTCGAGGCTCCGACGGTCCTTGACTCCCGGGTGGCGGCGTCCCGAAGCGATGCCGTTTCCGCCCTGTGATCAGGATAGCCACATATCAGAGCATGGATAACGCGGATCGCGGTTGACGGATGGACGTGGAGGTCGTTGGGTCGTGGAACATTGGCGGTGTGGCGTGCCGGGAGGAGAAGGGGTTATACTGCGGCCTAGGGATGATAGTGGGGTTATCCTTGTTGTCGAAAACACGTTCTCGGACTGGCACACCACCGACATTATTCTTGATGATCAAAGTTTATAGGGCGGACAATCCCTGACTGAAGTTGGTCACAGACTCGGAAGGATCTGGCAATAGACCGAACCTACATTCCGCCGGAGGTGCCCATGGGCAAGCTTGCTGCGCTCCTGCTACTGACCCTGACACTCGGTTGTGCCACAGCCCCCAAATCGACCTTGGACGTTACCAAGCCACAGCAATCCACGGTCGAGAACGAGCGGTACTTCGACTTGCCGTTTGACCGCGTATGGCAGAGTCTCATCGAGGACTTGGCGAAGAGCTTCTTCGTCGTCAACAACATCTCCAAGGAATCTAACTTCATCAGCCTGTCGTTCTCCACGCCAGATCCAGAAGGCTATGTAGACTGCGGCACGTCGACCTGGAGCTATGAAGGGCAGACGTATGCCTACCCCATTGCCGGCCAGGGTTTCTACAAGACAGCACGCCAGGCTGGCGAGAATGCGTACTATGTCTACAATATCCAGCGTGATACATCCCTCGAGGGACGTATCAACGTGTACGTGGCGCCGGAAGGCGATGGTACAAAGGTATCTGTCAATGTGAAGTATCTCATGACCGTAACCAAGAGCGGAACCGCAGAGGGAATCGCGGGGGTGCTTCAGATTCACCAAGGAACGCAATCGCTTCCTAAGGAGAGCGCGATCATCGACTTCAATACGAATCAGGACACAACGTCGGAGGATGTGGCCTGTGTGTCCACGGGCCGGCTTGAGACGATGATTCTTGACATGGTGTTGGAATAGCAGCTGGCCAGTTTCAGAGATCCTACCGACAGACGGTTCCTGTGATGCGACGTTGATCCCCGTCGGTGGTCGGATGGACTCTGAAGAAGCAGACCGAGAACAATCGCATGCACCCGACGGCCGGTCCTGTCACGGCCCTGGCTCCAACAGCCAGGGCTCGCCTCGCCCCCGGGGGAGCCAGGGCCACGCCAGGCCCGTCCGCGGGTGATGCGTGCGTTGGATGGCTGGTAGCGCCCGGGACGTCCGGCACACACGACCAAGCAGCAAGTCTTCAATGCCGAGATCCACGCGTGATAGAATCTGAACAGGTCCGGTCGGTCATCATCGTCCCACCCAGGACCCAGGAGGTGGCCATGGCCTCAAAGGTGACATCCACAAGTGCACTCACTCTAGCGTTTCTTTCCCTGGCAGCCGTAAGTATCCCGACCGCATTCGCCAACGAACTGCTCGGGACACTGCCCTACAGCCACGGGCCCCCACCCCTATTGCATAGTGGGGTTTTCTTCAGTCCCACTCCGCAGATCTTGCTCGCGCGAGGTTCTGGCACTGCTTCTGTCCACATTCACGGACGTGACTTCCCCGATACCACGTGTGAAGGACATGTATTCCACGTCATGGGAACGTGTCTTGTGAATGGAGCATCGGTACCCTACTCACGTATGGTGTATGAAGTATGGGATTGGTGTACCCAGGTATACGTTTGGGATCCCTTCGAAGTGGATCTCGGAACGCCGGGGTATTTCTCAGTCGAGCTGATTGCCGACAATGCTCTTGGCATCGGCGGTGTTGGTATTTCCGAGTGGAAGATCTGGACCGTTGGCGACCCGCCGGATCCCAAGTACGAGATCGTATCCGCGGAATTCAATCAGCGTGTATACCAAAACGGCGTAGATACGGCACAGCTGACTGTGGTTACGCGGAGCAATTGGGGTGACTCTGACCAGCTGACACTCGTGGCTGACCTGGAGTCCAATCTCGGGCACAACTACGCAATGGGCTCGGACGGATTCGGGCTTTCCCCTGGGGGCGAACACACATCCCACTTCTACTGGTCAGTTCCCAACGAACCACACCCTTGGGCATTCACTTTGCTGCTGGATCTTCGGGAGCAGGGGCAAAGCTACTACGGCTACCAGGATCCGGATGCCTTCGAGGGAATGGTCCTGACCCCCCAGCAACTGGAGGAGTTTGAGGAGGAGCTGAGCAGCTCCCAATGCCTCCCTCCAGGAGCAGCGTGTTCGTTCTCCATGCTGGCCGCAATCCCGCATGCCGGAGCTCCGTTTGGCGCGGCGCTCTTTGTCGACGCAGGATGCAAGATGGGCGAGCGTCTCCGGGCCGGGAACTACCTCGGTGCCGGCGTCGCTGGCCTTGCCGGTCTCATCGGGGGAGTTGATCTCGTGCTCGACTTCCTGCCAGGCCCGGGCACCGTGGCCAGCGCAATCACAGGGGCAGCCGGGACCGCCATCGCATGCACGGATGACCTGATTCTTGAGGATCTGTATGACATAGGAAGGGAACTCAATAGCAGGCACAGTGGGATTGACTCACTCGCGGCGCACATTCGAGCAACCTTCCCAGAGGTCGAAGTTGAGTACTCAAGCGAGATCATGGTGCGGGGCGGAGCCTGCCTGCGAATCGGAGTCAACGACTGCTGGACGAATCTGGACAGCCTGGGTCTCACGGGCACCTTCGTTTTTGGCACACACGGCGACACATTGAACTGGGCTCACGTGGGTCCCGAACCAAGTCCAATTGGCACCGGCTTGCCCAATCCGCACTCTGCCATTGACATCGAGCTCCATGCCACGAGCACAGACACCCTGGATCTCGGGTTCCTCTATCGTCACGCATCACAGGAGGTCTTCTGGATCCGCTATGATCCCTTCGTCGTAACGGATTCCTCTATCGCCTACCTCTCTGTGGCTGACACCCTGGACTTCTTCCCCGTGTCTCTCGATCTGGACGGGGATGGCGACATCGACCAGTACATCATGCCTCAAGGCTTCAGCGGGATTGATGCAGAGCAGAATGCTCGGACATTGCCTGCAATCCACAGCCTCTCAGCGCAGCCGAATCCTGGCATCAGCGCGACAACCGTCTCCTTCGTTGCGACACGCCGGTTGTCCAACGCAGCAGTGGTGACTTATGACGTCTCAGGACGGGAGATCGAACGCGAGGTTCTTGGAAGCCTTGGGCCTGGCCGGCACGACGTGGCTTGGGGGACATCCTTGGCATCTCAGCAGGTTCCCAGTGGGGTCTACTACCATCGTATCGTTCACGCGGATGGACAGACAAAGGCAATGAGGATGGTGCTCTTACGGTAGGGCCATCCAACCCTGCATGCACCAGACGGCTGGCCCGTCCACGACCCTGGCCGTGGGCGCGGGTGACCCATCCGCGGCCCTGCAGGGCCAGGGCCGCGGCCGGACCACCCGCTGGTGATGCTGTCGTTCTGCGAATAACAGAATCGACCGCCGCAATCTGCTGTGCGGATCAGATGTCG
>CAZPGB010000047.1:0-47786 GCA_964585945.1 uncultured bacterium | reverse complement strand
TCGAAGCTCTTCGGGTCACACGGCCAGAGGCCGTGGGTTTATCAACGGACTAAGCTGCGTCCTTTGGGCGGAGCCGGGGTCCGCCTTTCCTGGCAGCGATTTCAACATCTCATCCAGCCCAGTTGCGTTTGGCCCAGGTGATTCGTCCGCGAATGCACTCCTTGAGATCCTCCAGGATCAAAGGGCAGAGAGGCGTGAGAGCTTTCTTCTTTCCTTCACCGGCATCGAGGGCGGCGCCAAGATCGTGCTTACTGACACCATCGAAGTCTCAATCGAGGATGACGACACGCTCTCCGCGAGTTCCAAGCTTCTGTCATTTACCCAGAGTTCCTACTTCGTGTTCGAAGGCGAGGGGCGGACGGAATTGGGGATCGTGGTGTCAGACGGTGCGGGGTATTTCTCGGTTGCGGCCGCAAGTTTGGGCTTCACCGCAACCGAGGGATTAGACTACGCGGCGGTTGCTGGCCGCGTGGGTTACGAGTGGACGATCGATGTACTCCCCCTGACGGTTTGGACCATAGATGACACGAATCTCGAACCTGATGAGTTTGTGCTTGTCTCCCTCTCCGACCCTTCGAACGGTTACGAGATGGGAATCCCGTCAGAGGCGATTCTTACTATTCTAGACGACGACTCCCCTCGTTCGATTCTGCCGATCAGGTTCCCAATCGAACTGGGGAACACCTGGACCTACGAAGTCTTCGGAGAAGCCTGGCAGGCAGGAGGCCCCGGGCCCAACTCTATGTGCATATCTACCACCAGAGAGGACGTGATGGACGCGTGTGCCTCACCAGGTACTACGCCGTACACCAGGCTGAGAGGCACCTCCCCGCGTGTTCTCTCGGAGCTCTTCCTCTCCCAGGAAGGTCCCACCTTGTTCTTCTTCACTCCGGCGGACACACTTGGAGACGACCCTCCCCGAAGCGGCCGCGGTCGTGATCCTCGATGGCGGCTGGCAGATCTGAGTGCGGGTGCTCTGGAGCCTGATACGCTGATTCTGGAAGGCGATCTCACACGTCCGTACGGGTACACCTTGTGCCTCGTACACCAGCACGCGCGCACGTCCGTCGCGGTCCCTGGGGGTGTATTCCGCGACGTCGTCCACGTGTCGTATGTCTTTCGGCAGCCCTTCTCTCGCCGAGTGCTCCAGCTGTTCATAGCTGACGGTGTCGGAATCGTGAAGGAAGTGGGACACATGTCCGCAGAGAGTGACGCGCCAGGATTATCCCGAGCCAACTGGACCGCGCGGTTGGTGCTTTCCGACCAACGCTAGCGGGTCCAACTCGGACAAGGGGGATGTCCCTTCCTGCTTGGCCCGAGTGCTTTGTCGCGAGGCATTCGCACAATCCCGGAACCGCCAGGAATCCACGCGGATGCTGGTCTCAGAGCGTCTTCTTTGTCACAATGGAGACGTTGTGGGAGCTGCGGTAGGTCGCTTGCGGAACAGCGGCCAACATCGAATGGAGCGGACCGGGGACTGGCGTCCCCGGCTGGCACGCATCCGGTTTGCACCGGCCGTGCGCCAGTTGAGCGGCGACGCCCCTCGTCAATGCGTTAGGGCGCTATACCAAGGAGTAGCGTGTGCATCTCCAAGAGCTTCTCGAGCGCGGACCACCGGCGCCGTGGTCCCACGGAGGGAAGATCCCGTGGCACGAGCCCGACTTCAGCGCTCGCATGCTCCAGGAGCATCTGAGCCAGGACCACGACCTTGCCAGCCGGCGCTTTGCCAAGATCGATGCCCAAGTGGAATGGCTGAATCACGAGATTCTGCCAGATCGCGCGTCGGTACTGGACCTCGGCTGCGGGCCAGGGCTCTACACTTCGCGCCTGGCCGACTTGGGGCACGCCTGTGTGGGGATTGACTTTTCACCGTCCTCAATCGCGTATGCCCGGTCGGAGGCGAAACGATCGTCGCTGAACTGCACGTACCTGCTCCAGGACCTCACGAAGGCTGACTTTCCTTCGGGGTTCGACGCGGTCCTCTTCATGTATGGGGAGTTCAACACCTTTCCACCGCGTGTGGCCGAACAGCTGCTTGTCCGCGCCCGGCAGTCGCTGAAACTCGGTGGACATCTGGTACTTGAGGTCAGTACGGAGGAGCAGGTTCGCCGGCTAGGGACTGCGGCACCATCATGGTACATCTCGAAGCATGGCCTCTTTGCCAACGAGCCGCACATCTGTCTCATCGACTGCGCATGGGATGACGTCGCCCGCGTATCTGTAGAGCGGTTCACGGTGTTCTGTCACGATTCCGACCGCCCTGACACGTACGTCTGCACGACGCAGGCATACGCTGACTCAGAGTACAACGGATTGTTGCACTCGGCCGGATTCCTTCCGACACGGTGGCGGGTTTCTCCAGCCGATTCGGCGCAAGACGAATCCTCCGCCCTGGTGATGATCACGGCTGTGGCCTCAGGGTCCTAGGTTGAGCGCCTGGACGGAAAGGAGCGACAGGGGCTGCCCTGCGTCTGTCTTACGCTGGTTGGGCGTCAGATGAGCGGCGGTGCCGCGACTCATCAATACGTTGCCCTAGCGCTCGACTGCCTCATCCGAGGCTCGTGCGCTGGCTCTCGATCAAGCGAGCGTACGGGGTGCATTGCGCTGCGGTAGTCGGCGGCCACAAGGTACCAGAGAAGTGCTAGAATACCTATGCGCGTTCCGATAGCTATGCTTCTCTGCCCTCACGCAGCGTGAGAAGCGAGGGAGTGCAGTGATATGAGAATGACCGTATTCACGCGCCTTTTGGCTCCTCTTGCCATGGCATGGCCACTAGGAGCTGAGGCCTCTCAAGACGCCGTGGCCCTGGGATACCGCGAGGACACCGAGATTCGACATGCACAGCCTGACGACTGCTTGGGCGCTCTAACGTTCAACCACGACGACAGTTTTGAGAACGCCTATTGCTGGCAGATTGAAGGTGTGGCGCCTCCATACTATGGCGCCTGGGGCGAGGCCTACGATCTTGGTGCGGCCACAATCGAATGCGGAGTCTTCTGGTTCACGACAGTCTCGAATTTCATCGCACCACCAATCGACGTCTACGTCTGGGACGGAGGGGCCTACGGTCCTCCAGGCGAGGTCCTGAGCATGATCACGGATGTGACCGTGAGCCTCGCGTTCTGGCCCGTCGTCTATCAGAACAACATTGAGATCGGGTGTTCTGTAACCCAAGACTTCACCGTGGGTTACTGGGAACCAGCACAGGGGCAGCTATGCTATATCTTCTGCGCAGCAGACGAGAATGGTCCTGACGGGAATCCCTGGACCAACATCGCTCCTGGAATAGGATACCCGACTGGTTGGCACCATCCTTGTGTTGTGCATCTACAGTGCGTGAGTATGGGGATTGGCGCTACCGTGACTGAGTATCCCTCTGCGGTAGCGGGTCCTACCTGGGGTATGATCAAGGGCATCTTCCAGGAATGAGGTGGTTGCAGCGAGACGTTGGACTGCAGGTTCGCCGGCGCACTGACCCGGGGACTGTTGATAAGCAGTTGTAGTGATCGGTGCAATACACATAGGAAGAAGAAAGGCGTGGAGCAGAATCGAGCCACCGAGCACATGGCCAGAGGGTTTGTCTGATGGGAATTCGTTCTCCTGGCTGTGGGTCAGGAATTCGGACTTGAGTCAGAGAATGGAGCCATCCCCAAGATAGCATCTAGATTCGCTGGGGAAATCGGTAACTCAGGCGCCATTTGCGGGGCTGTGGCCGGTGCAGTGATGGCCATCGGTTTGAAGCTAGGCCGAGCGGAAACCATGGTGGGTATGCTTCCCGGCCGTCGGGGTAGCCTATCGGGCGGTAGTCGAGCTCCTCAGATGAACAGAATAGGGCAGTCGCTCATCGGCGTGGGCGGGCTGCCTCTCAAGCCTATGGAGCCAGCCGGTGCCTGCGAGCTCGTGGGTTGCCAGGCCACCTAGGCGGCGGACTTCGGCCTCGAGGCACTTGCCCGACCGCACGGACACAGCTCAAGCGCTGGCGCGGGGCTGCGCACGAAGGGATAGCACGCGGAGGAACAGACTTTCATGAGCTCAAGAGAAACACTCGTAGACCAGCTCGAAGCCACCGCGAAAACGCTGGAGTGGGCGGTCTCCCTCGTGCCCGAAAGACGGCTGGTCATTGAGCCTCCGCACGGAGACCATCCAAAGTCGGATCGGGGTTTCAAGACCTACTTCGGCAGATGGTCAGCATATCGTCATCTCTTTCATCTGGTCCACTATGAAGCGGCCTATGCTCTGCCGACGATGAAGCACTGGCTGGGCGGTCCACCGCCCAATGTGGATCTCATGTTTCCGGATATGGACCAAGAGGAGTCTCTGTGGGGACGCGAGAAGAAGAAGGGCTACGACTTGTGCAGGCTAATAGAGCGGTTCCGGTCGACAAGGAAAGAGCAGATCGCCGTGACGCGTTCCATTCCGGCTGCGCAATGGAGCGAGGAGAAGGTGAGTACGACACTCGGTAGTGTATCAGCAGAGGTGGTCGTGACCAAGACCATTGAGCACACACTCGTGCACGGCAAAACGATTCTGCGGAATGCTTTGTATTGGGATAGAGCCTTGGAGTGGCTCGACAGCAGAGACTAGACGTTCGCGAAGAGGCTTTCGGGGAATCCGCTCCTGCCCACAGGCTGCATGAGCCTGGCAGTGCGCCATTCATACGTCTACTCGGAGTGTCTCCGCCGTCGATCCATCCGAAACCATCCGCAGCCAGGGGACTTCCCATGTTGCTGCGCGGGCGTCGACCGAGATCACGTAGCTCGCCGGGCTTGATCCCCCTGCAAATGCCGTATTGAATCTCAGATCCGCTCCATGGTAGGATCACCTCCGGTCGGTGACCTCGGCGTCGCGTTACCCTCCCCCGGCTCCCCCGCAAAGGAGCTTCTCTATGCGAAGCCGGTACACTCGAGTTCGAAGTGTTCTTGGCGTCACTGCGATCCTCTCACTTTGCCTGCAGTTCATGGCTCCGGGGATCGCCAGACCACAGGCCGCCCAGGTTCTCACTGTCGTCTCCAAGCTTGAGCTTGGTCTCGGCAACTTCATGGGGGTCGCTGACGGCCTGGCCTACGTGACCACTCTTCGAGGTTTGGACATCATTGACATCCGGAATCCTCACCAGGTTGCCCGGATCGGGAGCGTACCGCTCGGTTCAGCCTTTGAGGTCGCAATCGCTGGGGACTATGCCTACGTGCAGGCGGGCCCGATTAGGATTGTGAATGTCGGTGAAGGCGACAACTGTAGCGTCCAGGGCACATTCGGCTCGGGTGGATACTCTGCGCTGGCTGTCCGTGATGGCCTTCTGTTCGCAGCCAGAACGAGGGACGGCCTGGAAATCCTCGATCTCAGTGATCCGACGGCTCCTGTAGAAGTTGGCCGCTACGAAGCCGGTGGCTACAACGCCCTCCTGGGCTTGAATGGGCGGATCGCTTACCTGGGTGACTTGCGGTACGGCGTTCAGCTCTTGGACATCTCCGACCCTACCTCTCCGATTCCGCTCACGACGCTGCCGGGGACGGGATCTCCTGATCCTCAGAATCCGGAGCATGCGCTGCACGGGATTCTGTCCGGTCTCCTGGTTCATGAGGACTTGCTGATCGTCGGCTTGAGGGGAGAACACGGGTGCCTGCTGTTGGCGGTGGAGCAGAAGCGCGCATCTTTGGTGGCGACACGCGCTTCTTGGGGGTACTGCCTGATCCTCTAGTCACCGATCTGCTGACCACTTGATTTGCGGCGGGCCTTGCGCTTGCTGGCGGCCCTCTCCTTGGCTTCCTTCAACCGGTAACTCTCACCCTCGATCTGCACGATCTCCGACCGGTGGACCAACCGATCCACCAACGTCACCACACAGGCTGCGTTCGGGAAGATCTCGCTCCACTCCGAGAACGGCTTGTTGGTGGTGAGCACGATCGAGCGCTGCTCGTAGCGCCGGGTGACGACCTCGAAGAACAGGTCGGCATAGCGGTTGTCGTAGGACAGGTAGCCCACCTCGTCGACACACAGCAGCTGTGGGTTGCAGTAGCGCCGCAGGCGCCGGGTCAGGGAACCCGAAGTCTGCTGCTCCGCCAGGTCGGTGAGCATGTCGCTGGCCGCGGAGAACCGAGCGGTGTAGCCGCGCAGGACCGCTTGGTAGGCCAGGTTCTTGGCGATCATCGACTTGCCAACCCCATTGGGGCCCAGCAGCACGACGTTGGCGCCCTCCTGGATGAACTGCAGCGTGAAGAGCTCCTCGATCGTGGCGCGGTGGATTTTCTTGGGCCAGGACCAGTCGAAGTCCGCCATGGGCTTGAAGGCCCCGATCCGGGCGTTGTGGATCCGGCGTTCCAGACTGCGCCGACTGCGCTCAGCGTCTTCGATCGCGAGCAACCGCGGCAGCCACGGTTGACCTTCAACCTCATCCCAGTGGGCCAGCAGGCCATAGAGTCCAAGCTGGCGTGCCCGATCGCGGTCGGCTCCGGCCTCGGGTGTTGTGATGGGGCGACTACTGCTCATCGGTATCTTCCTCCTCCTGATCGAACAGATCGTAGGTGGTCAGGGCGTGGGGCTTGACGACCAGGTCGCGCACGCGCGGGTTGTCCAACGTCACTGCCACGGGCGGCACCTTGCCGGCCGCATGGGCCTGCTGGTCCAGGATCTGGCGCACGGCACCCAGGCTGTGGACGCCGCGAGCCACGGCTCTCGCCAGGGCCTGCTCCAGTGCACGGGCGCCATAGCGATCCAGCAAGCGCAGGAGTCCCGAGGTGGTGGCCCCCAGGTTGCCGCCGCGCTGGGCCAGGGCGATGAAGAACGGCTGGCTGCTGGGCGCGGCGTGGTGGAGCCGGTCCATGCCCCGGTGTTCGCGCGCTTGACGCTTGTGGTCGGCCAAGTCGTGGATGTGTGAGGGATCCTCGATCTGCTGATCACGGTCCCAGCAGCGCTTGTGACGGGCGATGAGTTTCGTACCCTCCAGCACGCGCACGGTCTTCAGGGTGGCCACCACCTCGAGCGTGCGGCGCACGTGGGTGTGGGGGATCGAGTAGTCGTTGCGATCGAAGCGTACGTAAGGTGTCTTGCCGGCACGTACCGCACAGCGCTCCTCGGTCGGAAAGGGGTTCTCGGGTAGGGTGAGCAGCCGCGGCTGCTCCTCGCAGAAGACCTCGCCCACCGTGCGCCGGCGATCCTCGGGGCAGCGGCGCTCAGCGGCCATGCCGGTGCACCAGGCGAGTGCCTGGGCGTTCAGGTCGTCCAGGTCGGTCCATCGACGGGCGGCGAAGAAGCTCACGCGCACATAGCGGATGGCCCGCTCGACGCGCCCCTTTTCGTTGCCCCGGGCCTGCGCGACTGGCCGCGGCTCGAAGCGATAGTGCTTGGCCAGCTCGAGCAGCGTGGGGTGGAAGCGCACCGCCTGACCGCGGCGTTCGAGCACCGCGCTGCGCAGGTTGTCATAGAGCAAGACCCGGCCCACACCTTCAAAGAAGCCGAAGGCCGCCACGTGGCCGCGCAGGAAGTTGGCCATCGCGCTACCCAGAAAGAACTTCAGGAAGATCATCCGCGAGTAGGAGAGCACCATCACGAAGGCCATCAGCGGCCGCTGCGCACGCCCGATCGTCACCTTGCCGAAGTGGCCCCAGTCGACCTGTGCCTGCTCGCCCGGCAACGTGCGCAACCGCAAGTACGCTTCGGCCGGCGGACGGGGCCGGTGACGGGCGACGATGGCGCGGAAGTGGTCGGGTCCACCCGGATATCCGCGGGCCTTGACCATCTCGTAGAGCCGGCTGGCACAGAGCTTCGGATACTTCGTGAGCGTCGCGATGATGAACGGCAGATACGGGTCGGCGATCGAGGCGCGGGCGCTCGACCGCGCTGCCGGCACGCCCGACTGACTCAGCACTCGCCGGACGGTCGAGTGGTGCACGCCCAACTGCCGTGCGATCGTTCCCACCCGCCAGTGCTCGGCATCGTAGAGGCGCAGGATCTCGGCCTCGCGTTCGGGGGGATCATGGCCCCACCCTCTCGGCTCGACCCACCGACCGCTCAGTTCCACTGCGGCCCCAGCCGCGCCCAGGGTGCGCACCAACCTCCACAGATGTCGCAACGCACCAACGCCACGGTCTCCGACTCCGCTTCTGCAGACTCCACGGCAAGGCATGCAGAGCTTGCCACCCTTGCCGCACACTCCTCGTAACCATCACGACCCTCCTTCCTGCGATCGCCGGCAGCTCCTTGCGCCGGCCGCGACGCAACGAGGCGCACCTTGGCGGGCCTCTCCGCGGGAGGGAATGGGTGATGCGTCACTTTCTGTGCTTGGCGCTGGCGATAACGCATCTGGCGGGCGGCATGATGCTGGCGCCCGCGGAAGCTGCTTTGATACCGCCGTCCGGCGGCCCGCAGCGCCGCCCGCCGCTGTTCCCAGGCACAGGCTGACCCACAGTAGATGTTCCCGTGATCACAAGACCGGCAGATCTTCACCTGGCGGTGACACCGGGCGCAGCTGTAGAGACGATAGCCTGCTTCGACCACCCCACCCCCGCCAGCCGAAAGACTGGACAAGCGGGTCGGGGTCGATCATCCTGCCGATGGGTTCCATCGCTGACTCGACCACCGCGATGACCCATGAAGGCTTGGGGAGGACCAGTCCCTGAGCCTTCGCCTTTCCGGCGGCAAAACCCTTCTACCAGATCTATCCGAATGTGCCAGAAGAAGATGGGGAAACGGAACTCAGACCAGAGCCCAACACCACTCAACGGTCTCAACAGCGGTGAAGAAAACCGGGGACCACGCGCGCTTCCCGCCATCTATGCGCGGATTCTGACCCCCATCGACACCGCGATTCTATGATCTCTCAGATGCTGCATCTCCTCAGGTCACAGCGGTTCTAGAGGGCTTCACAAAGCCCAGCAAGTTGACCGCGGCCGGTAGCATTCTATGCTGTTGCGACGGTGACCACGGAATCGCGGTGGTGGACATCGACGCTCCGGCGGCGCCACGCGTTCTTGGTCGCTTTGCCGCGGGGGCGCATAGTCTCCACCTCGATGGAGAGTACCTGTATGCAGCCCTGGAGGACTTCACCGTCTATCAGCTCTCGCTGAAGCAAGCGTCTCACTGAGAGATGTCGACACCAACCGCGTGTCCTCTGGCTTCTGAGGCACCGCGCCAGTGGGTAAGCGCTGGGTGAAGGCGAGAGGCAGGTGGCATGCCAAAGATGAGATTCGAACTGCGACCGATGAACCGCGACTACGCCCACGCAATCGCCGACTGGCACTACGGCGGTATCCACACCTTCTACGATATGGATCAGGACGTCGAAGACCTGGAGGAATTGCTGGACCAACACAGCTGGAGCGGCAAGTACTGGGCTGTTGTCGATGACCGCGGCGACCTGATTGGATTCTTCTGCTTTGAGATGGAAGATGACACATTGACTGTCGGATTGGGAATGAGACCCGATTACACAGGGCGCGGATTGGGGCAGGCGTTCGTTGAGACCGGTCTCGAACATGCCAGGCGCCATTTCAACCCTCTCACATTCAGCCTACTCGTGGCCACGCTCAATCAGAGAGCCATCAGAGTTTATGAGAGATTAGGGTTCAAGCCTGACGGCGTTTTTGTCCGCGAGACGAACGGCGGCCGATTCGAGTTCCTACGAATGGTGCGGGCATCTTGACACGTCGCCTGTTTGTCCTAGGATCCACAGGCAACGCGCCTGCGCGGCCAGATCGTCGACTTTCGGGCACAGGAGGGGGTCACCGAGGACATGCAGGTACCCGCGCGAACGAAGGAAGGTGCGGCCTTGAACCAGGGCACTCGGCATGGCCACCTGCCCCGCGCGCCTCTTCCCCAGCGCCGAAGGGAAAAACTATGAAGACTCTCCTCTTCCTTCTCGCAACTGTCGTCCTGCCCATGAGCATCTCCTGCTCATCGCCTCCGCCCGACGAGACCACCGGCGACAAGCTCCGCCGCTGGCGGCGCGGCGTATGGCAGCTTTCTGACGGCAGCTATGCCATCTACACGGACGCTCACTACTTCGTTGTCTCGGCCAGCGGAGACAGTGTCCGTCAGAACGTGTACTGTGGCGGTTCACGAATCGCCATCACCGACAAGGGGATGGCGCGCGAGCAGCGGCTCAGGGTTCGCATGGTTCCTGGCGGGGAGCTGCGGATAAGCAAGGACGCTCCCCTATCGATCGCCGAGGCCCGGGCATCCCTGCAAGTGGACCTGAGCCTGTTTCAGCCGGGAACATGCAATATCGAGGAAGGCATCATCTACGATTCGGTAACCGAGGTGAGCGACACCTGCATCGTCCTGGCTACCTGCAACGGTGATCGGGAGAAGATCTTCTCCGACGGCCGTTCGGCCTACATGCCTGCTACTGGTGGAGAATACTGGGCGCGACGAATCGAATCCTGGTAGGTCGCTCACGCAGCAGCCCAGCGGATGCGCGGTCTCTACGAAGGGGTTACCCTGCCGTTTCGTGAGGGTCTCATGTTGTTGTGCCACCGACCAGAATGAGAGGTGGATTCATGAAACGCGTCCGTGCCCGAACGTCTCTAGGAGCCAGTTCGAAATCTATTGGCATCGGCGTCGTCCTCTTCCTCGGCCTGCTCGTTGTGGCCACGGGGTACTTCTCGAATAACCATCTCGTGTTGTATTCCGGCTTGCTGATAACATTGGCCGGGAGCATTCTCGGCGTACTGCGGTTGATTGGGAATGGTAATTCACGATGAATCCCGGGGCCAAAGCCACCGGCCCTGACGCCATGCACTGTATGCGGCGCCCGCGGAAGAAGGAGATGAGTGAACTGTGCTGACGCGTATCTCGCCATCGACAAAGGCAGTCGGACTCTGGTCTGCCGTTCTTGCCACCGTCTTCAGCATTGCCTACATCGTTGCGCAGTTGGCGGAATGGGTGGGCCTCATGGGTTCTGGCGGGGGAGCGGAGAACGCTAGCACTCCGTTTGGCCTCTTCGTGCTCCTCACGCCGTCGTTGTTTCTGGGTGCTTCATTTCTCGTGCTCGTGGTGAGCATCCATCAGCTCTCCTCACCCGATAGGAAGATCTGGAGCCACGCGGCGATGGCATTTGCCACCTGTTACGCGGTTCTGATCAGCATCAACTACTATGTGCAGCTCACATGGGTAGCGCCCCGGCTTGCCGCTGGAAGGATCGAAGGCATCGAGCTGTTTCTCTTCACGCCATTCGACTCGTTCCTGTATGCGGTGGACATCCTGGGATACAGCTTCATGAGCTTGGCCACGCTCTTTGCCGCGAGGGTGTTCACCGGCGGGGGCCTGCAGCGAACGGCGCGCGTGTTTCTGACGGCGAACGGGTTGCTCTTGCCGTTCATCGCATTGCAGATGTACTTCCATCCCCTGATCTGGATCGCAGCCCTCTGGGCGGTGACGTTCCCCGGTTCGACCTGGTCATTGGCCATTTTGTTTCGGCGCGCAGAGACCACAGCACCCGACCCAGCGTCGCTCACGGACGACAGCTAGGCCTATCAGCCCATGCGGCGCGTGGTCCTTACTGACGCGTGACGCATGGATCCGGCCTCGTCCGCATGATTGGATTCCGACTTCGGGGATCTCCACAATCCTGCTAGGATCGGGCCATGGACAATCTGCCCCCAGCAGACTACCGGCACTCGCTTCCGGTGCGAATCCTGGCGATTCTGCTCGTCGTCATCGCCGCAGTCTTGACCGCGCTTGGGGTTTTGCCCCTCGCGCGGCTGATGGGGGTTGACCCCTCGCACCTGCAGGGCGCCGGATTCCGACCCACGTTCGGAACGATGACGATCGGCATTCTCTACTCGGCCTCCCAATTCCTCCTCGTCTGGCTCGCCATGCGCATCATTCACCGACGGGGATTCGGCACCTTGGGATTCCGCCGTCCTATCTGGAAGCCGCTCTGCATCGGCTCTGGAATCGGGGTGGGTCTCGCGGTCTCCGAGATCGGCATCAGGTGCCTGATCGGTGGAGCGGTCACCCTGGACTGGAACGTCCCTCCCGAAACCCCGGCCTTCACTGTTATAGCATACTTCGCCCTGTGGTTCTTGTTTCTGCTGACGCTGAACTCTCTCAAGGAGGAACTGGTCTTTCGCGCCTATCCCATCGAGCAGTTCAATGACCGCCGCCGAGCCGCGCTCTGGGTCGTGCTCTTCGTTTCGTTGATTTTCGCCGCGGTGCACCACGTGATCGAGCCGTTCCGTCTCTCGGCGTTCCTTTCACGCTTCTCCATTGCGCTCCTGTTCGCATACGCGTACATCCGTTGGCGGTCCATCTGGCTGATCGTGGGTATCCACAATGGAACGAACTTCGTGGGCTTCTTGCTGGGCGGCCATTGGAAATCCGGGGGACTGTTCGATCTCGACTACCAATCGCCATCTTCCGAGATCACCATTGCCGTCGACCTTGCGGTGAAACTGGCAGGCCTGGCCCTTATGCATCTCGCTTGGCTCAAGAGGCGGGACACCACCCTACCCACAGCAGCCGGTCCTGGCGAGCCCCGGCCCAGCGCCAAGTTGCCCATCAGCTTTCGGCCCTGATGGAGGAAGTGACCGGTGAAAACCCCGCCACGGGGGGCGACAGCATCGTCGGTTTCGGCGCCCGTCGCTACAAGTACGATAGCGGCGGCGAAAGACAACGGGGCGCTTGACCACGGGGCGCTTGACCACGGGGGGGCATCGTGCGAGCCCATCGGAGCGGCTACGAGCGTTCTGCTCGCTTCTATGACCTGTTCGACCACAAGGAGAACATCCCTTTCTTTCTCGACCACGCCCGCACTGCGGGTGAAGTCCTGGATGTGGGGGCCGGCACCGGGCGCATTGCGATTCCCTTGGCCCGCGAGGGCCTGTCCGTCACCTGCATCGAGCCCTCTCCCGCGATGCGCGCCGAGTTCGAACAGAAGCTGCAACAAGAGCCCGGCCTGCGCGAGCGGATCACGATCCGGGCCGGATCGGCAGCCGACTTCGCCTGCTCGACACGCTTTCCCCTCTGCATACTCTCCGGTACCTTCGATCACTTCCTCAACGACCAGGAGCGCACAGCGTCGCTGCAGAACATCGCCCGGCACCTTGGTCCACGCGGCAGATTGATCTTCGACGTGTTTCTGGTCTCATGAGAAGCTCCGCGCTGAAGCCCGCCGGAGAGGTCCGTGTCGGTCCGCTGCGGATCCGCCGCTTTGTCGGCGGTCGTGTTCGGGCGGATGGAACGAAGGAGACGCGCCTCGTCTATGAAACGTACGCAGCGGACGGCCGGGTGAGCCGCATCGCGGAGAGCTCCTGGGTCGGTCTGGTCAGCCGGGAAGAGGTCCACAGCCTGCTGGCGACCGCGGGATTCGAGTTGCTGCGCGAATGGAGCGGCTACGACTTTGCGTCCTATCGCGAGGGCGATTCGCTATTGATCGTGGAAGCTGCGAAGCAGGAAGATGGATGGAAGGAGGAAGAGTAGAATGAGGAACAGCAGGGCGGTCGCGGCTGTCGCGCTGATGCTGGTTGCGGTCTTGAGTTGCGCCCCAGGTCCGAACGAATTCTCGGACTCGCCGGATGACGAAGGGAAGGTGGCCGGGTTCTGGCTGGGCCTGTGGCACGGCTTCATCGGGCTGTTCACGTTCGTGATCTCGCTCTTCTCCGACAGCGTGCACATGTATGAAGTCCACAACAGCGGGAATTGGTACAACTTCGGGTTCTTGCTGGGCGTCATGATCTTCTTCGGCGGAAGCGGAAGCGGGACCTGCGGACGAAAGCGCCGCTGATGGGGGTCGTCCCATGCGCGGCTCGGTGCTGGGACTGCCGTGACGCGTGGGGATCAGGGGAGGCATCGCGTGTCGGACGTCAGTCCAGAGGAGTTCGGACGGGTCGAGCTGCGTGTGGGCACCGTCGTTTCGGTTGAGATCTTTCGAGGGGCGCGCATACCGGCCTACCTGATCCGCGCCGATTTCGGACCCGAAGTCGGCGTCAAACTGACCAGCTCGCGTGTCACCGACCTCTACGCCCCAGCGGACCTGCTCGGCCGACAGATCATCGGCGTGGTCAATCTCCCCCGCAAGCGGGTGGGCAGCGTATGGTCGGAGTTCCTGCTGACCGGGTTCACGCAAGCGGACGGTTCGGTTGTTATCGCGGTCCCCGAACGCACTGTGGATAACGGGTTGAGATTGGAATAGCCGTCGCTCGCACTCCTCACGCTCCCGGCACCGGTCTCGGAGGATGGCCGACGTCCGCCCTCGGGAGGTCCTTGCGGCCATGAGATGGCACCGAATCTCGCGCGAAAACGCCGCCTTTCAGGTCTTTAGGGCCCTGAAGCGGAACCGTCGCAAACGATACCAACTCCAGCAGTTCCTTGTGGAGGGCGTTCTGCCGATCCGCCTCTCCCTCGAATCGGGGCTCGAGCTCCACGCGGTCCTGGTCCGCGATGGCGCCCCGCTCTCGGGGTGGGCCCGGGACGTCCTCGAGGCCGAGCCGGCGCCTGACGCCTATCACATTGCGCCGGAACTGATGGCCGCGTTATCCGACAAGGATAGCGCCTCTGAGCTGATGCTGGTCGGGCGTTATCCAGCCCTCGATATCACCACCGTGCCCCGAGAGACGCTCGGGCGGATCCTGGTGCTCGATCGTCCCGCCAGCCCCGGAAACCTCGGCGCCATCGTCCGCACCTGCGACGCTTTTCAGATCGACGCCGCAATCATCTCCGGGCACGGGGCCGATCCATTCGACCCCAAGGCGATCACGGCCAGTCGCGGAACCGTGTTCAGCACACCCGTCTTCGCGATCGACAGCAACGCCCACCTGCAAACCCTGCTCAACGAGTTGCGGCGCGTCCACGGCGAATTCAAGGTCTACGGATCGAGCGGTCTATCCGGCACCCCGCTGCACGAGGCCTCGCTGTCGGGGAGATTCTGCCTCATCATCGGGAACGAGACTCACGGAATGAACACCTTTCTCCAGTCCTTGGTAGACGATACACTACGCATCGAGATGCGCGGGGTCGCCACATCGCTCAACGTCGCATGCGCAACGGCGATCCTGCTCCATGCGCTGTCCCAAGGAGTTCCGAGAGCAGGCCACAACTCCGCGTGAGCCCACCGTCGTCCAGATGGGGCGGCCGCTTCAAAGACCCGGTCCGAGAGGAGCCAGCGAGGTATCCCATGAATGCTGACAAACTCATCGCCACCCTGGACGCGAACGCGCAGCGGATCCGTCCCCTCATCGAGGGCGCGGGGGACGACTTGGTCCGGTGGAGACCCGAACCGAAACACTGGTCCATTCTCGAGGTCGCCGCGCATCTGCTCGACGAGGAGCGGGAGGATTTTCGCGCCCGGGTGGACTTCTTGCTGCACAGGCCAGAGACGAAGGCCCCACCCATCGATCCCGAGGGCTGGGTCGTGGCGCGCAAGTACAACGAGCGCGACCCGCGGGATACGCTGGACGCGTTTCTGGAGGAACGCGCCCACTCGGTGACCTGGCTGAGGGGGCTCGAGGCCCCGGCCTGGGATCACAGCTTCACCCACCCCATCGGCGGCACCTTGCACGCGGGCGACATACTGAGCGCCTGGGTGGCCCATGATCTGCTCCACATCCGCCAACTGACGCGCATTCACTTTCTCTTCGTGCAGGAGCAGGCCAAGCCCTATCACGTGCACTACGCCGGTGATTGGTAGGGAACCGGGGGGGCGATGGCTTGTGATGGTCGGTGAGGATGCTTCTAGGCATCGCCATGGGAACCCACCGCGGGAAGAGACATGGACGCCGTAGGAGATTGCATGGACCGGTCTTGGAAAAGGCGGACGCCAGCCACACGACTCCGCACGGCGCGGGCGGCTACGCTGTGGATCGCTGTCTGGGGGATTGTAGTCATGTCGGCTTCAGCGCAGATGCCCGATCGTATCCTGGTGGATTTCGGCGATCCCCGGGACAGGGAGCGCTGGCAGATCGTCAACGACGGCGTCATGGGAGGTCGTTCGCGGAGCACCCTCACGATCCAGGACGATTCCACGGCCGTCTTCGAGGGCAGCCTCTCGCTGGCCAACTACGGGGGGTTCGCCTCCGTGCGCACCGCGCCCGGCGACTACTCTCTCGCGGGGTTTGATGGCCTGCTGCTAAGGGCGAAGGGCGACGGGAGAACGTATCAGCTACGAATGCAGACGGATGGACGCTTCGAGGGAGTCGCGTACCGGGCCATGTTCGACACCGAGCCCGACACGTGGATGATCCACCGCATTTCTTTGCGCAGCCTCGTCCCAACCTTCCGCGGCCGCGTCCTGGCCGACGTTCCGCCTCTCGATCCCGCCGAGGTGCGTCGGATCGGATTTCTGATCGGCGACAAACGGGCAGGCCCGTTCCGACTCCAAGTCGACTGGGTGGGCGCCTACCGAGACGTCGACCAATAGCCTGCCGCGCGATCCGCTTCGGGCCCAAGGCCGCCGGCCACAGCATCGCCGGCCCCAGCATCGCCGGCTACAGCATCGCCAGCCCCGGCATCGCCGGCTACAGCATCGCCAGCCCCGGCATCGCCGGCCCCACCGGGCCGATCGACCGGGCCGGCCGGGGTTCGCCCCCCAACCCGGTGCGACATAAAAGAATACGGACTATGAAATTACAGAGTTTGAGTGTACCCAAATCCGCTGCCGGGGTATGCTCTCGCGCGATACGCACAAGGCCCATGCGCTCCAGTGTACGAAAGGTGGTGGCCCATGGCGCTCAGTATCTTCGACGATCGGGCGTCCGTTCCGACCCAGGCGGACCTGGATGAGGCCCTTGGGCGGAGCAGTCGCGTGTGGACCCTCCTCCGGACCCGGTTCGCGGCCCAGTACGCGCCTCTGGCCGAAGAGTGGAAGTTCTACGGTCGCAAATACGGGTGGTCGCTGCAGCTCAAGCATCGCCGACGCACGATCCTCTATCTGATCCCTCAGCGGAAGCACTTCCTGGCCGCCTTCGCCCTGGGCGAGCGGGCCGTGCGCGTGGCGCGCCGCAGCGATCTGTCCGACACCATACGCAGCGCCATCAAGGATGCCCAGAAGTACCCTGAGGGTCGCGGGGTACGCGTGCCCGTCAGGACGAGGAAGGATGCGGCCGAGATCGAGACGTTGGCAGCCATCAAGATGGCGAAGTAGCCGGTGGCGGTTCACGTAGCGAGGACGTTGGATTGCGATCGCCAATCGTGACCGGCGTGCAAGGAATTTGACGGCGCCCATGCGATCCGGCCCTCACATTGGGGTGTGCTTCTCCTTGCTCTTACTACTTGCGCCTGGTGTGCAAGCATCGATTCCGGAATTCTTTCACGACCTCTACCTGGAGTCCGAAGAGGCTTACGCGCTCATTCACGCCCAGCGCTATGCCCGCTTCTGCCACGTCCACGATCTCGACCCCGCCGACGAGGGCAACCGCCGGACCTTCCACGTCGTGCGCTTCATGCACGAGCTGCTGACCGGCAACGGGTGTGCGGACGGCCAGCGGGGAGGCTGGCTGCAGATTCCCTACTTCTGGCACTGGATCGAGCCCAATCCGCGCCACGAGATCCTCGCCCTGCCCGATTCCGTGCTCCTGGCTAGGATGACGCCCCCCGCCCCGTACCAACGGTACCGGACGAGGGCCGACATCGACCGCGTTCCGGCGCTCTACCTGTGCGACCTCGTATCCGCGCAACCCCGCTACGCCCATTTGCGCTACGGGAGCTTCTACAGCTTCGGCTGGTGCAGCGAACGGGAGATGGCCTTCGTCGTGTTGATGCGCGCGTTGGGGTATGAGGGCAAGGTGTGGCAGTCCCACATCCACACCTGCTCGAAGCTCTGGTGTCCCATGCGACACCGTGAGGGCCGCACGATCATCCTCGAGGCAAAGGTCGATAACACCTTTGATCAGATTCACTGGGACGAGGTGCATCCCGACGCCCAGTTCGCCGCGTGGCGTGAGGAGATCGGTCGCGGATCGGAGATTGCATGGTACAACCGCGTCGCCCGGTCCTCCGAACAGCTTCGGCTCGTGCGTTCCTGTGAGGTTCCCGCGGCCGCCGCCGCCCGAATCCGAAGTCTGGTGCGGGCGGGACTGGTCCAAGCGCAAGCGGATCGCCACGAGTGAATCCACCTCACACGGGCCCCTTGGGTTCGCTTCGCTCCTTCTCCTGTTGGATTCGCAGATACCCCGGCGGCACGGTCTCCGTCAGAATCATGTCCCCGCCGGGGGAGAAGAACACGTGCCCGTCGTTGGACATCGCCCGGGCGTCGATAACCAGAATCGCCGGCTCCGGATCTCTGCGCAGGCCCACTTCCCGCGCCTTCTGGGGGTCGTCGGTCAGATGAACGTAGACACGCCCGCGGCCCACCAGGCCCTGGGAGCGGATCTTGCCCAGGAACCGGCGCGCGGTGCCATGGAAGAGAACCGGTGGGGGCTCCACGCACGGGTAGTCCAGACGGACCGGCACCGAGTGGCCGTAGCGTGCCCGGATCCGCGCCGGACAGGCCATTTCGTCGAGCTCGTAGCGCTGCTTGGGGTCCGTCCGCACGATCGCGCGCAGCATGGACTCGTCCACCGGGCGTCGGCCCGGGGACGCCGACAGCGCTTCCAGAAGCTCGGGAACCGGGACCCATCCCTGCTCATCGAGCTGCACGCGCAGGAGCTGCGGCCTGTGGCGCAGCACCATCGTGAGGAAGCGGCTCAGGCGCTCATCGGGATGTGACTTCTTGCGGCTCACCATGCATCTCCCCAGGAGGTTTCGTTCGCCCTCATCCCCTTCGTGCAGAGCCACTGCGCTTTTCAGCCAGTTCCCGCCAGGCGGACCGCTGTCGTGGGGCAGGATGGCGGGATGGTACGTCGGCCGGGAGATCGACGATCCAGTGTGGGTGCCGACGACCTTCGGCAAGAACCGAGACCACTTGCTGGCTGGGAACATCGCCCGTTTGCACCTCGGGACGGTGTTGCTTCAGGCTCGGGAGCGTAGGCTGTTGTCGACGGAGCACTTCACGGCGGACGGCCCATGATCGCGACGTGGACAAGTTGCAGGAGCCCTCGGCGGCCGGACGTTCCCCGGCCGGGCGCACCCCCGATTGGTCGCCAAGCATGGCAGCGTGGTGGACAGCGGCAGCGGCTCTTGGATCCTGGATCCTGGCGACCGCGGGTGCATCTTTGGGGAAGGCCGGAATCACCGTCAGCGCACAATCGTGATCGTCTTGGTGTCCACAATCGTCCATCGGGCCTCGGGGTCGCCGTCCGGCCGCGTGCTGAATCGCAAATAGTAGATGCCGCTGGGTACGCGAGGATTCTGTCTGTCAGCCTGTCGCCAGAAGACAGCATGTTGACCAACCGGCATGCTGTCCCGCCGCTGCTCCCAAATCCGTGCGCCAGTGGGATCGAAGATCTCCAGGTGCACATCGGCGCGCATCGGACACGCATAGAGAATCGCCGGCAAGGTGTTGGCAGGATTCGGAGTTACGAGTACGGAATGCTGCAATGCTTGGCCCATCCCCGTGCCTGTCCCACCCATATGAACCTGTAGCATATGATGTCCGGCGGGCAAGTCGAGGGAGCGGTAGCGTCGCATGTCCAACACGTGCGTGGCGGCGAGCAACCGCAGCTCGAGTGCGCGCATCTCCACACTCGAGTCCGATGCCGCGCTCACTGCAGCTTCGTTCCACTGGAGTTGCACCTCGTGCGTGGGGCTCAAGACCTCGAGTGTCCATACGACCCCGGGGCTGTGGACGGACCGCACATCCTGCAAGAGAGGAGCCGAAGCATCGTCTCCGAGCGCTAGAAAGAGTCTGCGTCCGGGTGGTGCGGGCGGCAAGTAACGGTCGACGACATCTCTCCCGTCGGTGGCAAGAGCCGACAACCCTATCGTCACCGAAGCGCGTTCGCCACCCGCTGACGCCAGTACCCGCAGCGACCAGGGCAATTGAGTCTCCATTGTCCCTTCTTCAGCAAGCGACACAGGCGACGTCGCCTCGACCTCTCTCGCCGGGATGAGCAGGCTGAGAGCGCGGTGAGCGCTATTCCGAATCCAGAAGCCTTGCCAGGGAGTCGCATAGGATGTGGATTCACGGTAGGGGTAGTGATCCCCCTCGGGATCAAGATCAGGATCGTAGACATAGATCGCATTGCCCACGAGATCCCGCGTGGCAGCAGCACTGTAGGTGAGTGTGTCCTGCCCGTCGACGACATGGAGATCGCCGTGGTTGAGCGTGATGGGGTATGCCGCCGGGTTGCCGATCATGTTCCACCCGTTCTCGAGATCGATCTGGAATCCCCATTTCCCATCCTCGGGTGGGAAGTGCGTCTCCCCGGTCAGATACCAAGGAGGTTGGGCCGCAGCAAAGCCGAGCCAGTAAGCATGTCCGGAGAGGAATCCGACTGGATGCCCAGGCTCAACCATTACGTAGGCTGAATCGCGATCACTCCAGCGCCCCATCTGCCAACTGCGCGGCCCCGCTTGTCCATGTACGGACTGCAGGTAGGAGGCCATGGTCAGGGCGCTATCCACACGCATGGGGGCCGCAATCATGCGAAGCTCAAGTGCGTCGAGCGCTGGTGCCTTCAGGGAGCCGCGAATCGACAGGCGCAAGGGTGCCAGGGAATCCCCGTGCAGACCCTCTGTCCCAAGCGGTGTCGTGTAGCGCAAGAAGTACTCGACGCCGCGAATGGAGCAGACCTCTCCAGGCAGTGCCAATGACCAGGTTCCCTGGCCACCCTCGAAGGGGATGGCATCGGTGAAATCCGTGTCGCCGCCGCGCCGATAGGATCCCTGCAGGGCCGTGAGGCCTGCATCGGTAGTAGCATGCCACACGCAACTGCTCGCTCCCGAGACCAGCGAAAGCTCACCAAACACGGCGACACAGGGACTCGTCGGCTCGCATGGTGTTGCTCGCACCCAGCGATATCCACCGAGCGCCACGCACCTGTCCTCGGTCAGCTCCTCGCAGTCCCCATCCGCGTGGCAGCAGGCCCCCACCGGGGGATCGACATACAGATTGGCAAGGAAGCAGTTGTTGGTCTCTGAAACTTCCACGACCACGTGACCGGTATCTGCACAGGCCCGCATGGAGTAGGCCCCCACGTCCAGGGGCTCAATGCTGCAGGTGAGGATGACCTCTTGCCCAGCTCCCAGTTCCGGCGTGGCGATGGCCGGACAGACGGCCTCCCCTCTCAGCACCAGCGCGGTCTCTGAAGCCTCAGCAGCCACCGGCCCGATGTTCCGCACCGTGATGTCCAGGTCGTACGGTTGATCGCCGGGAATCACATCCGGCTCGACGCTCACCACCACCAGGTCAGAGACCTCACGAATACCCAATGTGTCTGATGCAAAATTGTTCCCCTCGTCCGGTTCCAGAAGCTGATCCTTGGTGTCTACGCACACTTCGTAGTTGTGGGTACCCGGAGTCAGCGGACCGATGGCACAGGATAGATCAACGCTCTGACTCACCAGCACAACTGGCGTCGCAATGCTCGCGCAGACAAGCTCTCCATCGATTTGCACAGAGGCCTCCGACGTGGCGGCGTCTGCCGTTCCGTTGTTCCCGACGGAAATCTGCAGCGTGATCGCCTGGTAGCCCAGGCGTGTGTCCGGCACGACATCGAGCACCACCAAGTCGGGGGCTGCCAGCACGCGCAACGTGTCATCGTAGCAATTGTTCTCTTCGCTCGACTCGAGGACGATGTCGCCCACATCGACGCAAACGTGGAGGCTTAGGTCTCCGGGTGCGTAAGGACCAACCATGCAGTTGACTTCAGCTTGCTCCCCCACAGCGAGAGCAGGGATTGGAATCGACGGGCAAGTCAGGGAGTCGCTGAGCTGCAGCGACGCGGATGATGCCACCGCATGGGCAGTGCCCTGGTTGTGCACTGTGACTGCCAAGTCAATGCTCTGCGACGCCAAGACCGTAGTGGGTTCGACGCCAAGGATCACCAGATCGGGCGCTGCCTCCACGGTGATGTCATCCACAAGACAGTTGTTCTCCTCGAGAGACTCGCTCACGGCGTGGAGGGTGTCGGCGCACGTCCGGCGCGTATAGATGCCCGGGGCCAGCGGTCCCACCACGCAAGATACCTGGGTACCCTCTCCAGGCGCCAGTGCAGATGTCTGGATCCCCGCGCACATCATCTGACCATCAAGGACAAGAGCCGTTGCGGATGCGATGGCGGAGTCCGTGCCCACATTCTCCACCGTGATGTGCATCTCCACGGACTGCGAGGCGAAAAGCCGATCCGGTTCGACATCGGAAATCACCAGGTCAGGCGCGGTCATCACTCTGAGAGTGTCAAGCAGGCAATTGTTGGATTCGTCGCCCTCGTTGACCAGCTCGGTGGCATCTGCACAGACTTCCACGGGGTAGTCGCCTGGATCGAACGGCCCAACGATGCATGCCAAGTGAGTGTTCTCCCCGACGGCCAGCTCAGGCGTCGAGATGCTCGGGCAGATGGGTTGACCGCTGACCAGCAGTGACGTCACCGATGAGGGCGCATGGATCGTGCCCTGATTCCGAACCTCGATCGAGATGGTCTCTACTCGGCCACCGATCATGGCGGTGGGGGTGACGTTGGACACCACCAGGTCGGGTGAACCGACCACGTGGAGGTTCCCGATCCACTCGTTGTCGGTTTCGTCCGATTCGTCGATCCAATCGGGGACATCGGCACCGACCGTGAGCGGGAAGTCGCCGGGGGGCAGCCCGGAGATTTCGCAGTAAACGGAACGGATCTCCCCGGCCGGCAATGGATCTGTCGGCAGGTCGCTGCAGACCGGGTCGCCGTCCAGAATGAGCCTCGTCCTTGTCTCCCAGGCGTCCCCCGTACCTCGGTTGGCAACCTGGATCTCGATCAAGGCCGCCTCGAGGGCGGGGATTGTATCCGGATACACAGCAACGACTTCCAGGTCGGCGTAGTCGAGAAAGACCGAATCGACCAGCGTGAAGGCAATCGGATACGCCCGGCTCGAGTCGATGTTGCCGGCCTGATCGCAGGCCAGAACGCGAAGCTGATAGACGGTCGCCCCGTCGCGCTGGAGCAGGTAGTAGGGTGCAAGCCTGGAGAAATCGAGATACTCCGCTGGTTCGCGGAGGTCGTAGAAGCTCAGCTCCGGGCCCAGAACGGTGGAATCCCCCCACGTGTGGCCCGTGCCCACGCGCGTGTACCCATTGTCCATGACGCCATAGGCTCGGTCGGTGAGTTCGGTCAGACAGCCAAGGTCGTCGTCTCCGGCGCCACGGCGGGCGCCCAACACGGTGGCGGCCGGTACGTGGATCGTGCCTGGAACCCCAACACCCAGACGGTCCCAGATCACGTAGAAGCCATCAATGGCAACAGGCACGCCCTCGCCCGTATCAGCAAACTCCCCACTGATACCATCCTCGTTTTCGTCGTTGGATACCGTGTATCGCTCACCGTCCTCATCGACATTGTGCCAGATCACACGTTGATACACGTGGGCCCCACCGTCGTAGTACGGCTCGAAGGTGAAGAAGGCGTCTCCGTCGTTGTCGGCGGCGTCCGACGCCGCCCCGAAATGCGCTGATGACACCTCCGGATCCTGATAGTCCGCGGCGCCGTCCTCATCGTCATCGTAGCCGGGCAATCCCGGGTAGCCTTCACTGCCCCCGTTGTTCTGCCCGGGCGGATCGAGGCTGATGATCTCCCACGACCAGGTTCCATCGTCGTCGCGGTCGGCGTAAATCTCGATCACCCCGTAAAGGACATCGTCCGTATCTTGCTGCGTCGCCACGACATGAACGTAGCGGCCGAGCCGGTAGACCGGATCCAGAGGATGGTACAGGTTAGGTCCCACACTGCCTGTTGACCGCGCTTCCGCGTTGCGGATCTCAAGGATCTCGCTCGACGCAGGCGGGAGCTCGTCGATCTCGCAGAAGAAGGCCACGGGCTTCTCGCCGCTGGGTGGGTCGTCATAGATGACTTGGGCACCTGCGGACGAGTCGGCCACCGAGACATAGACGGGAAGGGCATCTTGCTCTCCCCCGGCGGTGATGGGCGCCAGCAAAGGAAAACCCTTGCCCACATTGGCCGAATCGGGATCGCCAGACTCCCACGTGCCGGGCGGTAGGCCGGGCGTGGCCGTCAGGCGGATCTCGTACCATCCGTGCTCGTCTTCATCCGTCGAATCCAAGAACCAATCGTAGATCAGACCGGGCGGGTCAGATTCACCGCCGGCATCCCGGGGCGCGTCGCAGAGATGATCGCCGTCCCGATCGATGAATGCCTCCCCCGGGGTGTAGAAGCCGTTGCCATCCTCATCCGTGTAGGGCTCAGGGAAGTTCATCTGTCCATTGCCATGACCGGCATTGGGCGACGTATCATCCCAATCCCCGTCGTTGTCGGTCGCATCCGCACCTAGAGAAACCAACGGGATGGCGCCGACCGGATCGCCGGTGGTGTGTTGATTCCGGGTGTCACAGGCTGTGAAGTCCGCCGTCACCTTCAGGAGATCGCTCACTGCCTCGTCTGCAGCCGTTGAGCCTGCAATGGGTGACCCATCCAGCACCTTGGCGAGGAGATTGACGTAATCGCCACTACCGTAGATGTGGTAGGGGTTGAAGCGATCGGCGTGCGCGATCAGAAGCCCGTTTCCCGCTGTACGGACCAGGTGGGGATCCACCGTGTCGATGATGATGTAGACACTGGAGGGCTCGCCCATCTCCGAGATCTCGCCCGCCACGTTTTTCGACCGAAGCCAGACTACGGAATCCGGCGTTGAAGTCGTGAGCGTGATCGGACCAAAGGAGCGCTCGGCGGTGTGGATCCTTCCCCTGCCGATGATGTTGACCGCCGCCGAAGCAAGTGGATCGTCGAACACGAGCACCGAGTCGCCACAGGGGGCTGCATTCGCTGCGCCTACGATGGCATACGTCCGCACGCCTGGGCTCAGTTCCCGAGCGGTCACATCGATGAGGTTGTCCTGCGTCGGCGAGAAGTCGAGCGGGGGGCAGGGGGGACCCACAATGAACTTCGTGCTGAATACCAATGCCGCACCGAAGGGGGCCAGCGAACCACGGAAGGTCGCCGGGACAACCATTGCCGATACGGTGTCTCCCTCTTCGAGCACGCGACCATCGGTTGTGATTGTGCCGCTGCCGATGTCGAGCCGCTTCCGGAAAGCCTGTGTGGCATCGTAGACCTCAGGCTGGTAGTCACCGAGGGGAAGTGCTGAGCTCGCGAAGTCGTTGATAAAGAGCTGGCTCAGCGCACCGTGCTGGTTGGTGTAGAAGGCAAACCAGTCGTCACTCGACGATGATCCACCGGATTGCCGCCAGGAGACATAGGCATCGTCATAGGAAATCTCACCGCCAGCGTAGAGCTTTGCGACGGGCTCCACTATCTCTACAGCACTTGCGCCCGGCCAATCCACCAGATCTTCGTAGACGGGAACAGCCATTGCACTATGCGCCGGTTCACTGTAGGTGGACACGCCGCGGACAGCAGCATCAGCCGTCAGCTTGACGCCCATTCCGAGTGGAAGGCGCTGGTTGCCGAGGGCCGACGCGTTGCTGAAGCCCGTGAAGGTGGCAATGCCAAGCGGACCGAAGGACTGAACCGTCAGTGTGAGCTGCTCGAAGACAGAGTCGAAGTCCGAGGGAATCATCTCGAAGTCGGCATGTTGCGGGTCCACCGCAAAGGGCTCGTTGAAGACCACGATCAACTCATCGTCATCCGCGGCGGTCGTGCCCTTGGCGTCGTAGGAAGCACGCAGAATGCAGATGCCGCTCCCGATCTGCACGGGACCCGCCGTCGTGTGTGGCGGCACAGCCTGGTAGTTGCGAGGACCGCTGAGAGTGGCTTCGATGGCATCGCCGGGCTCGTGGAGCTCAACCTGGTCGTAGGCGCCTTCGATCTTCAACACGCCCGTGAACCCCTCGGGGAGGGCGGGCCATTGGATCGGATCCGTGCCCCAACTCCCCTCTCCCGCAAAATGGATGATGTAGTCGGGATCTGCGAGGGGATTCGCATCGATCGACAACCGATCGACGGTCGTATTCCAGACAAGCCAAAGGTCGTTGCTTCCGTCGAGTGTGGCTCCGATCAATTGCGGTCCGGCGTTGTCGATCATGATCGATTGACGGGTGCTGTTCTTCATTCCATTAAGGCTGTCCTCAACCGCACCCGCCCCGAGGACGAATTTCGAAACGCCGGGAAGCATCCATCGGAAATGCTCCCCTCCGCTCGCTGCGCGCCAGGTCATCTCCAAGACATTCTGCTGAGCCGGATCGACATTGAGAGCGAAACTCTGTGTGCCGACGACTTCCTTGAGCTCAGGCGCAAGCTTGAACTGGGCCGAGTCAACCGTGGCCCAACTGCTTGGATCCCTGATGTCGGCATCGAATTCAAGATAGATCGTCAACGCTTCTAGGGCGGCATCACTCATCGGTACGGTGGACCAGTCGGGGGACATGCTGACGGAGACCAGGTGGGGTCCCAAGGCGATGGGGATGATGCTCAAGTCGTGCGCGATGGGATTTCCGGGCTCTGCGGAAGCAACGCCGCGGGTCCAGTCGTTCACCCCGAACCCCTCATCCGCGAAGTCCTGCAGGAACTCCGCCAGCGAGCGCAGTGAGATCGAATCCCCTTCCTCGGGAGGATTGGTGGCGGAAAAGCCTCGCAGGGCAACCACCCGCTGGTCGCTGGTGGTCGGGATGTCGAGGAGCGTCACCTCCGTCGGCGTTCCGCTGCCAAAAGGACCCGAGGGCGACCAATCAAAGCCGTGGGGCTTGAAGTCGTAACTCCTTTCCTCAAGAGCCGGATTCTCGATCGAGCCAGGATCGATCGCTTCATTGAAGATCACCCGAATCTCGCCAGTGCCGCCATCCGCCATCGGATCCCAGATCGCACCCACCACATACGGTCCGCCCGCATAGCTGCCTTGCATTCGATTGCGACCGAAAGAGGTGTAGGAGGAATGGCTGCTTTCACTGCGCCGTTGGGCGCTAGCGCCAGGTGCCGAAGCCACCATTGCCAGGCAGAGTCCCAGGACTGCCGGAGTGAGCCTGAGATCGTTCCCATGGTTCAGGCGCATGCCAATCTCCCGTCACCCCGACCGACCGGCCGGAGGTCGATCACGAATCCGGTCGCCATGCGAAGTGCACGTTGATGACATGGCCGCTCACATCGACGGTAGGAGCGTCCGCGCCCAGCGTTCCAGTCATGGTTTGTGCCCGCAAGATCAGCCAGACGTGACCACCCATCGATAAGCTGCCGGTGGGGCCAAAGGCGAAGACATCCCCGTTGCGCCAGTCGAGATCGCTCTTGCCGAACCAGCGCCACTCGCCGAGCAGGCCTCCGCTTATGCGCTGACCCAATCGGCGCTGTACGCTCAGCCGAAGCAACGCGCCGTCCCCGGCGTTGTTTCGTAGTGCCAGGACCTCCGCGCCATCGCGGGAATAGATCGTGTTTTGGTACTTGCCAACCCATTGCCCGATACCGTACAAGCGATAGCGTCCGAGCTCGGAGGTTATACTGGCAACCAGTTCAAGCTGGTCTCCTTCCTGGAAGGCGTCCTTCCCGCCCACTTGATCTGTACCATATGTGCGATAGCTGGCCCGAACAGTGGCGCGAATCCGATTGGATGCCCATTTCGGATTGCTGAGCTCTAGCCCGGCCGTCATAGATAATCGTAGCGTGGGTGAGAACTCCTCATGGCCCTCGGTAAGTGTGTAGGCGCCGGGTAGGTCGAAGCCGGCTCCCAAACCGAGCTGCATGCCCGGACGCAGTGGCTTCGCCCAGGAGCATCCGGCTCCGAATCCCAGGCCGCGACCCGGCTGCTTGATCGGCATGCCCAGCAGCGGGTGGGCAATCCAGGACGCCACGGCTAGCTCCTCCAAAGTGAGCGTCGTCTTGCCGGTCGGCAGATTGAGGCCGCCATGCAGGAGCACGCCGCGGCTGGGGAGACGATGGAAGAGCGCGAGCCGTGTATCTGTCAGTCCGGACAGATGGTGGGAGGTACTCCCGTCCTGAGAGTACCCCGAACGCGCAAAGGCTGTTGAGACGACCGTGTTCGTCGCCGGTCCCAGGCGCACGGTGAGTACCACTGGCACGGTAGCCTGCGAGAGGGTCTGGTCGGAACTACCCGTGGCCTTCAGGCTCCAGCTTCTCCATTCCACCGGGGCGCGCACGCTCTGGATGCGGACACCTGCCCCGGCTGCAGCGGTCATGGTCCACCAGAGACCCATCCCCAGAAAGAGCCCCCGCATGGTCATCGCGGGCCTCCTTGCGGTGGCGGCGGGAACGGAGGAATGCTCTGCTCTTCGGTCCCGACCTTGTCGGCATCGGGCGGAGAGGGGTCCAATTCCCCTGGGTGCACACGCTCCACCGATGCTGGATCGTCGGCATCCCGTTGCCGTTCATCCGGGGGTGGACCGCTGCCGTTGTCGACCGCAATGTCGTCCGTCAGATCACGCGAGGGTCGTCCCACCCATGGCTTGGTCGATTCCCTGACCTCGGCCTGCTTGCTCTGCTGCAGGTCGGCAGGTGAAACCGCCAGCACGTCGCGAGCCTGCCCCGCCGCGCTGAAATCCGGATCTAGCTGGAGCGCTTCGCCATAGGACGCCAGCGCATTTGACAGATCACCTTGATCCTCCAGATACAGCCCACGCCCATAGGCCAGGAAAGCCTGAAAGTCCTGCGTTGGTAGCTGGTCAATCGCTTCACGCTCGCGGTCGGTCGGCTCAACGCCAAACAGGTCGAGGATATGATAGACTAGGGCTTTCTCTAGACGAAGCACCGATTCTAGACGACCCTCCACCGGTTCACCTACCGGGACTTCCTCGCCGGTCGTCGTGGAGATGGCACGTCCGTGCAACTGAATGTCTGACTCTCCCAAGAGAACGAATGCGCCCTGGACGAGATGCTGGGCCCCCAGCAGGCTTCCAAATCGGGGAGCAGTCGCCGGATGGACCACCGACTGTGCACACGCTGAGGGACACAACCGGTGTGGCTCGACCAAAGCCGCTCTGAGGGCCTCCTTTGTGCGGTCACCCGGAATGCCGTCGACCACCAGACGCTCGTCATTCTGGAAGGCCCGGACGGCAGCCACGAAGGTCGAGTCGCGGGCGTAGTCCGTGGGGCCGTCGTAGTACGGTCGCTGTGTTGCTGGCCGGCAGAGCATTCGCAGGCGCTCTTTGATCCCGGCGATGGTGCCAATCGGGTCCGATGGAGTCTTCGGTGCAGCCCCCGGTGATGCCAAATCCGTCTCGTCCAGTAGGATCTGGATCCGCTGTCGCTCCACAATCCGGAATTGCTCAACCTTGGAAAGATCAGAGATCAGTACGGCCGCGAGTCCTTTGGCCAACGGCCTGAGGTCCTCTCGTCCAGACAGGTTGACGAAGTCCGGCACGGCCAGGCTGTTGGCAACTCTCTTGGCACTCAGGCTGTCTTCCCGGTCGAGTGCCCACCGGATCTCGCGTCGCATCTTCTCCAGAGTCAGAGCCCGCACGCGGGCCCGGGCCGCTCTGACTTCCTTTCCGTCCATCGCCAGGTAGGCCGTGTAGGTTTCCAGCGCTCGGTCAGGCGCACCCGTCGAGTCGTAGGATTGGGCGAGGAAGAAGACGGCACGCGCGTCACGTGGGTCGAGGGCGAGGGCCTGCTCGAGCTTCTCGATCGCCTCTGCATGCCGTCCGTCCTCGTGGAGGGCGATGCCGAGATTGCGCTTTGTGCGAGGATCGTTTGGCGCTTGCTGCTCCGCGATCTCGTAGACCTTCACGGCAGCCGCATAGTCCCCTTCACGCAGCAGCCGATCGCCCGGGCCCTGGTGCGTTCCGGAACATCCAGCGAGCGACCAGCCCAATATGGGCAGCAGGGCCAGCCCGATTCGCCCGCATCTCCGTCGGCTCACAAACGCATTCAGGGATCGACGCACGAGCGGCCCCTCCCTGGGCAAGGTGGCTCGCAGGCCTGCTCACGTGCTCCAGCGCTACCAGGACCAGGCCAACCCTAGATCGTGCTGGGTCCGGAATCAACCGCCAGGTCTTGTTCTTGTGGAATCGGAGACCTATGCTGCACGGGTCACGGCCGACCCAACGACTCAACGTGTCCAGCAGACGTGAGGAGGTTCCTGTGGCGGACCTGATCTTCAGCCTGAGTGCGAAGCAGTTGCGCAGCACGCACGGACATCACAGGTGGACGGCCTCGAGTGGTCCCCATGGAAAAGGGGCGCTACCGACGGGGGCCTATCGCATTCTGCGAACCCATGTGACGAGCTACTCAACGCAGATCGGAATCGCCTACCGTGATCACACTGGCGCCGGGTACTTCCTGCCGATCGAGCCGCTCTTTTGCTCCGATCCCCCGCGCTCATCTCTGGGCATTCATCCTGATGGCAATGTGCCCGGCACGGAGGGGTGCATCGGCATCGACGGATTCGAATCGGCGAGCTTCTACGACTGGATCGCAGCCCAATCGGCCCTGGCCGACCTAATTCTGGAGGTCGTCCCCTAGCAGACGGTTGAAGCGCTCCTTGAAGCAGTGGTCGGTGTGAGTGAAGGGGAGCCCGGTGCAATCTGGGCGGGATTCGGAACCTGGCCCTCGACATGGGCAAGGCTGGATTGAGCCGAGATCGATGCCCGCCGGCGATGCCGGCCGCTGCAAGGAGGTGACAAGAGAAATCGGACACGCCTATCGGTGTTGCCCTTCCATTGAGAGCCCGCTTGGATTCGACGTCCAATCGCTTCCGCCGTGACTCCTCCTGCGACGAAACTCCCGTCCCCTTCGCGCTGCCTAACGCCTTGTCAGAATCGTGCAACCACACGTAATGTGCTTCCTGGACTGATGCGAAGGGGACAAGCGGCAACGGTGCGGAGGCTCCCTTGACCGCACGCGGACAAGCGCCTGCCTCAATGCAGGTCGTGTTGCTAGGAACCGGCACGCCCAATCCCGATCCCGAGCGCTCGGGACCGGCCGTAGCGGTGCTGTGCGGCGATGCGGCCTATCTGGTCGACTGCGGCCCCGGCATCGTGCGCCGCGCCGAGGCCGCCCGGCAGCGCGGCGTCCGGGGGCTGGCGCCGCCGAAGCTGCAGCGGCTCTTTCTCTCCCACCTGCACTCCGATCACACCGCGGGCCTGCCCGACCTGCTGCTCACGCCCTGGGTCATGGGTCGCCGAACGCCGCTCGAGGTCTTCGGCCCGCCGGGGACCAGGGAGATGGTCTCCCACATCCAGGCCGCCTACCGGGAGGACGTTCGCGAAAGGCGCGACGGCCTCGAGCCGGCCAACGACGAGGGCTGGCGGACCGAGGTGAAGGAGATCGGCCCCGGTCCCGTCTACCGCGACCAGCACGTCAGCGTGGAGGCCTTCCCCGTGCAGCACGGTTCTTGGATCGCGTTCGGATACCGGTTCGTCGCGCCGGATCGCAGCGTGGTGATCTCGGGTGACACGGGCCCCTGTGAAGCCCTGGCCGAGGCCGCCCGCGGATGCGACCTGCTGGTGCATGAGGTCTACTCGAGCCGCGGACTGCAGACCCACGATGCGGCCTGGCGCGCCTACCACCAGCGGGTTCACACCTCCACGCGCGAGCTGGCCGCGCTGGCCGGCACCGCTCAGCCGCGGCTGTTGGTCCTGTACCATCAGCTTCACTGGGGCGTGTCGGATGTTGACCTCGTGGCGGAGATCACCGCAAGCTACGACGGACCGGTGATCTCCGGATGCGATCTGGGAATCTACTGACCGCGTAGCACTCTCTCGATGCAATCTGGACAGCGGCCGACGCGACGGACGGACGCCCATGCCGCACCTATTCGAAACGCAGACCCACCTGCCGCTCCCGCGCGAAGAGGTGTTCGCCTTCTTCGCCGAAGCGGCCAACCTGGAGCGCATCACGCCGCCCGAGCTGCGGTTTCGCATCCTCACGCCTCAGCCGATCCAGATGGCCGCGGGCACGCTGATCGACTATCGACTGCGGCTGTTCGGCGTGCCGTTTTCGTGGCGCACGCGCATCGCCGCTTGGGATCCCCCCAATCTGTTCGTGGACGAACAGATCCGCGGCCCGTACCGCGCGTGGGTCCACACGCACACCTTCGTCGAGGAACACGGGGGCACTCGGATCCTCGATGAGGTCCGCTACCGGCTGCCGCTGGCGCCCTTGGGCAACGTGGGGCTGCCGATCGTCCGGGCGCAGATCCGGCGGATCTTCCAGTTCCGCGAGCAGGCGATCCGACGCGCCTTGCTCGAGGGTGGGACACCGGAGAGCCACCGACGATAACCCGCGGGCGGCCGGCGCGGCTTGCGTGTGGGCGCGCAGTTCGCCGCGCCCCGGGCGGGAACACGACCGGGCGGCCCGCACGTATACACGCATGGACCTTCGGTCCTCCGGCGCCGCCGGGCGCGCGACCGGGTCCGCGGGACGGTTGGGACAGCCCCCAATGGCATGGGAGTACGTCATGAAAGCGATGGTTCTCGAACGCGTCGGACATCCGCTGCGAATGATGGATGTCCCCACCCCCGAGCCCGGCCCAGGCCAGCTACAACTGGAGGTGGAAGCGTGCGGGGTGTGCCGCACCGATCTGCACGTCGTCGACGGGGATTTGGATGATCCCAAACTTCCCCTGATTCTCGGCCACGAGATCGTGGGAACGGTGACCGCGGTGGGCCCGGAGGCCGGGAGTTTCGAGCCGGGCCAGCGCGTCGGCGTGCCCTGGCTCGGCCGCACCTGCGGCGCGTGCGCCTACTGCACCTCCGGGCGGGAGAATCTCTGCGACCGGGCCGGCTTCACCGGCTATCAGCTCGACGGCGGCTACGCCCAGTGCACCGTCGCCGATCACCGCTACAGCTTCCCCATCCCCGCCAGCTACGATCCGGTTGCGGCCGCTCCCTTGCTGTGCGCCGGCCTCATCGGTTTCCGCTCGCTGCGCATGGCCGGCGCCGCCGGACGCCTGGGGCTCTACGGCTTCGGCGCCGCCGCCCACATCGTCATCCAGATCGCGCGCTTCCAGGGCCGTGAGGTGTACGCGTTCACCCGCCCGGGCGACACCGACAAGCAGGCCTTCGCGCGCGAGCTGGGCGCCGATTGGGCGGGCGACTCCGACACCCTGCCGCCCAAGCCGCTGGATGCGGTCATCATCTTCGCACCCGTCGGCGCCTTGGTTCCGCAGGCCCTGCGGGCGGTCGCCAAGGGCGGGTGCGTGGTCTGCGCCGGAATCCACATGGATCCGATCCCCTCCTTCCCGTACGATCTGCTCTGGTCGGAGCGCAAGATCGTCTCGGTGGCCAACCTGACGCGCCAGGACGGTCTGGAGTTCTTCGAGGTGGCGCCCCGGGTTCCGGTGCGTACCGAGACGGTGCGCTTCCCGCTGGCCGAGGCCAACGAGGCTCTGGATCAACTCCGGGCCGGGAGATACCGCGGCGCGGCCGTGTTGGTGCCCGAGTAGCGCCCGTTGAGGAACGATCGGGAGCGATCGGGCGGCGGCCCGCCAGCCAGAAGCATCAGGAATGCGATCCGGGGTGACCCCATGTTGACGCTGGAGATACCCGGCACCGGCAACCTGCGCATCGAGCACCTCGTGCTCGACTACAACGGGACGCTCGCCGTCGACGGCGCCCTGATTCCCGGCGTCCGCGACCGGCTCACCGAGCTCGCCTCCAAGCTGCAGATCCACGTGGTGACCGCGGACACCTTTGGCGCCGCCCAGCGGGAGCTGACGGGTTTGCCGTGCGACATCCGCATCCTGTCGCCGGGAGCGGAGAACCATCAGAAGCGCGCCCACGTGAGTGCGCTGGGGGCCGAGACGGTGGCGGCGATCGGCAACGGCGCGAACGACCAGGCCATGCTGGAGACGGCCGCCCTGGCGATCGCCGTGGTGCAGGCCGAGGGTGCTCATGCGCAGACGGTGTCATCGGCTGACGTGGTGTGCACCGACATCCTGGCTGCGCTGGATCTGTTCTTCCATCCTCGTCGCTTGATCGCGACGCTGAGACGTTGACACGTGCCGCAAGGAGGCCCATCACGTGCTTGCGGATAGGCGTTGACACGTGCCGCAAGGAGGCCCATCACGTGCTTGCGGATAGCCCGTGTATCCACCGCACTCAACCCGCGCGTCCAGCCGGGCAGGCATCATCACGCGGAGCGCCATGAGCACGATCGAGCTCCTCATCATCGCCATCGGGCTCGCCATGGACGCCTTCGCCGTTTCCTTGGTCGCCTCATCCTCGGGTCGTTGTCGTGATGGGCGGGCCGCGTTTCGGCTCGCCTTTCACTTCGGGCTCTTCCAGTTCGCCATGCCCGTGATCGGCTGGCTGGGAGGCAGCCTGGTCGCCGACGCCATCTCGGCCTGGGACCACTGGGCGGCCTTCGGGCTCCTGGCCTTCGTCGGCGGTCGCATGATCCATGGCTCCCGGGATCCGGTGGACAAGACGGCCGTGGACCCCTCCCGTGGATGGTCGCTGGTGATGCTCTCGATCGCCACCAGCATCGACGCCCTGGCCGTCGGCATCTCCCTGGCGATGCTGGAGGTGAGCATCTGGTACGCCAGCGGTGTGATCGGCCTGGTGGCCGCGCTGCTGTCGCTGGTGGGCGTTCGACTGGGCAGCCAAGTTCCCGCGCGCTTGGGCAAGCGCATGGAGCTGGTGGGCGGCATCCTCCTGATGCTGATCGGCGTACGGATACTGTTGGACGCAATCGTCTAGCGAGCCGTTGATCCGGTTCAAGGGGCAGGAAAGGGCCCCAAGAAGACAATCCCGGCTTCTGCCGATGTTAGGGAGGACCCCCCATGAAGCAACAACACCGGATGGGACATTCCACGAACGCCCAGCGCGCGCTTCGAGCGACCAGGCGAGACATGACCGGCGGTCGGGCGGCGGTTTGCGTGGCTACAGTCCTCTGGGCTCTGGGCCTCATCTCCTGCACGACCCAGGCTCAGACCCAGGCGGCACAGGCGGGATCGACTCCCTCTGAAGCAGTCGATCCGACGGTATCCCTGCCGATCTACCCCCTCAGCAAGAACGCGCCCGCGGCGCGGCTCGAGACGGAGGTCCTCGTGGAGTTGCCCTCCGGGGCGACCTTCGAGGCTCCGCCTGCATGGTACATCTCCAGCTCCGAAGGCCGGGTCCATCTCGAGGATCCGGATCGCGAGCTCTCGGTCCGCCTGCTCGAGATCGAGGCCGACAGCGGTCTGGCGGCGATCGA
Organism: uncultured bacterium; assembly: GCA_964585945.1. Taxonomy (GTDB): domain Bacteria; phylum Eisenbacteria; class RBG-16-71-46; order CAIMUX01; family WJJG01; genus CAZDKK01. The sequence goes on along the minus strand of CAZPGB010000047.1, from coordinate 12,726 downwards.
GCAGGCCTGGCAGCAGGTCCAGCCCGGATTCGACCGGGTCATCCGGCACACGATGAAGCCGCCCCCGCGGGAGGGGTGGGATGAGATCATCCAGAACGTCTACGAGACCGCCACCGCGGAGGAGCGCTCCATCATCGCCGCCGCACGGCGCAAGGGAGACACGTGGTACGTCGCCCTCATCGACGGAAGCGATGCGGCCCTCGACCGGCGGGGCGCCCAGCTCTATGCAGGCATGACCAGCTTCAAGGCGCCGGGAGTGGAGGAGGAGTCCTTCGCCGGCAAGGCGGCGAACCGGCTCGACCAAGCGCGGCTCGCGGCCTTCGCGGACTTCGTGGAGCAGGCCCGTCAGGCGGCCGATGTCCCGGGAGCGGCCGTCGCCATCGTCCAGGACGGCGAGGTCGTTTACGCACAGGGCTTCGGCACGACGCGGCAGGGAGAGGACGAACCGGTCACGGCCGATACCCGCTTCCTCATCGGCTCGACCACCAAATCGCTGACGACGCTCATGATGGCCATGCTGGTGGATGAGGGCGTCCTCGCCTGGGACCGTCCGGTGATCGATGTCTATCCCGACTTCGCCCTCGCCGACCCCGAGATCACTCCCCTGATCACGATGAAGCACACCGTCTGTGCCTGCACGGGCCTCCCACGTCAGGACATGGAGTTTCTGTTCGAGTACGAAGGCGTGACGCCCCAAGACATGGTCGCGGTCATGAAGACGATGGCCCCGACCACCGGCTTCGGCGAGACCTTCCAGTACAGCAACCCGCTGGTCTCGACCGGCGGCTATGTCGCCGCCCACGCCGCCGCTCCCGACCGCCCCCTGGGAGAGGCCTACGATGCGGTCATGCGCGCGCGGGTCTACGAGCCTCTGGGCATGGACGCCACCACCTGCGACTTCGCGGATGCCGCTTCCCCCACATACGCCACGCCTCACGGCTTCAACGTTCGTCTGGAGACCGCGCCCCTGCCGGTCGCCATCGAGAAAGTGCTCATTCCCGTCCGCCCGGCCGGCGGCGCCTGGTCGACGGCCCGAGACATGGCCCGCTACCTGCAGATGGAACTGTCCGGCGGAATCGCTCCGAGTGGCAAGCGGATCGTCTCGCGCGAGAACCTGCTTCGCCGCCGTGAGCCGCAGGTCAAGATCACCGACGAGGACAGCTACGGCCTGGGCCTCTTCGTCGGCCAGACCAAGGATGTGCCCACTATCGGCCACGGGGGCAACACGCTCGGGTTCACGTCAGACATGGTCTTCTTCCCCGAGCACGACATCGGGGCCGTGGTGCTGGCGAATGCGGGGGCCGCGAACGGGTTCCGCAGCGCCGTCCGCCGGCGGCTGGTCGAGATCCTCTTCGATGGCCGCCCCGAGGCCGAGGAGAATCTCGCCTACTCGCTCGCGCAGCGCGAGAAGCAGTTCGGAAAGCTGCGGGAAGAGATCGACTTCGATCCACAGCAAAGCTGGCTCCAGTCGCTGGCGGGCACCTACGCCGAGCCATCGCTGGGACGACTCGAGCTGCGGTTGCCGTCCACGTCGAGCCGGACCGGTGAACGGACCGCGGGCGGGGGCTTCACGAGCGCCCCTGCCGTGGTGGATGTGGGCGAATGGCAATCCGGCGTCGCGCAGCGCACCGGTCCCGACGGGGTGAAGAAGCTCATTCTGCTCGATCCCCCCTTCGCCGGACTCGAGCTCATTCCGGGTGAAGCCCACGGGCAGCGCACGCTCGAGCTCGATCTGGCGCAGCAGCGGTACGTGTTCGAGCAGGCGCCCTAGGGTTTATCACCGAGAACCGTCATGATCGCCGTCATCGAATCCAACCGGTTGTCTGCCAAACAGTTGCAGCAACCCGTATCGGCATCTATCCTGTCGTGGCCTCGGGCGGCCGCTGGCGCCATCCCGACCGCTTTCTCGACTCGTTGAAAGGAGGACCGCTTTGGATCAACGGATCACCAAAATGGCCGACGTCCTGGTGAACTACAGCTTGGACGTGAAGAAGGGTGACTGGGTGCGGATCGACGGCGCTTATCTCGCCCAAGATCTCATGCGCGCCGTCCAGCTCGCGATCCTCAAGGCCGGCGCCCACCCCACCCTCCACGCCACCATTCCCGATGCCGGCAGCCAGTTCATGCGCCATGCCACCGACGAGCAGCTCGCCTTCGTCTCCCCGGCCGAGCTGGTCTCCTTCCGTAAGACCGACAAGTTCCTCTTCATCATGGGCGGCTGGAACTCCCGCGCCATGTCGCAGATCGATCCCGCCCGCTCAGTGAAGGCCCAGAAGTCTCGCGAGGTGCTGTTCAAGACGCTGATGAAGCGCCACGCCGCGGGCGAGGCGGCCTGGGTGGGGACGCTTTTCCCCACGCAGTCCTCGGCCCAGGATGCCGAGATGTCGCTCCTCGAGTACCAGGAGTTCGTCTTCGAAGCCTGCATGCTGCACAAGAAAGACCCGGTGGCCGAGTGGCGCAAGCTCTCCCAGCGCCAAGCCAAGCTGTGCAAGTCGCTTTCCCGGCTCGCAACGATCCGCGTGGTCGGCCAGGACACCGACATCCGGTTCAACGTCGCCAAGCGCACGTGGGTCAATTGCGACGGTCATGTCAACTTCCCCGACGGAGAGGTCTTCACCGGCCCGGTGGAGGACTCGGCCGAGGGTCACATCCGCTACTCGTTCCCCGCCATTTACGGCAGCCGGGCGGTCGAGAACGTGCGACTGACGTTCAAGGGGGGCAAGGTCGTCGACGCCTCTGCCGACAAGGGAGAAGAGCTGCTGCACAAGATGCTGGATGCGGATCCCGGCGCCCGCCGGGTCGGCGAGCTGGCGTTCGGCACCAACGCGGGCATCACGCGCTTCACGCGCAATGTCCTGTTCGACGAGAAGATCGGCGGGACGATGCATGTCGCCTTGGGCGCCTCGCTGCCCCAGTCGGGCGGGGTGAACAAGTCCGCCATCCACTGGGACATGGTCTGCGACACGCGCAAGGGCTTCACGGTCTACGGCGACGACAAGCCGATCTTCAAGAACGGGCGCTTTCTGTTCAAGTAGCGATCCACGAGATGGGTCGGATGGTATCCGGCATGAGAATTCGCCCGATGACATCCGCCGACCTGCCGTTCGCCGCGGAGTGCACGCGGCGTGAAGGGTGGGTGAGCGAAGGCCGGGACCTCTTCGAGGGGTTCTTGGCCAACGACCCCGAGGGATGCGTCATCGCGGAGGCTGCGGGCGCCGCGATCGGGATGTGTGTGGCCACCTCCTACGGCCCCTGGGGGTTCGTGGGCGAGCTGATCGTCCTGCCCGAGCACCGAGGTCGGGGCTTGGGCCGGCACCTGCTCGATCACGCCGTGACGGGGCTGCGCGCGCGCGGCGCGCGGTGCGTGTTGCTCGACGGCGTTCCCCAGGCGGTCTCCCTCTACGAGCGGGCTGGGTTCCGCAGAATCTGCCGGTCGCTGCGGTTCGTGGGCAGGCCGGCCGCGAGGACGAAGCCTGAACCCCGACCAGACCGCCGGCGTCCGGTGCGCGCGGAGCCCGGTCCTCGCCGAGCCGCCCGCTGGCGTCCGATGCGCGCCGAGGATCTCGACGAGGTTGCCGCGCTGGATCGCACCGTGTTCGGCGGTGACCGGCGCTTCTTCCTCGAACGGCGCTTTCACGCCGCTCCCCACCTGTGTCGCGTCCTGCAAGCCGACAACCGCCTGGGCGGCTACGCGGTGACGCGCACGTATGAGGGGGGGATGATGGTCGGGCCGTGGGTCCAAGACCGACGGCTCGAGGCTGGGGCCAATGTGGTGGTCGAGCTCGCGAGGGTGGTCGGCGCAACGGACCGCGGCGCGCGAGACGAATCGGCCAGGGTAGCCGGCGCGACGGACCACGGCGCCGCGACGGACCGCGGCGCCGCGTCCGAGCCGCAAGACCGAGGCGTCGTGGTCGGCGTTCTCGACTCGAACGCATGCGCGGTGGAGGCAGTGGCTGCCGCCGGGCTGGTCGAGCGCCCGAATCCGCCCTGGCGAATGGCGCTGGGCGAGTGGGACCGACAGGCGGATCACCCGTGGCAATTCGGCATCGGCTCACCCGCCAAGGGTTGAGACGCTCCGAAGTCTCCAAAGGAAAAGACCATGCGCAAGATCGAGTGGTTGAGATTGCCCGGCGTCCTTCTCTTGGCCGCGCTCGTGTTCGTCCCCAGTGGGATGCTGTCGCAGATGATCGGCCTGCAGTTGCCCGAGGAGATGGCGGCCAAGGAGTGGGTATCCACCCTGTTCTTCCAGCTCTTCATGGCCCTGATCGCCATCCTGTTGATGCTCCTTCTGGGCCGCGGTCGCCTGGGGCGGTTCGGCTTCCGGCGGGGGAGCTTCCTGCCCATCTGGCCGGTCGTACGGGCCGTGTTCCTGGCCGAGCTGGTCGTTACGCTCGTCTTCCTCGCGGTGCCCTCCGCGGAGGGGCCCGGTCACTTCGCCGAGGAGTACACATTTCTCCAGACGGTGATCGGGGTCTGGATCGTCGCCAGCACCTGCGAGGAGATCGTCACGCGCGGCCTCATCCAGGGGTATCTCGCCCCCCTGGCGGTCGCCGGCCTGTCGCTGGGGCGCGTGAAGATCAGCATCCCGGTCCTCACCGGCGCCATCGTGTTCAGCGCCATGCACGTGCCCCTGCTGGTCATGGGGATCGAGACCGCGCTGGGCGTGCAGATCCTGATCAGTACCTTCCTCCTGGGCTGCATCGCGGGCTACTACCGGGAGACGACCGGAAGTCTCATTCCGGCAGTGTTGGCGCACATGCTGGCCAACGTGTTCGGGATGGGGATGGGTTGGGCCGTCGAGCGACTCCTGTGATTGAAACCGGCTCGTGTTGGGGTATCCTCGCCGCGGGCGAAAGGACGCCCCACCGCCGGCGGAAGGACGCGCCGCGCCGAGCCCACGCCGGTCGGCGGCCTTCGACCCGGCTCCGACAGACGGACCACCGATGACCACACCGCGCTCACAGGAGATCAGCGTCCGCGCGGACCCGAAAGAAATCGGGGCCCGGGTGCGGCGCATCACTTGGATCGGCCTGATCGGCAACCTCCTGCTTGCGGCGGTCAAGTTCGTGGTGGGAACCATCGGCCACAGTCAAGCGGTCGTGGCCGACGCGGTCCACAGCGTCTCCGATTCGGCCACCGACGTGGCCATCCTCGTGGGAGTTCGCTACTGGTCGGCCCCAGCCGACGAATGCCACCCCTACGGCCACCGCCGCATCGAGACAATGGTCTCGATGGCGATCGGCGGCGTTCTGGCGCTGGTCGCGGTCGGAATCGGCTTCGAGGCCATTCAGGAGCTGAAGAGCGGCGTCTTCCGGCCGCCGCGCTGGATCGCTTTCGTGGGCGCGGCGCTCTCGATCGTGGTCAAGGAATGGCTCTACCGCTGGACCTTCGCCACCGGCAAGCGGCTGCGGTCCCCGGCGCTGGTGGCCAACGCCTGGCATCACCGCAGCGACGTCCTCAGCTCGATCCCGGCCGCCCTGGCGGTGCTGGCCGGCGCCTGGAAACCCGAGTGGGCGCTGGTCGACAAGGTGGGCGCGCTGGTGGTCACGATCTTCATCCTGCACGCGGCCTGGACGATCATCAAACCCGCGCTGGACGAGCTCTCCGACCGCGGCGCCCCCCGCGAGACGCGCCGCCGGATTCGGGAGCTCGGGATGAGCTTATCCGACGTGCGCTCCATCCACGCGATCCGCACGCGGCGCATGGGCTCGGGGTTCTTCGTCGACCTGCACGCGACGGTGGACGCCGACATGACCGTCGCGCGCGGTCACGATATCTCCGAGGAGGTCCGCAAGGTCCTCCTGGACGACCTGCCGGACGTGCTGGACGTGGTCGTTCACCTCGAGCCGGATGACCACGAGTCGACAGGCGAGGTCTAGCGCGGACGAAGGCCGTCTCGCGCGCGGGGCGATGCGCGCACCTTTCCGTGCCGGCGCGTGCGCCCGAGCCGCGGTGCTCCTGCATATCTCCACGTCGCGCCCGCCCGTGCTACAATCTCCCCACACGTCCGCGCAGGAGGGATCCCCATGTCGACCATCCGCACGTCTTCCCTGTCTCCGGCTTGGATGCTCCCCGCGATCCTGGCCGTGCTCACGATGACCCCGCTGTCGGCCGAAACGCCCGCGGCAAGCGGCCCGGGCGCCCCGCCGGCGCTCGACCTGAACGCCGACGGCGACATCGACGCCGTCGATCGCCTCGAGACGCGCAGCGCTTGGGATGCCCCGCATGCGGGGACCGCCCGTGACGGCGCGAGTGCCCAGGATCGAGGGCGTGACGACGACGCCGGGGCCTGGTGGGAGGATACCGACGGCGACGGCCTCCTGGGAGCATCGCGCCAGACCCCACGCACGTGCACGGAACCAGCGACCGACGGCCGCGCGCTGGAGTTCGAACTGGTGTGGGACTCGGGCGCGACGCTCGACAACGTGCGCTGCGTGGCCGCGGGCGACGCTGACGGCAACGGGTGGTTCGATCTGGCCGGCGGCCACTTCAACCCGAACCGCATCCACCTCTTCGAGGCCGACGGGACAGGTGGCTATGCCGAGTCGTGGAACTCGGGCGGCACCTCGCCAGCCGGTTTCTACACCGACATCGCCTTTGGAGACACCGACGGCGATGGCCAGGGCGAGATCTGGGGCAGCACCTACTCCACGCTGGGCAAGGTGCTGCTCTACGAGCACGACGGCGCCACCTTCACGTTCCTGCACGATCAGATCGCCGAGCCCGATCTGACCGGCAACCGCCGAATCAAGCGCATCTTCATCGCCGACACCGATCAGGACGACCGCCAGGAGGTGATCGTCGTCACCGGCGGGTCCAACCCCACCGCGGGCGTCGTCGCGATCTGGGAACACAGCGGCGCGGTCGGGGAGAACACCTACACGCGCATTCACGAGTACACGACCGTCTCCTACGTGTACCAGGCAGCGGTCGGCGACACGGACAACGACGGCCGTCCCGAGATCGTGCTGGGCCTGGGCGGCTATCCGCTGATCATCCGGCGTCTCGAGTACGACCCCGGGGCTGGCACCTGGCTGCACTGGAGCTTCACCTCCACGCTGCTGGGTCTGCCCCTCTCGCCCCACGTGGGCGACCTCGATGGCGACGGTCACAACGAGCTGGTCTACGGCTCCAGCGACGCGATCGGATCGATGGTGGCGGTGTTCGAGAACGACGGCCCCAACAGCTTCGCGGTCCGGTTCAGCGACCATCCGCCCTTCGACGGCAACGGCGTGAGCACGGCCGCCCACGCGGTCGGGGACCCGCCCAGTCCCGCCTTCGCCGCCGGATTCCACGGCGGGGACCTGGGGCTGTGGGTCTACGATTCGGCGGGCGACACCTTCGCGCTGCAGTGGCAGGCCCTCGGTCTGGGCGGCGCGATCTACAACCTGGCCTTCGACGATGACGGAGAGGACGGCCGCCAGGAAATCCTGCCGGCTGTCAACGGCCGCGATCAGATCCTGGTCTACCGGCGTCTGGAGACGCCCAGCTCCGTGACGCCGCCTGCCATCGCCGCCGGTACGCCCTCGCTGCGGGTCGCGCCCAACCCGGCGCGGTCGGGTGCGCTGCTCCAATGGGCCGGGCCGAGGGCGCCCCGCGCAGTGGCGGCGGGCACGGGTGCAGCGGACGACGCCGGCTCTGGGCACGTGTGGATCACCGACCTCCAGGGCCGCCTGATCCGCCGACTGACGCTGGTGAAGGGGGAGACCTGGTGGGACGGCGCCGATGACCTCGGGCGCCCCGTCGCTCCCGGCGCCTACTACGCCCTTTTACCCGCCATGCCCCACCACCGGCCGGCCGCCCGCATCGTGCTGCGCTGAGGCGGGGACGACCGGCACGGACCCGCAGGTGATGGCGGGAAGCGGAGGACGCGACCCACGGCGGTTGAGCCGGACGGGGCCCATGCGCTAGCCTAGCCCCGGGTGTACAGGTCCAGGGTGGACGCACCCTGCGGTTCGCGTTTCGCTTGCGCGCAAGAGGAGGTGTGCCATGCCGACCTTCGTTCTGATGACGAAATTGTCACCCGAGATCAGCCGCCAGATGAAGAGCCGCGCCAAGCTGGGACGCGCGTGGCTGGAGCAGGTCAAGAAGAAGTGTCCCGACGTGGAGTTCGTCGGCCACTACGCGCTCCTCGGGCAGTACGACTTCCTCGACATCTACGAAGCTCCCGACGAAGAAACCGCCGCCAAGGTCTCGCTCATCAGCCAGATGAACGGCGCGGCGAAGGCCGAAAGCTGGGCGGCCATTCCCTACAAGCGCTTCGTGGAGCTGACCAAGGAGATCTAGCCGCGAGGGGCCTCCGGGGCGCGCACGGGACTTGGCAGCATCGCTTCCAGGTGGCAAGCTATGCCTGAATTCCGACAAACGGATACGACGCCGCATGGAGAGGATGTCGCCATGAGCTTTCCCAGAGCCTTCTACCGTTGGCGGCCCCATCCGTGGCACGGCCTGGATGCCGGCGCCGACCCCCCTCGCCGCGTCCACGCCTATATCGAGATCACGCCCTTTGATCTGGTCAAGTACGAGGTGGACAAGGTCACCGGCTACCTGCGCGTGGACCGTCCCCAGCGAACCTCCTCGCAACCCCCGGCCCTCTACGGGTTCATTCCGCGCACCTTCTGCGGCGCCCGGGTGGGCAAGTTGACGCCCGGCGCGAAGGGGGGCGACGGCGATCCGCTGGATCTGTGCGTGATCAGCGAACGGCCCATCAACCGCGCCGAGGTGATCGTGAATGCCAAGGTGGTCGGTGGGCTGCAGATGATCGACGAGGGCAAGGCCGACGACAAGATCGTCGCCGTGCTCGAGAAGGACAGCATCTGGGGACAGGCCGATGAGATCTCCGACCTGCCCACAATCCTGATCGAGCGGCTGCGCCACTACTTCAGCACGTACAAGATGATCGAGGGCGAAGACATGGAACTCTCGGTCAAGCAGGTCTACGATCGCGATCACGCTCTGGCGGTCGTCCAGGCCGCGCTGGACGACTACGCGGAGGAGTTCGGCGAATAGGAGACCGACACGACCGGGAGGGACTCGATGCAGCGACAACGCGTTGGGCGCGCGCGCGGCCGGCTCTGGACCCGCGCCGCGGCGACCGCTTGGATCTGCTTCGCGGCGGCGGCCTCGCCGATGGCTGCGGCCCAGGACTTCGACACCACCACCGACCCGCCGGTCAAGCTCTCTTTCGGCCTGGACACGCGCGTGCGCGACGTGACGTTGCACAACCTGCTCGACTTCGATACCTCCTCCGAGAGCGGCAAGGCGTCCGACGCCCACTTCTACCGCGTGCGCCACCGCATCTGGTCGCGGGCCCAGCTTCGTTCGGGCATCGGCCTCTACGCGCGCTTCACCACCGAGTGGCGGTGGTATCTCGACCCCTACGAGAGCCCGAGGGAGACCGAGATCATCGTCGACAACCTGTTTCTCGAGATCCCCGAGCTGCCGCTGGTGCCGGCCGCCCTGCGCATCGGCCGCTTCGACCTGCGACGAGGCGAGGGGTTCCTGCTGATGGACGGCGGCCCGATCGACGGCTCGCGCAGCATCTACCAAAATGGGGTGCTGCTGGAGGTGGATGCCGGCGACGTCGGACTCGGCAAGGGGTCGCTCTCGATCTTTGCGATCCGCAATCTCATGCGCGATGAGCTCGTGCTGACCAACGATCGCGAGCGCCCCATGGTGGAGAAGGACGAGACCGCCGTGGGCGTCTACACCTCCTCGAGCCGCTTCGGGGCCACGGCGGAGTCCTACTACATCTACAAGGAAGAGCAGCGGGGCGAGCCGGTGGGCGGATTTTCCACCCATCCCGACACCAAGCTGCACACCCTCGGCTACCGCATCACCGGCGAGCTGCCCTGGAAGCTGGACGTGGGCGCCGAGGGCGCCTACCAGTTCGGCGAGCGGTTCGAGGACCGCACCGACCGGAAGCTGGATGACCAGCGCTCCTACGGCGCCTACCTGTGGGTGGAGCGCTCCTTCCTGGCGCTGTTGATGCCCACCCTGCAGGCGGGCGTGGTAGCGCTGTCGGGGGACGACCCGGACACCGAGGACCGCTTCGAGGCCTGGCGACCCCTGTTCTCCCGGTGGCCCAAATGGAGCGAGCTCTACATCTACACCCTCATCCCCGAATACGGACGCGTGGGAGACTGGCAAAACCTTCTGTCCTTCCAATTCCGGGTCGGAATTGCCGTTACGGGTAAGACGCGGCTCTCCTACGCGTATCAACGCCTGCGAGCGCTGGAATCGATGTCCGACAGCGCAGGTCCGCTTTTCGGTGAGGGGCTCACCCGGGGCGACCTGCACATCTGGAAGCTCACCCACGAGTTGGGCAGCGCCGTGTCGGCCCACTTCCTGGCCGAGCGCTTCGTGCCCGGCGACTTCTACGCCGAGCGCCAGGATGATGCATTCTTCTTGCGTTGGGAGGTCATGGTGCGACGCTAGCCGCCCCAGCCTGCGCCGGCGCCCTGCGAGCCGCACAAATCCCGGGTGAGGCCCGGCGCCCGCGTCCGCTGGCGGTTCGGGGCCACGCGGGGCCGGGGTCTCAAGCAACGTCCTCACCGGTCCGATTTTATGACCATGGAACGTTCCGAGGATCGGCGCGCGCGCTCGCCGCAGGACCAGGCGAGCCGGCGGCCCTTGCGGCCCGACCACGCCCAGGGGTCGGATCCGCCCCTGCCCGACGCGCAGGGCCACGGCGCTCACGACGCCGGATTTTTCGCTGCGCTTCTGGACAGGATCCAGCAAGGCGTCCTGTGCCTCTCCGACGACGGCGACTGCTGTTTCGTCAACCACGCCATGGCCCGCATCACGGGTCTCTCGATCGAAGCGCTGCGCGGTCTTGGGCGTGACGGACTGCTGGCGCTGATCCACGACGAGGATCGCGCCGCTGTGGCCCAGGCCTTCGACGCGGTGCACGAGGGCCGTCAGTCGCCCGATGGCGGTCAGTCGCCCGATGGCCTTACTGTGCGCATCGTGCGCCCCAGCGAAACGCTGCGATGGGTTCAGCTCTCCCTGCACCGCCTGGTGTGCGGCGACGCGGCCGGGCTCCAGATCTCGGTCAACGACATCAGCGAGTATCGCTGGACCGAGTTGGCGCTGCGCGACAGCGAGGAGCTCTTCCGCGCCACGTTTGAGCAGGCGGCGGTCGGCATCGTGCAGGCGCGCGCGGACGGCTGGTTTCTGCGCGCCAATCCCCGCTACTGCGAGATCATGGGCTACACGGAGGAAGAACTCCTCCAACGCAGCGCGTTCGAGGTGACCCACCCCGATGACCTCGACACCTACCGTCGCAACATCGAGCGCGTCCTGTCCGGAGAGATCCGCGCGTACGTGACCGAGAAGCGCAACGTCCGCAAGGACGGCCAGATCGTCTGGCTGCGGATCGCCGAGTCCGCCCTGCGCACCAGCGGCGAGGACGAGGCTCACCTGGTGGCCGTCATCGAGGACATCACCGACCGCAAGCTGATCGAGCAGGAGCTGCAGGCCTCGGAGGAGAAGTACCGGCTGGTGGTGGAGAACTCCAGCGAAGGCATCCTGATCGCGCAGGACGGTCTGCTGCGCTTCACGAACGCCGCGGTGGAGCGGATCTCCGGCTACGGCCGCGAGGAGCTGCTCGATCGGCCTTTTCTGCAGATCATCCATCCGGATGATCGCGAGGTGGTGGTGGAGAATCACCGCCGGCGGCTGGCCGGCGGGCAGTCCGATCTCACGTACGACTGCCGGTGCATCGACAAGAGCGCCAACCAGGTGTGGATCGAGGTCACCGGCGTGCCCTACGAGTGGAACGGGCGGCCGGCCACACTCAATTTCATCCGCGACATCACCGAGCGCAAGCGGTTCGAAGAGGATCTGATGCGCGCCAAGAACGCCGCCGAGTCCGCCAGCCGCGCCAAGTCCCGCTTCCTGGCCAACACCAGCCACGAGATTCGCACCCCGCTCAACGGGGTGATCGGCATGACCGGCATGCTGTTGGAAACCAACCTCGACGCGGAGCAACGGGAGTACGTCCGCGTGATCCAGCGCTCGGGCGACGGACTGCTGGCGGTGATCAACGACATCCTCGATCTGTCGAAGATCGAAGCCGGGCGCATCACCTTCGAGAAGATCCCCTTCGACGTTCGCACGTGCGCCGAGGAGGTGTGCGACACGCTCTCCGCGCGAGCCCGCGATCGCGGCCTCGAGCTGACGCTCATCGTCCATCACGAGGTGCCCGAGCGTGTGATGGGCGATCCGGCCCGCCTGCGACAGGTGCTGCTCAACCTGGTCGGCAACGCCGTCAAGTTCACGGAGGAGGGCGAGGTCACGCTGGAGATCCGGACCCTGGCCTCCACGCGCACTGGGATCACGTTGCGGTTCGACGTGACCGACACGGGGATCGGCATCCCCCCCGACCGTTTGAGCCATGTCTTCGAGGCCTTCTCGCAGGTCGACAGCACGACGACGCGCCGGTTCGGGGGGACCGGGCTCGGACTGACCATCAGCAGGCGGTTGATCGAGTTGATGGGCGGCGCCATCCATATCGAGAGCAAGGTGGGTCAGGGAACGCGCTTTTGGTTCACCGCGCAGATGAGCGCCGCAGCGGATGCACCGGCCGTCGGCCCGATGTGCACCGACGTCAGGGGGGCGCGGATTCTGATCGTCGACGCCGACACCCACAGCCGGCGGCAGCTCCTTCGCTATCTAGTTTCTGTTGCCCAGGTCCTGCGAGAGGCGTTTCTGCCAGTATTGACG
>CAZPGB010000046.1:0-48588 GCA_964585945.1 uncultured bacterium | reverse complement strand
TCACTTTCTTAGCACCCGGAGGCTTCTCTGTCTTCAGGAATCACGAATAATCCGGCCTAGGTCCTCGGTTCGAGTCCCAGTTCGGATACGTCCCCCAGTTGGAGAAACGATCCCGATGAGCTCGGTAGGCGGAGACGGGGAGGCCCGTCTCCGCATGTGCGATCTCTGAGAGAGATTGAATCGACAGCCCCATCAGTCTTCGCGGGCCGAATTCCTAGCGCAAGAGCAAGAAGCGTCGATGCCAATGTCGTTCGCCGATATCCAGACCCAGGTAGTAGATCCCGGTCGCAGCCCTTACCGCGCCATGCTCTCTTCCGTCCCATGTCAGCGTGTGTGTTCCCGCCGGCCACTCGGCCTCCGTTAGAATGCGAATCTGTCTCCCCGTCGCATCAAACACCCTCGCGCTGACAAGCTGCTCCTTCGTCTGACGCCACGTGACCTGTGCTCGCTCAACACACAGGGTGGGAACACGAAGCATGATCCCCACTTCAGCTTGGGGTCTTTCATCGACGCCAGAGGGTTCGAGTCCAAACGACTCACTGGTACCGGTGACATTGACATTTGGATCTCCAGAGCAGATCAGCGGACACTTGAGTGCAAGCCTGCATTCACCGCTGGGTCCGCCGGCCTCCACCACCCACATGTACGCATGGTCGCCTAGGTAGATGGGGACCGCTCCATTGACCGGTTCGTCTTCCCAGGTCTGGCCGCCGTCGGTAGACAGGTAGAGGTCCGCCAATTCCGCCATGCCCGGTCCAGGGTCAGACGAAATCTCGTAGTCCCACTCAATGGTGGCCTCCTCGCCTATAGTCAACGTGGTCCTCGGGCCCAGCCCAGTGATCGTGATCGTATTGTCACGGGCTTGGTATTCGTGGAACCAATAATCCGCATAGCCGGGATCGTTGACATCCTCCCAGCCCTCCAAGTACTTCGTGATCGCGTAGGCAGGATCTAGGAACCACTGCCCGCGGGGTAGGTCGTCAGGGTTATTGCCCGTCCATTGATCCCAGTTGTCCCAGGCCCAAGGAGGATTGGCAGAATTGAGGACGCTCTCTCCTTGGAAACTCCTCGGAAGGTTCGCCAACCCGCATGCATAGCCCTCCGTTGGTTCGTACGGATAGGTGTCAACGAACATTTGGCCGGGCAAGTCTCGTAGCGGCCACAGGTCAAGGCTCAGGCGACGGAGCTGGTATGTAGCCTCGCGTGCCCCTCCTCCCCCACCGCCGAAAGATTCTACTTCTTCACGAGGTACGTAGCCCGTGTGGTTCGCGGGAAGATACACAACACCGTCATCGCCTCTGAACTTCCAATACTGTTGACCGAAGTGATACGGCGTGGCAGTGGTGGATGGGGTCATTGCTCTATAGATACCTCCAATGCCATGTCCTGCGTTCTCCACAAATAGGCACGGACGTCCCGCGTACCACTGAACACGAGGATGTTCAGGAGACAAGGATTCACCATCCCGAGCCCAGTCCTGAATGGAATAGTCGTCCGCGTTTGCGAAGAAATACACGTTCGAGTGGCAAACCGTTCCCATTCCGCGAAGTACCCCGAACTCCTCCGGCCCCTTGCGGATTACGAGCGTCGTCCCCTCAAGGTCATTCTCGTGTTCGAAGCGGAGCCCATCCCTCCCTGATACTCCGTTGCGGCCTGCATTCTCGGCCTTGCGTTCGTGTCCGTCAGCGTTCGGGCTCTCTCGGTCGCCACCTTGATCATCGGCACATGAGGCTTCTCCCCAATCCCTTGGATGGAATAGCGAATACGTTATGTAGTAGTGAGATATCGTTTCGATCACGTCATAGTAGACATAGGACAGCAAGGGAAGGGCAAATCGCAAATCGTCGGCTGCGTTCTCCTCATTGTTGCCGCCATCGGTGTCATGATCGAAGGTAGCCGGCGTGATGAAGTCGTACCGTCCCAGGGGGTTCGATTCTAACCCCGTCGCCACTCTGACATCCTGAAATACCACCGGCGCCCAATACCGCGCAAGCTCCGCATGCCAATCCTCTACGTGTTCAGCCTGCGTTGTGAAGGACCACATGTAGTCATCTTCCGGGCTCCCTTCCGCCGTGCCGTCATCGTCACCATCGAAACCAGGAATGTCGCCGGAGATCGTGCAGGTCACGACCGTCTGATACGGCAAGGGATCGTCTGGGCGAAAGACGTACTGGCGGTCGGAGATCTGCTCATAGTCGCCAGCGATCTGCTGTCCCTCCGCTTCAACACGGAACGTCTCGCCATGGATATGATCGGGATGAACTTCAGCCTCGAATGCGATCCCCACGCGTCCCCCCACCACAGCGGCCGGATCCTGGTCCTGCGGCCTCATCCACTCCAGACCAAAGGGAGGGAACACGATGAGCACCTCGTGCTCGATGACGGGGAAGCCCTGCTGATCGAGAGGTCCCGAGGCGGGGTCAGTGAACCGGTTGTCCGAGTCCAGATCCAGCATCGTCAGCCGCACTCTCGTGCGGAAGTGGTTGATATCCAGCCGCTTCGGCAAGATGGACAACCGAATGGTATGGATCTCGCCCGGCTGCCACCCGGTAGGCTCCTCGTCCCAGAGTTCGATCACGGGGTGCTCGGCGGGAATCTGCTGGCCACTGATGTGAAAGATGGAGCTGCCCGTCGGATAGACCTCCGTGTGGTCGGTGTCGTACGCCGTGACAAGGATATCAGCATGATCGCCGAGCAGCTCGGTGTTGCTGGTGTAGGTATCGTTACCCGGAGCATCCGGGAACGAGATGGAGAAGCCACCCCAGCGAGCTACTCCCCCCGCATTGACGCCCTGGATCTCGATCTCGAAGGGTTGACCCAGCTCCAGCGTCGACGGCGGCTCCAGAACATACGCGATCTGGGGAATGGGGTCGGGAACGGTTACCGGCACATCGAACTCACGCTCCCAATCGCGAAGATCGGTGGCTCTGTAACTCCCATCGCTCAGTGTATGTGCGCATGCGCTCAGCCAACACGTACCGCCCGGAAAGTCCTGCGGCACGTGCCAGGTGAAGAGCACCGTCTCGGCCATGTTGGGGCCCACTACCAAGGCTTCGCTCAGCCCCGAGTCGAAGTCGTACGGGCTCTGCTGATCACGGTCGATGCGGATGCCCGCCTTGCACGATTTCGCCACGTCGCTATGGTTCGCGATGGTCACCACGAAAGTCACATCCATTCCCGGAACGGGATCAGGTTCCCAATAGAGGTCTTCGATGCGAATGAAGGGCTCTTCGCGCTCCCAGGACAAGGTGAGGTAGGTGCACGGGTTGATGGTTAGAACACCGGTCGTGCCCCAGAACGCTCTGCCGCCCCAAGCATTGGGGCGATGATCATACGTCGCGAAGAGGTAGTCGTCCGGGACTATGCTCTCCCACTGTGCACATCCTGACGCGTTGGTTTCGCGTTCATCCACGTATTGCTGTCCGCCATCGTACCGCATTCTCTCGACGGTGAAGCCTGTTCCCACCGGCTCGAGGAACTCATCCTCAACACAGACAGTCACCTGCTGAGCACAATCGAGCTGGACCTTGTACCACGTATCCGCGCCCACATGGCTGGGGTCGGCAGGCCGCACGCGGAGGTTGTAGCGCCCAGCCGCCGGGCACGTCCACTGGATCTGCGAGCCCAGGCCAGGTCCGCCATTGTCGTCTTCTGCCAACAGGGTGACGCAGTCTTCGGCATAGAGCTCGAGATAGGTGTCGGCGTTGACCTCCAGATCGAACGTGTGGATGGTGTAGGAACCGTTCGGTTCCCCGTCGAAGTAGAGCCAATCCTCATCGCCGGGCTGGCAGAAGTTGTGCATCTGGTACGTCCCATCAGTAACGATGACATGACCCTGCGAGCACTCGTTGTCGGGCTCGTAGGCGTCGTCCTCGCAACCTGGAGTACAGTGGACGATGAGCTTCGGCCTGAAGTCAGGGTCGGACTGTTCCTTGCTGCAGACGATTGCGAGCTGCTGGGCGAAGAATCCGAGGATGCAGATCCCGTGATTCACGGACCCCGGCGCATGCCACTCCTGCACAAGCTCCGTCAGGGGAATTTCTACCCACCACTCCCCCGGTTGGAAGGCCTCGCCGACATAGATCAGGTCAACATACCCGGGTTGGTTGTTCCACGTGATGACGGACTCATCCCAGCTGCCACCAGCTCGGTATACCTGGTATGTCACCGGAGGGTTGTTTGCGCCCCAGAACCGCATGCGCAGCGTGGCCGACTCGATGGTTTCGGAGGAAGGGATTTCATCAATCGGGAAGTGGAGATAGGAACGGTACTCGATGGCCGGAGATTCGTGTCCGAAACGCAATTCATTCACGCTGCCGTAATTCGTGTTGGGATCGGCGATGGGTCCTCCGCCGGTGGCGACATACGCGTCGTCGGTGGGCAGGAGTTCGTACTCCGTGGCGCGCGCCGGCAGGGCCGAGCTCAGTAGAAGGACCACCAGGGCCGCACCGAGCGTGATCGCGTCTGATCGTTTGCCCTCCATCGGAAACCTCCTTCCAGGTAGCTTTGCTCATTCCTCGGTCAACGCAACCACTAGCTGGGCCGCACCGACGAGGCTCCTGATTGCCTGCAGATGCTGACGACCCGAATGAGGCTGACGTCCACACATGGCCGTTCCTCCACTTTCCCTCTCGCTGGACGATCTCCCGGGATCCAACCTCGCGGTCAGAGCCGTCCGCAGCGAGAGCCGGAGGTGCAATCCACGAGAGGGCAGCGCCTCGAAGGACAATCGCAGGCCTGGAAACGTCAAAGCGCTGTAGCAACTACGGTCAGCGGTGCTGCCCAAGTCGTCTTGCGGTTCCCACGAAGGTAGGCGTCAAACGCGCCTCGCAGCGGACATGGTTTCTGCATGGGGTCTCTCCCTGTGGGAGTGCAGTGCGGCCACATCGCCGGGATGAAAGCGAAGGGACCAACCTGGGTAGGCACAAAGCCAGCGCCAGGGTTCAATGGTCAGGGAACACCATGCCGCACCGAAGCTCCATCTTCGCAGACGCTTGACAAGATCCTCCTCCCTTGAGCCGCCCGCTGCCAGTGATCGAAGCAGACGCGCCTCGGCGCGGATGCCGATCTCGTCCAGCCGGATGTCTGTGATGCAGATGTGCGCCACGAGCCTGCCTTCGTGATAGATGGCTTCTCCGCCGTCCAGCCACTGCAACTGGGTGAGCAAGGCCTCTAGCTGCTGCGGTGAATCCAGCTCAAACATGGTGCTGGGGCTCCCTTGTGTGTGTTCTCATCCATGCCGCCTGCGGTGAGGGCTGTCCATCTGGAAAAGCGCCATGAAGCACACTGGGCGGACAAGGGATCATCCGGCCCACCATCGTCCTAGGACTCCGCAGGCCACGGGTCGGCCGGCTTCCGCGACGGAGGCTGCTCGGCGCGAGCCCCTGTTGCCACCCGCAAGGCATATGGTATGCTCTTGTTAGTCACGACTGGATCAAGGCGGCTCATGTTCGCACGGGAGCACCACGATCCATGAGCCCGAGCCTGGAAAGTCCAGAGAATCAAACCAGAGGATCTGTGAGTCCCCACCGAGCTACCGCGGATGATGCAGCCGCCAGAGAATCTGCCGTGTGGGATGATTACCGCACTAGCGTGAACCGCAACCTCGAAAACGAGTATCCTGCTCTGCGATCTTACGCACGTCACCTGATGCGCGGCGAACGCGCCGGACACACGCTCCAGCCCACGGCCCTGGTGCACGAGGCCTGGATGCGCATCGCCAACCGGACCACGCTTCTGGCCGCCGGGGCCACCCGGATCCGCTGCAGCGCTGTCGCCTACATGAGATGGCTGCTTCAGGACCGCGGGCGCCGCCGCGGTAGAATCCGCCACGGTCGCGACTACAAGCGCGTGCCGCTGGACGAAGCACAGAACAGAGCCGGCGCGGGGGTGGAGCCCACGCTGAGGGACGACGACTCGCGGGCGATTCAGTCGGCGCTTGAGAAGCTCGAGCGGACGGTCGGCTCGGGCAGCCGCGAGCGGCGCGTCTTGGAGCTTCATTTCTTCGAGGGCTACGCCTTCAAAGAGATCGCCGAGATGCTGGGCGTCTCGGACCGACAGGTTCGGCGCGACTGGCGCCACGCTCGTGTGTGGCTTCATCGCGAGCTCACGCGGCACCAGGAGTAGCCCCCATGCACGCTCGGACGGCGGAAGAGATCTACAACGACGCCCTCGATCTCCCGGTCGACGAGCAGCGCGCCTACGTGGCCAGAGAGTGTGCCCACGATCCCGATCTGGAGCGGGAGGTTCTGGAGCTGCTCGCGGTAGCTGCTGATCATCCCGACCTGCTCTCCCCTCTCCATCCGGACGCCCGGGACATCCCGAAGCACCTGGGCAAGTACCGCATTGTGCAGGAGATTGGACGGGGCGCCATGGGCCGGGTCTTCCTGGCCGACGATCCAGATTTGCACCGGCGGGTGGCCATCAAGCTGCTCCCCGAACACCTGGCCAACTCCCAAGGAGTCAAATGGCTGCGCCGCGAGGCGGCGATCCTCTCGCAGATGGAGCATCCACGCATCGCCATCCTCTATTCGATCGAGGAGAGCGACGGCTTCCACTTCATGACGATGCAGTATGTCGCCGGTCAAACGCTGGCCGAGCGTCTCCAGGCCGGACCGCTGCCGGTAACCGAGGCGCTCCGCGTTTGCCTGCACGTCGCCGAAGCGCTGACGCGCGCCCATGCGAAGGGAATCATTCATCGGGACCTGAAGCCGCTCAATATCATGATCACCGAAGACGGCAGCGCCAAGGTGTTGGATTTCGGCATCGCGATGGTGAAGGAATTCCCGGTTCCCGCCTCCGCAGGCGAGTCGGCGGATCAGCCCTTGGGCAATACCGGCGCCAGTCGCTTTCTGGGCACGCCCGACTACATGAGTCCTGAGCAGCTTACGGGCGAGGCCATCGATCACCGTACCGACATCTGGGCGCTGGGAAGCATCCTCTACGAATGTCTGACCGGCAGACCCGCCTGCCAACGAGCGCCCGATCACCCCTCCGGTCTGCAGCGCTTTCCGGATTGGACGAGCCTACCCAAGAAGCTCTCCCCGGGCGTGCGACGGCTGCTGCGACGATGTCTGGCCGAGAACCGCTCGGAACGTCCCGCGACGGCCGAAGAGGTTCGGGAGGTGCTGGAAGCCGAGTGGCAAGCGGCATGCACATCGCGCCGAAGCGTGCGCCGGTTTCTGCCCTATCTGGCAGGTGCATCGGGGATTCTGGCACTTGCCGCTATTGCTCTCCAGCTTCTGTCGCCCACCGCCAATCCACCGTTTGACCGGGCCGAGTGGGAAGGCAAACATCCCGACTTCTCGCTGGTGGGAAAGGACCCTGCCGGAGAGGAGCTTTGGCGGCTGTCCTCGATCGCCGGCGACTTTCTGTCACCGCCCCAGCGACGTCTCCGACACTCTATCGATCCGCCGCTTTTGCGTACGGCGGATGGAGAGCAAGTGCTAGCCGTCGCCTCAGCGAGCTCCGTGGGCGACGACAGGATTCATGGAATCAACGCCCAAACCGGCAAGGTGCTTTGGTCCCGCACGCCTGTCGCCCAGCTTCCGCGCGTGGAGCACGAGGGAAGGTGGACCCGCCTGTGGCAGGAAAGCATTCTAGGCGGACCGGATGGCGAAGATCTCTTCCTCTTCTGCTGGTCCGAAGGGGTTCACTACCCGTGTGCCCTTGAGTTCTGTCGGGCGGATGGATCGGTCATTGCCACCTACTATCACCCTGGAATGATCTACCTCTGGTCGCAGACGGATGCGGACCAGGGCGGCCGGCCGGAGCTGCTATTCTACGGATCCAACAACGGAGCCCTTCGTATCTTGGACGGCATCCCCTCCGAGGCTCAGGAGCGGGGGTACTATCCAAGCGCGCTGTTCATTCTGGAAGGACCCATCGACGGCCAGGGTTATCCAGCCTTGGATTGGCCGGGTATCCCTCGAGCCGAAGAACAGGCATACCTACTCATTCCTCCCTACAGCGGGAACAAACAGTCGGACCTCGAGGCCCTATCCTGCAGCGATGACATGAGGATTCTGGCCTCACTCACCGACGACCGTAGGCTGTTCCTCGCGCCGGGGCTTCGGCCGACTCACTACGTCGTCGCACTCTGGTCCGAGAGTTGGCGGGAAATGGAGGATCGTGTGCAGAGCCTTCCCGTCTACAGGGTAAGCGGTGGAGATGCTGTGAGGTTGGACGTTCCCGTCAATCCGTCATCGGAGGAGAAGGCCGAATTCGACCCGTCGCAGTAGATGAACGCAGCCGAGGATGAAGCAGGCAGTATCAAACCTGGAATCCGACCGGGACCTACTTCAGCAGAATCCGATACCCCTCCGACACCGTCTCCTTCCCCGTCTCCCGGTCCACCCGAGTGATCACGATTTTGACGACACCCGGACCCACCTCGCCCACATTGAAGAGCAACCGAAACGCAAACTCCTCACCGGATGTGAATCCCTGGTAGTTCTGTGACTGCCAGAGAACCTCTTCGCCTCTGAAAATCACGACGTCGTACCGCTCCCCGGGCACGCGCGGCGTCAAGGTCCGCAGCGTCAGATCCAGTACGGACCCAGCCTCCGGCAGCGATACCTCCCGAGGCGGCACGGTCGCTTCCTCACCCCGGACGTACATGTCGGGCA
This sequence comes from uncultured bacterium, assembly GCA_964585945.1. Taxonomy (GTDB): domain Bacteria; phylum Eisenbacteria; class RBG-16-71-46; order CAIMUX01; family WJJG01; genus CAZDKK01. Next base: position 39,961 of record CAZPGB010000046.1, on the reverse strand, counting down.
TGAGATTCAACGTGCTGCTCGGCAGGACGATTCCTGTGGGAGCTGTCGACCCGGCGCCATCCTCATCGCCGGTCGATGTCGCGAAGTACCGATACGAGGGATAGGCCATCAGCACAAAGGTGATCACCCAGGCGGCCGCCATCGCGTGCACCGGCTTGCGCATCTGGAAGAAGCTGCGCAGGGCATCCCAGACCGACGGCCGCCGGGCCTCGGCCCGCGCGCGCGCCCGCGCTGCGGCGGCCCGGGAAGCTCAGAATCGGGCACCCCAGATACTGCACTCGTCATCCTTGATCTCCTCTCCACCCCCTACAGTAATTGCAGAAGACGGGAGTGTCTCAAGCATGTTGGCACGGGGGGGGCTTCTTGCCACCCCCCTATCCCCCATCCCTCCGGAAACCAAGACGGCCCCGAGGTGTAAACATCTGCAGCGACCGATCGTCCGCCTCAAACTCAGAGCGGAGTCCGTGATGCACCGCTGGGCACAGAGAATGCTGCCTGCGCTACTCGTCGCGCTCCTATCGCCCGGCTGTCTGCCTCCGCACCCCCGGCATCCCCCCAGGACCGAAGACGCTGAAGTCTCCCTGTACTTCCAAGGCCACTTCCACGGCCAACTCCTGCCCCGCTACCCGCCGTGACGTCATGACGATAAGTGGGGTGGTGTGGCTCGGCGAGCCGCCTATGTCGATAGTCTCCGCAGCGAAGGGGCCAAGTTCCTTCTGGTCGACGCCGGGAATTTCTTTGCAAAGCCTGATCTGACGACAGACATCATCAGCGTCGTCGCCTGGAAGGAAATGGAGCGTCTGAACTATGACGCCGTAACGCTCGGGCCCTGGGAGCTGGCGAACTGGCGTCTCGTCACGTACCTGCTGTCGGAGAGCCGGCTTTCACTTGTCACGACCAACCTCGAGGTCAAGCGAGACTACGTGTGGCAACCGGTTGGGGCCCCTCATCTTCTCATTACGCGCGGTGGCATCCGCTTCGGGATCCTAGGCTTGATTCCCGAATCCGATGTTCCCGAGTGGGTTCTCGCATCCGAAGAAGAGAGCGTCCGGGTGGTTCCCCTGATTGCGGCAGCCAGGGAAGCATGCTCGCAGCTTAGGTCTCAGGCGGATCTCGTTGTCGCGCTTGTCGGCATGCACTGGGGCTGCCGGCCGAGACTTCCGCGCTTCCTGTTCCGGGATGTCCCGGAGATCGACATCGTCATCGCCGGGCCGGGTATCTGCCGTGTGGGCGACAAGGTGTTGGCCCGGTCCGGGATGAGAGGAACGTCGCTTGGGGTCGCCGACCTCCTCGTGTCCCCATCCGGGACGCTGGTCTCAGCAGAGGGCCACACCGTCGACCTGACACCGGCGCACGCGGCGGATTCGGTGATTGCCGCCGATGCGGCCTGGGTGGTTGACCAAAGCCTCAAGCTTCAAGAGGAAAGGAGGGAGTGGCGACGGAAAAGGTGGGAGGCCCGGCGGCGGAAGTACCTTTCGGAGGATTGACATCGGCGAGGCTTTTGTTTGTCCAAGAAGCGAACGGCTGATCCGTTCCCACCATGATCGGAGATCATCTATGACAAGCAAGCATGTCTCCCGCATCGCGAACGAGCTGGCGGAAGACCCTGCCTTCCAATCCTGGCGCGACCTGCCTCCCGTCTTCATCGAGCAGGCTTCCGCGCTACCGGCCGAGGACGCCATCGACCTGGCCGCCCGTCTCTGGCGCCTCGGCGAGCATCGCTATCTCTACGCCGCTGCACTGGCGATCCACCACCATCCGTCTGCGCTGAGGAGACTCCGCTGGAAACATCTCCAGCCCCTGGGCGAAACAATGAACCACTGGGGCGACGTGGACATGTTCGTCTGGCTGGCGGGCCCAGCTTGGCGGAACGGACAGATCAGCGACGCGCGCGTGATGCGTTGGACGCGATCCGACAACCGCTGGTGGCGAAGGGCCGCGCTCGTCTGCACCGTCTACCTGAACACCAAGGCCCGCGGCGGAGCGGGCGATACGCCGCGCACGCTGGCGGTCTGCGAGGCACTGGCCGCGGATCGTGATGCTATGGTCGCCAAGGGTCTCTCCTGGGCGCTGCGGGCCCTCATCGGCCACGACAGGCGCGCCGTGGAGAGGTTCCTGACGATCCACGATGACGTCTTGCCGGCCCTGGTGAAGCGCGAGGTGCGCAACAAGCTGACCACCGGGCTCAAGAGCCCTCCGCGCAAGGGCGGACGAAGATAGGCTTCGCGTTGCGCCGGCCCGCGGTGAATTCGCGGCGCTCCCAAGCGTTTGGTCATGATTCAGACACAGCATTGCGCCGTGGGCCATTGTGGGCCAGGATGCATGTGCCGCCGGGGACTGCACCCACACCCCCGCAACCTTGTGGCCCGAAGGGGCATATCCCTGCGCAACTCAGCCCGGGCCGCTGGGTTCTCCACCAGCAGGCGGCAGTCGATCGACTGGCATGGCGAAACGCTGTTCACGAAGCACACTCCTCCGGTCGCGTTCGCCTCGAAAGGAGCAGTCATGGCCACGGTGGAATCCATCCTGCGTCGGAAGGGCAGCGATGTGTGGCATGTCACGCCAGATGCGCTGGTCTATGACGCCCTCCAGATCCTGGCGGAAAAGAACGTCGGCTTCTTGGCGGTATTGAGCGGGAACGAGCTGGTCGGGGTCTTCTCGGAGCGGGACTACGCCCGCAAGGTCGTCCTTCTGGGCAAGTCCTCGCGCACCATGCCCGTTCGCGATGTGATGGTGCGCGAGATGGTGGTCGTGCCCCCTGACGAGAAGGTCGATGTCTGCATGAAGCTCATGACCGAGAAGCGGGTGCGGCACCTGCCGGTCATGGAAGGCGACAAGCTCGTCGGCATCATCTCCATGGGCGACGTGGTCAAGCAGATCATCTCCGATCAGAAGACAACCATCGGCCACCTCGAGAAGTACATCCGCGGAGTCTGAAGTCCCGCAGGCGCGGCAGTGAAGCTGATCGTCTGATCATCAACGGAGGGGCGAACCGATCGACACGACCTTCGTGACGTTTCTGGCAGCCTTCTTTCTGATCGTCCTCGCCTCGCGGCAGATCGGCGTGCAGTTCCGCCGGGGACGGCTGCCACTCATCACCGGCTTCCTCTTGACCGGCATGCTCGCGGGACCTTACCTCCTGGGTCTGCTCACCGACCAGATGGTCCGGCAGCTTCGGTTCGTCGATCAGATCGCCCTCGGGTTCATCGCGCTGGCGGCCGGCGCGGAGTTCGACCTGGCCGTCATGCGCAAGCGCCTGCGCGTCATCGCGAGCGTCGCCTCGGGGCTGGTGGTCGTCACCTTCGTGCTGGGCAGCCTGGCCTTCTACCTGCTCAGCGCGTTCATCCCCGCCTTCTCTTCTCTCCCATCCCTGGGACGCGTCGCCGTCGCCATGCTGGCCGGATCGATCCTCATCGCCCGATCGCCCTCGTCGGCCATCGCCATCGTCAACGAGCTGCGGGCGAAGGGTCCCTTCACCCGCATGGCCCTGGGGGTCACCATCATCATGGACGTGGTGGTGATCGTCTGGTTCTCGGGAACATCCGCCTTCGCGAATGCGGCCCTCACGAGCGCGGGGTTCAGCCCGGGATTCCTGCCCCTGCTCTTGGGAGAGCTGCTGGTTTCCTTGGTGGTCGGCGTGGCCCTCGCCGGGTTGCTCGCCCTGCTCTTCGGGACGAGGATGCATCCGTCGCTCAAGACGGGGCTCCTGCTCGCCGCGGGATACGCCATCTATCCTCTGTCGGCGTGGTTCCGCGCCTGGACCCACGAGGTCCTTCCCTTCGAGGTGCTCATCGAGCCGCTCTTCATCTGCATGGTGGCCGGGTTCGCGCTCACTAACTACACACGGCATCACGACGAGCTGGCCAGAGTGTTGGCCAGCGCCGGCCCGGCCGTGTACGTCGTCTTCTTCACGCTGGCCGGCGCCTCGCTGCAGCTCGATCAACTGCTCGGCATGTGGCCGATCGCGGTCGGTTTGTTCGCCGCGCGCCTGTTCTCGATCGCCATCGGCTCCTTCGCGGGAGGCGTCTTGTCGCGCGCGCCCGCGCAGCACAATCGGCTGGGCTGGATGGCGTTTGTCACGCAGGCCGGTGTGGGCTTGGGACTGGCCAAGGAAGTGGCGCTGGAGTTTCCGGAGTGGGGCGCGGCGTTCGCCACGTTGTTGATCTCGGTCATCGTGATCAACCAGGTCGTCGGCCCGCCGCTGCTCAAGTGGGCCATTCACCGGGTGGATGAGGCCCACGAACGGGCGCCCAGCGGCGCGGTCACCACGGGGCGCGCCCTGATCTTCGGGCTGGAGAGCCAGTCCCTGGCGCTGGCGCGCCAACTGAAGGCCCATGGCTGGAGCGCCGTGATCGCCTCCCGGGAGGCCCGCCAGAGGGATGCCGAGGAGATCGCCGCGACGGACGTCGAGATCGTGCCCATCCAGGACATCGACCTTGAGACCCTCCACGCCCTGGACGCGCACCAGGCCACTGCCATCGTCACCTTACTGTCCGACGATGAGAACTACGCCATCTGCCGTATGGCCTACGAGCACTTCGGCACCGAGAACCTGGTCGTCCGATTGGACGACCGCTCGCATTGGCAACGGTTCCACGACCTGGGCGCCCTGATCGTCGATCCGCCCAACGCGATCGTCAGTCTGCTCGATCACATGGTGCGGTCGCCCACGGCCGCCTCGCTGCTGCTAGGGACCGATGAGCGGCAGGACGTTCTCGACCTCACCGTGCGCAACCGGGATCTGGAAGGACTGCCGCTGCGCGATCTTCATCTTCCCCTGGATACGCTGATCGTATCCATCCGCCGGGACGGGGAGACCCTGTCGTCCCACGGCTTCACGCGATTGAAGCGCGGGGACAGGGTGACGGCGCTGGGCTCCCCGGAGAGTCTGCGCACGGTGCTGCGTCTGTTCGACGGATAGCAACAGCCGACCGGTGTCGATGTCCTCCTGCCGGCCTAGTACGTCTTCAACGCCCCGACCGCCTGCTCGACCGCTCCCAGAATCTCGCGGCTGGCCACGAGCTGCTTCATCGTGTTGTGGTCGTCGTAGAGCGGCCGGTCTTCGGCCAGGAACGGCACGTGCTCGCGGATGACGTTCTTGGCCACCGTGGTGCCCTTGCCGGGGGTGTACTCCCGGAAGTCGAGCGCCTGCGCCGCGGCCATGAACTCGATCCCCAGCACGCCGTTCGACAGCTCCATGATGCGCCAGGTCTTGAGCGCCGTGTTCATGCCCATCGAGACGAAGTCCTCCTGGTCGGCCGCGGCGGGAATCGACTGCGTGAAGGCCGGACTCGAGAGGATCCGCTGTTCGACGATCTGCATGTCCGCGGTGTACTGGCTCAGCATCATGCCCGACATCAATCCCGCGCCCTTGATCAGGAAGGGGGGCAAGCCAACGCTGAGGGCCGGGTTGGTCATGCGGTTGAGGCGCCGCTCGGAGATGACGCAGATCATCGTGATCGCGCCACCCAGGGTATCGAGCGGCATCGAGACCGGCGTGCCCTGGAAGTTGGCGCCGGTCAGCACCACGCGGTCGTCGGCCAGGAAGAGCGGATTGTCGCCCACGCCGTTGGCCTCGATCTCCACCTGGCTGCGCGTCCAGCGCAATTGGTCGCGCGCCGCGCCGATCACTTGCGGCGTCGAGCGCATCGAGTAGGCGTCCTGGACCTTCACCTTCTCCTTGCCGGTCATCAGGTCCGAGCCGTCCATCACCTGGCGCAGATTCTCGGCGCAGGTGACCGCGCCCTGGAACCCGCGCAGGCTGTGCAAGCGCGTATCGTAGGGCTTCATGTTGGCCTTGAGCGCCTCGAGCGTCATCGCGCAGGCGATCTCGGCCTGTTTGATCTGCCGCTCCGCATCGTAGACCATGAGACTGGCGACGGCGTTGATCAGATTCGAGCCGTTGATCGTCGCCAGGCCGTCGCGCGCCTTCAGACCCGGCACCGGGATGCCGGCCTTCTCGAGCGCCTTCGCTCCTGGAAGACGCTCGCCCTGATAGAAGGCCTCGCCCTCGCCCATCATCAAGAGCGCGATCTGGCTCATGGGCGCCAGGTCGCCGCATGCGCCCACCGACCCCTGCTGGCAGACGACCGGGGTGACACCCTTGTTGAGCATGTCGATGAGGGTCTGTGCGATCTCGATCCGATTGCCCGAGTACCCGTTGGCCAGCACGTTGGCACGCAGCACCATCGCGGCGCGCACCCACTCGATGGGGCAGGGATCTCCGATGCCGGCGGCATGGTTGTAGATGAGGTAGCGCTGGAACTGCTCTACCTGTTCGTCGGTCAGCACAATCTCGGAGAATTCGCCGATGCCCGTGTTGACCCCGTACATGATCTCGCGCGCCACGATCCGCTCCTCGATGAACGCGCGGCAGCGGTTGATGCGCTCGATCGCGTCCGCGTGAAGCTCGACCCGCTCGTTCTTGCGGGCAACGGCGACGATGTCATCGACGGTGAGATTCTTGCCGGTGAGGACGATGGCCATGTCCGAAACCCCCCAATCTTCTCAGCGCTCGGGTCGGCTGCTGTCGGGAGCGAGGAGCCCGAGCATGCTTCGGGTTGATCGCTCCCACCCACCCCGCTGCAATCGAGAGGCCTCGATCCGCGTGCCGTGATTATGGCGGCACGGGCATGGGCGTTGCAAGAAGGACCGGAGCAGAGGAACCGGGGCAGAAGGACTGGAGCACGCACCACGCGCCATCGAGGCGGCGCCGTCCCAAAAACAGACTCCCAGTCACCGCCGGGCATGTGACCGCCAGGGCGTGGGGACATCATGGGAGCAACCCCCCCAAGTAATATGGTAGTAATTGCTTACGCCATCACACCGAAGGCGTTGGTGGCTCGACCGCAGGCCGCCGACGCTCATGCACAGGCCTGCCGCCGGACGCCGCGCCGCCGGCGCCCAAACCGCCGACCTCGCAGGAAGGGGAAATCCCGCCTGAACTCCGTCCATCCAGAAATGCAAGTAGAGTGCGACGCGAATTCGCGACGAAGCGCGCCCCGAGGCGGCGTCACCGCCCGCTCCCGAAATCCCCACGGGCGATTCCGCGCCGCCGACAGGCGGCGGCTGTCATCCGATCCCCTCGCGACCGTCGTCGAGATTCGTGATTCACAGCAGGAGGTGATCCATGAAGGCATTCGCATGGCTCGCTGGGGTTGCTCTGACGTTGATCGCCGGCCTTGGAGGATCGGGCTGCGGCAGTGAGCGGGCGGCCTCCCCGCCGGCCGTAGCCGATCCGACCGGCGGCGTAGTGGCTCACAGTCCGTGCGGCGGATTCACCGCCGCTCTGAACGAGATCGACCCTCCGTCATCGCAGGACTACATCGAGTATGACTACGATGGGAGCACCACGCTGATGCTGCGGCACTGGAACGCCGGGCTCAATTGCTGCCCCGGCGGTTTCGACATTCGCACCCACGTCGAGGATGGCGTCATCACGGTGGACGAGCGCCACGTGGCGCAGCTCTGCCGCTGCCTCTGTCTCTTCGACGTCGATCTGCAGCTCCACGACGTGCCCCCAGGCGTCTACCGGATCCAGGTGCTGGAACAGTGCCTCTATCAAGGCGACGAACCGCTCGTCTTCACCGTGGACCTGACCGGTCCGCGGACCGGATCCTACTGCATCGAGCGAACCCACTACCCCTGGGACAACTGGCAGTAGCCGCCGGCACATCCCGCCACACCCCGCGCGGGCCCGGCCTTGCCCTCGCCGGGCCTTGCGCCGGCCGCATCCTTCTCTTGGCCAGGCCCCCTCGGACAGGGTAGGATGACGGCGTACCCAACCGGCTGAATGGCATCCGTCGCCGACGCCCGCCGGCGACGACCTGCGCGCCGCCCCAGCCAGACAGACCGCCCGTGGATCGTGGGCCGGTGGGTCGAAAGCACTGTTGGCTCAAGCCCGCATTGAAACGGGAGGAACATGTCATGTCTATCACTGTTCGCTGGCGGGGGCGGTGGTCTCCCGCCGCGCGGGGCCTGACCCACCTCGTCATCCTGCTGGCCCCCGTCGTGGCGGCGGGTTGCGGCGCCGCGATGCAATCCAAACCCTTCGACCGGTTCGCGACGGCCATGCAGGAGACGCAAAGCGGCATGGATGAGGCCATCTACTCGGCCGCCGAGTGGAGCCGCGAGGCCTTCCTCGCCGACATCACGAGCGATCCGGAGTTCGCGCTCCACACCCTGAGGATGACATTCGGGTCGGCCTACCAGTGCTCCCTGCCCGACCCGCCCGTCTACTTCGCGTTTCAGTTGAGGCGCTCGGACCTCTACCACCTGAACGCGGCCCTGGTGCAGTACGCCGAGCTCCTGCGGGCCCTGGCCGATGAGCAGCTCTTCAGCACCGACACCTTCGACATGATGAGCCAGGAGCTCAACGACGACGTCCACCAGGTCCTTGTCATCGGACGGGTGGACGCCGAGCCGGGACCGGTGGCGCTGATCTCGATCGGCACCGTCGAGTTGTTCCGGAACTATCTCGAGACCAAGCGCGAGTCCGCGCTGCGCGAGGCCATCGAAACCAACCAGGAGACCTTCGCCCACGTCACGCGCCGATGCATCCAGTTGATCCAGATGGCGCGCAGCGAGCTGCGGGCCTCCTATACCGACCGGTTCGACGCGTTGCACGAAGCCTGGTCGGCCGCGACCGCATCGAAACGTGAGAAGCTCGTTCGACAGATCGTCGACCTGAACGATGCCTGCCTGGCGGCCATGCGCATCCTGGAGACGTTGGAGCACAGTTACACCGCCATGCCGGTGGCCCATGCCGAGCTGGCGCGGGCGATCGAGGGCCAGGAGGCCGATCTCGCGGCCACGCAACGGCTCTTCGCGACGGCGGCGCGCTTGAAGCGCCTCTACGGGGAGCTGCGGGCCAGCGGTGAGGCGTTTCGCTCTGCAACCCGGCCGTGAGCACGGCGGATATGAGGGGAGCCGGCATGACCGAGTCGATGTCGAATCAAGAGAAAATGGATCTACAGAACACGCTCAGCTTGGCCTACACGCGCGTGAGCGGCCTGCGGCACGAGCTGCAGGCCGCCGGCAAGACTGCGGAAGCGGACAGGCTCGATGCACAGGCCAAGATGATCCGCAAGGAGCTCAACCGTCTGACCAAGGACCTCTTGCAGGCCTGGTCGGCGGACGCCAAGGAGCTCACGCGTCGGATCATCCAGCAGAACCACAGACTAGTGGAAACGCTCGAGGAGCTGCGTGCGGACATCGGCAACGCCGAGGTGTTCACCAAGACGCTCGGCTGCATCGATGACATCCTCGGGTTGACGAGAAGGCTGCCCTAGCCGCGCGTGGTGGCGGAGCCTTGGGGAGGCAGGATCACGCAGAGGCTGTGCGTGCATCAGCGCCCGGCGGCGCTTCTCCGGCGCGCTGTTTCTTGGGCCAGGCGGGTGAGGTAGATCAGAATCAGGTACGCCATGGCATCCCAAGCAGCCTTGCGCCTGGCAATGTGGTTCACATGCTGCGCGGACGTCGCCTGAGTCTTCATCCCGCTTCCTCCCCTGCAACCGATCAGGAACAGCCAACCGACACATCTATTCCTTGCCATTGTTTTCCGCCGACGTCAACCTCGTCGTGCGCGTTTTGTGTGGATTCTTCATCGAAATGTTGAGCAACGTGCACCGCGTGCGAATCGGCACGCAGTTTGCAGCGCGACGAGCGACCTCATCGGCCGTCAGCGCGCGCTGAAAGAATGCGACGGGGATATGTTTCTCTACTTCGCGCAAGGCGTCGGCTTGGGATTCGCGGGCGGTGTGCAGCCGGGACCGTTCCAGACCTACATCATCTCGCAAACGCTGCGGCAGGGATGGCGGCGCACACTGCCGGTCGCCTTGGCGCCTCTGGTGAGCGATGGCCCCATCATCGCTTTGGTGCTCTTCGCGCTGAACCAGGTTCCCGCTCCCCTGCGGCGCTTCCTGCATCTGGCCAGCGCGATCGTCATCGGCTATCTCGCCTGGGAGGCCTTTCGCACGTGGCGTTCGCGGCGCGTCCTGAACGGCCCGTCCGCCCCGGCGCGGGGGCGCAGCTTCGGCAAGGCAGTTCTCATGAACTTCGTGAGTCCGGGGCCCTACATCTACTGGAGTCTGGTGGCCGGGCCCGCGCTGCTGCGCGGATGGTCGCAATCGGCGGCCGATGGGATCGCCTTCTTGGTGGGATTCTACGGCACGCTGGTGACGGTCTTCGCAGGCACCGTGGTCCTGTTCGGCCTGGCCGCCCGTCTGGGCCCGCGCGTCAACCAGGTGCTCGTGGGTGTCGCGGCACTGGCCCTGGCCGGATTCGCGCTCTATCAGCTCTGGCTCGGTCTGACGATGAGATAGCGGCCCACGGTGTGTCGCCGGCCGATCGCAGATGGCTGATGGGTGACGGCGGATCGCAGACGGTTGATGGCCGATGGTCGATGGCCGGTTGCCGACGGCCGCGCCCCCGGCAATCAGGCGCGGCGCCGCTCGACCAGAATGCGCAGCTCCGAGAGCTGCCCGGAGGTGATGCGGTCGAAGCGGATGCCGATGCCCGGCAGGATGCGCCGCGTCCCCCACGGCACGCATCGCATCACCGTGCCCGCGATCGGCGTCTGGTCCAGCAGCTCCACCGACTGCACCCAGAGGCCCTCCCCGGGTCTCCACGTGCGCACCGTGTGCACGAAGCAGCCGCCCTCGGAGATGTCGATCGTGTTTGCGCGCTCCGATCGGTCGGGCGTGAAGAGCTCATCGCGTGACAGGACCAGATTCAGGTGGTAGGGAGCACGATCGAAGCGCCGGATCCGGCGCGGCTGGGTCGAGGCGCAACGCTGGCCCACGAACTGGGCCAGGTCCACCGGCTGGTCGGAGGGGTTCGCCGGAGAGACGGCCTGCACACCGCCGGCGCGGGGCTCGAAATCGAGCTGCACTGCCGGGAAGTGCGGCAGAATCTGCTCAATCCGTGACTTCTCCTCGTCGCGCGATCCGGTCATGGTCAGACCGTCGATGAGCAGACCGTGGTACTCCTTCTCCAGAAGCGCCGCCCGCGCGTCGCCCAGGCTGGCTACGATGTCGCACTGCGCCTCGAGCGGCTCGACCGTGGTCCGGTAGGCGTCGAGAGCGGGGCCGTCCTGAGCGATGAGAAGGAGTCGCGGCATCATGGCTCACCTCCTGGCAGGCGACACGGTAGACACGGCGCGGCCCGCAGACCGCGCATCACCGTTAACTGTATACATTTGCGGAGCGATGTTCAAGAACCGCGTGTCATCCGGCCGGTGAAGGGGGCGCAGGTCCGGCAGGTGACGACGACGCGCCGTCGGGTGGACGACCGCCCGGCGCGGGTCCCGAGTCGGCGTACCGCGCCTGCCACTTATAGGCGGTCGCTTTCGCGATGCCAGCCCGGCGCGCCAGCTCGGGGACGTTGCCCCCGGTGCGCCGCAACAGGTAGGCGACGTAGCGCGCGCGCACCTGCTCGAAGGTCAGATCGCCGAAAACACGCGCGTCCAGGGTGTGGGGCGACAGCGCCGGTTCGGGAACGGCCGCCGTATTCGTATCTGGCGCGGCGCTCCGCTCCCTGTCCCACACAACGCGCTGTTCCATGACCGTGCGCACGTCCTTGAGCGTGATGATGTAGCTCGCCACATTGCTGGCGGCCTCGATCGCCCCGCGCAGCTCCCGCACATTGCCGGGCCAGGGCAAGTCGCACAGGTATTCCACCGCCTCGCGCGCAATAGCGATCGTCTCCCGGTCCCGACCCGCCTCGCGCAGGAAGGACCGCACCAGGATCGGGATGTCCTCGGGCCGCTCGCGCAGGGGCGGAATGGTGACGCGGTGCCAAGCAATGCGGTAGAAGAGGTCGCGCCGAAACGTGCCCTGGTCGACCAATCGACCCAGATCCAGCGAGGTCGCCGTAATCAATCTGAACCGGGCCGGATGAGAACGCACGTCCCCTACCGGCACGACCTCTTGCTGCTCCAGCGCGGCCAGGAACTTGGCCTGCGTCTCTCGGGAGAGGTCGCCGACCTCGTTGAGGAACAGCGTTCCGCCGTCGGCGTGGCGCAGCTTGCCGACGTAGGCCCGGGAAGCGCCGGTGAACGCTCCCTGCGCGTGACCGAAGAGCTCCGACTCCAGCACACCGGGGTTGAGAGCCGCAACATTCACATTCACGTAAGGGCGGCTCAGGTCACCACTCAGGGCATGGACCGCGTAGGCCAGGGTGTCCTTGCCGGTGCCGGTCTCCCCCAACAGGAGAATCGGCGCGTGTCCGCCGATCGCCCGATGCAGCGACAGCAGCGCATCGCGGAAGGCGGGCGATTCGCCGAGCACGCCGAACTCCTTGAACTGAGAGAGAACCACGGGGTCGTCATCGGCAGCGCTCTCCAGGGCGTGGGTCACCCGGGCGCGCAGGATGTTGGGATCCTGGGTGATGTCCTCCCAGGCCAGCAGGTCGGCCCCGTGGTCGGCTGCCACCATGGCGGCTGACTGCTCTCGATACCCGGTCACCATGATGACGGGCAGATGCGGATACGCCTCGCGCAGCCAGCCGAGCACGTGGAGCCCCTCGTTGCGCACGTCTTCCGGGGGACCGATGAGGCCACCCGGGTCGGCGTATGAGAAGTCTCGGTCCAGGAGCACCACGGCGGTGTGCGATTGTCCCTTCAGATGATCGCTCGCCTCGCGCGCGCAAGAAACGCGCACGAAGCGGTACTCCTGGCTCATGCCGCGGTTGCAGAAGCGCATGAGATCTTCGCGGTCGTCGATGATCAGGACTTCGGGGCGGACGTCATCGGTCATGGGAATCGCTCCTGCATGGGCACATCGACATTCGAGCGCACGCCCCGACGGAAATGGACCAAGGGCAGCCGGTCACTCTGGTCGACCAGCGCTCGGGCCGCAGTGTGGTCGCCGGTCAAGCAGGCCTGCGGGTGAAGCCGGGTGTCCAGCCGGTAGATGCGGCCATCCAGGACGCGCACCTCGATGCGGGCCTCACGTCCCTCCTCGGGCGGAACGACATCGACCATGCCGATGGCGGGCTCGAGGTGCGGCGAAAGGGCGGGAATCAGGAGATAGCCCTCTTCGCGTGCGGCGGGAATCTCCGGCCAGTCGGCGTACGGCCACGCTTGCCCGCCGACGCGCGGCAACTCCAGCAGAACGAGGCAGTAGACGTAATGGTCCGTGTCGTAGGGCACCACCGAGGGATCGCGACCGGCGTAGTTGTTGATGCCCGCCAGGATCAGCTCGTCCCGCGTGTCGTTGTCCACATCCGTGCACGTGACGAACTCCAGATGGCCGGGATGGCGGTAGGCGCCCAGAAGCTCGCCATTCCACGAGAGGAACTGGATCTCGCAGTAGTGATAGACATGATCCTGCACACGGCAGATGAGAACCTCACTACCGGTGCTGTCCCAACTGCCCGTGGCCTGCCACGCGCTGGCTGTCTTGCCCAGGTAGTGTCCGGCGGGAACGGTCATCGTGAGCTTGTGCCGCCAGACGATTCGGCCCTGGGCATCGAGGAGCCACAGAGATCCGGGCCCCTGGTCCGGAAGCGTCGCCGTGACCACGCCGCGGATCCGGCCGGTGTGGTCACGCCAGAACACGCGAGGCCGGTCGAGCTCGATGTCGCCCTTACCCGGCCGCGCTCCCAGCGGGCGATTGGGCAGGATCTCGGGCTCGAGCTGCGTCTGCCAGAGAAGATCCCCAGCTCCATCACGCGCCACCAGCACCGATTGGCCGCGGACCTCGGTGGCGGCGATCTCCGGCAACCCGCGGCCATTGAATCCGACCACCAACACCGCCACACCGAGCACCAGCAGTCCGACCCCGGCGGCCCTCACCGGCAGCGGGCTCGGCGCCGGCAGAGGGATGGGGCGGCGCGCGATGGTGATTGCGACGGTCGTGCCGACACCCTCGACGCTGCGAACCTCGACGTCACCGCGCGCTCTCAGGAAGTCGAGCTTGTCATCGGTCAGGCCGCGCCCGCGTCCGGCGCCGTGCGTGCCGGCGCCCTCCTGCCAGATCCGATCCACCATCCCAGGCGCCATCCCCACGCCCTGGTCCGATACCAGCAACTGGGTCCCCCCCGGTCGGACGACCGCGCGAATCAGGACCTCTGCGGGCTTCGTCTCCAAATCGCGGCGGTATCTCTCTTCGGTGGCTTGAACCGCGTTGCGGATGATGTTGCGCAGCAGGTCGATCCACCGCTCGGCTTCGGCGCGCGGGACCCAGGCCGAGTGTCCGAGGGTCTCGTCGGAGAACACGACCGGCACGGTGTCGGGGCCGAAGCGGCCGCCGATCTCCCGGCGGATCTCATCCGCGGCCTCCGCCGCCAGGTCTGCGGCCCGGACGGCATGCAGAGCCGAGAGACGCTGAACCAGGCGCCTGAGGAGGGTGCGCAGCATCCGCAGCTCGTTCTCGAGGGCGGTCAGGTGGGTGCGCGGCAAGACCTGGTGCCGTCCCGCAGGCTTGACTGCCCCGCGCAGGAGACGGATCGACATCAACACGCGGATCAGGATCGGGACGATGGTGGGGCGGGTCACAGCCAGAGAAGCATGACGCAGTACGAGGCGCTCCACATCGCTCAGGATGTCACCTGCATCGCCGGGATCCTCGGGACGGTAGCGCCCCGCCCGCCATTCGGCGAACAGCCCTGAAAGGCGAGCCACTTTCGCGGAGGATTCGTGCGACAGGTCTCCTCGCAGCAGATCCAAGCTCAGCTCTGCGCGGGCGGACCCCGCCGCGGCCGCCCGCAGTGTCGCCAGGATGGATGCGAAAGCGAGAAACAGTTTGGCTCTCATACCCGGTGCTTGGTTGTCGGCCGCGGACAAGACTGCTGCTGGTTCAGATTCTGAACCGCCGAGGCCCCCGGCGTCCAGCGCTGACCACCTCCGGGTTCAGTTTTCGTACCCACCTCCTCCGCGGCGCTGCGGAGCAAGGATGGCAAAAGGATGGCGTCGGCGCGGATACGAATCCCTATCTCAATGCCTCCGCGAAGATTGGCCCGCGAGGTGCGCGGCCCGCCGGCAGTCGACGGCTTCCGGCCGGCTTGTGGCACGACCTCTGCAACCGCGCGCGGCGGGTGCGTGAGCGGGACTGCTGCGAATCACGTTCGGCCTCCACCCCCCAGACCCGGCGGGGACCCACCGCGACCGTTGTGACGCGAACGTGGGAGGTCTCCCCAGGACGGGCAGGAAGATCAAGAGGGAGAGGCAACGCGAGGACCTTTAGGAAGCGGAGGGACATCATGAGATCAAGGCCACCGAAACACACGCTCGTCGTCCTGTCGGCCGTTTTGTGGACCCTGGGCGTGGTCGGCCCCGCATTCGGGGCGACGTATTGGGTCTGTCCGGACGGCAGCGGGGATTTCACGACCATCCAGGAGGGCATCAACGCCGCGGCCGAGGGCGACACGGTCCTGCTCTGCTGCGATCAGGAATTCGTCGGCGACGGCAATCGCGACATCACGTTCAGCGGCAACAACATCGTGCTGATGTCTGCGTGCGGGGAACCGGACCGGTGCGTGATCGACCTCGGAGGCCCTGGTGACGAGCACTTCGGCTTCCAGTTCCACGCCGACCAGGACCCGGCCACGGTGCTGGCAGGTGTCACGATCCGAGACGGCTACCATCCCCAATCCGGCGGCGGCATCCGGATCGATGGATGTTCGCCTACCGTCCGCAATTGCATCATCACCGACTGCTATGCTCCGCGGTCGGCCGGCGGGGTCTATCTGAAGGAGACGGAAGCCCTCCTGTCCCATTGCGAGATCAGCAACTGCCATTGCGACGGGCTCGATTCACCCGCGCACGGCGGTGGCGCCCTGGAGATCGCGTACGCCCACCCCACCCTGGAGCACTGCACGCTGGTGTACAACTCCTGCACGATGGGCGAGTTCGGTGGCGCGATCCACTCCTGGAGATCGGCGCCGGAGATCCAGAATACCATCATCGCTCTCAGCGAGGGCGTGGCCGTGGCGTGCCATCAGGATTCGGTTCCCCATTTGAGTTGCTGCGACGTCTGGGGCAACACGGGAGGCGACTGGGTGGACTGCATCGGCGACCAGTACGGCACCGAGGGCAACATCTCCGAGGACCCGATGTTCTGCGGTGACCTGGGTGTGAATCCCTATCACCTCTACGGCGAGTCGCCCTGCGGTCCGGAATACAACCCCGCGTGCGGTCTGATCGGCGCCTATCCTGCAGGCTGTCTGGATGAGGCACCCTATCTCCAGAACGTGGTCGATGTCGCGAATGATCAAGGCCGGCAGGTGCGTCTCACGTGGACGCGCTCGATGCACGACGCTCCGGGTGAGCCCGTGATCACCGGTTACGCCGTTTACCGGGAGCAAGGCGCCTATTCGGACGCCGGGGTGGATGCAACGCGGGAAGAGGCCCCGCAGCGAGCCGAGGGAATGCGGCTCGAGGGGTGGGATTACGTCTTGACGGTGCCTGCCCGCGGTGACGACATCTACCACGTCATCGCACCCACGCTGCAGGACGAGGAGCCGACCTGCTTCTTCGTATCGGCCATGACGTCCGATCCGCTGGTCTATTTCGATTCCAACATCGAGTGCGGCACATCCATCGACAACCTCGCTCCGCAGCCGCCCACGGGAGTCTACTGGATCGCACCTGGGATGGAGCTGGCTTGGGACGAACCGCTCGACGAAGACTTCAACCACTTCACCGTCTACGGCTCTCCCAGCCACGTCTTCGATCCCCAGCAGGCGACGATCTGCTCCCAGACGGTGGAGACTTACTGCGACGTGACCGGCTGCCAGCACGGCTACTACCACATCACCGCCACCGACTTCGCCGGCAATGAGAGCGCGCCTTCCACCACGCTGCTTCATCCGAGCGGCGTCGGGTCGGGTCCCGGGCACCCCACCGGCCGGCTGGTCTTGTATCAGAACACTCCCAATCCGCTGGTTTGCGAAACGCAGATCGCGTTCGACCTCCCGGCACCCTCGCACGTGGTGCTCACCGTGCTGGATGTGACCGGACGCGAGGTCGAGCGGCTCATCGACGGCCCGATGCAACCGGGTGCGCACAGCGTGACCTGGCGGGCGGGGACAGCCGAAACCGATGGACCGGCCCTCTCGGGTGTCTACTTCTACCGTCTCGAGGCCGGAGAGTCGAGCCGCACCAGGAAGATGCTGCTCACCACCCAACGCTAGATCTCCTGGTCGGAGCCGGTCTCGGGAGCCACGGGCGGCCGCCGGATGCGCATCCGCGCGCCGGCGGCCGCACCCGTCTACATCATCCGAATGAGGGGGTTGCGCGTGCGGGCCTTGATCGCGCCGAACCAGCGGCAGAGCGGGTACATCACCACCAGCAGCCCCAGCCACGCCAGCACCGACTCCAGCACGCCGCCTTCCTTCCACGGCAGGAGCTCGAGCCGGCGCGTCACCACCGCCAGCAGCGGGATGTGGATCACGTAGAAGAAGAAGGGTGTCCGGCCGTAGACCTCGAGCGGGTGGAAGAGCCAGCGCAGGCGCGCGCCAATGATCATGAAGATCGCCGCCACCAGCAGCACGATTCCCGGGAAGAGGACGTTGTGCGCCAGGCTGGGTGGGTACTTCTGCACGAAGAAGAAGGAGACCGACCCCACGCGATCGAACGGCATGATATTGCCATAGCCGGCGGGGATGCGTACGACCAGAAAGAACGCGAAACCGACGAGCGCAAAGAGGAGCGTGTTGCGCAGGCGGGCCGCATCGTCGCGCCAGTGGCGGAACCAGGCCTCGCCGGCCACCGATCCGAACGTCGCCAGCGCGAACCAGGGCAGGACCGGATAGAGGTTCCAGCTTCCCGCGTCGACCAGAAGCTGCATCAGACGCGTCGAGGCATCGATCGAGTCCGTGTTGTACGGGATCCGCAGCAGCAGAGGGTGCACGAGAACGATCGCCAGCGCCAGGCCCAGACGCAGCCACCAGCGCAGGTGGACGATCAGGGCCAGGAGGATGATCGCGGCGCCGATGCAGGCGATGATTCCGAAGTGATCCAGGCGCAGGCGCGAGAAGCCGCCCCAGCTCGCGTTGACCCACACGAGCTGGACCAGGATGAGGAAAGCCCCGCGCTGCACGAAGGCCAGCACCGAGGCGGCGTGGGAGGCCCCCTCGTCCAGACGGCGCCGCAGCGACAGCCAGACCATCGCCCCGGCCACCATGAGGAAGCCGGGGGCGCACAGATAGCTCAGGTAGCGCAGGACGAACTGACCTGCGGAGTCGAACAGGAAGTCGTTGTATTCCACCTGCTTCCAGACCGCGTTGAAGTAGTTCGAGGCGTGATCGAGGCCCATCAGGGCGATGATCAGACCTCGAAGCTGATCCACGAACAGATAGCGCTGCGCCTTGCTCACGGGCCCTTCCTCTCGATGCCGGCTCTGGGGAATGCTTCCGCTGTGCTGGGCTCTCGGGAAGCACGGGCTGTCCAGCGCCCCCAACGCACCCAATGGCCCCAGCGCCCCCAACGCCCCCAATGGCCCCAATGGGGGCCCAGCATGGGGGATCGCCGATGGGGCTGCAAGCCCCGGAGAAGTGCCGGCCCCGCCTGAAGCCCGGCTCCCGCCGCAGCTCTCGAGGACCGCTTCGCCGGACGCGCGCCCGCAACCGCCAACCCACGGCCCTACTCGCCGCGAATCTGCAGCGTGGCGGTCAATCGCCTATGCTAGAATCAGATAGGGCGACCTACGGATGGACGTTTACACCTGCGACGCGCCTATCCGCACCCGATTCAGCGTGCTATACTCGTCGGGCTTGTTTTGAATCGGGGGTGGCATCCAGGGGGGGACCGGGGCGGCTCATGACCCTCATTCTGCTGATTCTCATCGCGGCCTTCACGGTCTATGCGGTGGAGATGCTGCGTCACAGGCAGACGCTGCGCAGCCTGCCGATCCGCATCCACGTCAACGGCACGCGCGGAAAGTCCTCGGTCACCCGCCTCATCGCGTACGGTCTGCGGGCGGGCGGCTTTCGCGTCTTCGCCAAGACCACCGGCTCGGCCGCGCGGATGTTGCATGTGGATGGGACCGAGCGCCCGATCGTCCGCCGCAGCCCCCCCAACATCCGCGAGCAGATCGGGATCATGCGGCGCGCGGCCCAGGAAGAGGCCGAGGTGCTGGTGATCGAGTGCATGGCGGTGCGCCCCGACCTGCAGCGGATCACCGAGAAGAGGATCGTGCGCGCCACGATCGGCGTTATCACCAACATCCGGCCCGACCATCTGGAGGTGATGGGCCCGCGGCTCGAGGACGTGGCCATCGCGCTCTCCAGCACGACCCCACGCGCGGGAGCGCTCTTCAGCAGCGAGGTCCGGTTCGGCGAGTTCCTGAGGCAGAAGGCCGGGGCGCGGGGCTCGACGCTGCATCTGACGACCCGCGAGAGCTGGCCAACGCGCGAGGAGATGGAGCGCTTCGCCTACGTGGAGATTCCCGAAAACGTCGCCCTGGCGCTGGACGTCTGCGACGAGCTGAGCGTGGACCGCGAGACGGCTCTGGCCGGCATGACCCAGGTGGTGCCCGACATCGGGGCCACCACGCGCACCGTCTTCGAGCGCGGCGACAAGAAGCTGACCTTCATCAACGTCTTCGCGGCCAACGACCGCGAATCGATTCTCATGCTCTGGCACCTGCTGGGACTGGGAGGGCCGGAGAGCGGCCAGGTGGGCGTGTTGGTCAATAACCGCGCCGATCGCATGCGACGGGCGCAGGACATGGCCGAGATCCTCGCCAGGGAGATGCCGGCCGACTGGTACATGGCGGCGGGCGAGCAGGCGGCGACGTTCATCGATATGTGCGTGCGCCTGAAGATCCCGCGCAAGAAGATCGCCAACATGGGCGGCAAGAACGCCGTCCAGGTGCTCGATCGCATGTTCGCGCTCACCGAGCGGGAGTGCACGGTGATGGGCATCGGCAACATCGGGGGCTTCGGCATTCCCTTCGTTGAGATGCTGGACGAGCAACGCCGCCGGCAGATGAGCGCGGATGCAGACAGCAGCGGCATCCAGGCGCCCGCGGGCGGAGATACACTGTGATGTGCGGGCGCGTGACCCCGGGACGCGAGGAGAAGCCATGATCTACGAAGCGATCGGCTTGGGGCTCATCACCAGTTTGATGCTCTCCGAGGCGCTCGGGCTGACCGCGGGCGGCCTGATCGTCCCCGGCTACATCGCACTCTACCTCAACGATCCCCTGCGGGTGGCGGGCACCCTGATGGCCGGGGTCGTGACGATGGTGGTCGTGCGGGCCATGGGCCGGGTCATCCTGCTCTACGGTCGCCGCACGATGGTCTTCTGCGTCATCGTGGGCTTCGTGGTGGGATACAGCACCCGCTACCTGCTCATCGTGGAAACGCCCGGGGTGCATGCTTCCATGATCCAGGCGATCGGCTATATCATCCCGGGTCTGATCGCCTACTGGATGGTGCGGCAGGGGGTCGTCGAGACCGTCTGCACCGTGCTGATGTCGTCGATCATCGTGCGCCTGGCGCTGATCCTCTTCCACGGCGGGCACCTGAATACCCCATCCGGGCTCTGAGCGCGAGGTTGGGGAAGGAGCTGGATCGTTGGCCTATCAGATCGACACGAAGAAGAAGCTGACCATCGCCCTGCTGGCGATTGTCGCGCTGGGCTTCCAGTCGGTGATGGAGGCCACGCGCGTGGAGCGGCGCATGCCCTACTACGAGGCCAAGCACGAGGCGAGCGTGATCGCCGCCCGCGCCTTCGAGGTGCTGCGCGACCACCGGATCGCAGAGAGCGCCGTGCTCGATCTGAGCAACGACCCGGCCGCCACGGGCCTGGTGGGCCCCGAGTTCAGCCTGATCACCAACTCGCGCGGCATCTTGAGCGCGAAGCTGACTACGCTGAATCCCAACTTCGCCGCGGTCATGGTGGACTACTTCAAGCGCATGCGCCTGAAGTCGGGCGATCCCGTCGCCCTGGCGGTCAGCGGCTCGTTCCCGGGCATGAACATCTGCGTCTATGCGGCCATGAAGGCGATGGACCTGAGGCCGATCGTGATAACTTCCGTCGGCGCATCCAACTGGGGCGCCAACGACCCCGATTTCACCTGGCTGGACATGGAACGAATCCTGGTGCAGGAGGACGTCTTCGAGTTCTATTCGACCGCCGCGTCGGCCGGGGGCGCCGATGACATGGGCCGGGGCCTGAGCCCCGAGGGCCGCCGGCTCATCTGGGAAGCGGTGGACCGCAACGGTGTTCCGCGGCTCGAGAGCCGCAACATCGAGGAGAGTATCCAAAAGCGGATGGAGCTCTACGAGCGCGAGGCCCGGCCCTCGGAGGTCAAGGCCTACGTCAACATCGGCGGCGGCATCGCCAGCCTGGGGTCCAGTCAGAACCGCTCCCTGATCCCGCCGGGGATGAGCACCGATTTGGGCCTCCACAACTTCCCCCGGCGCGGGGTCATCATCCGTATGGCCCAGAGGGGCGTCCCGGTGATACACTTGAATCAAATCGCACGCATCGCCCGCAGGTACGGCCTGCCGGTGGCGCCCGATTACATGCCAGAGGTCGGCGAGGGGGAGGTCTTCAGCAAAGAAGCCTACAATGTCTATGTGGCGGGGGTCCTACTCATCCTCTACCTGCTCCTCACGTTCGGATTGATTATCCCCGGATTTCGCCAGCGGATTATGGGGCGCGGCACATCCCCCGGAGGAGAAGCCGGGTGATGCCGGCTGGGAGATAGATATCAGGGTCTCGCATCATCGAGGGAGGTTCGCAACAACCATGCGTTCCATTCTGCGGCTGGAACAGCGGCACGTCCCCCGCTCGGCCGAATCACGTGCGCGCCGCCCCGGGCTCCGCACCTGGCTCGCTGTCGGGATGTCGCTGCTGATCTTGGCAACGAGCGCCCCCACCAGCGTGGCCGCCTCGCGCTGGAAGCTCTTCAAGCCCACGTCCTCACCGGGTCGTGAGTGCATTCGGGTCGGGGGCAAGGACCGGCGTTACTACAAGCTGGACGAGGAGACGCCGGTGACGTGCACGCTGCACGGGCCCAACCGGCTGCGGATCTACACCCGCCACATTCCGGCCCCCGGCGACACGCGCAGGAAGAGCTACGTCCTGCGCGTCTTCCGCGACGGCAAGGAAGTGCTCACCAAGACCATCAGCGCGCGCACCAACAAGACCGCGCACCTGTGCGGCGAGGTCGGCACCACCATCGGACTGTCGCGCAACAGCTACATCACGGTGCCCAAGGGCAAGCACGAATTCAAGATCCTGGTGGCCGACGCGGAGGCGCGCGTTGCCGTGCGTCTCTACCAGCAAGCCAAGAAGAAGGCCAAGATCACCTTGGTCTCCTACTCCCCCGAGGAGTACGCGCGGATCTGTACGCTGGTGACGTCCACCGGGCGCGAATATCCGCACTACCACTTCAACCACACCCAACCCCTGCGCTTCACGATCATCGGCCCTACCAACCTGGAGGTCTGGACGCGGGCGGATTTCGACAAGACCATGATGGCCAGCACGGCCTTCGGCATCGAGGTGCTGCGCAACGGTGAGTCGCACCGCACCTTTCACTTCGACGATGTGCGCAAGCTGAGCACCGTCGCCTACAAGGAAGAGGAGTGCCGTGAGATCGTGCCGAGCGAGCGCAAGAAGCTGACGTTGTCGGTCCCCAAGGGCCAGTGGACCTACGAGCTTCGGCCGGCCGAGCACGGCCATCATGCCCTGGCCTCGCGCATTCTCATCCCCAAGAAGGACATCGCCAACAGCAGCCAACGCTGAGGAGGACATGGAAGGGAAACGCACGCGGCGGATGGAAACCCGCCGGGGGTGGCCGCTGATTGCCACCGGGTTTGGGACGCGCGTACAGGCTTCGGTCGGAATGCTTCTGCTGGTCCTTCTCGCCCTGACCGCGACGTCAGCCGGAGCGTACCAGCTCGATCCGGAGGACACCTCGCGGGGCCGCGCGATCGAGCGCGCCGGCATCGGCAGTCCCGGGGACTTCAAGGACTACCTACGGATCGACACGCCGTGTCCGCTGCGCATCAAGGGGCCGGGCACGCTCACCTTCTACGTGCGCGCCCACATTCCTCCCGGAGAGGACGAGACCACCTGTGCGGTGTCGTTGAAAGGGCTGGAAGGATTCCCCACCCAGCGCTGGACCCTCGATCTGGAGGCCTCGGGCAGCAGCGTCTATGCCGACGGCCGGCCCGGGGCCCCGACCTCGGGCGGCAAGGTCACCCTGGCCGTCCCCACCGGCACCCACGGGATCACGGTGACCGCCTCCGCAGGGAACGGTGCGCCGGTACACGCCGTCTTCTACTATGACGGACCGCCGCTCGACGCCCCCGGCCGAAAGGCGAAGCGTCCCTCCCCCTGGAGCTTCGACGGGGACATCACCCTCGGCACGGTCTACGACGACAATGTCTGCCGTTACTCCCACGACATGCTCAACATCTTCCAGAGCGGCCTGGAACCCCACAAGTTCGCCATCACCAACAAGGAGGACGTGGTCCTCAACACCGCGGTGCAGGTGGAGGCCACGCGCCGCATCGTGCGCGGGAAGCGGACGCGCCTGCGTTTCCGGTACCAGCGCTGGGACTACGTGGAGAACGCCATCAAGGACAACGACGAGTTCCAGCTCCGCCTGCGCCAGTACGTTCACGGCTCCAACTTCATGCAGTTCACCTACACCTACGCGCCGGACAACTACATCAAGGAGCTGGGCGACCGCGAGCCGTTCCTCTCGCGCAGCACGACCGACTACGAGTACTTCCATTTCTACATCACGCGCAATGCGTATGATCTGGACTACTACTGGCGGCCGGCCCGGTGGATCCGGCTGATGTTCCTGGGCGGGCACGTGCAGCGATTCTACAACCGCCGGTTCCTCGAAAACGACATGACCGAGTGGAACGCCGGCATCGAGCCCGAGGCGCGCTACGGGAGGTTCTACTTCCGCCTGCGCTTCGGCTACCACCACGTCAAGACCCGCAGCTACGACACCCTTGGAGAGACCTTCGACATCTCCGATGACAACGACGGCTCCTACGAGACCGACGCCTATCGGGTGCGGCTGACCTACCGACCCAAACGCAGTCCCTATGGCCCCGGGGCCTGGGGTCGTGGACTCGGGGTGGTGCCTGGATTCGTCCGGCACCTGGCGTCCTGGATCGATCGCGGGTTGATCCTGCTCAAGACCGACAACATCTACTTCCAGTACGACTATTACCGCCGCTTCTACACGAGCAAGCGCACCCTTGCCGACGACCCGTTGCACGTGGGGCGCTTCGACCAGCAGTTCCAGCCGCGGGTCGTGTGGACCTCCGATCCCCTGTGGAATCGAATGTCGCTCGAGGCGGGCTGGCGGTACACGGACAAGCGGGCCAAGAGCCCCGCCGGAGACATCGGGGAGGACGACCCCTCCGAGGAGAAGGACTACATCGGCACGCGTGTGTGGCTGCAGGCCACGCGGCCGCTTTGGTAGGACACAGGCCATGAAGATGACGGCAAGGAGGAACTGCGTGACAGGCCGGAAGCTCTTCTACTCAGCCCTGGCGATCCTGGTCGCCGGCCTCTGCTTTGGATGCGGCGAGCAGGATCTGTATGAGCCTCCGGAGAGCCCGTACAGCCCCGCCGGCAGGGTGCCGCTGGTGGCGGAGGCCTCCGGGGTGGCCATTCTGGGCAACTATGCCTACGTATCGGCCGGCCAAGCCGGATTCTACGTGGTCGACATCTCCGATCCACGCAGTCCCACGGTGGTCTCTTCCTACGACACCGAGAAGCGCGCCGACGCTGTAGCGGTCGCCCGCACCTACGAGCCTACCGGCGACGTGCGCGATATCGCCTTCCTGATCGAGGGAACCGAAGGGATCGTGACCTTCGACATCACCGATCCCAGCAGTATCATCGACTTCGGGGAGGGCACCACGGCCGTCGACGGCAAGGGGCTCTGCGTGGTTCCCGCGGCAGTCATCGGCGATCCCTACCTGGTCTACCTGGCCGATAGCTGGAAGGGCGTGCGCGTCTTCTGGTCGATTCCGGAAGTGCCCGGGAGATTGGACTATCGCGCGTTCGTGAACACGCACGGATACACCCAGGCGCTCGACGTCGTCGCGGGCTACGCGTACGTCGCCGAAGACGAGATGGGGGTCACCTGCATCGACGTGACCAACATCCGCACGGGCGGTCTCGTGGTGGTCGATAGCTGCGACACACCCGGAAACGCTATGGATATCGCGGTGGTCGGCAACTACGTCTACGTGGCCGACGGCGATCACGGGCTGCACGTGATGGAGATCGACGGCGAACACCACCTCACACGGGTGGCCACCCTGCAGCTCAACGGCGAGTGCGTCGCGATCGACGTGCGCGAGAACATCGCCTACATCGCCGCCGAAGACGCCGGCGTGCACATGGTGGGGATCAGCGATCCCTATCATCCCGTCTACCTCGGCAGCAACGCCTCGGAGGAGGCGGTCGACGTGGCCGTCAGCGCCTACAACGTGGTTTGCGTGGCCGATGCCGAAGAAGGGTTGCTGCTCTACACCGGGGTGATCATCCCTCCCGACGTGACGGAGCCCGCGGCAATCTCCGATCTGGAGGCGGTCGCGCTCGACCTCACCCTGGTGAACCTCTCGTGGACCGCTCCGGGTGACGACGGCATGGAGGGCACAGCGCTGGTCTACGAGATCCGCACGTCCAACGAGCCCATCACGGAAGAGACCTGGGAGTCGGCCGAGCGCATCATCAAGCGGCCCATCCCGCAGGAAGCGGGCACGCCGCAGTCGGTCGACGTCTCTTCGCTCACGCCTGGGCAAACCTATTACTTCGCCATCAAGACGAGGGACGACGAGGGCAACTGGTCGGACCTGTCGAATGTCGTCTCCGTGACCCTCAGCAGCGGCGCCCTCTCCGAGATCGCCGTGGCGCCGAGCGTCGGCGAAGCGGGTGTCACCGAATTCGAGTTCAGCGTCATCTACATCGACGACGAGGGGCTGGCCCCGGCTAACAGCGTGGTCGTGATCGACGGCGAGGAATTCGATCTACCGCCGGACGATCCCCAGGGCAACTACAGCGAGGGTGTCCGGCATAGCTACGCGACGATCCTGGCCTATGGCGTGCACGAGTTTCAGTTCCGGTTCACGCGGATCAATGGCCTGGTGGTCTCCTCCCGCGTCCAGAATGCGCCCGATGTCCGCGACGGGGATCCCACCGAGCTCGAGATGATCACCCTCGATGTGGAGGGAGGCACGCCCTTCACCATGGGCAGCCCGTCGAGCGAGCTGGGTCGCGAGCCGGGTGACGAGCAACAACATGAGGTCACGCTGACGCGGAACTTCGCCATCAGCGCCACGGAGATCAGCCAGGCGCTCTACGAGGAGGTCACGGGAACGACCAGTCCGGCGTACTGGGTGGGTGCCACGCGACCCGTCGACAACGTCACCTGGTACGATGCCGTGGCCTTCTGCAATGCGCTTTCGGCGCGCGATGGGTTCGATCCCGCCTACACGATCTCCCAGGAAGAGTACCGGGAAGGCCACCTGTGGCGCGCGGCGGTCTCCTGGGACCCGGCGGCCAACGGTTACCGTCTGCCGACCGAGGCCGAGTGGGAATTCGCCTGTCGCGCCGGGACCGAGACGGCGCTGTTCAACGGGAACCTGTCGCAGGTTGGCGGCGGGTTCGATCCGCTGCTGGACGAGGTCGGCTGGTACTGGGGCAACGCCGACTTCGGACTGGGGCCCAAGTCACGCAGCGTGGCCCTGAAGGATCCCAACCCGTTTGGTCTCTATGACACGCACGGCAACCTCCAGGAGTGGTGCTGGGACTGGTACGGCCCATACCCCACCTCGCCGGTCACCCACCCGACCGGCCCGGAGGAGGGCATCCGCAGGGTGTGTCGCGGCGGAAGTTGGTACTACTTCGCCCGCGATTGCCGCAGCGCGGCGCGGCGCATGGTTTACCCCAGCTCGCGCGACGACACCATCGGGTTCCGCGTGGTGCGCAACGCCGAGTAGCAGCGCCGTGCCGCAGCGAACCGCCTAGCGCAACACCTGAATGCGCTGCGCCCGCGCGTCTTCGCGACCTGCGAGCCGGTAGAGGTACACGCCCGCCGGGGCCTGCCGCCCGCCGAGGTCGCGACCGTCCCAGGCGATGCCGCCGTGCTGCAGGCTGCGCGCGTCGAGCGGCAGCCGCCGGATCAGCCGGCCCGCCGGGTCGAAGACGTCGATGGCGCGCGCGGCCGACAGAATCCGCTCCTCGGACCCCGTCCACGAGAACGGCAACCACGCCTCGTGCCCGCCGGGGACGGGATTGGGCACACACGGACGCAGCACCAGAACGGGCCCGTCGCGATCGCGCCCCTCGTGCACGTAGCTGAGATCGAACCCGAGGAAGCTGGTGTTCTGCGCGTCGCGCTTCATCGAAGGCCACCAGGCCAGATTCATGTCGACCTGAGCCTCGAAGTCGAGCAGATCCATGCGGTCGTAGGTGGAGCAGACCACCAGCTCGGCGTCGCCGTCGTCGTCCAGGTCGCCGATCGCCGGTGTGGGCGAAGTGGTGCCGGTGTGGCCGGTGTCGTCCAGGAAGTAGGGGAAGCCGGCCAGCGGCGTGCCGTCGGAGTGGTAGGCGTAGATGTAGTCTTGCACCTTGACCACGATCTCGAGCAGGGTCGGGTCGCCGTCGAGATCGGCGACGACCGGTCCGGCGTTGATCTGCGCGCCCTGGGGTACTGACAGCGGGAAGCCGGGCAACGGCGTGCCGTCGGGCTCGAAGGCGAAGAGCATGCTCTGCAGCGGCGAGGTCACGCGACCGCCCCCGATGAAGATCTCCATCTGGCCGTCATCATCCACATCCGCCAGCGCGGGCGGCGAGAGGCGACAGCGTCCGGCGCGCTGGGGCCAACCGGGCTCATCGTTGCCGTCGGCGTCGAAGACGTAGATGTAGTCGTTGTTCGAGTCGTCGTAGGCGGGAACGACGATCTCGAAGACGCCGTCGCCGTCGATGTCCCCCATCGCGGGCGGCGCCTTGCACGTCCCCGAGGTCGCCCGCGGGAAGCCGGCCTTGACCGATCCGTCCAGCTCCCACACGTACAACTCGAACGGGTCGGGTCCCACGGGACCCTGCAGCGTGCCGGCGGCGATCTCCACCTCGCCGTCACCGTCGATGTCTCCGACCGCCGGCGATCCGATCTGATCCGGCGCGAGCACGGGCCAGCCCGGATACTCGGTGCCGTCTTCCTGCAGCAAATGCAGGAGCTGGCCGCTGGGCACAATCATCTCGACATCGCCGTCGTCGTCGACGTCGGCCAATGCCGGCGTCCAGCTTCCGCCGATGCTGCGCGGCCATCCGGGCAACTCGTTGCCCGATGCGTCGAGGACGTGCAGGCGGGACCAATCGAGCGCCACGACCTCGACGCCCGGATTGCCGTCCACGTCCCCCACACAGGCACAGGCGGGGAATGGTCCGAAATCGGAGAAGAACGGCCAACCGGTCAGGGGCGTTCCGTTGCGATCGAGCACGTGGACCCAGCCCGAGCCGTAGGGGTTGGGTTCCAGTCCGTAGGTGGTCAGGATGACGTCCTCGAACCCGTCGCCGTCGATGTCGGCGATCTGCGGTGACGCGAGGATCGGAGCCTGCGTGTTGTGGGTCCAAAGCGGATCGATGGCCTGCGCCGGCAGCGCTGCGAAAACAGCGAACAAGACCGCCGGGACGAAACCGATGAGACGACTGGATGCGCGCAGCATGGGTGCCTCCCTCGTGTTGGGTGGGATGCGTAGTTGGGGGCCGCTCCAACCATCGTAACAGAAGTCGCACCTCGGCGGCGAGCCCTGCCCCTCAAGCGCTCCAGGTGCGCCTTGGGCAAAGATCTAGCGCACCACGACGAGACGCACGACCGTGCCGGGCCGGTCGGCCGCCTCAAGGAGGCAATAGTACACGCCCGCCGAGACCTGCCGCCCGCGCGCATCGCGACCGTCCCACCAGACCTCGCGGGGCCCCGCGGGCAGGACGGGGAGCCCCGACGCACGCACTACGCGGCCGCTGAGGTCGAGAATGCGCAGGCGAGCCATTGCGGCGTGCGGAAGCTCGAGCCGCAGGCGAACCGGGAAGCGCGCGGGATTGGCCGACGCCAACCGAAGGATCGGGCCCGTGCTCGTCGGCGGGTTGCCCACATTGCTGGGCGCGTTCACGAGCGTCAGCCGCACCTGCACGAAGCGCAGCGCGGGCAGCTCCTCCTGCCACGGCCCCGGCGACGTCATCCCCCATCCGTCGTTGACGCCCCCGGCATCGAAGTAGGGCACGGTGAGATTGTCGAGCGGCACCGTGGTCGGCGCTGCATCGGCGCCGCGGTACGCGATGGCCACCTCCCCGTCGCCGGTCCAGGCCAACGAGTCATCGAGCGGATGATGCTCCCCGAAGTCCACGATGGCGCCCACGTAGGTGCCCTCGGCATGGCCGGCCTCCACGCGCAGCTCGCCGTGTGCGCCGATCGCGACCTGCTCGCGCCGGCCGTAGCGCCACAGGATGCCCTGCGGCATCAGGACGAACGTGTTCCAGGTCTCGAGCGGGTCGATGTGCCAGCAGCGGTTGCCGTTCGGAATGCCGCCGTGGACGTGCTGGTCGGCGTTCATCCAGAGCGTGTGGTCGGAGGGGTCGACCACGATCCCCTCGGCCTCGCCATTCTCCCAGTACCCGGCCAGGGTGTCGGGTGGCCAGTAGCGGCTTGGGTTGGGATAACTACCCAGGTAGTCGTACGTGTTTCCCGCGCGGCGGATATGATGGATCCGATCGCTGTTCACCACCCAGTAGGTGCCGTCGAACGGATCGAGCGCAATGCCCTCCTCGCCGTAGCCGGCGTAGAACTCGTCGACGAGCTCGCCCTCGAGCGTGTAGAAGTGCACCCACTGCTCGTTCATCGCCTTCTCGATGATGAGGCCGCGCGCGACGTCGAACTCCAGACTCCCGGGGTAGCCCGGCATGGGGAAGGTCCCGAGGACCTGACCCTGCGCGTCGAAATGGGTGACGTACTTGTTCTCGTAGGGCACATCGCCGCCCCAAACCCAGAAGGTCGAGTCGCCCCGATCGAAGGTCAGTCCCTGGATCAGCGCCGTGTGGGGATTGACATGGACGCGCGCGCCCACCCGTGCGCCGTCGGACTTGCGCAGCGGCTCGATGCACTCCCCCTGCATCGAGAAATCCAGGTGGGAGGCGTAGAGGACGTGCGCCTGTGGATCGTAGGCCAGCCCGGTGTTGATGAAGTTGTCGGGCACCGTCCAGACGTCGACGACGTAGGGGCCGGCCTCGGTGTTGTAGTCGATCCGGTACCCCGTGACCGCCAGATCCTCGGCCTGGACCGGCGCGGCGGTCAGCAGCAGGATCAGTGCAACACGGCGGAGCATGGTGCGGACCTCTCTGAGTGCAATCTCATCGCGGCCGGGCTCCGGACAGAGCAAGGCCTCGGCCGACCAGCCCTCGGACAGCGGAGCCGCCGTCGGCCGCGAGCACGCCCTGCACGCTGACGCGCACGCCCTCGAGCGACCGGCCTCCTGCCGGCAGAGCGTCAGCAGGCCTTGATAAGTATACCGATTCGCACCGGGCGAAAGCAAAACCGCCGGGGGCGGCTGCGGGTCTCCGGCCCTACGACCGTCGTCTGGCCACGAACCAGTAGGACGCACCCACCGCGGCGAAGAGCAGCAGCGACACCACCGGGGCCCAATCCAGCGTGGGGAAGATGTCCGGATTGATGCTGAGCGGGATCGCCAGCGCGATGCCCATCAACGCCTCCCCGGCGATCAGTCCCGATCCGTAGAGCACCCCCGGCCCCTTCTCGCCTTCGGCACGCTCGGCGGCCGAGAGCCGGCGCTCGATGCCGTAGCGCAGCAGGCCGCCGATCAGGATCGGAATGTCCAGCGACAGGGGCAGGTACATCCCCACCGCCACCGGCATCACGTGCGCACGGAAGGTGGTGCGGGTGCGGGCCAGATACGCGTTCAGCCCGATCAGCGCGAAGCCGATGAGGGCACCGATCGCTACCAGGTTCCAGGGCAGCTCGCCGTCGCCGAAGAAGCCCTCCGCCAGGCTCGCGAAGAGCGCCGCCTGGGGCGCCCGCAGGCTGCCGGGCTCGTTGGTGCCGATGCCGTAGGCGTGGTGCAGCAACGACAGGATGGGCGCGAAGAAGAAGGCGGGGATGATCGCCGCGATCACCTCGGCCGTTTGCAGGCGGGCCGGGGTCGCTCCCAAGAGCTGCCCGGTCTTCAGGTCCTGGGCCACGTCGCCCGAGGTGCACGTGGCGCAGCAGACCACGCCCGCCACGCCCAGCGTCGCCAGGATCGCCGAATCGCCCCGGATTCCGACGGCCAACATCACGCCGGCGGCGATCAGCAGCGCGCAGATCGTCATGCCCGACACGGGCGAATTGGACGAGCCCACCAACCCCGCGATATAGACGGCCACCGCAACGAAGAGAAACGCGGTCACCACCATCACGATGGTGGTGACGAGCGAGATGGCCGCGTCACCCACCAAGTAATCGTAGAAGGCGAACGTGGCCAGCGTCGTTAGACCGAAGATGCCCAACAGCCACGGCAAGCGCATGTCGCGCTCCGTGCGCGGGCGAGCCTCGGCCCGCGCGGGATCCGCTTCATCGCCGCGCATGCCGCGCAACCCGGCGATGCCCGCCACGATGCCGCGACGCACGTTCCAGATCGAGAAGAGTCCGCCCACCAGCATCGCGCCCACACCCAGATAGCGGATCTTGGTGCTCCAGACCTCGTTGGCGACCTCGAGCGCGTCGGCGCCCGGCTCGTAGCCGCCCAGGAGCGGGAGCGCGATCACCCAGCCGATGACCCCGCCGATGGTGATCAACACCGCGATGTTCAGGTTGACGATGTAGCCGACCGCCATGAGCGCGGTGCTCATGTCGGATCCGATGTAGAAGACCGAGCGACCCGTCGCCGTCGCCGTCTCCACCACCGGCTTGATGATCGCCAGTCCGGCCTGCAGGAAACGGAACACCGCCCCCAGCAAAACGCCGTAGACGATGGCGCGCACCTTCCCCCCGCCCTCGTCGCCGGCCATCAGCACCTCGGAGCAGGCGACACCTTCGGGATAGATGAGATCGGGGCGATCGACGATGAGCGCCTTGCGCATGGGCACCATGAAGACGATGCCCAGCAACCCACCCAGACCGACGATCAGGGTGGTGGGCCAGAATTCGAAATCCTGCCAGGCGCCGATCAGCACCAGCGCCGGGACGGTGAAGATCACCCCGGCCGCCAGGCTCTCGCCGGTCGAGGCCATGGTCTGCACGATGTTGTTCTCGAGGACGGTGCCGCGGCGCAGGACACCCCGCAGCAGCGCCATGCTGATCACGGCCGCGGGAATGGAGGCGCTGATCGTCATGCCGGCGTAGAGTCCGAGATAGGCGGCGGCCGCGCCCATGACGATGCTCAGGATCCCTCCCAGGATCAGCGCCACCACGGTGAATTCCGGGATACTTTGATCGGCAGGGATGTAGGGATGCGGCTGCTCCGACCGTGAACTCATGGGTCCGCTCTCCTGTGTTGACACACCGGCGGCCGCTGTTTGCCCGCGCGTGCCTGCCCGAACACGGGTGGTCCGACCTCTCCCGCGCGCACGGTTCCGCCGAGCTCGTCTCCGCAACGATGGGCTCGATTGTCTTGCAGACCGCACCGCTCGGCAAGCAGAACCCGGCCAGGGCCGGTTGAACTCCCCGTTCGGGGCCAATCCACCTATGCTGTCGATGAGACCGTGATCATCCCCCCAGGCGCGCCGTATCCGGGAGCGGACGACGAAGGGGGGTTCGCAATGTGGTATACCGGATGGCACTCCTCCGCACACGCGCACTTGAAGATGAGATATCCCCGTTACCTGACCTTCTCCGCACTGCTTGCCCTGGCGCTGGCGGGTCTGGGCGCCGCCTTTGCCCCGCCGTACATTCCGGTTCCCTTTGAGCTCACGCGACCGATCATCGTGGAGCCGGCGGTTCTACCCGAGGTGGTGATCCCCAAGGAGCCAAAACCGATCCAGGCCCCCGTCGCGCCGCTGCCGCTCGACTTCATGATCGACCGGTTCGCCAACCGGAACGCCACCATCGGCCTCCAGATCGAGAATCCCTTCGCGCTGGTGACCCAGGCAGCCACGATCGCCCCGTCGCAGGCGGTGCCGATCGCCGATCGCTCGCCGGTCCCCATCCACACCGCGGCGCCGATCTATCCAACCTTGGCGATGCAGATCGGGGCCGAGGGTCAGGTGATCGTCAAGGCGACGATCGATGAGCGCGGGCGCGTGATCGTCGCGACGGTGAGCTGGAGCAACACCATCGAGTTGCTGGAACAGGCCGCTCTGGAGGCCGCCCGCCAGTTCCTGTTCCAGCCCGCGATGCAGGGCAGCGTTCCGGTGATCTGCCACGTGGAGATTCCATTCAACTTCGAGCTCGACTAGCCCCGGCAGATCGCCGGCGCTGCGGCAGGACGCGCCCGCGATCACTCGATGCGCGGGCGCTCCATATCCAGCGCCTGGACGAGAAACGCCCAGCGGTCGGCGCTCTCGGCGATGACCATCGCGGTGGGCTTGCCCGCCCCGTGACCGGCCTTGGTGTCGATGCGTATCAAGATCGGCGCCGCGGCGGGCGGGGCGGCCTGCGCGTGCTGCAACGCCGCGGCGAACTTGAAGCTGTGCGCCGGGAAGACGCGATCGTCGTGATCGGCGGTCGTGACCAGCGTCGCGGGATACTCTGTGCCCTCGCGCACATTGTGGTACGGCGAGTAAGCCCGCAGCGCTTTGAACTCCTCCTCTACCTCCGGCGAGCCGTAGTCGGAGGTCCAGGCCCAGCCGATGGTGAACTTGTGGAAGCGGAGCATGTCGAGAACCCCCACGGCAGGGAGGCAGGCGGCGTACAGATCGGGGCGCTGTACCAGGCACGCCCCCACCAGCAGGCCTCCGTTGCTGCGACCGCCGATCGACAGGCGCTCGCGGCACGTGTACCGCTGGTCGATCAGCCACTCGGCCGCGGCGATGAAATCGTCGAACACGTTCTGCTTGTGTAGCCTCGCTCCCGCCTCGTGCCAGGCCTTGCCGTATTCGCCGCCACCCCGCAGGCAGGCCTGCGCGTAGACGCCGCCCATCTCCATCCAGACGTGGTTGGGCACCGAGAAGAGGGGCACCGAAGGGTTGTTGAAGCCGCCGTATCCGTAGAGGTGCACAGGCCGCTCGCCGTCGGGCTCCAAGCCTTTGCGGTGCGCGATGAACATCGGTACCCGCGTGCCGTCTTTGCTCTCATAGAAGACCTGCCGCGTCTCGAACGCATCCGAATCGAAGGCGCCGCCGGGTCGCCAGAACAGCCGCACCGCTCCACTCTGGACGTCCAGCCGGTGCATCTGCGGCGGTGTCACGAAGTCGGTGTAGCTGAAGAAGGTCTCCGGGTCCTCCCGCGTGCCCTGGAAGCCGCTCGCCGTCCCCAGGCCCGGCAGGTCGACATCGGCAAGCCGCCGGCCGGCCAGATCGAAGATCCCGACGCAACTGCAGGCGTCGCGCAGGTAGCAGAGCACCAGGCGGTCGGCCACCATCTGCGCCTGCACGAGAACGTCACTCCCTTGACCCACCAGTTCATGCCACCGTCCTGCATCGGTGGCGTCGCGGTCGAGGTCAAGCGCCACGATGCGTCCCAGCGGCGCATCGCGGTTCGTCCTCAGATAGAAGCGCCGGCCGTCGTTTCCGAGAAACTCGTAGGACGCGTCGAAGTCGCGGAGCAGCTCGACGACGCCACGGTCGGGATCCGCCAGATCCACGTAGAACAGCCCGTTCACCCGATGGGTGCCTTTCCAGACGATGATCACCAGGAACCGACCGTCCTCGGTCACCTCGCCGGAAAACCCCCATTCCTTGTGATCGGAGCGCTCGCAGATAAGCCGGTCCTCGTGTTGCGGCGTCTCGAGCCCATGGTAGTAGAGCTTGTGATAGTAGTTGGCGCCTTTGTAGGAGTCTTCCTGCGAAGGCTCGTCGTAGCGGCTGTAGAAGAAACCCCGACTGTCCTTGGACCAGGAGGCCGTTGAGAACTTCGACCAGCGCACCTCGTCGTCCAGGTCGCGGCCCCGGTCCACATCGCGCACCCGCCAGGTGACCCAGTCGGACCCCGACGACGAGGTGCCGTAGGCAACCCAGCGACCGTTCGGGCTCGGCACCGCCCACGAGAGCGCCACGGTACCGTCGGCCGCCATCGCATTGGGGTCGATCAACAGGTGAGCACCGGCCAGCGGATCCTGCGTGAGCCGCTCGCTCCAATAGAGCGCGCTCTGATTGCGCAGGCCGTCGTTGTAGGTGTAGAAGTACCGGCCGCCCCGCTTGATCGGTACCGGCAGGGTCAACGTGCCGTACTTCGCGTAGTCCCAGAGCGCCTCCATGCGCGTGCGAATGGCCTCTCGACCGGGGATGCGCTTCAGGTGTTCGTGCGTGAAGCGGTTCTGGGCCGCGATCCACGCCTGCGTCTCGGGATGGTCGAGGTTCTCGAGCCGGCGGTACGGATCGTGGACTGCCACGCCATGGATCCGGTCGACGTGATCCGAACGATGCGCGCTCGGGTAGCTGGTCATGCCTCTCCTCCTTGGATCCGCTGCAAGCGGGACCTACGGACGGGGCAGGACACCGCCCCATGCACGAGAGGATGCGCTCTTCGGATTTGGTCTCGCCCACTCCTACGCGGGGTTCGATCTCAATGCAAGCACGGAGGTTATCACGCCGCCCAGGAGTGGATGGCCAAGAGCGGGGCCGATGGCGTAGATTCGAAGACGGCTCAGACGGCGCCCGTGAAGGGAGACCGCCACGCACCCCCGGATCCGACACCGGGCGCCATGGGGAGAGGATGGCATGCTGCTGGAGATCGAGAGACGGGAGATCGTGCACTACGGCCGGAGAATGGTGCACCGGAGCCTGACCACGGGGACGGGCGGCAACCTGAGTCTCGTCAACCGCGAACGGGGGCTGATGGCGATCAGTCCCAGCGGAATCGAGTACGAGGCCATGCAGCCCGAGGATGTCGTCGTGGTCGACGGCCGGGGCCAAGTGGTCGCGGGAGAGCTCAAGCCGTCCAGCGAGATCAGTCTCCACCGTGCGCTCTACGGGGCCCGCAGCGACATCGGCGCCATTGTTCACACCCATTCGGTCTACGCCACCACCTTCGCCTGTCTGAATCGCGAGATCCCCGCCGTCCATTACCTGGTCGGATATGCGGGTGACCGGGTCCCGGTGGCTCCCTATGCCACCTTCGGCACCGAGGCCCTCGCGCGCAACACGGCCGAAGCGATCGGCTGCTGCAATGCGGTGCTCCTGCAAAACCACGGTCTGGTCGCGGTCGGCCCCACGCTGGCCGCCGCCTTTGCCTGCGCCGAGGAGGTCGAGCTGGTGGCGCGCATCTACTACCAAGCCCTTTCGATCGGTGAGCCGGTGATTCTGCCCACAGACGAGATGTCCCGCGTCAGCGAGGCATTCAGACAGTACGGTCAGCGCGGGCAGCCCACCGACCAGAACTCCTAGGCGCGCCGCCGAGCCACCGACTGGGGCTGCTAAACGCGCGGCCCTGCCACCAACTAGGGCTCCCAGACACGCGGCTGGCGCGCTTGCATCGAATGGTGCTCGATGCGGTAGGGCTTGACGATGATGACGGCCATGTTGGGATCGTCCGGTCCGGAGAAGTAACTCTTGAGGCCGTCGGACCAGATGGCGTGGCGATCGTCCTCCCGCGTGCTGACCTGGGCCCGACCGGCGATCTGCAGGAACTGGCGGGCGGATTCCAAGGAGCTGACGCCGCAGTTGAGGTGCACCTCGGGGTTGGCCCGGATCTGCTTCACCTTGTTGGCCTGCACGAACGTAGCGATCCGCAGGGTCAGATCGCGGTCGGCATGCGTCATCACATAGCGCGACCACGGTTTGCCGTCCTCGGTCAGCGTGGCCAGCGATGCCAGTTGCGGTGTCGTGAACATCTGGTAGATCTGTTCCTGCAGCTCGCTCATGCGTCCTGTTCTCCCCTCTTTCGGTTGTCCGTCGATTCCCTTCGCACGCCGCGCGACGGCCTCATGCTCTCGGGTCCGCCAGGGCCGGCCTCCGCCTGGCCTGCTTGCAGACCGGAGAAACCGGCCGAACGCCGGTAGGCGATACGTTGACCCTGAAGGTCGTATGCGCACTGGACGCGATTCTCGCGGTCCGCAAAGAGGTCCTCATCGCCCAATCCCCAGAGCGAGAGCAATCGCTCCTCGGCCTCACGCTGAGACTCGATGCCGCCGTCCGGACCGATGTGGCGAATGT
Source organism: uncultured bacterium (assembly GCA_964585945.1). Classification (GTDB taxonomy): domain Bacteria; phylum Eisenbacteria; class RBG-16-71-46; order CAIMUX01; family WJJG01; genus CAZDKK01. Next base: position 2,724 of record CAZPGB010000046.1, on the reverse strand, counting down.
CTGCACCGTCATCCCGCAGGGCCCGGCACACCAGCACAAAGCGGTGACAGAGTAGCGGGTCACCTTCGGCGCACACCAGGGCCACGTGGTCACGTGCCATCAGCTCGCGCAACCGGGCCAACCCTTCGGCGAAGCGAGGGGTCGCGGCCAGGCGGTCGTACTGGACGCGATCCTCGACATAGCAGGAGTCGTCGGCCGTGCGCGGGCCGAGCGCCTCACCCAGATGGACGTAAACGATCCCCGCCGTCTCTGCGTCGCGCTTCAGTGTCTCGCGATTGAACTGGGGATTGAAGCGGCTGTACGGGGAGGAGCGCACGTCCACCAGGACGGTGATGTCTTGGGCGCGCAGCCGATCGAGGAACAACGCCACCGGATGCGTGGAATGGCCGATCGTCAGGAGCATCGTCGAGCGCGAGGAGCGCGCTGCCTCTTGGTCGTGAGCGCCCATGCAGAGATCATAAGGGAACCGCCCTCCTCTGAGAAGGGCGGCTCCCCCGTGCGTGAGGCTTTGCGTTCCGGTGGCCGGAACCCCTTAGAGACCCATCAGATAGGCAACCAGTAGGAGAACTTGACCAGGAAGGTGTTCTCCGGCTCATTGCTGAAGAGCGCGTCGGGACTCATGCTGCTGTCGAAACCGGTCGGATCCTGGTACTCGCCCCGCTCGTCGTAGGAGGTGCGGGCGTGGGTCCAGACCAGGTAGAGCGTGCTTCCGGGTCGATACTCCCAGCGAAAGACCGCGTTCAGATTGACGGCGGAGTAGGTGAAGTCGTAGTCGTCATGATTGAAGTCCTCCGCCGCATAGGGCCGTAGGTCGTAGGAATCGGGTCGGGCCAGCTCCCGGGCGCGCCGGTAGTCGCCCACCGTCAGATACGGCTGGGCATAGACCTCCAGCGACGTGCTGCGCCCGAAGAGGAGGCTGGTCCGCAGGGTGAGATTGAAGATCTTCTGGTGCAGGTCGCCGTAGATGTAGCTCACCCCTCCGATACCGCCGCCCTCGTTCTCGAAGTTCGCCAGGTGTTGCGTGTCGTCGAGCCGATCGTGATAGCTGAAGCTGATCCGGTGGTGAACCGCGCCGGACTGGTTCCAGCGCAGACTGGGGCTGAGCCGATAGGAACGATTGCCGGCTTCGTCGTCGTACCAGCTCACTTCGACGTTGCCCACGAGGTCCTTGCGGCTGTCGGTGCCGGTCCCCAGCCAGCCCCCGTAGGTCCAGGGCTCGTCGATCATCGGTCCGCCCCCCGGGATCTCGGCGGTGTCTCCGCTGTTCAGCGTGACCGTGCTGCGCGTGTCGTAGCGCTGGCTGCCCTCGGGGTTGATCGAGATGCCGAACCACATGTCGCGGTAGTTGCGGAATTGGAACCAGCCGTTGATGTTGCCGCCCCCCATCATACGGTGACCGCGCTTGTAGCTCCATACCGGCTCACCGGTGTGCAGGTCGTAGCCGGTGCGCGGAGCATAGGTGAACGCGCGGTTGAAATTGAGATTCACGTTTCCGCGATTGAACAGCGTGCTGCCCCCGTCGGGCGAATAGGCATACTGCAACCAGATCCCGGTGGACAGCTCATCGGGCGCGCTCAGGAAGCCGATATCGTTCAAGTCGAGGCGATCGGTCTCCCACCGGCCCCACACCTCACCGCGGAACTTACCGCCGCGCTTGTTGATCGACAGGATGCCACCGGTCCCGTAGGACTTCTCGGGCGCGTAGTCGGGGTCGGAGGCCAGCGGCTCGGGATCGATGACCGAGCCGACGAACGAGCCCAGCGCTGACCACTTACGGTCACCGGACTGCATCTCGACATCGACGCCGGTCGTGTAGGCCTCGCGCGAGGCGCGGTTGCCGTACTCGTCTCGCGAGGCGCTCCGCACCACGCCGGTCTGCATCACGTTCAGCTTCTGCCGGCCCTGATTGAACTCCTTGCCGAGCCGGGTGACGAGGTAATGAGACTGCTGGGCACCGTTCTTGAAGAGGTTGTGGGTCTTGCCGTCGGCGGTGATGTCGGTGGAGGCGACGAGCGCTCCCATGGCAACGTCGCCGGCGGTCTTGCCGGTGAGTTTCGCAGCGTAGCGGATGCGGGAGTTCGCATCGCCCGTGCCGATGCGGCGCGAGTAGAACATGTTGAAGCCGCGATGCTGGAAGAATCGGCTGCCTTCGATGAAGAAGGGGCGCTTCTCTTGATAGAACGTCTCGTAGGGCGAGAGGTTCAACGTGGCCGGATCGGCCTCCACCTGTCCGAAGTCCGGCTGAATGGTGGCGTTGAGCGTGAGGTCCGACGTCACCCCGTACTTGAGATCGAGGCCGATGTTCTGGAAGTGATCGATGCTCTCGGGACCTTGGGTCGATTGATCGGTGGCGCGATGGACGGTGTAGGGCAGGATTTCGAGCTGCCTGGGGGCGGGGATCCCGTTCATTCCATCGAGTGTCCCGAAGCGGCTGACGAAGCCGGCCGTTTCACGGTCCCAGATCACCCACGCGGTGTCCTCGCCGCGCCCGTGCATGTAGCGATACACCTGCAGCCCCCACGTGGGCGACTCGGACCGATACCGGATCGAGGAGAATGGGATCCGCAGCTCCGCGTACCAACCATCCTGATCTTCGAAGGTCTCCGCCTGCCAGACGGCGTCCCAATCCGGATCCCGGTTGCCGTCGTCGTAGACGTAGCTGTCTTCCTGACTGGACAGTGCAATGTTCGCATCACGCCACCATGGTGAATCCCGGCACCCTAT
>CAZPGB010000045.1:0-50650 GCA_964585945.1 uncultured bacterium | reverse complement strand
TCGTCAATACTGGCAGAAACGCCTCTCGCAGGACCTGGGCAACAGAAACTAGTTACGTCGGCTTGACCAAGGACGGCGAGCTGATCGGCGCGGGCACGGTGGATGAAACCGGAACGCTGGAGCTGGAGATCTGGCAGCAGCCGCTCCTGCCGGGCACCGCGCATCTGGTGGTCATGGCACAGAACCGCGTGCCGTACGAAACCGACATCAACGTCATCGTTCCGGCCACGATCTACATCGACCCCATGGAGATCGACGCCAACGTGACCACGGACATCAGCGTGGGTGTGTTCGAGCAGGACGGCGTGACGCCGCGTCCGGGCGTCGAGATCTGGGCCGAGGGCCTGGATTACGAATCGGACCACGCGTTCACCGACGCCACCGGCTATTGCACCATCACGGTGACCTACCCCTACGGTCCGACCCTGGACATCGTGGGCCAGGATCCGGCCGAGCCCTGGGAGCTGTTCCGCGAGGCGATCACGGTCCACGCCGACCCCATGATGGGCGCCGGCTTGACCGTGACCACCGACATCGGTCTGACGAACAGCTTCGCGCTCAACCTTCCGGGGACGATCCAGGCCACCGTGCCGGTGCCGAGTCACACGCTATGGGCGTTCCTCAACGAGCAACCCGGCATCAGCACCACCGCGACGACCCTGGAGATGACGCCCGACGAGCTGGGGACGGTGCGAGCCGTCATCGCCGTGAGCGGCTACGACCTCTTCGTCCGCGAGTTCCCGGTGATCGAGGCCTACGGAACGCTGACCGGCCACGTGGACGCCGCCGGCTCACCCGCCGTGGGAGCCGTCGTCCAGGGCTACGATGCGATGATGGAACTGGCCTTCGAGGCGGTGGCCGACGCCCAGGGCGACTACGACGTGGGCGAGGAGATCCTGGTCGCGCCCTACACGATCAAGGTCGACTACTTCGGCTTCTTGCCGTATGAGGAACCCTTCTTCGTCAACTACGGGGAGAACGTCCACGACATCGCTCTCCAACCGGCCCCCGCGGGCGTGCTGACCGGGACGGTCACCGAAGCGATCACCGGCGACCCGCTGGAGGCGACCGTCAAGGTCTATCGCAGCGACACCGGCGAGCTGTACGCGGAGACGAGCAGCAGCCCGCTGGACGGGTCCTACACGACCCCTGCGCTGCCCTACTTCGACTACCGCGTGACCGCCAAGGCCTGGCATCACATTCCCGAGACCATCGACCTCACCGTTTGGCAGCCCGAGCACACGCACGACTTCGTGCTCGAGGAGACCATCGGCGACCTGTTGATCGTCGATGACGCCTCCGGAAAGGGCTTCTGCCCCGACAAGATCGACGCGAAGACCGGCCGGATGCTGGCTGCGGGCTACGCGCCGACCACGAGCAAGTCGGCCGCGGACATCCGCAACGACCTCGAGGACCTGGGCTTCACCGTGACGCTCGAGGCGCTGACGGTCACCGATCCCATCACCTGGCCCAACTACGATCTGCTGCTCGTCTCCTCGGGCGCCAACACGACCACGCTGAACGATCCCACGTTCCGCAGCGCGTTGGTCGACTTCGTGGAGGAGGGCGGACACCTGCTGCTGGAGGGCGGCGAGGTGGCTTATGATCATCAGAACGACGGCTCATTCGCTGCCACCGTGATGCACATCAACGACTGGACCCACGACCAGAGCGGTCAGGTCACGGTGGTCGATCCGAATCACTACGTGATGAGCGTTCCCAACACGATCACCGGCCCCATCAACATGAGCTACAGTGGCTACGGTGACCAGGATGCGGTGATCGTGGCCGCCGACGCCGCCCGGATCGGAGGCTGGACCACCTATCCGAATGACGGCAGCGTGATCGCCTACGATCCGAACCCGGCCCCCGAAGGCGGCCAGATCATCTTCTTCACCTTCAACTATTCCGCGATGGCGGCCGAGCCGCGCGTGCAGCTCCTCGAGAACGCGGTGCATTGGCTGATGACGCCCGAGTTCGGGGACGCGTCGGTGTCGGGCCGCGTCTTCCTGCTGGGTCAGCAGGATCACTCGGGGGTTCGCGTGGAGGCCTCACCCGGGGGCGGCCACGTCTTCACCAACGAAGCCGGCGAGTACGAGCTGGATGGGCTCTTCAACGGTGAGTACGTCATCAAGGCCTCGAAGGACGGCTGGTCGACCGAGGTGGCCGAGGTGACCCTCGAGTCGGGGCAGCACATGCCGGGGATCAACTTCGTGCTCGTGCCCGTGTTTGTCGACGAGTTCTGCCGTCAACCGAACCTGCCGATCCCCGACAACAACCCGACCGGCGTGTCGGATGCGATGGAGGTGGCGCTGGGGCCCGGGGTCACGGTCTCCAATCTCGAGGTCTACATCCACATCACCCACACGTACCAGGGCGACCTGCTGGTGAAGCTCTCCTCGCCGGCCGGCACCGAGGTCACGTTGCACAATCTCACCGGTGGGGGCACCGACAACATCATCGGCTGGTACCCCAGCGAGCTCGAGCCGGCCGAGAGCCTGGACGCGTTTGTGGGGGAGGAGGCCGACGGCATCTGGACCCTGCATGTGAGCGATCACGCCGGCGCCGACGTGGGCACGCTCAATGAGTGGTGTCTGCGCATCACGCATGGGGAGAGCTTCTCGGGCGCCGAGGAGCGGCGGTTGCCGCGCGTGATCGCCCTGCGCGAGTGCGCGCCCAATCCGATGAGCCGCGCGACCACGATCCGCTTCGACTTGCCGCGTGAGGAGCGGGTGGATCTGGCCGTCTACGACATCAGCGGTCGCCGCGTGGCGACGCTCGTGAGCGGCCCGACCGCGGCCGGCCAGCATCAGGTGAGCTGGAACGGCCTCGACGAGACCGGTCGTCCGGCGCCGGCCAATGTCTACTTCTACCGCCTGCGCACGGGCGAGGAGACGTTGACCCGCAAGCTGATGCTACTCAGGTGATCGCGCCTGATCCGCCCGCCGCAGCCTGCAGCTCGGAGCGAGCGTGGGAACGGCGAGCGGGGCGGCTACGGGACGAGAGGGGTGTCCACCTAAGCGGACGCCCCTCTCCCATATCACGAGCGGCCGCCGACGGGCCCGTCGCGGAGAACAGCCCTTCCCGCCGGACCTGGGACGAGGGGCGCCTCCGGGCGCCGGCCGCTACGCGGTTCCCGACAGATTCGCGAACAGATCGCCCAGGGGTGGATGGTGTTCTTCCCCGAAGATCTCGAAGCTCACCCGGTGAGACAGGAACTCCTTGATGCGCGTGCGCTCGATCGTCTCGCGGAAGGTCTCGTAGCAGTCCAGCGCATCGCGCGCCTTCTGTAGGTCCTCGTCGTTCACCGGCACCACGCAGTCGATCTCCTCCGGCGTGGAGCCGCTCAAGGGGAAGGGACCGGCGTGCTGGGCCTCCTCCTTGGTGATGGTGCAGAAGGCCAGACGCTGCAGGGCGGGAATCTGATCGCGGAGGTCGACGTAGGCGCGCTTCACGACCGCGTGGCCCACGAGGTGGTCATGAAAGCCGCTGATTCCGTGCACGGCGTAGCCGACCAGCACGTGCGGCCGGATGCGCGCGACCTCCCCGGCGATTGCCGCCTCGAGCTCGCGGGGGTCGACCTCCTTGAGGCCCGCATCGGGGAAGTCGAGCACCGTCATGCCGGTGAGGTCGAGCACGCGCTCGACCGCCTGCATCTCGCCCAGGCGCACCGCTCCCATCTCGTCGATCGAGTAGCCGTACTTGTGGCGCTGGCGGGTCGCGCCGCCGCGGGTGAGGGTCAGCAGATGAACGTCGTGTCCCTCACGCCGCTGTTTGGCCATCGCGTGGGCCACGCCGAAGGACTCATCGTCCGGGTGCGGGAATACGTACAGGATCCTCATGATTCCTCCTTCGGCTGCGGAAACACGCACGTGGTCTCACGGTTCCCCATGGGGCCTGGGGGAGGATACGCTTCCCGTGCCCGCCCGGGAGCGGGCGATTCGGGCCCGCCCGGGGAGCGGGCGATTCGGGCCCCCGGGAGGGCGGCGGCTCAGGCTTCCACCACGATGCGCTCCGGGTGAGAGAAGACGCTGAAGCCGCCCGCCCGCGCGAAGCCGACGATCGTCAGCCCCAGGTCGCGCGCCCGGAGCACCGACTGGTGCGTGGGACCGCCGCGGGCGACCAGGATCGGGATGCCCGCGCGCCGAGCCTTGTGCAGGATCTCCGAGCTGATGCGTCCGGAGGAGACGAGCACGGCGCGCTCGAACGTCCCGCCCGACAGCAGCCGGTGGCCGATCACCTTGTCGACCGCATTGTGGCGGCCGATGTCGTCGATGGCCAGTTCGGGCAACGCGCCGCCCTCGCTGAGACCCGCGGTGTGGAGTCCCCGGGTTTCCCGGTAGGTCTCCGAGGCACGCTGCAGCCACGCGGCCAGAGCCCGGATGTCGGCGGCCGGAACGCGCATGTCCGACCGCAACGGCAACCGGGAGGCCGTCTCGATGACGTCCGCATAGGTCACACCCTTCCCGCAGCCGGGGGTGTAGATGCGCCGGCCGAGGCGGTCGGGGTCAGGCGGGTCCGTCAGCGTGAGCTCGGCCACCCACCGACTTGTGTCGATGGTGCAGCTCAGGACGTCCGCGGCGCCTTGGATGAAGCCCGAGGCGTAGAGAAATCCGTAGACCAGCTCACGCAAGTGGGTGGGGGAGCACGACATCGTCGCGATCTCCGTTTCCCCGGCGCGAAGCGTCAAGGGAACCTCGGTGGCCACCTGCTGCGAGTCGGTCTCCACTTTGTCGGCACGTATCCGAGTCACCGCGACCGGCACGCTGGGCCCGAGCGGATCGTCGGTGAGCGGTTTGCCCGGCCGTTTTGCATCTGCTCCGGTCATGCTCCTCCTGCACGCCGGCCGACTTTGACGGGGCTCTCGTCGCACGGCCGGACGCCCCGTGACTTCAGCCGACTGGCCGAGTTGGATCAGATGGATCAAGCCCCCTGTCCCGATGGCGCACTTCAGCCTTCCGAGCGTATACCAACCGGCCTCCGATTCCTAGGCGGTCAAAGACATGCCAATTCACGGCGCGCCGCCGCCGATAGTTAGAGTGCGTGTCATCGCGCTGGCAGCCGGCGGATCTTCCGGGGGACCGCGGACGATGCCACGGCTCCATCCGGAGTCGCCGCACCTGGAGATGCGCGCGGAGGCCGTCGGGTTCCAATGGACCCGCGTGGTCGCCATAGAGATAGAGAGGGAACGAACCGATGAACCAGCCGCTGCTCGACAAGATCCTGGCTTGTCCCACGCTTCCTACGCTGCCCGCCGCCGCTCTGGAAGTTCTCGATCTCTGCCGGCGTGAGGACGTACCCATGGACCGCCTCGCGCGCACCATCTGCAAGGACCCGGCGCTGGCGATCAAGGTGCTCAAGACGGTCAACAGCGCGCACTACGGGCTGCGCAACAAGGTCACCACGATCAGTCACGCGCTGGTGCTGCTGGGCCTGCCCACCGTGAAGACGCTCGCGCTCGGCTTCTCGCTGGTTGGCTCGCTGCGTGATGTGAAGGGTACCGATTTCGATCCCACGCCCATCTGGCGGCGGAGTCTGATCGCGGCCTTCGGCGCCCGCTCGACGTCGTTGCGCGTCGGGGGCGACGATCACGAAGAGGCCTTCCTGGCAGGCCTGCTGCAGGACCTGGGCGTGCTGGCACTGATCCAGGTGCTGGGCAGCCCCTATGTCGAGCTGTTGCGTGCGACCGGAGACGACACGGGCAAGCTCTGCGAGCTGGAACGCAAGCACCTGAAGCTGGACCATGCCCAGGTGGGAGAGGCGCTCGCGAGCAAGTGGAACCTGCCCCCGAAGCTCCTGATCCCGATCCGCTTCCACGAGCAGCCCGATGAGGCGCCGGAGTCCGAGCGCAGGACGGCCCGCATCGTGGCGCTGGGAAACAAGGCCGCCATGCCCTTCCTGGTGAAGGACGCCGAGGGGCCGCTCGACGATTTCATCAAGACCGCGACCGCATGGTTCAAGCTCGACGAGAAGACCGCCACGCAGATCCTAGAGTCTGCGGCCGGCGCCGGTCCGCAGATGGCCGAGCTGTTCGATATGCCGGCGGGCAAGACCGAGGACGTGGAAGCGATCCTGGCCCAGGCCCAGGAGCTGGTGCAGCGGATCAAGGGCCAGGACGACGCCAAGGCGGCCTGATCCGGCCGGGGCTGGGGCGCCTCGACTCCTCACCCTCATGCCAGCGCGGCGAGCGTGAGCCCCGCTTCCCGCCCCGCGTCGGCAAGCCGCTGGTAGTCCTCCAGCCTGTTGTAGAGCTGCGCCGAGATCCGCAGGAGACGCATCGGCGGGTCTGGCCAAGGGATTACCGGCACCCGGATCGCATAGCGCTCGCTCAGGACCCGCTCCAACGGGTCCTGGTAGCTATCTTTCGTCGGGGGATCGGGCAGAACATCGCGTTCCAGGACCAGCGCCGCCATCGATCCCTGCATCGCATCCGGACAGGTCGGAGCCAGGTCCCAGGCCGCGGTCAAGAGGTCACGCGCCTGCAGAACGAGCTCGTGGTTGCGCGCGCGCACTTCTGGCCATCCGCCCGGCGCCATGGCCTCCATGACGCGCAGCGCCTCGGGCACAACCAGGTATGGGGTGGGGTCGTGCGTCCCCGTCCAGCCGAACTCGATCTGGAAGCGGGAGCGGTCGGTGCGCGGCGAGTTGGCGCCGTGGCTGATCGTGAGCGGGCGCAGGTGTGCCTGCACCTGGGGGCGGGCATAGAGGAAGGCGGCTCCCTTGGGCGCGCAGACCCACTTGTGCAGGTTTCCGGTGTAGAAGGAGCATCCCAGAGCCGCCACATCGAGCGGCAACATCCCCGGGCCATGGGCGCCGTCGATGAGGGTCCAGATGCCGCGTTCGGCGCACTGGCGCACGATCGGCTCAATGGGCAGGATCAGCGCGGAGGGGCTGGTCACATGATCGATCAGCACGAGGCGCGTCCGCGGCGAGATCCGCTCCAGGACTGCATCGATCAGCTCCTGATGATGTCGCACGGGGAAGGGCAACCCGGCGATCACGACCTTGGCTGCACGGCGGGCGGCCACGTGCTCCAAGACGTTGCGGCACGCGTTGTATTCGTGGTTGGTCGCCAGCAGCTCGTCGCCCGGGCTCAGGGGCAGGGATCGCAAGACGGCGTTCACGCCGGTCGTGGCGTTGGGAACGAAGACCAGGTCGTCGGCCGGCGCGCCGAGGAAAGCGCCCAGCGCCGCGCGGGCCCGATCGGTCAGCGATTCATGCCGGTGGACCAGGAAGCCGGTCGGATCGCGCTCCAGCTCGTCGCGCAGTTCTTGCTGCGACGCCAGCACCTCGCGCGGGCAGGCGCCGAAGGAGCCGTGGTTCAGATGCAAGACGTTCGGATCCAGCCCCCAGTGCTTCGCCCAGAGCTTCTCTCCCGACGGATCCTGCCGCATGCCGGCGATCATGTCCGTGAACCGACCGCACAGAAAAGGCGGCGGCCGAACACAGGTGCCGTGCGGACCGAACGGCCGCCGCCTCCGGTTGGAACTGGCGCCGGACCCCGCCGAGGCTGAACCTCACTCGACATTGCGAAGGTTGGAGAGTTGAAGGGTTCATCCTCCGCGCCGGGCAGGCTCACTGCCTCGGCAGGGCCCTGGCTTAATGCATTGCGATCAGGCGCACGGTGCGGTCGTGCTGGTTTCCGGTGAGGCGGGCGAAGTAGACGCCGCCGCTCACCAGCTCGCCGCGATCGTTGCGCCGGTCCCATTCCCAAATCGTCATGCCGCTGTCGATCATTCCTGAGGCCAGTGTGCGCACCAACCGGCCCGTGGCGTCGTGCACGGTGAGCCGCGCATGATCGACGACGGGTCCATGGTATCGAATCCGCGTGCGGGTGGCCACCGGGTTCGGGTGGGCACTGAAGCTCGCATGGACCGCGCGAGGCTCGGGCGTCGATGCGGACGATTCGTTGCGGAAGACGTAGTTGCCCACGCCGCTGTCCCAATTGGTCACGCCCATGTCGAGATCGACCGAATAGGCGAAGCGGATCTCCACGTTCCCGCTGCCGGGCGGCGCCGGACTCGCGAGGGAGACCCAACCGTTGGCCGGATGAACCGTGTAGGCGTTCGCCGGCAGCGGCGTGCCGCCGACGCGCACCTCGAGCACGTCGCGCACCGGCGCGTACCCGATCGGGAAGAGCGTGCGGCTGCCGTCGCCGTCGGCGAAGGTGGATCCGTTGGTGAAGAGGGCGTCGTTGTCCACGTCGCCCCAGAAGATGTTCTCGATGACGCTGGTGGTCACGCTTTGCCACCCGGGAAGCGATTCCAGCATGCCGTTGGTGTTGGCGAAGATGCGGACGGCGCCCCACCAGCGGCCGGTGGCCAGCTCGGGAAGCCCGTCGAGGTCGAGATCGACCCACGAGACGTGCGATCCGTAGCCGCCGTCGGCCGAGGTCCAGGCCGGCGTGGTGCTCAGCTCGCCCAAGGTGTTGGCGTAGACCTTGAAGCGCCCCTGCCCGCCGAGCTGGTTGTTGTCGGCGACGGCCAACTCGGGAAACCCGTCGCCGTTCCAGTCGCCGAACGCGGTCGTGTTGCCGTATTGAGGGAGATCGGTGCTCTCCCAGGTCGCGCTGGTCTGGATGCCGCCCCCGGCTGTCTGATCATTGCGATAGACCCGCATGGGGGTCGAGGTGCCGCAGAAGGCGACGTCCAGGTCGCCGTCTTCATCCACGTCGCCCCAGAAGACGTCCAGCGCGTAGTCGATCTCGTCGGAGATCCACGAGGGCGAGTCCTCCAGTTGACCGCCGTCGTTGAAGAAGATGCGCTGGGGCTCGGGCCGGTTGTAGTAGTCGTCGCCGCAGGCGCAGGCCAGGTCGAGGTCTCCGTCGCCGTCGGCGTCGCCGAGCGCCAGCGAGAAGCAATAGAACTCCCCGCTCGAAACCCAATCGGGCGTGGCGCTGAAGCCGCCCTGCCCGTTGTTGAGGTACACCTTCACGAGGCCCGGGTCCCCGAAGCCGCCGGGCCCGAGGTAGACGGCCACCGCCACATCGGGCAGACCGTCGCCGTCGATGTCGCCCACATCGAGATGGCCGTGATAGTCGATGTCGGTGGCGCTCCAGGTGGGCTGCAGCGGGAGGGTGCCGTCACCGTTGTTGTGGTAAATGACCAGCGTCTGGCGCTCGATGTCGTTGCCGTTGGCGACCACCATATCGAGCCACCCGTCGCCGTCCACGTCGGCCCAGGCCCCACCGGTCGCGATGTGGCCGTTGGGCGCCGACTCGTAAAACGGCGCGGGATTGAGGGGGATGTCACCCCAGGCCGGCCCGGCGGCCACGGCCGCGAGGGAGAGCGTCAAGAGCAGCGGCAGGCCCCGTCGGGCGCCGCCCGGTTGATCCAGATGAGCCAAGCGCATGGTGGTTCTCCTAGGCGGCTCTCACCGAGCCCGCTCGGGCCATGAAAGCCCGCATCCTGCTTGCATTCTAGCACGTTCGCGGCACGGACGCCGACCCTTGGGACCGCTTTTGGCGGAACCTTTTCCGAGCGCTACTCGTCTTGCAGGCAGGACGGTGGAAGGCACCGTCCACCCACAGGAGGCAAGGCCATGAAACAGAAGCTGGGACTGGGAATCGTAGCCCTGGCGCTGCTGGGGTCACTGGCCACCGGCGCCTGGGCCAAGGATAGCTGGCTGCACATCCGGGTTGAGGAACAGGGCCGCCACGGCGAGACGGTGCGGGTCAACCTGCCGCTCCAGATGGTCGAGGCGCTCCTGCCGATGATCGACACCAGCGCCGAGGGGGGCGATGTTCGCCTGGCCAACGGGCGTATCTATTTTGACTGCAATGAATTGCGCGATATCGACTTTCGTGAGGTTCTGGAGGTCCTCAAGGACGCCCAGGACGCCGAGTACGTGCGGGTCGAGGGATACGACGAGAGCGTACGGGTCGCCAAGGAGGACGGGAATCTGGTGATCCGCGTCGACGACCGGCACGATCAGGTGCGCATCCAGCTCAAGATGGACATCGTCGAGGCCCTGCTCAAGGCCGACGAGGATGAGCTGGATCTGCTGGCCATGATCAAGGCCCTGCGCGAGCACGGCGAGGGCGAACTGGTCAGCGTCGAGAGCGAGGACGAGAAGGTCCGCATCTGGATCGACGAGGACAGCGGCTCCGAGGACGACTGGGAGGACGAGTAGCGGTCCGAGCGCCGGACGATCGAACGGCCCGGCCGGCCCGATGATCATATGACCCGGCCGGCTGCTCATCCAGACTGATAGGAGGTGCGCCATGGGCGCCGGAAACCGAGGCTTCTTGACCGTGTTCCTGGGCGTGATCGCCGTGTTCATGATCCTGGGGGTCGGTGTCGCCTGGTCGATCCACTCCGCCGGCATGGTGGAGATCGACATCCGTGACAGCGGTCCCGGCGGATGCGAGATCACCGGCATCCGCGTCCCGGCCGCCCTGGGCCATCTGGCCCTCACCTTCGTTCCGTCGCACGCGTTCGACTTCTGCGAGGACGAGGAGTTCCAGCGGTGGGGGCCGTTGATGGTCGAGGCCTGCCGGCAGCTCGATCGCTGCCCCGACTTCGTGCTGGTGGAGGTCATCTCGCGCGACGAGCATGTCTGCGTGCGCAAGCAGGGCAAGGCGTTCATCGTGGACGTCGAAAGCTATGATGAGCAGGTGCACGTCTCGATCCCGATCGGCATCGCCCGCGCCTTCGCCGAGAAGGTGGAGCGAGCCATCGGGGCCCACTCCTAGAAGCGATCCGGGCCGCTCAGGCCCTGACCCATAGAGCCGACCGACCCCTTCCATCGGCCCGCCCGGCCTCCGGGCGGGCCTTGCCATGCCCGCCCGGCCTCCGGGCGGGCCTTGCCGTGCTCGCCCAGGCGTTCTCGCCCCGGTTTGCCCGCGGGCCGGGTGGAGGTACTATCACCCTGTGCGCCCTTCGCACCGCGCACCCAACGGGAGGATGCGACCCATGAGGCAACCATCTACAGATGGACCCCAGCAACCTGATCCAGCCGGCGAGGGCTTCTGCCTGAGCCCCGAGGGCTTTCGGCGCTACGGTCACGAGGTGATCGACTGGGTGGCCGATTACCTGAGGGACGTCGGCGACTACCCCGTGCTGCCGCCGGTCGAGCCGGGGCAGATCCGCGGCCGGCTTCCCTGTGAGCCCCCCGAGGAGGGGGAGCCGATGGAGCGGATTCTGGCCGACTTCCGCGAGATCATCCTGCCGGGCGTCACGCACTGGAATCACCCCCGATTCTTCGCCTACTTCCCGGCCAACAACAGCGGCCCCTCGATCCTCGGTGAGCTGCTCTCGGCGGCGCTGGGAATCAACGGTATGGTGTGGCAGAGCTGTCCCTCGGCGACCGAGCTGGAAGAGGTCGTCGTCGACTGGCTGCGCCGCATGATCGGGCTGCCCGAGGCTTTTCGCGGCGTCATCCAGGATACCGCCTCCACGGCCACCCTCTGCGCCCTGCTCTGTGCCCGTGAGCGCTCCACCCGCTTCGTCGGCAACCGCGAGGGGTGCTTCGATCTCGCGCAGGACGGGCCCCTGCGCATCTACGCTTCGACCGAGGCCCATTCTTCCGTCGAGAAGGCCGCCCGGATCGCCGGGTTCGGTTCGGAGAACCTCGTGGCCGTAGGCGTGGACGAGGCGTTGGCGCTCGATCCCGAGGACCTCGAGCGCAGGATCCAGGCCGATCGGGACCAGGGCTGCCGGCCCTGCTGCATCGTTGCCACGGTCGGCACGACCTCATCGACTGCCTTGGATCCGCTCGAGGCGGTGTGCGACGTGGCGGAGCGCCACGGCATCTGGGTCCATGTGGACGCCGCCCTGGCCGGCAGCGCGGCCATCCTGCCCGAGAAGCGGGCGCTGTTTGCGGGCGCCGACCGGGCCGATTCCTTCGACTTCAATCCGCACAAGTGGCTTTTCACCAACTTCGATTGCTCCGCCTTTTACTGCCGCCATCCCGAGGACCTGATCCGCACCTTCGCGATCCAGCCCGAGTACCTGAAGACGGCGGTCGACCAGCAGGTGGTCAACTACCGCGACTGGGGGATCGCGTTGGGCCGCCGCTTCCGGGCGCTGAAGCTCTGGTTCGTACTGCGCCAGTTCGGCGTGGAGGGATTGCGCCGGCGCCTGCGCGAGCACCTCGACCTGGCGCAGGAGTTCAAGGTCTGGGTCGAGGGGCATCCGCGCCTCGAGCTGATGGCGCCGGTGCCCCTGCAGACGATCTGCTTCCGCTGCAACAGCGGCGGCCGCCCGCCCGAAAGCCTCGATCGTCTCAACGCGGCGCTGATCGAGAAGCTGAACGCCACGGGGCGGCTCTTCCTGACCCACACGAAGCTGCGCGGCCGGTACTGCCTGCGTCTGAGCATCGGGCAGACGCAAACCGGCCGCGAGGATGTGCGTGAGGCGATGGAAGCGATCGACTGGCAGCTAGAGGCGCTTGCGCAGCAGGACTTCGAGGAGTGACGCCATGGAAAGCGCGAACCCGAAGGGCTCCGGAGGCGAACGTCGGCCTCCCACGGAGAGCGCGGACCGACCTTCTACAGGAAGCGCGGACCGACCGCCCACGGAGAGCGCGGACCAACCTTCTACGGGAAGCGCGGACCGACCGCCCGAGGCGTGCACCTATCGGCCGATTGGTGTGGCCCGTACGCCCTTTGCGCAGACCGAGGGCATGCCCATCCAGCCGCCCGGCGCGCGCGGGGTGCGCGGCTCAATCGAGCTGCGACCGGAGCTGGCCGAAGCTGTGGCGGATCTGGACGGCTTCTCGCACATCATCGTGCTCTACCACTTCCACCGCGCGGGCCCGTCGCGCCTGACGGTCACGCCGTTCCTGGACAATCACCCGCGGGGCGTCTTCGCCACCCGGGCGCCCGTGCGCCCCAATCCGATCGGCCTCTCGGTGCTGCGGCTGCTGGGCGTCGAGGGGACCGTGCTGCACGTGGCGGACGTCGATCTTCTGGACGGCACCCCCATCCTCGACATCAAGCCCTACGTGCCGGACTTCGATCACGCCCCGGAAGCCCGTACGGGCTGGCTGGCCGACACCGCTGCCTCGCCCCAAGGCATGCGGGCGGACACCCGGTTCGGCGCAACGGGTCGCACACGCCCGGGAGATGGCCACGAGTCGAGCTAGGTCTGGGCGCGAGGCCTTTAGGCACCGACTGGCTTCGGCCGCCGAGCGCCCCCAGAGAATTCCCAGCATCAGCGAGCGCCCCCAGGGAATCCCCAGGACCGGCGGGCGACGCCGTGGTGCCCGGGCCCCACCATCCGCGAGGGCCGGGAAACGGCCGGACATGCACATCTCTTGCGTCACCCCCGGAGATCCGGCAAGCTGCCGCCCGGTTGACTTGTCGCCGCGAACGCACTAGTCTAGTACAAAGATAGACATGGGTATCTCGTCCGGGTCCTCGGACCCTGCACCCCCAGGAAGGAGACCGCGTCCGATGCGCGTCACCACCAAAGGTCGCTACGGCATGCGCGCCATGCTCGAGCTGGCAATGCACGGCAATCACGAGGAGCCGGTGCTGATGGGTGACATCGCCGACCGGCTGGGCGTGTCACGCAAATACCTGCACGCCTTGCTGACCACGCTCAAGGCGGCCGGGCTGGTTCACAGCGTCCGCGGGAGCGGCGGGGGGTACCGCCTGGCCCGCGACGCGAGGGAGATCAACCTGGCGGAAATCCTGGTGGCGCTGGAGGGTTGTGACGCGCTCGTGAGCTGTGTCGGCAACGGAGCCACCTGCCGCAGGCGCAACAACTGCATTGCGAGAGGATTGTGGCAGGGCCTCAGCAATGCCGTTCAGAGCTATCTGGCCGGGATCAACCTGCAGGACCTGGCCGAGGGCAAGGCGAACCTGGAAGTGGAGCTGCCGGCCAGCCGGCACTGACGCTCCCTTCGATCGAGTTGTGATTCCGTGACCACACCCACCGAGATCCAAGCCAAGCGAGACCGGGTTCTCGATATCCTGAAGTCCGCTCCCAGTGTGCTGGTGGCCTTCTCGGGAGGCGTCGACAGCTCCCTGCTGCTTGCGCTGGCCAAGGAAGCGCTGGGCTCGCGTGTGTTGGGCGTGACCGTGCGCTCGGCGCTGGTGCCCGAGATCGATCGTCAAGACGCCGCCACGATCGCCGCGCGGATCGGGTGCGAGCACGTCTACCTGGACCTGGATCAGCTCGCGGATGCCGCGCTGCGCGCCAATCCTCCCGACCGGTGCTACCACTGCAAGCACTTGATCATGGAGGCGCTCCAGAAGCTCGCCGCTGAGCGGGGATTGACGATGGTGGCCGAGGGCAGCAACGTCGATGACCGCGGCGACTACCGGCCCGGATCGCGCGCGGTGCGCGAGATGGGCGTGCGCTCGCCGCTGGCCGAGGCGGGCCTGACCAAGCCCGAGATCCGCGTCCTGTCGCGCGAGCTGGCCCTGCCGAGCGCAGAGAAGCCCGCCATGGCCTGCCTGGCCTCGCGCATCCCCTACGGCGAGTCCCTCACGCCCGAGCGCCTCGCCCGTGTGGACCGGGCCGAGTCCTTCCTCCGCGGGCTCGGGTTTGCGCAGGTGCGGGTGAGAGACCACGGCGCATCGGCGCGCATCGAGGTGCCGGATGCCGAGATCCCCCGCCTTGCGGATCCCGATCTGCGCGCGCGCGTCGTCGCCGAGCTGCGGCGGACGGGCTACACGTACGTCGCGCTCGACCTCGAGGGGTACCGGACGGGGACGATGAACCGGACGCTGGGTCCTCGGGATTGAGCGACGGCCAGACGGTGTTGGTGGCCGCGCGGGGGCCGGCGGACGGCCAGACGATGCTCGTGGCGGCGCGGGGGCCGGCGGACGGCCAGACGATGCTCCCGGCCGTGGACTGGCCCCGGGAGGGCCGCGACGCTTGCTGTCCGCAGGGCGAATCGTCTGTCGACCGAAAGTGTCCCCGTCGAACTCGGTTCGTTTACCGGCCGGAAGCGCTTCAGTTGAACACGGCTGTATTGTCGGCCGAACGCTGCTCCGGCGCCTTCGGCTCGCTCCCCGGAGTTGCCCCGGGGCAAAAAACGTCGTATCTTATTCCGGATGAAGATATTACTCTTGTAGTAACTTTGTTGCTTGCAAGTTGCCCCATGGGCAGAGTTGCCCCATGGCCAGAGGTGCCCCAAGACCAGGATTGCCCCAAGGCCGGAGGTGCCGCAGGCCTTTCCTCGTCTTGGAGCCTCCGCTGATCCGTGCGCGGCATCGAAGGACCTAGGCAGGTCGGGGCGCGCAGGTTACCGAGCGCGGAGACGCTAGGAGGTCCGACTGGCAGGCGGTCGCCGCCGACACGGGAAGATCTCGAGAGACCGGTCTGGCCGGCCGGAGGGGCGTAGGATCGGTCGCGCCCGCGCGAGCCGCGAAGTCCTCTGCAGGCGGGAGGCGCCTCGGTCAGGCGGTGCCGGGTCTGTCGGGGGAGGTGCCTGGAGAGCCCGTGTCGGATTCATCGGCGGGAGCTGCTGCAGCGCGTTCGGGTCGACCGCAAGCTGTTGCCCCGGGGCAAAAATCCTCGCATCTTGCTCCACATGAAACAGTTACAATTTTAGTAACTTCGTTGCTTATGGGTTGCCCCAAGACCTTTCGTCCGAGAGGATCCCCGGCTGGTTGGCGCGCGGGGCCGAAGGCGTAGGGCAGTTCGCAAGCCGGTAGTTCACAGTCCGGCAGTCCGCGGGCCGGCAGTCCGCAAGCCGGTAGTTCACAGTCCGGCAGACCGCGGGCCGGCAGTTCGCAAGCCGGTAGTTCACAGTCCGGCAGTCCGCAGTCCGGCAGTCCGACCCCGCGTGGGGAGCTCTCAAGAGACCAGCTTGGCCGGCGCCGGAAGGGTGCCAGAGCGGCCGTCCCCCTAGAGCCGCGAGGTCATCTCGACCCGCACGCCCTCGAACGGCGACTCGTAGATGCAGATGCCGCCCGAGCAGACGATGCCGCCGCGCTCCTGGCCGAACTTGATCTTCAGGTCGTGGTTGTAGCCGAAGGCCCAGGAGAGCTGCACGCTCATCCACTGATCGTCGAAGTCGTACTCGGCCACCTTCTCGCTGGCCTTGATAATCGCGAAGGTGATGGCTCGTGAGTAGCCCAGCGAGAGCGAGATGTCGGCGGTGATCTCGGTGTAGTCCTGAGCTTCTTCGCCGCGGTAGTGGTTGTCCCAGGCGAAGAAACTACCGTGGAAGCTGAGCGAGGTCTGGTCGGTCAGGTAGTAGGAGCACTCCAGCGTGGGGCCCACGCGCTCGCGCAGCACGTGACTGCCCATCTCCTCTTCCTTGATCCACTCGCCGCCTACCTTGAGCGCGCCCTTGCCCCACCAGTCCTTGCGGACGGTGCCGTAGGTGTCGGCGCGCTCGCCCAGCTCGTCGCGCGCCTCGGCGAAGGAGCCGCCGGCCTCGATCGTGAGATCGGCCGTCGGGCTGGCGGTCAGTGTGGCCGCGCCGCCGCGCTCGTCGACACCGTCGTTGACCGGCTGGCCCAGGCGATTGGTCGCCGGAGGCGTGGAGTAGGGCGTGTCGAAGCGCAGGTAATCCTTGCCCTCGACGATGATCGTGTAGCCGGGCACGCCCAGGGTGAGCGCGCCGTACCAGGCGTGGCCGTCTTCGGCCGTGGTCCAGGTCCAGCCCCCGCGCGGGTCGTTGTCGCCGCGGCGCAGGCGCTGGGCGCCTTCCAGGTAGAAGTCCAGCACCCCGCGGATCCAGTTGATGCGGCCCGAGGCGCACTCCTCGATAGCCGGATGGCCCAGCTTCTCGAGGTCCTCGTCGGTGGCGTCGTTGCGGGCATCGCGTCGCAAATAGGCGGCGCCCAGATAGAGGCCCTGCAGCGCCTCGACCTGGGCGTCAAGACCCGCCAGCATGTCGGCACGCGAGCTGTTGCGGTCGTTGCGGATGCGGCCGGCGACCGCCTGGGCGGTCAGGCGCTTGTAGGAGACATTGCCGTAGACGCCGTCGATGTCGCGGTCCACGCGGACGTCCTGGTCCTCCATGGCACGCAGCACCAGCCCGCGGCCGAAGGAGGCGTAGTAGTTGCCAAAGCGCAGATTGAGGTAGTCATCGTGGTACTCGGCGAAGCGGCGCACCAGCTCGGTCTCGCGCTCCGGATCCCACCACTTCTCCTCATCCAGCTCGAGGCGCGCGCCCACGTTCCACGCGTCCTTCGAGTAGAGGATGTCGAACTGGTTGAGATAGGAAGCAGCCCGCAGCGAGTCCTCCACCCAGACCTCGAGGCGGTTGCTGCCGGTGAGGTTGCTGAACTGGGCCTGCGGGGCAGAGATCGACAGAGCGAGACAGCCCGCCACGCAGGCTGCCGCAACGAGAAGCAGGTTTCGTTTCATGGGTTTCCCCGGCGTCCTTCCCAATGATCCCCCGAGCCGATCGGCTCGTCTCTCCCTAACGTCCGGCCGCCAGTCCCTGGTTGAGCCGAACCATGGCCGACTGCACGACCTCCATGGTGGTCGGATCCTGCAGGATCGCCACCGCGTACAGGCGCTCGGTCACCCAGCCCTGCCCGAGGTCGAAGATGACCGGATCCACCGCGAAGGTCGTGCCGGCGGGCACTTCGGTGACTGCAAGCGTTTCCGCCGCCCGGGCCGCCCCGCTCACGACGGTGGGTATCGGCTGACTCGAAAGGCCGTGCTTCTCGTACTCCATCAGCACCACCGTCAGGTCCAATCCCTGGAGGGTGCTGTCGCTCGCGGCTTCGATCTCGATGTTCAACGTGACCTCCGATGCTCCCGTCTGGTCGCTGATCCGGATCGATGCGGGGCTGCTCTCCGCGATGTGCTGGTCGTAGCGGGCGCGGTACAGATCGTAGGCGTCCTCGATCGAGACCGCCCCGATGATCGGCTCGCTCCCGTCGATGATGACCTGCGGCAGGTTCGACTGCACGATGCCGAAGTAGGCCTCCATGCGCGCGTCGGTCTCTGCGATCCCGAACTCGGGACGCCCCATCGACCCGCCGAGAGGATGCCAGTGGATCATGGCCATTCGATTGGCGCCCTCCTCGGCGAAGAGGCTGTCGAGCGCGCCCTCAGCCTTGGGGCAGTTGGCGCAGATGATCGACGTGAAGAACTCCACGGCCACGACGCGATCGAAGTCGCTGCCGCCGGCTGCGACCAAGTACTGCACCCGCACCGTGTCCACCACGGAGGGATCCACCGTTGACGAGAAATAAACCTCGGCCGTGCCGGATCCCTCCGAGGTCGGGGTGAATTCGAAGATCACGCCATCCTCGACCTTGTCGGCTGGGATCGTGTAGGTCGGCCCGTAGCAAAGCCCTTCGTCGCAGATCACGGGGCTCCACTCGGCCGGCATGCCGGTGTTGCTGGCATCCACGAAGATGGGCGACTCGACACTGCCGGTGACGTCGATGCGGATCGGAACCGCGTTGATCTCGTAGAGCGTGGCTTCGACCGTCGTGTCCTGAGGGGCCACGCTGAAGGCCACCTCGCCGCCGCCGGCCATCGCATAGTCGACGCGCAGCGTGTCGGTCACGGTCGGGTCGACGGTGGAGGAGAAGTAGACCTCCGCCGTTCCCGAGGCCTCGCTGGTCGCCGTGAACTCGAAAATGATGCCGTCTTCGATCTTGTCAACGGGAATGGTGTAGGTCGGCCCATAACAGATGCTCTCATCGCAGATGACGGGCGCCCAACCCGCGGGCATTCCGGTACTGTTGGCATCGACGAAGATCGGCGACTCGATGCTGCCGGTGACGTCGATGTCGACGTGGATCGCGGTGAGCGCATACAACTCAACCTCGACCGTCGTATCCCGCGGCGCGATCGTGAAGGCCACCTCGCCCGCGACCACCTCGATCACGATCTCGACCGGGTCGCCGACGACCTGGGGCGACGAGGCCAGGACGGTCACCGAGCCGCTGCCCGGATCATCGGTCTGCACGCTGACGCCGATCGACGTGTCCGAGCCCCCGGCTTCGACGACCACCGTGTCGGGTGAGGCAATCGGGCTGCTGGTGGACAGGTCGGTCAGCGTCGCAGTCCATCCGGCGGGAAGATCGTCCTGCTCGGAGGGCAGCTCGAGGATGATCTGAAGTTCTTCAATACCGGTGTTGGTCAGCGTGAGCTGTCCCACCGCGAGCTGCCCGGGGTCCACCGTCACAGGCGCGGAGGGCCCGGAGGCTTCGAAGGACACCTCCCCGTATTGGAAGGCGAACATCTGCGTCTGCTGCAGGCCGGCTTCGATCAGCGACGTTGCGGTGACACCGAACGAGCCGGTGCCCGTTGACCCGCTGGTGGTGACCCGCACGCTGAGTGAATCGACGACCTCGCCCGGCACCAGCGCCACGGTGACGGGGCCGTCGCAGGCTACCGTGCCTTGCAGGACGGCGGTCCACTCCGCGGGCAAGTCGAGGAGCTCGGCGGGCAGGTCGATCTCGATCGAGTCGCGCAGCGTGCCGGTGTTCTCGATGGTAAAGGGCGCATCGAAGGAGCGCGGCGCGCTCTCGCCGGTGAAGAGCGTGTCGTCGGCGGTCAGGCTGAAGTCGCGCAGGCTGAGCGAGGTCATCACCGCCTGACGCACCTCGCCGCCCAGCTCTTCCTGCAGGAAGGCGACCACGTAGAGCTGCTCACGATTCCAGGACGGGTCGAGCGTGAAGGGGGACTGGGCGGAGGTGGCTTGACCCTCGATGTGCACCGCCTGGGTCTCGACAGCGCGCGCCACGTAACTGAACAGCTCCTCGTGACCCGGGATGTCGGGGCGGTGCACCTCGTGCTCGACGACCGTGATCCAGAGGTCGAGGTGCTCATTGACCAACTCGTCCTGGATCCCGATGTCGACGGTCACCGTCAGGTCGTCACCAGCGATGGTGGGCGAGATCGCCAGCTCGAGCGGGCTGCCCTGCTCGCGCTCCCGCAGGTAGTTGTCTTTGTAGTCGTCGTAGGGGTTGGTCTCGGCGCCGATCAGCATCGACACGCCGTTGAAGATGCAGGTGGGCAGGGCGGCCGCGCCGAGGGTGTCCAGCCGGGCGGTGTAGGCATCCCAGCGCTGATCGACCTCCTCCAGTCCGAAGGGATCCGGGATGGGCTGGGTCGGGTGCCAGTGGATGACCGCGAGCTTCGATGGGCCTTCCTCGTCGAAAAGCTGGTCCAGACCCGCTTCAGCCTTGGGGCAGTTCCCGCACCAGGTCGCCGTGAAGAGCTCGGCCAGGACGACGCGCTCGAACCCCTCCACTTCCGCACCGGGCGAACCCAACTCCTCGGCACATCCCGCGGTCAGCAGGACCGCGACCATGGCCATGAAAAGCAGACGCCTCACGCCGCTCCTCCTTGTGCCCGCGTCCGAGCGTCATCGCTCGGCGAGATCCATGACGGTCAACCCCGTCCCCGGTGCCGTCGCCAAGGCCGGCCGCGCCCCATGTTCAGGGTGGGGATTTGAGAACCTTACCGCAGAGCGGCCGCCGCGCCTAGCTTGAGCTGGAGGCGTCCGCCTTCTGCTTCAAGCCGGCCTCGAGCAGCTTGCCGATCTGGGCCTCGTAGGCTTTCTCGTCCCCGGGGCGGTAACCCACGTGGCTGTAGACGATATGGCCCTGTGTATCGATCACGAACGAGTGGGGCACCGGATTCACGTGGTAGAGGCGTTTGACCTGGTGGTCGGTGTCGAGCAGCACCGGGTAGTTGAATCGCCGGCCATTGATCCAGGGGCGGACCTTGGAGACCGTCTTGCTGCAATCGATCGAGACGGCCAGCACGGTGAGCCCCTTGTCCTTGTGGGCGTCGAACATGCGCTGGAAGTGCTTCATCTCGTCAGGGCAGTTCTTGCACCAGGTGGACCAGAAGGTCAGCAGCACGGGGCCGTCCTTGTAAACGTCCGACAGCTTGACCTCTTGGTTCTGCAGGTTCTTCAGGGTGAAGTCGGGAGCCACGTTATCGGCAGCCGACAAAGGAGATGCAGCCAGGGCCAGGAGCGCCCCGCAGGCAAGCGCCAGCGATGCGATGCGCATGGTTCCTCCACTCGTATCCAAGGGGGGGTGTTCCGCCACATGACCTACAATGAATAAAGAGCGTAGTCGCTTGAGGTTCCGATGTCAATTCGCGCCTGGAGGCCCGGCGTGCGATTCCGTTGCACCGTACAGCGAGGCATCTGGACCCATAGCCACAACTCGTTATCATACAGTTGGTTGTGTATCTATGTCCGCGGGAGTCTCTTCCTGATCCTCTACGCGTCTGGGCGCCGAATCGCGGGCCGTAGAGGACCCGTCCTGTTGAAAAGGGCCGTTCCAGCGCCTAAGATGAGTCCCCTTCGCCTTCGAGCTGGCCGGTGGCCCGAAGCGGCGCCGTCGCTGCCGAAATGAGCGCAAGGGACGCGCGCTTCCCGATTCGCTCCGGAGAGGAGGTCGACATGTCTTCGATGCTGCGCAAGCGCCCTGACGGGGGGATGGAGTTCAAGCCCCTGCCCCGCGAGAAGCGCGCGCTCAGGCGCAAGGTCTGCGACGGCAACGTCCAGCAACTCGCCCTGACGTCCAAGACCCGCGTGGCGGACCTGGTCGAGGCCATGGCGGGCATGTCGATCCAGGCCCGGGGCATCGGCGAGTGCGCCCAGGTGCTGAAGGGCATGTACACCGACGCCAAGCGGCCCACCGTGCTGCTGGGGCTGGCCGGGCCGCTCATAGCCGCGGGCCTGCGCAAGGTGATCCGCGACCTGATCGCCGCGGGTGGTGTGGACGTTGTGGTGTCCACCGGCGCGATCCTCTACCAGGACCTCTACCAGGCGAAGGGTCACCAGCACTTCAAGGGTACGCCGGAGGCCGATGACGCCGTGCTGCGCGACCTCCACCTGGATCGCATCTACGACACCTACGTGGACGAGGAGAAGTTCTGGGACACCGACCGGTGGATCGGCCTGGTTGCCGACGAGCTGCCCCCCGGCAACTACTCGAGCCGGCAATTCCTGGACCACCTGGCGGATCACGTGGACGACGAGGAGTCGATCCTGCGCACCTGCCGGCGCATGGGCGTGCCGATGTTCGCGCCGGCGATCAATGATTCCTCGATCGGCATCGGCTTGACGGAACACCGCGCCCGCATGGTGAGTCAGAACCGGCAGGGGATCGCGATCGATTCGATCCAGGACAACCACGAGCTGGTTCAGATCGTGGTGCAGTCGCGCGCCTCGGCGGCCATCTACGTCGCGGGGGGCGTGCCCAAGAACTACATCAACGACTCGGTGGTGATGGGATACATCTACGGCATGGAGCGGGGGCACGACTACGCCATCCAGGTGACCACCGCGGTCACGGCCGACGGGGGGCTCTCCAGCTCCACCCTGAGCGAGGCGCGCTCCTGGGGCAAGATCAAGCGCAAGGCGCGCTACGCCATGGCCTGGGTGGAGCCCAGCGTGTCGCTGCCCCTGTTGGTGGGGTACGTGCTGGGCAAGGGTCTGACCAAGGGCCGGGCGCCGCTGCGCATGACGTGGGACGGCTGCATCCTTCGGTCTCTGGACGTCGATGGCCGTAGGCCTCGTCGTGCATCGCGGCGGGCCGCTCGCTGATCGCACCCCGTTGCCACCGGCCCGGCGCGCAGACCTCTGCAGCGGGCGTGAGGAGGCTGCCGATGGACAAGTCGAGATTCAACGCGGACTACTTGAAGGCCCGCGCCCCGATCTTCTTCGGCATCGCCCGCGAGGCCCGCAGCGTGGGCAGCCTGCGCGAGAGGCTCGCGGCCTGGGTTCATCAGATCCGCTTCGACACCTATCACGAAAAGGAGCCCCGGCAGGGCCTGGTGATCCGCATTCGGGACTGCTCGCACATCCTGCAGAACATCTTGTCGATGCGCGCCGACCATCTGGCCGGATTCAGCGTGGCCAAGGCCATCCGCGACATCTCCCGCGACCGGCCGCGGCCCGACCTCTCGCCGGCCTTCTACGCCGACCTGCTGCACATGCTCCTGGGTCTCAGCGGCCGCGGGCCCGGGGAGAGCCTGGATGATCGCATCCTCGCGCCCAGCCCGCTGACGGGTCGGGAGGCGGCGATCGAGCGTTCGCGCCAGCTCGACGAGCTGGGCGCCACCGTGCGCGCCCGCATCGCCCGCTACACCACGGGCCTGGACCCCGACGTGATCGCGGCCCGCGAGGGCCGCAGACAGCGCGTGATGGAGGCCTTGGGCGCCGCTGAGAGCGACTGGTTCGACTGGCGCTGGCAGATCCGCAACGTCATCCGCGATCCCGACATGCTGGGCAAGATGGCCTGGCTGGGCGACGCGGAACGCCAGGCCATCCGCGAGGCGAAGGAACACCGCATTCCCTTCGGCGTGACGCCATACTACGTGTCGCTCATGGACGACCACCCCTCGGGCCGGGATCGATCGATCCGCCTCCAGGTGCTGCCTCCCCGTGACTACGTGAAGGGGATGTGTCAGCTCCGCGAGCAGGACCCGGCGCTGCTCGATTTCATGCGCGAGTCGGACACCTCGCCGGAGGACTACATCACGCGCCGTTACCCCGGCATCTGCATTTTGAAGCCGGTGAACACCTGCCCGCAGATCTGCGTCTACTGCCAGCGCAACTGGGAAATCGAAGACGCGATGGATCCGCAGGGCTTCATTCCCGACCACCAGGTCGATCGGGCCATCGAGTGGATTCAGGGTCACACGCCCATCAGCGAGGTGCTCGTCACCGGCGGCGACCCGTTCGTCCTCGCCGACCGGCGCCTGAAGCAAGTCATGGATCGGCTGGCGGCGATCGAGACGGTGGAGCGCATCCGCATCGGAACCCGCACGCCGGTCACCTGTCCCATGCGCACCACGGAGGAGCTGGCGGACATGCTGGCGACCTATCATGTGCCGGGCCGGCGCGAGGTCTGCATCGTCACGCACTTCCAGCACGTCTACGAGATCACGCCGGATGTCGTGGCGGCGATCGACCGCCTGCGCGCGCGGCGGATCTCGGTCTACAACCAGTGCGTCTACACGTTCCCGATCTCACGCCGCTTCGAGGTGTGCGCCCTGCGCCGCCTGCTGCGGCTGGTGGGGGTGGACCCGTACTACACGTTCAACACCAAGGGCAAGGACGAGATGTACGCCTACCGCGTGCCGGTCGCGCGCCTGATGCAGGAGCAGAAGGAGGAGGCGCGGATGCTGCCGGGCATGGCCCGCACGGATGAAGCGGTCTACAACGTGCCCGGCGCGGGAAAGAACTACCTGCGGGCGCGCCAGCACCGCAACATGGTCTCGATCCTGCCCGATGGATCGCGGGTCTACGAGTTCCACCCCTGGGAGAAGAACATCACCGAGTCCGCGCAACCCTACGTGGGTGTGGACGTGCCGATTCTCGACTACCTGGAGCGCCTCGAGGCCGTCGGCGAGGACATCAGCGAATACCAGACCATCTGGTACTACTACTAGGGGGGCGCCGTGGCCACCCTGTACATCGTCGCGACGCCGATCGGCAACCTGGAGGACATCAGCGAGCGCGCGGTCCGAATTCTGAGGGACGTCGGCGTGATTGCCTGTGAGGACACGCGCAAGACCGGCCGCCTGCTCCAGCGCTTCGGCATCGAGCCCAAGGCGCGCATGGTGCCTTACCACGAGCACAACGAGGAGAAGGCCGGCCGCCGCGTCCTGGAGTTCCTGGGCTGGGGCAAGAACGTCGCGCTGTGCTCGAATGCCGGCTATCCGGGAATCAGCGACCCGGGCTACCGGATCGTGGGCGATGCGCTGCAGGCCGGCCACGGCGTGGAGGTGATCCCCGGCGCCTGTGCCGTGGAGCCGGCGTTGATCAGCTCGGGGCTCCCTTCCTCGAGCTACATCTTCAAGGGGTTCCCGCCGCGCAGGCCCGGACCGCGGCGCAAATTCATCGAGACCGACGCCGCGGGTCCCCACACGCTCGTCATCTACGAGTCGCCCTATCGCCTCGCGGCCCTCCTGGTCCAGGCCCTGGAGGTGCTCGGCGACCGCCGCGCCGCCGTTTGCATCGAGCTGACCAAGCTGCACGAGTCGGTGGAGCGGGGCTGGCTCTCGGAGCTGGCGGCGGCCTTCGCAGAGCGCGAGGTTCGCGGCGAAGTGACGGTCGTCATCGCCGGCAACCATCCGAAGATGATCCGCCCGGTGCCCGCCGAACCGTCTGCATCCCCGGAACCCCCGCCGGCTTGGTAGTCGCGCGCCGCTCAGCGCAGGATGACCAGCAACACGCCGGCCAGGGCCAGCAGCGCCGAGGCCGCCTTGCGTGGGGTCATCGGCTCCCGCAGGAAGACGACCGAAAGGAGCAGGATCCAGATCGTCGAGGACTGGTTGAGGATGGCGGCGATGCTGGCCAGGGTGTACTTCATGCCGGCGATCCAGAGAATCAGGGCCAGAAACGAGCCCAGGAACGTGGCCGGGACCATGTGACGCCAGTGAGCGCCCGGCCGGAAGACGGCGAAGTGACCGCGGCGGCGGGGCGAGACCAGCGCGATGATTCCCAGGACGACCACCGCCCCGAACTGACGAACGCCCGTGGCCCACAGCACCGGGTTGTCATTGAGCACCGGCTTCGCGAGCACGATGCCCAGGGACAGAAAGACGATATGCCCCAGTCCGAGGAGGATCCCCTGCACGAGTTGCCCCCGCGTCCGTCCGGGCAGCGGCTCGAGCGTCGTGGAGATCAGCACGGCGCTCATGATGAGGACCATCCCCATGGCGTCGAGCGGCCCGATCTGTTCTCCGATCAGCAGGAAGGCGAACAGGACGGTCATGGGCGAGTAGAAGGTGTCGATGATCGCGGTCACGCCCGCGCCCACGATGTTCAGGCTCCAGTGGAGCATGGTGTCGGCGACGGCGATGGCGAGGACCCCGCTGGCCAGGAGGATCAGGTAGTCGCTCGTGGGCACGCGCGGAAAGAGCGAGTAGCCGGCCACGAGCGTGGTCACGACAATGAGCGGCAGGCTGAAGGCCACCCGGAAGAGATTGAGGGCGAAAGGCCCCACGCGCTCGCCCGAGCGCTTCAGCAAGATGACCGCGAAGGCCCATATCACCGCACAGGCCAGCGCGTAGACCTGACCCATTCAGGCGTCCTCCGGAGGTGGCCGCGTCTGGGTACCCTCTTGCCCAGAAGGTAGATGGGGCACTCTAGAGTGTCACCTTACCGGTCCGCAAGCACGATCCCCCGCGACCGCCGGCGCGTCTACGGCGCGAAGGCCGCGGCGAATCCGCAAGGCTCTCATCCGCCGGTAGCCACACCGCCGGTGGA
This sequence comes from uncultured bacterium, assembly GCA_964585945.1. Classification (GTDB taxonomy): domain Bacteria; phylum Eisenbacteria; class RBG-16-71-46; order CAIMUX01; family WJJG01; genus CAZDKK01. The sequence goes on along the minus strand of CAZPGB010000045.1, from coordinate 24,532 downwards.
TCGGGTAAGCTTGGAAATCGTCGTCCAGTGGACGGCATGACAGGCGGATCGACGGCTGGAACATCAAACCGGATAGGAGACTACCTATGCGTCGCTACACGAGATGGGCGCTGATCTTTCTGGCCGTGGCGGCCATGGCCGCCGTTGAGCGCGTGCCGCTGCCGGTCTGGCTCGACGGCACGGTCCGGGCCCAGGCTCCGCTGATTGTCGACGGGGACTTCGAGGCCAACGACACCGGTGTCCAGCTTCGCAAGCGCGAGAAGCCCCAGGGCTGGTATGAGAGCCGCTACGACAAGAAGGCCGGCCGCAAGCTGATGATGCTCAGCAAGAAGAAGATCGGCGGCAACGCCACGCGCAAGATGATGATCAAGGCCAGCCCCGAGTACAACACGTACGGCTCGCAGCGGCTGGCGACGCCCCAAGATGAGCAGTTGTCGCTTCAGTGGGACGTCTATGTGCGGGAGATCCTGCCGCCCTACAACCGCTCCTGCTTCCAGATGATCGGCAACGACAAGGTGCGCAAGCGCGGACCAAATGCGACCGGCGTCGAGCGCTTCGTGTTTCTCGCGTTCGAGAACGCCGATGAGCCCGGCAAGATGAACCTCTTCGCGTTCGAGGGGGGCGACAAGGGCGCATGGGACAAGCGGACGCTGCTGGTCCCCAACCTGGCGCTGAAGACGTGGCACACCATCCGGGTGGACGTCGACGTCCCCGGGGCCACGTACTGGGTCTCCGTGCCGGGAGTCACGGAGAAGGCCATCCAGGTCAAGGCGTTCAAGGCCAAGAACCAGCCGATCGTGGGGGTGTTGACCCACGTGAGCTTCGCCTCGTGGAACGACGGCCCGGGCACGTTCTACGTCGATAACGTCCGGCAACCCTAGCGGAGGAAGGCATGCGCACCGAATCCTTGGCGTTCCTGAAGACCCTGCTGACCACGCCCAGCCCGTCCGGCTTCGAGCACCGCGGGCAGCGCATCTGGCTCGACTACGCACAGACCTTTGCGGACGAGGTCTACAGCGACACCTACGGCAATGCGGTCGGCGTCATCAATCCGGACGGCGATCCCCGGGTGATCATCGTGGGCCATGCAGACGAGGTGGGGCTCATGGTGCAGCACGTGGACGAAGACGGCTTCGTCTATCCCACCAGCATCGGCGGTATCGATCCGGCGACGCTGCCCGGGAAGCGCCTGGCGATCCACACCCGCAAGGGCCCCGTCTACGGGGTGGTAGGTTCGGTTGCGATCCACCTGCAGGACAAGAAGGCCGAGAAGAAGGTTCCCAAGCTGCACGAGCACTTCATCGACATCGGCGCCCGCTCCGAAAAGGAGGCGCTGCGCCGCGTGGCGGTCGGGGACCCGATCATCTTCACCGAGGACTTCCAGGTGCTCCACGGGAACGTGGCCGTGGCGCGCGCCTTCGACAACCGGGTGGGGACCTGGGCCGCGGCCGAGACGCTGCGGCTGCTGCGAACCGGTCGGCGCAAGCTGCAGGCCGCGGTCTACGCGGTGTCCGCCGTGCGGGAAGAGACCGGCGGCAAGCTCTCCCAGGCGGTGGCCCGGCAGGTCGGGGCCGACATCGCGCTGGTGACCGACGTCGGGCAGGCCACCGACACGCCCGGCGTCGACCTGCGGCAGTACGGCGCGGTCAAGATGGGCGGAGGGCCTTCGATCTCGGTCGGGGGGCCCGTCCTGCTCGAGATGTACGATCGTCTGAAGGCGGTCGCCACGCGCGAGAAGATCCGGGTCCAGACCGCGACCTCGCCCAATCGCAGCGGCACCGACGCCGATGCGATCTATTCGGTCGACAAGGGCGTGGCCACGGGCCTGGTGTCGCTGCCGCTGCGCTACATGCACACCACGGTCGAGATGGCCCATCTGGGCGACCTGGAAGCGATCCCCAAGCTCTTCGCAGCCTTCTGCCGCGGTCTGAAGAAGGGCGAACGCATCCGGGCCAAGGTCTAGCCCGAAGGGTCGGGCTAGAAGAGCACGATGCGGCGCGCGATCTCCTCGTCTCCGGCCTGCAGGCGGTAGAAGTAGACGCCCGGCGCGGCCCGGTGGCCCGCTTGAGTGCTGCGATCCCACTCGAGCGCATAGCTTCCGGCGCCCAGCGGACGATCCACCAGCGTGCGCACCAGACGGCCCTGTGCGTCGTAGATGCGCAGGCTGGCCGGTGCCGCAGATCCCAGCGCGAACCGGATGGCGGCCGCCGAGCGCACCGGATTGGTGCCGCCTGCGTGGAGGATGAGGCGCGTGCCCGCATCCGCGGTCGTCACGGTGGACCAGTTGATGAAGAAGCCGTCCACCGAAACGTCGTCGACGTACCAGCCCTCACGCGCCGTGCCGCCGTCGGAACCGAACCGGAAGCGGATCTGCGCCGATTCACCCTCGTAGGGGGAGAGGTCGAAGGCGACCTCTTGCCAGTCCTCGCTCCCCGCGAAGACCGGCGTTTCGGGCGCAAACGGACCGGTGCCGCCGGCGTTGCGGATGAGGTAGGGGTAGCCGCCATCAGGCTCGATCTGTTGCCAACCGCTGCCGGTGTTGATCTCGACCAAGCCGCCGTCGTAGGCGTATCCGGTGTAGTAGCTGCTGGTCTCCGATTCGATCCACTGCCAGTAGGTGAGACGCGAGTCGATGCCCAGATCCACGCTCTCGGTCACCAAGCCCGCATCCAGCGAGTTGGCGTAGTTTCCGCCGCCCGCATCGCCGCACTTCCAGCTCGTGTCGCCGCCGGGCGTATGGTTGCGCTGGGTGCTCAGGTGCCATTGGTCGCCGAAGCCGCCGGTGACCGGGCCGTGGGTCCAGTCGGAACCCGACTCCATGTCGGCCGCCAGCAGGTTCTGCTCGGGAGCGACCAGGAAGACGTAGGTCTCGGTGGGGGCCGCCGGCGGGTCCAGCGACTCGTTGCCCGCGTAGTCCAGCGCGCGCACGTAGTACTCCACCACCGTCTCGAGCGGCTGCCCGGGGATGCCGGCCTCGTAGAGGCCCCGCCCGCGCGCGGTCATCTCCAGAGGCGTGAAGGGGCCTTCGTTGAGGCGGTAGAGCAATTCCACCTGCTCGACCAGGTGGTTGTCGGTGACGGTCGTTTCGACCATGTAGGGGCCCACCGTATTCTCGGTGCTGCGTAGATCGGTGGTGCCTGCGATGGTCGGGGGCTCCTCGTCGGCGGTCACCTCGAACGCAAAGGGCGCGGCCGATCCGATGAAGGGATACGTTTCCACCCGACCCGAGTTGTCGGCGGCCTCCACGTAGTACTCCACCACCGTGCCCAGCGGCTGGGCCGGGATGTCGGCGAAGAAGGAGTCGGCGCCGGCGATCGCGGTCATGACCTCGTAATCGAACGGCCCGGACGGTCCGGTGCGCCAGTAGACGCGCAGGGCGTCGGTGATCAAACCTGCCTCGCTGTGGTCGATGATCTCGGCCGCCACGCGGTAGGGCTCGTCGTCGATCGGCGTGTCGCGCAGGGGGATCGCGTAGACGTAGAGCAGCTCGAGGTCGGCCACGCCGTGGGTGCGGCAGTGTAGCGCGTCGGTCGACACCCAGGATCCGCTGAAGCCCAGCACCTCGTATCCGGGCATGGCTGCTTCGTAGGTGGCCAGCGCCTCGTCGTCCCACTGGCTGCCGGTGATCGGGACCAGGACCTTGTCGTTCAAGATCAGCGAGTTGGTGTAGGGCTCGTCGTTGGGCGTGTAGACGCGCACCACCTCGTAGGGCCATCCGTAGGAGCAGATCTGATTGGCGAAGTACTCGGCCGTCTCCTCGATCTCGTCGTACTGCGAATGCGAGGTCGGCACCTCGCGGATGAGGATCTTGTCGACCGAGAGGAACTTGCCCCAGCAGTCGATGTGGTCGATGTAGGTGCCGTTCGGATCGGGGACCACGTGATAGGTGTGGATGCCGAGGTAGTCGGAAACGATCTGGTCGATCTCCTCGGGCGTCTTGCCGGGGTTCTCCTCCCAGGTCAGCGTCGTGGAGGCGGCGATGCCGTGGCCGTCGCACATCCAGTTGCCCCCGGCGGTGATCAGATCGGGGCCGTAGAAGTCGATCCCGAGCTGGCCGGCCAGGACCTCGGGGATGCGGTCGTCGTTGGGGCGCGGGCGATTGTAGATCGTGTCGATGATGCTGCAGTCCAGAGCGTTGTCGTAGATGAACCAAGGGCCGTAGTCGCGGGTCCAGTAGGAGTCGGAGCTGGCGTTGACCCAGACCACGTGGTCCATGTTGACGCCGGCGCTCTGGAACGCGTTGTAGGCCTGGCCCTGCTGGCTGGACGTGACCACGCAGTAGACGATCACATCCTCGGCCATCTCGCGCACGATCGCGGTGCTGACACCCAGCGGGTAGCGGATCAGCACGCCCTGCATGCGGTCGAACTCGGCCGCGTTGCGCACCGGCTGCTCGCTCGGCGGCGGGGTGACGCGATGGCCCATCCCGATCTGGTCGAGAATGAGGCGCTCCTCGGGCGTCAGTTCGTGCGGCAGCGAAATCACCCCATCCGGCGAGCGTGACGCGTCGAGATAGGTCTGCGCGTCGGCCCTGGGAGGAGCCATCAGTCCGATGAAGAGAGCCAAGCCCGCGAGAAGTCCAAGGGCGTCCCTGGTGTGGCGCATGTCGGTGCCCCCAAGCTGATGTGTCCAGATGCCGTCCGTGTTTCGAGAAGCGCCCGGCCCAAACCTCTTGTCGAGGGCCGGGTGACAATGCCTAACCGATGTTCTGGCAGGCAGTTCATGATCCCTATCATTGTACCACGCGCCGGGGGACTTCGTGAACCGAACACCTGTCAACATGGCGCAAAGGGGCCACTTGGTGGGCAGAAGGCGCCACAATGTGAGCCTCGGGGGGGCATCGGGAGCCGGAGCCGCCCCCCGACCCCGGGCGCTCGCATCTGAGACGTGGCGCCTAGCGGATCGAATACCGGGAGGCCCACGACGCGCCCGATCGGATGACGCGGATGCGCCCGTTGGCCGCCAGGTGCTCGAGCACCCGGTGCAGGGTCGTCATCTCCAGGGGGGCCTCGAGCCGCTCGGCGATCTCGCCGACGGTCAGCGCTTCGACGTCCACCTCTCGCAGCAGGGCCAGGGTGCGATGCTGCAGATCGATCACCTTCCCGGCCGCCTTCTTGCCCGCTTCCACCCCGGGCTGATGGTAGGCGTTGACGTGGATCAGCGAGGCATAGAGGCCCACGGTGCGCTCGAAGAGCGCGATCAACGCACCCAGACTCATTTCGGAGACTTCGGGAATCGTGATCGAGATGCTGCCGCGGCCGGTCTCGGCCAGCGCTTCCTGCGTGCCCAGCAAAAAGCCGAGCAGGTAGTCGCCCGAGGTGACGCCGGGCTCGACCTGAATCGACTCGGTCACGCGATCGCGCAGCACCTCGACGAACGTCAAGAAGAAGTTGTCCGGGCCCTCGCGGAGCTGCTGGACAAAGGCGTGCTGGTCGGTGGTGCCCTTGTTGCCGTAGACGACGAGGCCCTGGTGCACCTCCTTGCCATCCAGGTCGCACGCTTTGCCGAGCGACTCCATCACGAGCTGCTGGAGATAGCGGCTCATCAGCAGCAGGCTGTCTTTGTAGGGCAGGATCACCATGTCGCGATCGCCGCGGCCGTGACCGGCCAGATACCACATCAGCGCGAGCAGGGCGGCCGGATTGGTGCGCATGTCGCTGCGGCGCGTCAGCTCGTCCATGCGGCGAGCGCCTTCGAGAAAGGCCTCGATGTCGAGCCCCTGCAGGGCCGCGGGCAGCAGGCCGACCGCGGACATCACCGACGTGCGCCCGCCAACCCAATCCCACATCGGGAACACCTTGACAAAGCCGGTCTCGATGGCCAACTGCTCCAGCGCGCTGCCCGCCTGGGTGATGGCGACGCAGCGGGGTCCGAAGGCCAGCCCCTGCGCCTCGAGCGCGTGGCGCACCTCGATCATTCCGTTGCGGGTCTCCTTGGTGGAGCCGGACTTCGAGACGATCAGAATCAGCGACTCGGCCAGCTCGGGACCCAGCTCACCCAGGGTGCGGTCGATGCCGTCGGGGTCGGTGTTGTCCAGGAACCGGGTCGGCAGGGGGCAATGAGGAGCGGCCAGCGCGTCATAGACGAGCTGGGGACCCAGAGCGGAGCCGCCAATACCGATCAGCAACAGGTTGCGGAATCGCGACGCATCGCGGCCGGGCAGACCGTCCGGGGGACGCACCTCGCCCGCGTGGACCTTGTCGGCGAACGCGTGGATCTCCGCGCGCACCTGCTGGATCTCAGCCCGGATCGAAGGCTCGGGGGCCAGGTCGTAGGAGCGCAACCAGTAGTGGCCCACGCGGCGGTTCTCGTCGGGATTGGCGATGGTGCCCGCCTCGAGCTTGCGCATGTCCTCCAGCGCCTGCTGCATCGGACCGCCGAGTCGCTCGAGGTCGTTCTCGGTGAAGGGCATGCGGCTGACGTCGAGACGGAACCCCAGCACGGGCTCTTCGACCACATATCGACGGTACCGGTCCCATAGCTCCGACTTCGCGGGGAAGGGCGAGGGACCGGCCGAAGACTTGTGGGGATCCGACGGATTCGACATGACACCTCCCTGGTCGCACGTGAGCCGGCATGCGCGTACCTGCGAGCATAGAGGGTATCGTCGCGCAAGAAAAGCCGCGGTTGCTCATCGAGATCCAGCCGGGCCCGGGCCGCGGCGCCTTCGCTACGCTGTTGCCGGAAGACACCCTCGTGACGCAGCGCAAGTTCCGTGATTGCGACCGGGCGGCGAGATGCCGAGGGCCCTTCCCCGATGGAGAGGGTCCTCTCCGGTGGGAGAGGACCCTCCGTTCGATCCTTTGATTGCTGCCGGATGGCACCGTCGATCGGCAGGCCGCTCGCGTGGCGCGGCAGACCTCTGAGATGTTCGCGGACCTGATCGACTACCGATACATCCCCTTGATGCGTCCCCAGCTCGTCTCGTCGGCCGGCGTGTAGATCGTGCAGGGATTCGGATCGCAGCTTCCCTCCTCAGGGTGCCAGTACCCGCCCTGAGCGGCGCAGTCGTCCTCCAGCGTGATGATGCAGACGTGGTACTGCTGCGCCGGGTCGGTGCAGCACACCGCCTCGCAGGGATTGGGCTCGCAGCCCGTGCCCCCACCGAGCCACTGGCCGCCCTGCAGCACGCAGTCTTCCTCGAGCAGCACCTCGCACATCCCGACGAAGCAGCACGCGCCCAGCGGAGGGGGCGGACACGGATTGGGATCGCACGGGACGCCGGGCAGCCACAGGTATCCGCCCAGCTCGTCGCACTCCCACTCGAGCAGCACTTGACACTCGCCGTACTCGTAGCAGCAGGCGCCCAACTCGGGGAGTTGCGGAATGTGGCCCGGGGTGTTGATCCCCATCGCGCCGCGCAGCATCGGATCCACCTCGTACTGGGTGGGCGGCGCCAGGCAGTTGCCGAAGCCGCAGAAACCGGTGGGCGGGTCGACATCGATCGCCATCACCTGCGGGCCGTAGTAGGCGTAGGCGTAGCCGCCGAAGAAGTAGACCGGGACCCAGTTCCCCATCCAGGGCGCCGTCGTGGTGACGAAGGCGGTGCCCTCCAGGGGTCCGGGCCAGTCGGCGGTCGGGATCTCGAGCCCCTCGTCCGGGAAACAGGGAAAGGCCTCGACAAAGGAGAAGGCGTAGCCGTCGTAGTCCGCCAGCCCGAATTCCGTGCCGCACCACTCTTTGTCCTCGGACGGCCACGCGGCGATCACGTACCAGACGACCGGCGCGTACGCGGTGACGTCGATCTGAGCGATCACCTCCGAAATGCTGCCGATCGCGTAGAGGTCGTACTCGGCGCACCAGTCGCCCGTCCCCGGCGGCGGGTCCGTCGAGTAGGGCAGCTCGGGCACATGATGGGCCAGGAGCACGCCTCCCGCGAGATTGCTGGGGTCCGCATGGGCGGCGCCCGCCACGAGAGCCAGCATGAGCAGTGTCCAGGACGTGCGTTTCATCGTCGTACCCTCCCTTTGATTCAGCGTCGATGGTGCGATGCTCGCTTCCTGTTCGTGGACCATCGATTGCCGTGAGCGGCTTGCGGTAGACCGTGGGCGAGAGCAATCCTGGGCGGGAGAGAAGAGGGCAGGGGCGCACCCAGCGAGCTCATCGGTCCAACCTCTCGGGTTGCAACATTCGCCTACGTCTGCGCGCATCTCGCGGTCGTGTCTCTGACCCCTGAGGCCAGTATAGGACACGTAGGCCAACTGTGGCGATACCCAATGCGCTGTGCAGGCGCTGCGCAGGCGCTGTGCCGGATATGTGCCGATCGGACTGATGTTGCCCCCGCCAGACGAGCAGGCCAACGACAGAGATAGAGACGGAGATGGGAGATGGAGACAAAGAGAGGCCCCTCCCTCGCGGGAGAGGCCTCTCTTGGCAGTCAGGCGTATGGGAATCTGCTATGCAGCTCCCTGATTAGGCGAAACTAGCGGTACATCTCCTTGATCTGACCCCAGCTCGTGTTCTCCGTCGGAGTGTAGATGGTGCAGGGGTTCGGATCGCAGCTACCCTCCTCGGGATGCCAGTAGCCACCCTGGGCGGCACAGTCATCCTCGAGGGTGATGATGCAGGTGTGATACTGCGTCGCAGGATCGATGCAGCACACGGCCTCGCAGGGATTCGGATCGCAGGTCGTGCCCATGCCGAGCCACTCGCCACCGATCAGACCGCACTCTTCCTCGGTGAGGACCGCGCAGTTGCCGATGTCGCAGCAAGCACCCTCAGGCTGAGGGCAGGGATTCGGCTCGCAGGGGCCGCCGTAGTACACACCGCCCTGGGCCAAGCAATCGGGCTCGAGCAACAGCTCGCACTCACCTGTCTCGAAGCAGCAAGCCTCGGGCTCGGGCTCCTCGAAGATAGGGACAATGCCGTCGCCGTTGATGCCCATGGCGCCGCGCTGATCCATGCCCACCTCATACTGGGCCGGGGGCGAGGCGCAGTTGCCGAAGCCGATGAAGCCCGTAGGCGGATCCACGTCGAGGGCCATCAGCTGCGGGCTCTGATAGTCATACGCATAGCCGCCGAAGAAGTAAACCGGGACCCAATTGCCCATCCAGGACTGCGTCGTGGTCACGAACGCGGTGCCCTCGAGGGGACCAGGCCAGTTGGCCGTCGGGATCTCGAGTCCTTCATCGGGGAAGCAAGGGAACGCTTCCGCGAAGGAGAAGGCAGGGCCGTAGAAGTCACCGAGACCGAACTCGGTGCCGCACCATTCCTTGTCCTCCATCTCCCAAGCAGCGATGACATACCAGGTCACAGGAGCGTAGCCAGTGACGTCGATGCGAGCATTGACTTCAGCCAGGCTACCAATAGCGTACATGCCGTACTCATCGCACCAGCCGGTACCCGGCGGGTCGGTCGTGTACGGCAGCTCGGGGATGTGGTGGGCGGCGAGGACACCACCAGCGAGATTGCTGGGGTCCGCGCTAGCCACACCGGCAGCCAAACCGAGCAGCGCTAGAGTAAGAAGCACTTTTCTCATTTGAGTTGACCTCCTTAGCGCTTACCTAAACCACTGATGCAAGATCAGGTCTGGGAAGGATACCCACTCTCTCGCATAGAGAGAGCCTTCCCCCTCATCACCACCACCCAGAACTGAGGACTCCGGAAATCGGTGCCTCTCCAAACCCAGCCCTCTCCGGGGAGCCCCCGGAGGAGGACCTTCGTGAACCCTCACGGCACCTGTTTGGGGCTCGAGAGAAGTATAGCACGGGGGGGGTGCGATTCAAACGAATTCTTCCGACCGTAACGGACCGCGGCGATCCAAGAGCGAGGTTGTAATGAGCTTGCTTTTGCAAGGTTAGCGAATCGTTACCCATATGCGCCACGAGGTTTGTAAGGCGCCTGGTGTACGCCCGCATCGCTCACTGGCACGGGCGGGCCCCTCCGGGGTCGCGGATCCCCGCGGGGTAAGTGCCACAAAACTGCACGTGGCGCGCTCGCGGAAAGGCCGCTGCCGAGGCGGCGCATCGGCATGTCTCGCATTGGGATGAGATCGGCCCGAGAACCAGGACAAGATCTAGGACAGCTTGACCGCTGTCCCGTAGACCAGGATCTCGGCCGCGTGCTGCTGCACCATCGAGGTCATCATCTTGACCCCGACGATGGCGTCGGCGCCCATTCGCAGGGCGTCTTCCGCCATGCGGTCGATCGATTGCTCGCGGCTCTCCGCCATCAGCTTCGTGTACTGGTCGATCTCACCACCGACGACGTTCTTGAAGCTGGCGAGGATATCGCTTCCCACGTGACGCGCGCGGACCGTGTTGCCTTTGACCAGCCCGAGGATCTCGCGGATCTCCCGGCCCGGCACGATCTCTGTCGTGGTGATGATCATCGTTTGATCCCCCGATACGGATCCCGCCGGTGCATGAAGACCCGCTCCCGTAGCACGGAGACGAACAGGATGGCCAGGCCGGCACAGACGGCGCCGATCGCCAGACGGATCCAGAGCGGGTCGCTCGAATCCCGAATGAGGGCCGTGACCAGCTCGTACAGGCCGCCGGCCAACAGCACGATGGCGCCCAGAGAGAACAGCACCCAGCCGAGGCCGCGCTCGAGTCGATTGTAGGTGCCCTCCCAGTAACGGTCCCACACGTAGTCCGGGAATTCCTTGAGTCGCATGCCCCCCGTCAGCTCCTTCATGGTGCGCATCTGCTCCAGCTCCTTCGCCAGCTCCGGATCTTCGGCGAGGCGGCGCTCAAAGGCCGCGCGAGCCTCGGGCTCCAGTTCGTCGTCGAGATACCCGCTGATGTAGACCTTCCAGTCCTGATTCATGGCGCATCCCTCCCGCCGGACGATCCGGCCATGAGGGGTTCGAGCTGGGCCCGCAGCCGCTGGCGGGCGGCATGCAGGCGGCTCATGACGGTACCGCGTGGTATGTGAAGCACCTCGGCGATCTCGGCATAGGTCAGGCCCTGGAACTCCCGCAGGATCAGGATCTCGCGGTCGCGCGCGCCGACCCTGCGGATTCCTTCCCACACCATCTGGCGCAGCTCCCCGCGCTCGAGCACCAGGTCCGGACCCGGAGTGAGGGCCGGGCGCTCGATGTCGTCCCGCAGGGGGACCTCGTGCAGGCGCGCGGCGCGGCTCAGATGATTCAGGCAGAGATTGCGCAGGATCGTGTGGAACCAGGGATAGAACGGGCGCGAGAGGTCGAAGCGCTTGATGGCGCGAAACGCCCTGGCGAAGGCCTCCTGGGACAGATCCAGGGCATCTTCCTGGCTGCCGGTCCACGCCAGGGCGAAGGAGGCCGCGGTGCGCATGTAGCGCTTCACCAGGGGCTCGAAGGCCGTCCGGTCGCCCTGCTGGCAGCGCTGGATCAGGCCGCGCTCCTCCGGGTCGATCGTGCCCGCAACGACCTCGCCCATGACCCTATGTCCTCCGAGTGCGCTGTTGCGTACACCCCCTGTACCGGGGAGCGCGGGTGCTATTCGCGCGAGCGTCGGCCGGCGGATCAGACCTCACCGGGCTCGTCACCCCGGCCGGACTCCTCGTCGTAGCCCCGCGCCGCATGGAATACGGCCCGATCGAAGAAGAGTACCAGCCGCCGGTCCAGCTCCAAGACGCGATACGCATCGATCGATCGCCTCCAGACGCCGTGGTCCCGCACGTAGGCCCACACGCACTTGCGCAGCAGCATCAGGCCGCTGAGCAGCTCGTGCAGCGGCACGCCCTCCGACCGCCAGGTGCCTCCGGTGGCGCGAAAGAAGTCCCGCAGTTCACCACCCTCATCGGCGCCGTTCCACCACTGGGCGAAGCGGGCCAGCGTGTCCTGGCCCAGTTCCTTGAGGCGTTGCGGCCGGGCCTGCCCGAGCGCCGGCGTCGTGGCATGAGTACGCAGCTCCTGCACCCAGAGATGCGCGATCTCGTCGGCGTGATCACGGATCACGCTCGCCAGCACGTCCGAGAGCCTCCGCGCGGCACGCGGGGCTTCCAGGACCTCGAAGGAGTCGCGGATGGCCCAATCGTCGGCGTGTGCGCGCTTGCAGGCTTCGATGGCCCGATCGTTGGAGGAGAAGGCCAGAGGCGGCAGCCGGTCAAGTGGGAAGTAGCCCACGGCGCCCGCATCGTCGCCGGCCTTCTCGATGCCGGCGGTCTTCTCGACCTCGAACGTCACGATCAGCAAATCGCCGTAATGGTTGCTCAGGTACGAGTCGACGTCCAGGAGGCGCAGCACGCGACCCTCGATGCCCGCCTCCTCTTGCAGCTCACGCAGGGCGGCCGCGGCGATTGTCTCGCCCACCTCGGCGAACCCGATGGGCAAACACCACATCCCGGCCTGCGGGGCCTTGCGGCGCTTGACCAGCAGCAAGTCGCGCCGCTCGTTCAGCACCAGGGCGCTGGCTACCGGCAGGGGATTGCGATAGGCGATGGTGCCACAGACGGGACACACGTCGCGCTCGGCGCCTTCGACGAAGCGCTGCTCCAGCGGCGCGCCGCATGCCTGGCAGTGGACCGCGCGCACGGCCATGTTCGCGTCCCTCTCCGAGACCTCTCGGGCCCTTCCGCCACGGTCGCGCTGCGGCGGGCCCGAGAGCGGGCTCCCGGCCAAACATGAGACAAAGGGGGCCCGTGGGCCCCCTACGCAGATCGAACCAGGTCGCGGCCGCCGTTGGCGGTCCCCGCGGTGCCTAGCCTTCCTTCTGGTGCGCCTCGTGGCTCACGATGGAGCAGCTCTCGATGAAGTCGAGCTTGGGGAAGTCCTTCTCCAGGTAGGCATTGCCTTCCTGCATGATCTTGCCCTGGTTGGGCCCTCGCCCGCGTGGGGCCGCCTCGCCATAGCCCGAGTAGAGCGCGTCGACCACGTCCATGCCCTCAACCACCCTGCCGAAGGGGGCGAAGCCCGACTGATCCAAGAAGGAGTTGTCCTTGTAGTTGATGAAGATCTGCGTGGTGCGCGAGTTGGGCGCGGCGCTCTTGGCATAGGTCACGTAGCCGCGCGTGTTGCTGCGCACCACCGGATCGTCCAGGATGTTGGCCCGCATCCAGGCGGTGGTGACTGCCGGGTCGCCGTTGAGGCCCACCTGGGCCATGAAGTTCTCGATCACGCGGAAGAAGCGGCACCCCTCGTAAAACCCGCCCTGGACCAGATTGTAGAAGCGGTCGGCGCCCCGGGGAGCCCAGTCGCGATGGACCTCGATCAGGATATCGCCCTTCGTGGTCTCGAATTTCGCCGTATAGACGTCGGGCGCCTGCTCGTTCATCTGCTCGGCGGCGGGGTTGAGCAGGGGATTGGGCTCATCCTGAGCTTCTTGTGCCTTGGCGCTCGCAGCCGCCAGCCCCAGGACCGTCACCGAAAAGCCGAGGACCAGGCAGGCCTCGCAGAGCGAAAACCACTTCATCGTTCACCAACCTCCTTCGTGATCCAGCGATGGTCGACAGAAACGCAGGGCAGTATAGCAGAAGCCTGCAAGGACCGAAACAGGGTACTCGGTGTCGCAACCCCGCGATGGACGCCGGTCTCAGCCCGCGCCACCCAGCTACCAACCGTCGTTTGAGAGAAGGGTTCCCGTTCAGGTCGCCTGGGTCGCCTCGGGCGGACCCTGGTCTCCGGCGGCGGCGGCGCCTCCATAGCGGGTGTCGGCGAGGCGGTAGAGATCCAGCATGCTCCCGAGCTGGAGCTTGCGCCGGATATTGTAGAAGTAGACCTCGACCGTCTTGGGGCTCAGACCCAGTTGCTCGGCGATCTCCTCAGCGTCCGACGTCAGGCCGGCGGACCGGAGCACCTCCGATTCGCGCTCGGTCAGCAGGCGCTCGGTCTCGGGCGACGAGGGCACAGGCGGATCGCCCCGACCGGCCGTCTCCGCGTTCGGGGGATGGAAGCGGCCGGCCAGCACGCGCCGGATCGCATCGGCAAGGGCCTCTGCGCTGCAGGTCTTGCAGACATAGCCGCGCGCCCCGGCCCGGGCGGCTCGCTCGGCGTACTGCTCGTGATCGCGCACCGTCATGACGAGCACCGGGAATCCGGGCCGCATCCGGCGCATTCTGCGGATCAGCTCGGTCGAGCTCTCGGCCTTGAGACCCACATCCACCAGGGCGATGTTCGGCCGGCCGGTGGCGACAACCTCCAGGGCCTCGTCACCCGACGACACACAGGCGACGACCTTCAGGTCCGGCGCCCGTGCGATCATGCGGGCAAGGCCTTGGCACACGGCAGCGTGGTCGTCGATCAGAAGGACCCGGCCGGGGGAGGCGTGAGAAAGATCAATCTTGGACATTAGAATGCGACCCCATCCCGTTCGCGTGCACGTTCCATTGCCCGCACAATCGCTTGTGCGAGCCGCCCATCCAGAGGGATGCTATCGATGCGCACCATCTTTGCACGTTCCCGCAGGCAATGGAAGGCCAATCGAAGGTGGCAGGAAATCCCGGATCATTGTAGAATTGCTCTGAGCCTGTACTGGGAGAAGATTCGAATATCGGCGGTCGAGACATAGCATCCCAGTGCCGGGAGCGCTCGCGCCCGGCCGGTACCCGAGTCGTCGTGACCGCTGCGCCTCTGTTGGCTCCCGTGTAGACAAGAACGCTTCCGAATGACGGGGTCTATGCGTCCGTGTGCCGGAGCGCGCCGCGATGAGACGTTTTTGCGAAACCTGGCGCGGTCATGGGTGTGCAAGGAGGCTCGGTCGATTCGGATGGTGCTCCAGCGCGTCGTGAGAGCATCCAACTGGAAGTGAATGGCGCAGCATCTGGAATCGGTTGAGATTCGCAGATGGAGGTGAGTCATGAAGCCTTTTGAATCATGCTTGGCGAAAGGCCGCCTGAAGCAGGTCGAACCCGATGCGGAACGGGTCGCCAAGGAGCTGGAGACGGCGAAGGAAGAGCTTGAGCGCGCCAGAACGGCGTTCGTCTCCCGTCGCTGGGACGAGGTGGTGACGCAAGCCTACTTCGCGATGACCCGCCTCGCCCGCGCAGCCATCAATTCCCGGGGTTACCGCGATACGAATCTCTACGGATTGCTTACGGCGCTGGACCACCTGCTGATCGAGAACGGCGAGCTGCGCAAGGAGACGACGGCGGAAGTGCGCGAAGCCAAGGACATGAAGGACTCGGTCTACTCCGGTCGTCGGGCGCATCACCGCGACGCCAGACAGATTCTGGTCTCTTCGCACCTGCTGGCCAAGCAGGTCTTCGGCATGTTGTCACTTCCGGGATTCGAGGATTTGGAGATCCCGACCGAGGTGCCCCAGGACCCTGATCCCGGCCGTGTCCGCAACAACGGACGGCGCCTGGACCATGCCGCTCGACCGCGCCGCTCCGAGAACTGGCGGTCCTCCCCGCGGCGCCAACCCGGTCGCGAGCGGGTCCCGCGGCGGCCGAGTCAACCCGACGTGTACGATCCTGACCAGGACGGTGGCGGCCCGATCTGGCGTCCGCCGTCCAGCCGCTCGTCCGGGAACTGGCGCGCGGCCGATTGAGACGTTTGTTTTCGGGTCCAATCGCGAACCGATTGCAGAACGGTTCCGGCGCGGGGCGCGGCATCTCGATGTCGCGCCCCGCGTGCTTTCTCAGGGAACCCAACTTCGGGGGCCGTGTTGATGAAGCTGCATGAGGACCCTGTGCGGAGGGGATTCGGACGGCGAGAGCAACGCATGCGCCGGCCGGGCTCTCCGAGGTTGTGAACCGGGGCGTCGGCCTCCACAGCCTGCCGACCACACCTTCCTTGTGAGGTCGGCGCCCGGTTCCTAGAAGCGATCATTGCTGTGCCAAACCAGGATGCGGCCCCTCTTCGGAGGGGCCGTTTTCGTTCCCGGGCACCTGCAGCGTCTGCACCAGCATCCAGGCGTTGCTGTCCGGGTCGAAGAAGGTCGCCAGCTTGACCATGTCGGGGATCTCGATGGTGTCGCCGTCGAAACGGACCCTTTCGCTTCGAGCGTCCCGCGGGCGGCCGCGATGTCCGCCACCCCCCAGACGGGCACGCACCCGTCGTGGGGGGCCATCTCCTTGACCTGACCCAGTCCGACCGACACGTTTTTGGCGGGGCTGCTCAGCTCGCACCAGCCCATCTCATCGAGCTTGTAGATCACCTCGAACCCGAGCGTTTCGCGATACCACTGAATGGCCGCGTCCATGTCACGCACGCGCAGGGAGAGGGTTACATCGCCTGTGTATTGAATTGCACTGCTCATCGATGGCCTCCTATCGACAACGATGCCGCCGCGCCGTCGCTCGGGCTTGACCGGCGAGAGCGCGTTTTCTTATTGACGGTAAAGTATAGCAAATATACTTTACCGTCAAGGGGAGGTTCCGAGAAACGGATGGTTCGGAGACGTGGGCACCCATGCTCGTTGGAGAGGCTCTTCCACCACCGGTGGGCAGTGCCGATCCTGGCGGCGTTCGACCGGCGGGGCGGCCTGCGGTTCGTGCAGCTCTACCGCGGACTGGACATCCGCCGGGAATCGGCCGCGGCCGCGCTGGACGCGCTGCTCGACATGGGACTTCTGATCCGCAACCCCGGCTACGGCCACCCTCTGCGGCCCGAGTACATCCTCACCGGCGCAGGGGCCGGGCTGGCGACCCAATGCCGCCGCTTCCATGCGGCGGTGCTCGGCTATGGCCATGCCCGAACCGTTTACCGGAAGTGGTCGATGCCGGTGCTGCGGTCGGTGGCCGCCGGCGGCGACCGGTTCAACGCGATCGCCACCGCTCTGCCCGGCATCACGCCACGGGCCCTGGCCGCGGCGCTCAAGAGCCTGGAGGAGGCAGCGCTCCTCGAGCGCCTCGTCATCGGGGAGAGGCCGCCGGTGGCGCGCTACATCGCCACCAATGCGGGCCGTCGGCTGGCCGGCCTGCTGCCGGATTGCGCGTGAGCCGCCACCGTCACGACACGGTCGGGGGAGTCAGGCGTCGCTGCCGGCCGCCATCTGATCGCGCAGCGCTTGCCGCATGCGGAGCGTTTGCTCGCTGATGCTCACCTTGTAGAAATGGGGATTCAGGAGCCGGCGCGATGTGGGGTGCAACATCGCTAGCTGGGCCTGCGTCCGCTCGCGCAACGCGGGCAGTGTCGGAAGCTCGTCGATCAGCGCGCCCTCGCGGATCACCGGCTGCAACAGCGGCTCGACCGAGGCGGTCGCGTCGTAGCGTTTCTTTTCGTACTCGATCAGCGGATGGTACCCGATGGGGCCGGGAGGAGCGGGCCGGACATCCTCACCGACCTGGGCGATCAGGTCTCCCTCCAGCCATTGGTCTTGGCCCCGCATGCGCCACACCTGCTTCACGCCGGGCAGGGTGGACTTGGTGGCGCGCTCGGCCACCTTGAGGCGCGGCGTCCAGCGGCCATCCTTCATCACGGCGGCCAGCTTGTAGACGCCGGTCAAGGAGGGCTCGTTGTGAGAGGTCACCAGGCGCGTCCCGACGCCCCAGAGGTCGATGCGCGCTCCCTGGATCTTCAGATCATGAATGATCCACTCGTCCAGGTCGCCTGAGGCGACGATGCGCGTGTCACCCAGCCCGGCTTCATCGAGCATCTGCCGGGCCTGGATCGAGAGGTAGGCGAGGTCACCCGAGTCGAGTCGAATCCCTGCCAGCCGCTTGCCCCGCTGCTGGAGCTCCCGACCCACTTCGATGGCGTGCGGCAGCCCGCTACGGAGCGTATCGTACGTGTCGACCAGCAACACGCAATGATCGGGATAGCAGTCCGCGTAGGCACGAAACGCGGTCAGCTCATCTGCGAAGGCCATGATCCAGGAGTGGGCCTGCGTGCCCCTCACGGGGATCTGCAGCAGGCGGCCCGCCTCGGTATTGGAAGTCGACTCCACGCCGCCGACGTAGGCCGCGCGCGCGGCCGAGAGCGAGCCGTCGATCCCGTGCGCCCGGCGCATGCCGAACTCCATCACATTGTCGGCGCCGGCTTCGTGGCAGATGCGGGCGGCCTTGGTGGCGATCAGCGTCTGGAAGTTGACGGCGTTCAGCAGAGCGCTCTCGAAGAACTGGGCTTCGAATAGGGGCGCGTGGATGCGCAGGATCGGCTCGAGCGGGAAGATCAGCGAGCCCTCCGGCACGGCATGCAGATCGCCGGTGAAGCGAAAGCGCTTCAGACGATCCAAGAAAGGCTCGGCGAAAAGACGCAGGCCGCGCAAATAGTCGATTTCGGCCGGCGTGAAGCGCACGGAGGTGAGGAAGCGCACCGCGTCGGCCAGACCGGCGGCGATACAGTAACCGCCCTGCTCGGGGATGCTGCGCACGAAGAGGTCGAAGACGACGTTCTGATCGGCTACCCCGGTGAGCAGATAGCCGTTCATCATCGTCAGCTCGTACAGATCGCAGCGCAGTCCGCTGGGAGGATAGCCGTAGCCCGCCTGCGGCTCGCTCTCCTCCGGCCGCTGAGCCGAATGATGCTGCCTGCGCGGGACCATGACGCCGTCCTACTGCAGATGGTGCGCCAGCGCGATGGATACGCCCGCCGTGCTCATCTCTTCCAACGCCTTGTCGTGCGACCCTTCCATGTCGATGGCGCGCGACGCGTCCTGAATCAGCGTGACGTTGAAGCCGATCCGCCGCGCGTCCAGCGCGCTGTAGAGCACGCAGAAGTCGGTGGCCAGTCCGGCCACGTAGATCGTCCCGATGTCGAGCTCCTTCAGCGCCTGGCCCAGACCGGTGGGCGTGCGGCGATCGTTTTCGAAGAAGGCCGAATAGGAATCGAGCTCCGGGTTCATGCCTTTGCGCACCACCAGACGGGCCGGGTGGGTGAGCAGCATCGGGTGGAACTCGGCGCCGCGCGTTCCCTGCACGCAGTGATCCGGCCATAGCGTCTGCGGCCCGTAGGGCATCTCGATCTCCTGGAAGGGATGCCCCCCGGCGTGCGCGCTGGCGAAGGAGCGGTGATTACGCGGGTGCCAGTCCTGCGTGAGGACGATCTGGCGGAAGCTGGGCATGAGGTTGTTGATCACCGGGACGATCTCCTCGCCGCCCTGGACCTCCAATGCGCCCCCGGTGCAGAAGTCGTTCTGGACGTCGATGACCAACAAGAGGTCCCGGGCCGGGTCGAGTCGTATGCGCTTCATACTACAGTCCCCATCGGTAAGCGTTTGTCTCTCACGAACTGTGCACAGGCGCGCGGTAGATCGGTTCCAGAATCCCCCGCAGCCGCTCGCGCGACGGTCGCTGCGCCGCGAGCGTCACGGCCGAGAGCAGGATCATCAGCATCCACAGCCAACGATCTCCGCCGAGGAACCGGTCCAGGATGCCGAGGATCGCGGGGACCTCGGCGATCAGCCAGGGGATTAGGTGGGCCATCACCACACGTCCCAGCAGGTGCTGCACGGCACGGGTGAGGGCCTGGTGACGCTGGTCGGGCGAGGCCTGATCGCCCCCCGGTCCGCCCCCAGGCGCCAACGTGGCCGCGAGGCCGTTCAGACTCTGGGTTCCGGCCCACAACCGATCGGTGCGCTGCAGCCGACCGGCCAGTCGAAAGGCGATCGCGACGGCGGCCAGCCCCAGAACCAGCACCAAGAACTGCCGGGCGCCCCAGCTCTGCTCCAGGCGGGCCGCGTCGGGCAGACCCGCCTCCGGCGCCGGCGCTGTCATGAACGTGAAGGCGGCCATGATGCCGGCATAGATCAGGATCGAGACGCAGAAGGCGCCGTAGAGCACCCACAAGGTCCGCAGCGAGAGTGACAGGAGCTGGTCGGCGGGGTGCTCGCCGGTCGTTGCCCTGTCGCTCGCCCGATCGCTCATGGCTCGCCCCCTGCGCCTGCGCGTGCGGCCGCGATCCGAAGCGCGACCGCACGCCATTCTGGGCGATCCCCCGGCCTCAGGCAACGTCTACTTGCCCGTGCGAGCCCCGACAGGCGCCGGACACCCCAAAGGTAAGCCTTCATACCGCCGAAACATGCAAGGAGAGGCGTGACCCGATCGGTCACACCAGGAGGCGTTCGGCATGGTTCGGCGGCCAGGTCGCCGCCCGGCGGGGCGGCGGACATTCCAGCAGCCAACACAGCGATCACCGAAGCGGTCGGGTGCGCGTGCGGCCGGCCGGCTGATCTTTGGTGCGCGTGCGGCCGGCCGGCTGATCTTCGGTGCGCGGGCGGCCCGCCGGCTGATCTCCGGCGCGATGGCGATGATGGCGACCCTGGGGGGGGCCGCGGCCGAAGCGGCCGGCCCCGAAGGCGCCGAGCTGGCCGCGGCGCGCGCGCGGATTGCGCGCGAGGGCCTCGACTGGGTGGCCGGTGAGACCTCGGTCTCGCGCCTGTCCCCCGAGGCGTTTCACCGGCGGCTCGGGTACGTACCCGATGGCGATCCCGGCCGGCGGTCTGCGAGAGCGACGCTGGACGGCCTTCCAGCGCCGCCGACTGAGCCACGGCCGCCCCGGTCGCTGCCGGAGAGCTGGGACTGGCGAGAGCTCGACGGGGTCACGCCCGTGCGCGATCAGCTCGAGTGCGGAAGCTGCTGGGCCTTCGCGGCCACGGCGGCCTTCGAAGCGGCTGTCCGGCTCCACGGCTTCGAGGAGCTCGATCTCTCCGAGCAGCAGCTCATCCTCTGCAATGCCTACGGACACGGCTGCGACGGCGGATGGATGACCACCGCCTACAAGCACTACATGATGCGCGGGGGGGTCCTGGAAGCGTGCGAGCCCTACGTGGGGGACGATGGTCTGCCCTGCGGGCAGAGGACGTGCGAGGTCGCCGACTTCCTCGACGGCTACGAGGACGTGTCGCCGACGGTGCGGGCGCTGAAGTCTGCCCTGTTGCACGGGCCGCTGGCCGTGGCGATGACGGTGCACGACGACTTCCGCTTCTACACCGGCGGCTGTTACAGCCCGCCGGCGCAGGGGGCCCCCAATCACGCGGTGCTGCTGGTGGGGTGGGACGATCGCATGGCCGACGGGCGCGGCGCCTGGCTGATCAAGAACAGCTGGGGCGAGGACTGGGGGCTGGATGGGTTCGCCTGGGTGGAGTTCCACACCTGCGAGCTGGGGTACGGCGCGCAATCGGTCCGTTACGTGCCGGGGCGCGGCATCACGATCGAGCACGAGCCCGCGCCGGATCAACCGCCGGACAGCGCTCCGGCGGTGTTGACGGCGCGGATCCGCTCGCGGGGCGCACCCCTGGTCGCGTCGGCGAGCCGGGTGCGCTACCGGATCGATGGGGGGCCCTTTCGGGACGCCCCGCTCGAGCCCGCGGGACCGGAGAACCTCTTTGTGACCCATCTGCCGGCGCAGCCGGGGGGGGTGAGCGTCGAATACTACATCGAGGCGGTCGATGGGATCGGCGCGATCCAGACCGCCCCGTTGCGAGCGCCGGCGCAGCTCTACACTTACCGCACCGGTCTGGTCGAGGTGCGGCTTCTGGACGCCGAGTCGGGCGACGAGGGGTGGACGCACGGTCCCGCGACACCCGGCTTCGGCGATCAGTGGCATCGGGACACCGAGCGCAACCACACGCCCGGGGGAAGCTGGAGCTGGAAGTGCGGCGGCCCCGCCGGGGTCGACTACGACGACCTCCTGGATGCGGCGCTCGTCACACCACCGATCGATCTTCCCCCGCGGGCGGAGCTGCGGTTCCATCACCACATCGAAGCCGAGAACAGCCCCACCCATGTCGGCTGGGCTTACGACGGCGGTGTGGTCGAGATCAGCGCCGACGGCGGCGGCTCCTGGCAGCGGCTGACACCCATCGACGGATACTCCCACCTCAGCCGCGCCGGCAGCGTCCCCGGACCGCTGCCGGCGCGCACCGGCCTCTTCTCCGGCGGCGCCGAGTGGCGCGAGGAGCGCTTCGATCTCTCCGGCCATGAGGGGCCGTCCAGGCTACGCTTCCGGTTCACGAGCGACGGGGCGGTCACGCGCGGCGGCTGGTGGGTGGACGACCTCAGAATCGTGGCTCTCGTCGACACCGAGCCGACCACCGCGGTGATCGGTTTCGAGGGCGAGGCGCGACGTCTCGGCGCACAGGCCGAGATCACGTGGCGTCTGGCCGCCGATCACGGCTTCGAGGCCTTCCACGTGGAGCGCGCGCCGCATCGTGATGGACCGTTCGAGCGGCGGACGACCGAGCCGCTGCGCGCGGGGGATCTGTGCGCGGGCGGCATCTCCGCACCCGAGAACCCGGGCCGCACGTCGCCGACACCGATCTTCCGGTACCTGGATTCCCTGAATGCCGGGGACGAAGAGGCGTGGGAGTACAGGGTCATCGGCTTGGATGCGACCGGACGCGAGCGGATCCTCGGCCGCGTGCATCTGCCGGCGAACCCCGACGGGGGCGGCGCCCAGGTGGTGCGTCTGGAGAGTCGGCCCAGCCTGGTTGCGCATCACGCGCAATTGCGCCTGGTGCTGCCGCCGGCCGCGGCAGAGCAGCCCGTCCGGCTCAGCCTGCACGACGGTTGCGGTCGCATCGTGCGGCGGCTGCTCGACGGGACGGTGCTGGGAGCGGGCCAGCATGACCTGCGCTTCGACCGCCTGTCCGCCTCCGAAGCCCCGCTCGCCGGAGGAGTCTACTGGCTGCGACTCGAGGCCGGCGGCCGTATCGCGTCGCGCACCGTCCTGCTCGTGCATTGAGCAGTTGAACAAGGGGCCGCGGGTTTCGCCGCGGCCCCTTCGCTCATCGCTGTGTCTTGCGCAGCCGGGAAGGGCAACGCAAGACGGCCTGCACCGCCCTTGGCGCTGCGCCTAGCGCAGCAGCCTGGCGCAGCACCTAGCGCAGCAGCATCAAGCGTTTCGTCTGGGTGACGCTCTCGGTCTCCAGACGATAGTAGTAGATTCCCGAGGGCAGCGCGGTGCCGTCGGCGGTCGTGCCGTCCCACGTGACCCGGTGCAGGCCGGCCCGGCGCGCGCCGTCGACGAGCGTGCGCTGCACGCGACCGTTGGCGTCGAAGACGCGCAGGCGCACCTGCTCCTCACCGGCCAACTGATAGGCGATCGACGTGCCCCGGACGTCGAACGGGTTGGGCGCATTCTGCATCAGCATCGTGGCCGGCCGGAGCGCCAGCGGCTCCCGCTCGCTCTCCGACATGCCCTGCGTCGTTCCGCTGACGACCACATCGTCGATGTACCAGCCCTCGCGGGCATCGGCGCCGTCCGAGCCGAACCGGAACAGGAAGCGGGCGCTGCTGCCCGCGTAGCCCTCCAGCACAAAGAGCGCCTCGGTCCAGTCGAAGCTCCCCGAGTAGACCTCGGTCTCCGCCGGGAACGGCCCCGGCGTCCCGCCCGTGCGGATGAGATAGTTGTAGCCGCCCTCGGGCGCGATCTGCTCCCAGGGGCCCTCGTCGATCGAGACCATCACCATGCCGCCGTCGTAGCAGTATCCCTGGTGCGCGCCGCTCACTTCGGCCTCCATCCAGTGATGGAAGCGCAAGCGGGTCGTCTGGCCCATCGAGACCGGCTCGCTCAACAGCCACCCGTCGCAGAGATTGCCGTAGGTGCCCGCGCCGGTGTCACCCTGCTTCCAGGACGACCCGCCGCCGGGGGTGTGGTTGCGCTGGGTGCTGAGATGCCACTGGTCGATGAAGCCGGTGCCGCCGGCCTGATGCGTCCAGGTCCCGGCGCCCGCCTCCATGTCGTCTTGGAAGCCCCCGACGGGAAGGATGATGGACGTGTTGGCGCGGCAGCCCCAGTCGCCCACCATCGTGATCCAGAGCGGATACTCCATCGGATCGAGCGACGTGGGGGAGACGGTCAGCACGAAATCGGGATCCAGACCCGAGACGCCGCCCGGCGCGATCACGGGCGTGGTGGCCTGGCCGATGTCGATGGTCACCATCGGGTCGCCGGAGAGCAGCTCCACGGTGAGGCCCGTGACCTGCTCGTGGCCGGTGTTCTCGACCCACATGACGTACTCCACGGTCTCGCCCGGTTCGGCGATGCCGTTGCCGTTGCCGCCCGAACCGTCGTTGACCAATACGTTGAAGATCGACAGCACCGGTGCGTCCACCGGGATCGTGAAGCCGGCGTCCCACACCGGCCGGCCGTCGGCGGTGATCGTGAGCTGCGCCGTCAGATCGTGGCCGTCGGGGCAGGCGCCCGCGATGCGGATGTCAAAGTCCTCGAGGCAAGCGCTCATGCCGCCGGCCGGGATGGTGCCGAACTGCTCGGTGTCGTCCAACACGAGAACGTAGGGGTCGTCGATGGTGAGGACGGCGACCACGTTCTCGGCCGGATCGACGCCGACGTTCTCGAGGGTCACGGTGATCTCGAGCGTCTCGCCCGCGTCGGCCGCGCCGTCGCCGTTGCCCAGGCTGCCGCCGGCCTGGTCGTCATCGCAGGTGAAGCTGTCGAAGACGACGAACGGGCCGCTGGGCGGCATCACCTCGATCGTCCCGAAGTAGGGTTCGCGGTTCTGCACCATGACCACCACGTCGATCGTGCCCGGGGTCATGGGCGGATCCCACATCTCGATCTCGAGCACGCCCGACTCGCCGATCGTGCCCGCTCCGATCAGCTCGCCGTCCTTGGTCAGGCCGACGTAACTATTGGGCACCGCCTCGATCTCGAACGACGTCCAGCCGGTGAAGATCGCCGCCGGGTGGACGACCGGATTGGCGTCGGGCACGCCCAGATAGGTCGCGATCGAGGGATCGCCCATCAGGTTGTAGATGTTCCAGT
>CAZPGB010000044.1:0-50922 GCA_964585945.1 uncultured bacterium | reverse complement strand
AAATGGGTTCGTTCTCAAGAGCAGAGGCGGGTCCGTTCTGGTTAGCGTTGAAGGTCTAAAGCCAGTGCCCCTGCTATTGGTGCGCGCTGGCCAGTGCTGGCGTGCGCTTCGGCGCCAACCACGGGTCCGGGATGCACTCTTGCCCTCAGGGCACCCTACGGCCGCCGGTCGAAATCCCCACGCTGGGAGGTCGACTGTCACGGTCGGCCGCGGAGCCCAAGGGCACCCGCCAGTCCCGATCCGGGCATGGCAGCATGGATGGCCTGCGCGCTAAGGCTCGGAGGGTCGCGGCCGCGGCATCGCGTGCTCCGATCGCCCCGAGGAGACGCTTCGGAGCAAGAGACGAGTCAGAACGGTCCCTTCTGTCGCGTCGAGTGCCTCGATGTTGTTTGCCAGACTCAGGTACCTACCACCCTCAGAGAGCATCAGCCTCTTTGCAACCAATGTGTCGAGTCCGCGGAGCAAGCCGGAGTGATCGCCGTGGGACCTGCTCCTGTTCACTGTGATCTCAGCAACGATTTCATCGAATGACCGGGCCGTGTCACACACCAGGTAAGCCGTAGCCAATTCATCCTTCAACACTGCAGTCGGCTCGATGCGGCCGGGCCGCGTATCGAAGATGGAGATCTGCCCGTCCGTTTCCTGGTACCCGAGCAGCGGGGGCTCGATCTCCTCCCAGCACTCCCACCAGGCAAGCACCTGCTCGAGCAGCGGCGACACGCGCTCCTCCACGAGCTGCTTGCCGTCCCAGTCCGCGTCAAAGAAGAAGCCCAGCTCTTTGAGGTCCCGGTCTGCAAACGGGTAGATCGACTTGTAGTCGGCACAGGCTCGAAGGCGCCTAAGACCCCAGTGTTCCGGGTCGTCGAAGAGAGGACTCCACCTTTGCACGCGGATGGGGATCAGGCTGACCGGAGGGCGAAGATGCGTCAGGAGTGGAATCAGCGCTGCCATCCGTTCATAGGACGCCGGGTCTTCTCCTGGAAGACCATAGAGGAGGTTCCAGCCCACGGAGACCCCCATTTCGCGGGCCCATTTCAGAAACTGCACGTTGTGCAGAAGACACGTGCCCTTTCCCATGTGGTCCAGAACAGCAGAGTCAAGGCTCTCAAGTCCCGCCTGGAACTTCCGCACGCCCGCTTTGCGAAGAACCTCGAACTCCTCCCGACTCAGATCGGGACGGCTCTCCAGAAACAGGTCGTCCACCCCCCCCCATTCCCCCAGGACCGGCAGAAGGGTCGTCAGGTAGGATCTGTCGAGGACTGAATCGGTAAGATACACGCGATGACTGCCATATCGCTGGACGACCGTCCTGACCTCTTCGGCAGCTCTCCGCGGGGCCTTGCGCCTGAACGCCCGCTCTGGGCCGGTCATGCCACAGAACGCACAGGGCCGCTTCCTCCCCCACCAACAGCCTCGAGAGAACTCCAGCTGGATCCTGGCTCCCGGAACGGGTTCTGATTCCCCCTCCCGAAAGCCGACGAAGAAGTCCGTGAGGTCCGGATAAGGAAGCCGGTCCAGGACGGTCAAGGGGCCCCTTCCTTGGGTCACGATCCTGCTTCCTTCCCGGAAGGCGATCCCAGGCACATCGTGCGGACTCCCGTCGGACAACCAGCGATTCACCGCCGTGGGAAACGACCATTCCCCCTCGCCACTGCATACCCAGTCCACAAATGGAAACAGTCGCAGAAGAGCCTCCCCCATCGAGCCCTCGCAATTGCTTCCTCCGAACACGATGATCTTCTCTGGCCAGCGTGCTTTGATCCGCCGAGCCATAGCCAACGAGCCGACGTGCTGGGCGAACTGCGACGTGAAACCGATGATTCGGTAGTCTGCCCATCGGACGCTCTGCAGACTGTCTTCCAGAAACAGATCCACCATCGCGCGCACGGAATTGAGTTCCTCGGGGCTCAGGGCCCGATTCGCGGCGCCCGGGCGGTGCATTCCCGTGGTGTCGCCCGGCACCTCTTTCCGGCGACGTCCCGATGGTGATCCAAAGAGGTCTTCGCTAAAAACCCAGTCAGCGACGAGGGGCTGTTGGGCGATTGTGCCGTACAGCCCTTTGGTACTCATGTGCGAATGGAAGGTGCGATTCAGGTACGCAACATCACAGGGAATCCCGGATTGCACAAGGACCGCCTTCAGAAGACTCAGACCCAGCGCTGGAAACCTAACATCGGCAAAGGGCATACTGACCAGAAGCACTTCACTCATGCTGATCTCCAGAGCACAAAGCTGAGATGCGAGCTGGTGACAGCCGGACTTGCCCCGCCCAAGAGGCATCGGCGGGAACAGGTCTCAAGTGGCTCCGCGGGTGGAGATATTCCTCTAGCTCTCACCAGTAGTCCACAAGATCGCTATCCTCAGACTTGGCATCGGTCTGGTTCCACCGGCGCGCTCTTGCTCGCTCCATCGCCGCGTGCAGATCGCGGAGATCGGCCTCCCCCATGTGAATGCCGATGGAAGCCGCCGCAGCGCCCGGGTTAGACAGGAATCTGCGCCGGAATTCCCCATCCTCGAAGACCTTGTTGATCAATTGATTCATCTCCCCTGGAGATTCCACACTCATCTCCCTTGTGTCGTGCACTGTCCCGCACGGACGGTGCGACTCATCCTAGGGCGATGCCCTATGTTGTTCCTGCCGAGCTCGACCCCACCGATTCTATTCCCCGATCGCGTAGCCAGGCAAGCGCCTCCCGCAATGGCTCTTCACAGCCCATCGTGACATCCGCAAGCTGCCCCAGTGCCTTTTCCCAGAAGACCTCGGCCATAAAGGCAGCGTACTCGACAGACCGCGAGGAGATGAGGAGGTTCCTTAGGCGTGTCAGCTGTTGCTCGCGTTGAGGGCTTGCGCCTGAGCCTCTGAGGGCACGGACCATCTGGTCGCGCATGGCCGGGTCCGTGTGCATCAGCGCATGAATCACCGGCAGGGTGCGCTTGCCGTACCAAAGGTCACCATGTTTCACGTTGTGGGGTAGGACCCCCGCAATGTCATTGCGAATCTGAAGCGCTATGCCGAGATCCCTTCCGAAGGCGGCAAATGCTTCGACCGCAGTTGGTGCGGCATCCGCGAGAAGCGCACCGCAGCGGCATGCCCACTCAACCACGGATGCCGACTTCCCACTGACCATCGTCAGGTAGTCATCCTCTGAAAGATCTGGGCCCGCAACCGAGTCGATGTCAAGCTGCTGCCCTGCGCAGGCTCTTGTTCCCGCTTCGGCCCAGAGCTGCGTGACTTCGACCACGCGATCGGGACCGACGCCAAAGCGGAGGAGGTGCACCAGCGCACGCTGAGACAGGAAGAGAAGGTTCACGACAACATTGCTGGCCGTTGGCTCACCGCAGGAACGCCACAAGGCCTCTGGCGAGCCCTTGTCCTGCAGATCATCAACCGCGAAAGCAGCCGCGACTGAACACTCGAAGGCGGCCGCGAGAGGCAACGCGCGGGCAGGTTCGCCGCCGGCAGATTGGCAGACGAACAGCGGAAGAAGCCCCCAACAGAATCCGGGATCGTCCACCAGCAGTCCGCCTCTAACCCGGAGAGCCTGCCAGACCCATGCGGTGGCCGGAAACGCGCTGCCAGCTTCTTCAACCAGGTGACGAAGCTCGGCAGTCGCCATCTCTCGCAGTCTTCTAGTCGCCGTCGGAGAGGCACGATCTGTTTCGCTGTACACCGATACGACCTATCCCTCGGAGCGCTCCAAAACACGGGGGGCCAGATGCGCTGCCACCTCCATGCGAGCGTGGTCATCCCGGAGATTGTCTTTGGGTCGTGGTAGGCCTCCCGATACCCTGGTGGTCACAAAGAGAACCGGGTGGGTCGCAGGCACCCAACGGATGGGTCACGGGAGAAACACCGGGCGACCCAAAAGTACGATGAGCCACATCCGACCCCTAAAACTGCAAAAAGCTGGTGACCGAACGCCACCCCGAATTCCACACGGTCAGTGAAACGATTATGGCCCCGTCTCGAGGCCATTTCAAGCGCCAGCTGCACCATTCGCGCGTGGTGGGCGAGGTGTCTGCATTGTGGCGGGGCCTAGATCGACAGACACAGCTATTCTCGGCAGGCGGGGCAGGGCCTGGCCTCAGGGCGCAGTTCCAGGTCGCTTGCCGGGCGGCGTATCGGCAGCGAGGCGAGGGGCTTCTCCCGCGACTGATCGCAACGGGATCCCTGCGCGACGGTAGCTGCCCCTCCTCTATCACGGGAAGTGGTGCCGCGACTGGCTTCCAGCTCCTGGACGAGTTCTTCGGCTTCCAGGGGCTGGATTTCGTGCGCATACCCACGCATCGCAATTGTCTAGAACAACGTGGGCGGCCACCTCGTAGCGTTCAAGGGCAACAATGCGTAGATTCCATCCGCCCAGGAAGCTACTTCCGGATTTCAATTCCCCGCAACTGCTCCCTCGCGGACGGCGAATACCAAAGATTCAGGAAGCCTTCAATGGACGCCGTCGAGTTGCTGCGGATCTCTTCCAGCACCGGCCCGCGCACGAGACGCTTCAGGTGGGCGAAAGCAACCGGATTTCCGGCCGCCAGTTCGCGGGCCCGTTCGCCGGCGGTGCTCAGCGTGACTTCCGGCGCAACGACCTCATCAACCAATCCCAAGGCCAGCGCCTCATCGGGCGCGTACATGGCGCCTGAGAGCAACACCTGCTCTGCGATGCGCGTGCCGACCACCGCCCGCAGCATTGCGACCGGGGCCGCAAAGACGGTCGATCCGAAGGTGACTTCGTTGAGCGAGATCTTCCCGGCCTCGCGGGCCATGATGCGCCGGTCGCAGGCCAGCGCCAGCATGCACCCGCCCGCGATCGTATGACCGTTGAGCGCCGCGACAACCGGCTTGGGATAGGTGTAGAGCCTCAACAACAAGGCGCTGAATTCGGTGACGAAGCGTCCGCAAGCCTCCCGCGGCAGATCGTAGAGCCACGGCACGTCGAAGCCGAAGGAGAAGAACCTCCCGCGCCCGGTGAGCACCACCGCGCGCACCCCGCCGTCGGCACGGGCGGATTCCAGGCTTGCCGTGATCGCTGCGAGCACCTCCATGTTGACTGCGTTGACCTTGCCGCGGGACAACGTGAGCGTTGCGATTCCGTCGCTAGTTTCCTCGGTTACGTACGTCATCTTCGGCCTCCCGCTCAGTGGATCCATCTCGCCTTTCAAGCCCCACGAGTACACTTACTGGTTGACCGACCGCCGGGTTACCCCGACCAACAGGCGTCCCGCTCCCGTTCAGAGGCCGGGAAGACGGGCGCGAACTCCGCAGAGCGGAACCCGCCGGTCATCGTCCGGCATTGCCGCTCGTCGAGCCGCCATGCGACTTGGTCGCAGGGCTGAGCAGGTTCGCCGATCCGGGACACAAGATGGCAACCCCAGGTTCCGTTCGTGCGTCGGCACAGGCGTCCACGCTGCGGCGAGCCGCCGTGCTGGGGAAAGGTCTCTTCTGAACGAGGTCCACATGCGCATTCCATTCCGGATTCTGATGCTTGTCGCTGCCTTTGCGGCCCACGGTCCGGCCATCTCCGCCGGCGAGATCCACGACGCCGCCCAGGCGGGAGACATCGAACGGGTTCGTGTGCTACTGGAACAGGGCACGTGCCCGGTCGACACGGCCGACGCGCGTGCGTGCACGCCGCTGCACTTCGCTTGCGATGGCGGCCATACGGAGCTCGTTCGGTACCTGCTGGATCGCGGGGCAAGCCTCACGGCCCGCGACGACGATGGAGACACGCCCCTGCACTGGGCCTCGGTTGCAGGTCGAACGCGTGTGGCGACGCTGATTCTCGAGCAGGGCGCACCCGTCAACGCGCCCAATCATCGCAACGCGACGCCCCTGCACTACGCGGCCCTGCGCGGCGGTCCCGACATGGTTCGCCTCCTGCTCGAGCGCGGAGCCGATCCCGACGCAAGCGAGTACGAGGGCTTCACACCGCTCCACTACGCGGTGTGGCGCGGACAGGTGGACGCGGCCGAGGCACTGGTCGCCGACGGCGCTGACCTCGAAGCGCAGGAGGACTACGGGCGCACGCCGTTGCTCCTGACGGCGCGCGAGACCGGTGATGTGGCGATGGCGCGCGCGCTCCTCGACGGCGGCGCGAACGTCGACGCCACCGATCGGGGCGGAGACTCCCCGCTGGGCCTGGCCACCTGGCGCGGGTTCGAGGCCCTGGTCGACCTGCTGCTGGATCGCGGGGCGCGGCTGCCCAGCGATCCCGAGAAGCGCAACGAGCTCCTGATCTATGCCTGCGAGCGCGGACTGACACGGGTCTTCACGGTCCTGGCCGATCAGGGGACCGACTTGACGCTGGCGGGATCGCAACGGTGGCTCGCTGCTCCACGCGGCCGCCCAGGGCGGCGACGCATCGATCGCGGCCCGCTTGATCGCGACCGGTCTCGATGTCGACGCATCTGATCGCTACGGCCGCTGTCCTCTGCATTGTGCGGCGGACAGAGGACGGATGGAGGTTGCGCGTTTGCTGCTGGAGCGGGGGGCCGACCCGAACCGGCGCGATCTGTCCGGAGTATCGGCCTTCGATGCGGCCCGCCGGAAGAACCGGGCCCAGATCACCGAGCTCCTCCGACAATCCGGCGCGGACACAGCCGGCGTCCGCTTCCCCAACCTGCAGGGCGTCTACCTGGGCCAGTCGCCGCCCGGCGACGAGCCGACCCTATTCGCCCCCGGCATCGTGGCCTGCCACCTCTTCGAGCACGGCTCCCCGGCGGTCTCACCCATGGGCGACGAGATCTACTGGACCGGATCGGTGATGCCGTCGGACTCGGGCTACACGCGTGGCAAGATTTTCTGGTCCCGACGTCTGCCCTCAGGGTGGACGCAGCCCGAGCTGGCGCCCTTCGGCGTCGACCTGTCGTACGGCGATGATGTCCCCTGCTTTCAGCCCGACGGCCGGCGCCTCTACTTCCTCTCGAATCGTCCGTCGGTCCCAGGCGGTCGCCTCACCGGCGAAAGACTCTGGTGCATCGATCTTGATGATGCCGGAACCGTCGAGCCCCGGCTTCTGGCGGATGCGGTGGGCGGACTGGATATCCACTGGCAGTTCTCGGTGCCGCGCGACGGCACCATCTACTTCGGTGCCACTGACGCTGACGGGCTCGGCATGGGGGACATCTACGTGACCCGCATGGTCGAGGGCGCCTATGCCGCGCCTGAGAACCTGGGCGCGCCGGTCAACTCGGCGCACAGTGAAGGCAGCCCGTTCGTGACCCCGGACGAGAGCATGCTGCTCTTCGCGAGCTCGAGGCGCGATGACTCTATGGGAGGATCCGATCTTTACGTGAGCTTCCGTGACCGCCAGGGTCGATGGACTCGGCCACGGAACCTCGGGCCGCCCGCCAACTCGCCGGAGAACGATCATTGTCCTCGGCTCTCCCCCGACGGGAAGTACCTCTTCTTCATCAGCCACCGCGAAGACAACTCGGACGCCTACTGGATGAGCGCGCGGTTCCTGGAGCGCTTGCGCCCCTGAGCCCTGGCGCCGTAGAGATGCGGAGTCGATCGCCACGGACCCCATGGACCCCGCGCGACCGTAGGCGGTCAGCCTGCCCATCGCGACGAGCCCGCCGGCGCACGATTGCCGCGTAAGACCATCGCTCCTTCGCAAACAACCCCATCGGATGCTTGCGGGGCCACGCCCGCGTCCCCCACACCGTCTTCGTGAATCGGTCCCCCGCAACCGTTTGCCGTTCATCCATCCTTGTAAGAGGAGGTACGCACATGAGACCCCACGCCCGCTTCTCCAACGCCATTCACCGGGTGGGTCCGAACGTGAAGGCGCCTGCACCGGTGATTGCCCTCGGTCTGCTGTTCTGCACGGCTCTGTGGCTGCCGGGCCCGGCCGTCGCCAATACGCCCGTCAACCAAGCCATCGCCGGGATGCAGAACTCGGCCGGCATCACGCTGGACTTCGCGTCCGGCAACATGGTCTCGGCTTACGTCGACAACCCGTTCGCGCCCAACGGCATCGGCACGAGCTACGCGGTGATCGCCAGCGGGGCCTGGATCGACAGCCCGATGCCGCCGGCCTCGGTGTTCGGCACCGAGCTGGACCCCTCCGTCGTGGACGATGAGGCGGGGTTCATCTACGCCGGCTACGCTTCCTATGACTTCTTGCCGCCGATGAACGCCAACTCGGGAGTCTTCGTATCGGTGTCCAACGACGGGGGCGTCAACTTCGGCCCGCCTCTGCCGGTCAGCATGCAGAGCGGTGCGCCCGGCACCCTGCCGTTCGAGATCAAGCCGAAGATCGAGGTCGACGATTTCCCCCAGAGTCCGTTTCACCAGCGCCTGCACGCGATCTGGGAGCGCGACCTGGTCAACTGGATGAACAGCGATGCCGTCTTCGCCTGGTCGCCCCCCGGCGGCGCCGCATGGTCGGCCCCGATGCCGATCAACGACAATCCGGGACAGGACCTCGTGCTGTGGCCCGACGTGGCGGTGGGATCCGATGGGCGCGTGCTGGCCTCCTGGCTGGATACGCCCTACTGGATGCCCGTCCAGGGAAACATCCGTGTGGACGCGTCGCTGGACGGGGGGATCACCTTCGGCGTCGACCAGACCGCCGCAACCATCTGGCCCGTGACGATGATGATGACGGATTTCGCCGGAAACCCCACGCGCACAGCGATGAGTTATCCTTCGTGTGAGATCGATCCATCGAATCCCAGCCACTACGCCATCGCCTACGCCGCCGATCCCGATGTGGGCACGCCGGTCGAGACGAGGATCAATGCCGGTCTCCAGCCGCCCGGCTCAGGACTCTCGGACCTGAGCAACTGGCAGACCGCTGTGTGCGACGCGGGCGGTTGGGTGGGGGCAGGCTGGATCGACACCCGCAACACGCCCTGGGCCGACGTGATCTTCAGCCGCTGTCTGCCCCCCGCGGGCGCCTGGGGTCCGGAGGTCAACGTCACCGCGGCCCACCCGGCCAACCCCGGGTGCACCTTCACGCCGCCTGCGATCGCCGCGAGCGGGAACAACGTCGCGATGACCTGGACCATCTTCGGGGATCCCAATCCGCCCCCGGTGCCGCCGTGGATCCACGTCTCCACGTCCCAGGACAACGGGGCGACCTGGTCACCGGTCACTCATGTCGACGCGGTGACCGCCGGCTACGGTCCCGTCGCGGCCGTCGACGGCAACAACATCTACGTGGCCTGGATGGACTGGCAGTACCCGAACTCGGCCAGCATCTGGCTCAATCGCTCGCTCGACGGCGGAGCGACCTGGTTGGCCCAGGAGGTTCAGGTAATGGCGACGGTCGCGGTCGAGCTGGTCGACTGCAGCATCGCCGCCACGGGCAACAACGTCTACGTGAGCTGGACCCAGCGCCTCGACGCCGCGCACGATCGTGACATCTACGTCGCCGTCTCGAACAACGCCGGCATCACCTGGGGCGCCCCTGTCAAGCTGGACACGCGCGACCCCCAAAGCTACTCCTGGTCCGACCGGCCCAAGATCGCTTGCACTCCCGGAGGCAACGTCTACGTCGCCTGGCTGGATGAGAGCTGGAGCACCGGAACGACCGACGCCACGCTGGCGCGCTCGACCAACTACGGCGCCACCTGGCAGCCGGAGATGTTCCTGGGCGCGGGGATGGGCCACAGCACGTGGCCGTTCCCGGCGATCGACATCGCGTGCAACGCCAACGACGTTCATGTGATCTACCAGAGCGACCGCATCAACCAGACGAGCGTCTACGACATCTACGTAAGCAGCTCTCCCGACGGTGGCACCTCCTGGGTGGAGTCGCGCGTGGATACCGATGCGCCCGAGACGGCCGCCTCCGAGGATCCCAGAATCAGCGTGACCGGCGCCAACGTCTACGCGGTCTGGACGGACAGCCGCAACGGAGCCACC
Organism: uncultured bacterium; assembly: GCA_964585945.1. GTDB lineage: Bacteria > Eisenbacteria > RBG-16-71-46 > CAIMUX01 > WJJG01 > CAZDKK01. The sequence goes on along the minus strand of CAZPGB010000044.1, from coordinate 41,051 downwards.
GACATCTACGCCAACCAGTCGACCGACGGCGGTTTCACGTGGCAGCCCAACGACCAACGTGTGGATGTGGGCGCCGCGCCTGGCGCCAGCGGCTCCTGGTGCCCGCAGGTGACCTCCAATGCTACGGGCCCGTGCTACGTCTACCTCGATGGTCGCACCAATTGGCCCGCCGGCGGCACGGACGTCTACGCGCACCAGGCCAATGGCAACGGCCCCGATGAGGGAGACATCTTCTATGTCGAGTCGCTGGACGGCGGCATCACGTGGTCCGTCCCGTTGCGGGTCAACGACGACGCCACGATCACCGACCAGTCGCACCCGTGGCTCGACATCAAGCCCAACGGCACGGTGGACGTCGTCTGGCTGGACAACCGCAACGATCCGGCCAACGACCTCCTGATCGACACCTACATGGCCGCGTTGTTGCCAGGGTCATCCACCTTCAACCCCAACCAGCGCGTCTCCAACATGAGCTTCCCGCCGGCCACGGCCACGGGGGCCTGGATGGGCGACTACACCGGGATCGACGTCGACGCCGCCATGGCGCACATGGTCTGGCCCGACACGCGGGTGGACGCAGCGCAGGCGGACGTCTTCTACAATCTGCTTCAGAATCCCAGTTCGCCCAACGGGGCATGCTGCCTGCCGGCATCGGGGTGCGTGGTGGTATCGGGGGCCGAGTGCATGGCTCAGGGCGGTCAGTTCCTGGGCGAGGGCACCGGGTGCGACCCCAACCCCTGCATCGACTGCACGGATCACAACGTGAATGCGTGCACCCTCACCATGACGAACCAGGGTATCTTGGGCTTCATGGACGGCACGCAGGCCGAGGGCTCGGGCTTCGTCTATCCGCCCGGCGGCGAGAACCTGCTCTTCGTCGGCGGGCTGTGGGTGGCCGAGGACAACTCCTGGGTCGACAACCGCGACTACGACGCCGATCCCAGCCGCGAATGGGAGGTCTCCACCGATCCGAACGGGCACTGCGAGGTGATCGGCGCGGGCGACCCGGACCAGAACATCCTGAGCATGTACACCGATCAGGGTGTTCCCGGCTCGCTCGGGCTGTTCGTGAAGCAGCACTCGACCGCCTGGGCCTACCCCGGACCCGTCGAGGACATCATCATCATCCACTACACGCTCACCAACGAGAGCCCGGTGCCGCGCGACCTCTTCGCCGGCGTCTTCCTCGACATCGACATCGACAGCTACGGCAGCAACGAGGGCGGCGCCGATCCGGCTCTGGGCCTGGCCTACATGTACGACGAAGCGTCCGGCATCCACGCCGGTGTGATGGCGCTTGAATCCACCGCTCCGGTGGCCAACGCGAGCCTGATTCACAACCCCACCTTCGTCTATCCGAACGAGTACATCCTGGACGAGGACAAGTTCGGCTTCTTGTCGGCCGCCGGATCGCAGTACGTGCTACCGGCCTCCGAGCAACCCGACGACTACGGTGTCGTGGCGTCGACCGGCCCGTTCCCGCTCGGTCCGGGCGAGCAGCAGGTGGTCGCCTTCGCGATCCTGGGCGGCGAGAGCCTCGCGGATTTGATGACCAACGCCGCCGTGGCGCGCCAGCTCTTCTACCAGGGGTGGGCGCACAGCGAGGAGCCGTTGCCGAAGCAACCGCAGGTTGCGCGCCTGCTGCCCACGCGGCCCAATCCCTTCCGCGATGCGACGGCGATCCGCTTCGAGCTGCCGAGCGCCGCACGGGTCTCGCTGGGCGTTTACGACGTCAGCGGCCGGCGGCTCCGGGGCCTGCTCGACGATGTTCGTGCGGCGGGCCATCATGTCGTTGCGTGGGATGGCTGCGACGATGCCGGCCGCGCCGTCGCCGGCGGCGTCTACTACCTGAGGCTGCAGAGCACCGAGATCGACCGCAGCCGGGCGGTGATTCGGCTGCGCTAGCGCAAGGGCGACCGACGGGGAGGATGCATCGACGGCATGCGGGCCGGACGGACGCGCCGATGGGGAGGGCGCGCCGCTCCGGCCCGCGGCTCATCCGCGAGCGGCCGCGGATCGAGCCGCCGCAGACATCTCGCGCCTGGACCCGACGGCCGAGCCGGGCTATCGTGCCCTGTTCCGGGCCCACGGCCTGGGATCGCGCAGCAGGAAACACGGGCAGCAGGAGCGGTGCAAGGTGACGCATCCTTCAACGATCCGCCCGCATCTGGTCGTGATGGCCGCGGGCATCGGCAGCCGCTACGGCGGGCTGAAGCAGATCGATCCGGTGGGCCCCGGCGGCGAGAACGTGCTCGACTACTCGGTCTTCGACGCCGCCCGCGCAGGGTTCGGGAAGGTGGTCTTCGTCATTCGGCGCGACATCGAGACGCTCTTCCGCGAGAAGGTGGGCCGGACGATCGAGCCGCACATCGACTGCGCCTACGTGTTCCAGGATCTGGACAACCTGCCGGGCGGACATCACCCCCCCCGGGGCCGGACCAAGCCGTGGGGCACCACCCAGGCCGCACTGTGCGCCCGCCCAGAGGTGGACGGGCCCTTCACGGTCATCAACGCCGACGACTTCTACGGCGCCGAAGCGTTCGCCGTCACGGCCGCCCAGCTCACCGCCAGCGCCCGCGCACGAGCGCAGGGCGAGTACTGCATGGTCGGCTACCGGCTGGATCACACCCTCAGCGAGCACGGCCACGTCTCGCGCGGGGTGTGCGCAGTCGGCGCGGACGGGTTCCTGGAGAAGATCGAGGAGCGCACGCGGATCCAGCGCTTCGACGACGGGATCAAGTTCGCCCGCGAGGACGGCCCATGGGTCGCCTTGCCCGGCGACACGATCGTCTCGATGAACCTGTGGGGGTTCACGCGCGAGTTCTTCGATCATCTGGAGAGTCACTTCGGCGCCTTCCTGGCCGAGGACGGGGACTCGGTCGCGGCCGAGTGCTACCTGCCCAGCGTCGTCCACCAGCTCATCGGCTCCGGAGAGGCGTGCGTGCGCGTGCTGCGCACCGACGCTCGTTGGTTCGGGATCACCTATCCGGAAGACAAGGAGTTCGTACGCCGAGGGATCGGGCGGCTCATCGCGGCCGGGGAGTACCCCCAAAGGCTCTGGGCGTAGCCTCAACGCCCGGCCGACAGGGCGTCGCCCCCGACCCGAGCGCCCGTCCCCATTTCGGGATTCGACAACTTGCTATTATGCAGCAAGTTACGGCATCATGACGGGGACGGCTGATGGTATACTTAACCCTGTCGCCGGCAGCCACCGGCACCCCCAATCAGACCGTAGCGGGCGTCGTCCTTGGATCCATGATGTGTGCGAGACGCTCTCTTCGCGAAAAGCCGACGCCAGTGGTCGGCTTTTCGCTGTCCCGCCTCCTCTCACCAACCACCGACATAACTTACCGTGCCACAATACACTAGGAGACTATGCATGTCCGGGCGCGAGGTGGAGCTGAAGGTCGAGCTGGACGAGGCCGGACTTGGGCGCCTGCTGGGCCGCCTGGGGCCCTCGAACCGCGTGTTGCTCCAGCGCAACCTGTACATGGACTCCCCCGCCGGTGATCTGCGCAACCGGCTTTGGGGGCTGCGGTTGCGCCACGAGATCCACCTGGCCCCCCACGCCCTTGCGGCCGGTCGGGAGTCCGCATCGGCCGCCGTCGCACTGCTGGCCGCTTTGCCCGCGCCCGGCGCGACTCCGTCGATGGAGATCCGGGAGGCGCTGCCCCCCGAATGGCTTCGATCAGAGGCGTTTATCCTCACGGTCAAGGGACCCTCGATTCGGCGCGGGGCCCGCGTCGAGCGTACGGAGGAGGAGCGTAGAGTCTCGCCCACCCAGGCCGAGGAGATGCTGCGGGCCGGCCTGCGGGCGCACAAGGCGCCGCTGGTCGCCCTCCGCTGCCTGGCGGACGACCTGCCCGGGCAACGGCTACAGGTCCTCGGGGCAGCCGACACGCTGCGCCGCGTTCATCCGCTCCCGCCCGCCCGATCCGCATCGGAGGTGGACGCAGTGACTGCATCGCAAGGGGCCCTGCGGCTCGAGATCGACACGACCCGCTTTCCGGACGGCAGCATCGCCCACGAGGTGGAGCTCGAGCTGCCGGAGGCGAAACAGGGCGATGCCGCCCTCGCCGCCGAAGCCGCGCTGCGCGCGTTGCTGCGCGAGGCGTGCGTCTCCTGGTCGCCCAGCTCGGAGAGCAAGTATGCGCGCTTTCTGATGCGCGGCGGCTTCACCGATTGAGCGAAGGGACGCGCGCTTCGCGGAATCGCAAGGGCTGTGTGCCCGCCCCCCCGTCTTGCGGCCGTGGCAGGCTGCGAGTAGGCTTCGGATCATCATGACCGCTGTGCGCAAGAAAGCCGTCCGACGCCGCCGCACCCGGCAACCGCCGTGGGCCGCGTGGCCCTCCGAGCGCCTGCTCGACATGCGGTTGTGCGAATTGGGCGTCAAAATCCCCGGCACCGTCCTGGAGCGCCGCATCCGGCGTCTGCACGAAGAGCTGGATCGACGGGGCATCCTCGTGCGGCCCCACTTCTGGCTGTCGGACGACTGGTTCACGCCCGACGGCATGACCGGCATCGCGGTGCCGTTCTACCTGGCCCACCCGCGCCTGATCCGGCTCGAGCGCAAGATGATCGGTGAGGCCGAGGGCGCATCGGAGGAGTGGTGCATGCGGCTGCTGCGCCACGAGACCGGACACGTCGTCGACCACGCCTACCGGCTGTCCCGTCGCAGGCGACGCCAACAGCTCTTCGGGCGATCCTCGGTGAGCTATCCCCGCTTCTACCGCCCCAATCCCTACAGCCGCTCCCACGTTCAGCACCTGGAGTACTGGTACGCCCAGGCCCACCCGGACGAGGACTTCGCCGAGACGTTCGCCGTCTGGCTGAAGCCGCGCTCCCAGTGGCGCAAGGAATACCAGCGCTGGCCGCGCGCGCTGCGCAAACTGGAGTACGTCGACGAGCTGATGCAGGAGATCGCCGGCTGGCGGCCGTTCGTGCGCACGCGCGCTCACGTCGATTCGGTGGCCAAGCTGCGCAAGACGCTGCGCGAGCACTACCGGCGCAAGCGCGCCGCGTACGCTCTGGAGCACACCGACGCCTACGATCGCGACCTGCTCAAGCTGTTCCACGTGGCGCCCCCCAACAGCAGCCGCGAGCGAGCGGCCGCGTTCATTCGGCGCGTGCGGAGGGAGGTGTTGCACGACGCCGCGCGGTGGACGGGGGAGCACGGCTACCTGCTCGACCACGTGCTCAAGGACATGATCGGCCGTTGCCGCGAGCTGCGGCTGGTCGTCAAAGGCCCCGAGCGCCGGATCAAGCTGGACTTCACGATTCTGCTGGTCAAGCACACCGTGGAGTCCCTCTACCGGCACCGTCGGTGGGTGGAAATGTGAAAAAGCTGCGCGTGCTCACCCTGGTGGCCCAGGGCCTGGAACCCCCCGCAACCGTGGAGGGGATGAGCGACGAGGAGCTCTTTCGCGCCGACTGGAAGACCGAGTACGACGTCGTCACCACGCTGGGCGAGATCGGGCACCAGGTGCACACGCTGGGCGTCTACGACGACCTGGGGGTGATTCGGCGGGCGATCGAGGAGTTCCGCCCGCACATCGCCTTCAACCTCCTGGAGGAGTTCGCCGGCCATCCGATCCTCGACCAGAACGTGGTCAGCTACCTGGAGCTGATCCGGCTCCACTACACCGGCTGCAACCCGCGCGGGCTCCTGATCGCGCGCGACAAGGCGCTCTCCAAGAAGCTCCTGGCCTATCACCGTATTGCCGGGCCCGCCTTCGCGGTCTTCCGCATCGGCCGCCGCATCCGCTGTCCCAAGCACCTGCGCTTCCCGCTCTTCGTCAAGTCGGCCGTGGAGGACGCCTCGCACGGCATCTCGCGCGCCTCCCTGGTGCGGGACGAGGAAGCGCTCGCCAAGCGGGTGGCCTTCGTTCACGAGCACGTCGGCACCGACGCAATCGCCGAGGAGTTCATCGACGGCCGCGAACTCTACGTGGGCGTGATCGGCAATCGGCGGCTGGAGCTGTTTCCCATCTGGGAGCTGCTGTTCGAGAAGAAGGAGGAGGACACGCCCCTGATCGCCACCGCTCACGCCAAGTGGAATCTCAAGTACCAGCAGAAATGGGGTGTGACCAGCCGCGAGGCGGCCGATCTGCCGGTGGAGATGCAACGCCGCATTCGGGCGAGCAGCCGGCGGATCTATCGCATTTTGGGCCTCTCGGGCTACGCGCGGCTCGATTTTCGCCTCTCCGAAGACGGCCGTTTGTTCTTCCTGGAGGCCAATCCCAACCCCGCCCTTTCCTACGGTGAAGATTTCGCCGAATCGGCGGAGACGAAGGGCATCTCCTACGACCGGCTCATCCAGCGCATCCTGAACCTCGGACTGCGCTGGAACCCCGTTCCCCACCCGTAGGCGCGCCCCGAGCGGCACGATCGGCGCTGGAATCTTGACGGGGCCCGGCGCCGCCAACTACTGTCCCTACCGATCCGTAACTCCCATCGCGACAACGACGGCACGGGGGGAATCATGTCAGCCCTGCGCCTGGAGAGGGTGCGCAAGACGTTCGGCTCGCATGTGGCCGTGGACGACCTGTCGCTCGAGGTCCCAGGCGGGGTCGTCTACGGCTTCATCGGTCCCAACGGGGCCGGCAAGACGACAACCCTGCGGATGATCGTCGACATCATCCGACCGGATACCGGCACGATCGAGGTGCTGGGCGACCGCGATCCGGCCGCGGCACGACCGCGCATCGGGTACCTGCCCGAAGAGCGGGGCATGTACAAGAAGATGCGCTGCATCGAGTTCGTCACCTACATCGGGATGCTCAAGGGCATGCGCGCCGCCGATGCCCGCCGGCGCGCCGAGGAGATCATCGCCTCGCTGGACCTGGAGAAGTGGCTGCACGCGTCGGTCGACAGCCTCTCGAAGGGAATGCAGCAGAAGATTCAGTTCGCGGCCACCATCGTGCACGATCCCGAGCTGCTCATCCTGGACGAGCCCTTCTCGGGTCTGGACCCGGTCAACCTCGAAGTGCTCAAGAAGACGGTCCTCGATCACCGGCGGCGCGGCCACACGGTGATCTTCTCGACGCACATGATGGAGCACGCCGAGACGCTGTGCGACGCGATCTTCATGATTCACAACGGCCGCAAGGTGCTGGACGGCCCGGTGGAGAGCATCAAGGCCGATGCCCCCAATCGGGCGGTGCGCCTCAGCTACTACGGCGACGCGGGCTTCATCCGCGAGCTGCCCTACGTGACCCGCGTGCGCGAGTACGGCAACCGCATGGAGATCTTCCTGGCCGACGACGCCGATCCGCAGAAGCTGCTGGCCGAATTGGTCGGCAAGATCCGGGTGACCACGTTCGACATCAGCGAGCCCTCGCTCTACGACATCTTCCTGGAAACGGCCGACACCCGCCGGGGAGTGCGCTTCGGGGCCGACGGCAGCCTGGTGCCGGAGGTGGGGACCGACGTGCGGCGGCGACCGGACGGAGGTGAGGCATGAACGCGCGCATCCTGCGGGTGACTCAACGGGAGTACCTGGCCTACGTCCGCACGCGAACGTTCCTGATCTCGGCACTCTCGCTGCCGATCACCCTCGTCCTGGCCATGGCCATCCCGATCTTGCTCGAATCGGTGCCCAAGCCTCCTCGTGACTTCACCCTCGTGGACGAGACCGGCCGGTATGCAGACGATGTCGTGCCCAAACTGGTCGAGCGGGCAGAGGACGGCACGCTGAACATCGGCGCGCGCGACTATCGCTTCGTCAAGCCCGAGGAGCTGAACGCACCGATCGAGTCCGAAGACCGGCTCTGGTTTCTGCAGACTGCCGTCCAGACCGGGCACCTGTTCGCCTTCTTCCGGCTGAGCGCCGGCGATGAGCTCCCGGTGCGGATCGACTACTACACGTCGGACGCGGCTGCCGAGGGGCTTGCCGAGTTGGTCCAAGGGGACGTGAACCGTGCTGTTGCGCGCCAAGACCTGCTGCCGAGGATCGGCGACGAGGTGCTGCTGGATCGCTTCCTGGCCGGGGTTCCCCTGCGCACCCACGCGGTCACCGAGGAAGGCGGCGAGGAGGCGACGGCAGCCCATGTGGTGCGCTCCTACGCGCCCATGGCGTTCGTCTATCTGCTCTGGATCTCGGTCATCATGATGGCGGGTCACTTGATGACCAGCACGATCGAAGAGAAAACGAGCCGCATCATCGAGGTGCTGCTCTCCTCAGTGTCCTCGTTCGAATTCATGTTCGGCAAGCTGGTCGGCCTGGCGGCCGCCGGCTTGACGATGCTGCTGATCTGGATCGGGTCCGCGGTGCTGGCGTTCGCGGCCATCCAGAGCCCGTTGATGCAGCAGATCGGCATGGGGATCGCCAGCAGCTTCGGGGGTGGAGCGATCTTCTGGTTCCTGGGGTTCTTCCTGCTCGGCTTCCTGTTCTTCGCGGCGATCTTCGTCGGCATCGGATCGGTTTGCAACACCATCCGCGAGGCGCAGACCTTGACGCAGCCACTCATGTTCATCCTGATGGTGCCGCTGTTTCTGATGGTCTTCGTCACGAGCAATCCCGACCACATCGTCGCGGTGGTCGCCACGTTCATTCCCCCATTCACTCCCTTTGTGATCATGAACCGCATTCCGGCCAATCCGCCCGCGCCCCTATGGCAGGTGGTGCTGGCCGCGGTCCTGTTGATGGCATCCACCTGGGGGGTGATTCGGATCACCGCGCGCGTGTTCCGGATCGGGATCCTGATGTACGGGAAGCCGCCCAGCATGCGGGAGCTGGTCCACTGGGCCCGGCAGAGCACCTAGCCCGCCCGCGCGGGGCCCCTGGCGATGGCGCTGCGCGCGTTTGCGCGCGCGGCACACCGAAACACAAGGAGGTCGCGATGACCGGCACCCCTCGCCCACAGGAGCGGGACCCACGCACCGAGCGCCTGCTGGAGCGCTTCCTGCGCTACGTGAAGGTGCACACGACATCCGACGAGACTTCCAAGACGTGCCCGAGCACCGCGCGGCAGTTCGATCTGGCCCGCCTGCTGGTCGATGAGCTGAAGGCGATGGGTCTGGAGGCCCGGGTGGATGACAACGGATACGTCTATGCCACCCTCCCGTCCAATCTCCCGAGCGATCACGCCGCCCATGGCCGCGTGCCCGCAGTAGGCCTGATCGCTCACATGGACACCAGTCCGGATGCGCCGGGCCTGGACGTCAAGCCGCAGGTCATCCGCAACTACGACGGCGGCGACATCCGCCTGCCCGGAGATCCGTCCCAGGTCATCCGCGTCGCCGAGACGCCTCCCCTTGCCGATCAGATCGGCAAGGATCTGATCACATCCGACGGCACCACACTGTTGGGCGCGGACAACAAGGCCGGGGTGGCCGAGATCATGGAGGCCGTGCAGCGCCTGGTGGAGGACCCCTCCATCCTGCACGGGACTCTCCGCGTCGCCTTCACGCCCGATGAGGAGATCGGTCGTGGGGCCGACAAGTTCGACGTCGAGGGCTTCGGCGCCAGGATCGCCTACACGCTCGACGGGGACGTGCTGGGCAAGATCGAGAAGGAGACGTTCAACGCCCATGCCGCCACCTTCGTATTGAAGGGCTACAACGTGCATCCGGGCAGCGCCAAGGACAAGATGGCCAACACAATCTACGCCGTGGCCGAGATCATCCGCCGGCTGCCCGAAGAGATGCGGCCCGAAACCACCGAGGACCGGCAGGGCTTCCTGCACCCGCACAAGATCGAGGGCACCGTGGATCGCTGCACCCTGCGGCTGCTCGTCCGCGATCACGACATGGAGAAATCGCAGGAGAAGATCCGGCTGCTCGAGACGATCCGCGATGAGGTGCGCGAGCTCCTGCCGAAGGTGGAGATCGAGCTCCGGGTCAAGGAGTCCTACCGGAACATGGGGCCCAAGGTGGATGAGGACCCGCGAATCGTGGAGGTGGCTATGGAGGCCTGCCGCGCGGTGGGCGTCGAGCCGTTCCTCGACGTGATCCGCGGGGGCACCGACGGCGCCCGCCTCTCCTACATGGGCATTCCCACCCCCAACATCTTCACCGGGGGGTTCAACTACCACAGCGTGCGGGAGTGGGCTTCGCTGCCGGACATGGAGAAGGCGACGCAGGTGGCGATGAAGATCGCCGAGCTGTGGGTGGCGCGGGCCGCGCGGGATTGAGCCGGGACGAGCTGTGGGTGGTGCGGGCCGCGCGGGATTGAGCCGGGACGAGCTGTGGGTGGCGCGGGCACGGTGGGCCGGAGCCCGGCCGCCGCGACCGAACGCGCGCCGGGCATCCCGGCAGCAAGAAACGATACACTGTTAAGCAAAATCTCCAATTGCAGTCCGGTGATTCAATTCCCGAGTCGTGACCCGCATCCGATTGACCACCCCACTCCGGCCGAGCTAGACTCTTAACGCTACCCTCACAGCGAGCGAACGAAGGACTCGATCGCTCCCTAACGCACACGTGCAAGTTTGGCCCCGGAGGATGTTCGGACCCTTGGGTTCTGTACCCGCGCACAACGGGCCCTGCTCGTTCGCGGCCGAGGCCACCGAGTGTGACGCCGAGTATTGCCATGATCGCGCGAGGCGTGGCCGTTGTGGTATCGGCGGTCGGTCGAGCCGTTGGGCACCCCCGCCGCCCGGTCCCCGGCTCTTCCCGCTGTCGCCCGGGGCAGCGGCTTCGAGCCGGTCCATGGACCGGTGCGCGCCTGATTCTGGGGGTGGCGCTCGGGTCGTGGCCGGCGGTCGTCCAAGGAGCTCAGGTGGAGCTGCGGGTGGTCGACGAGCTCGGCGCCCCGATCCCGGTGCGGGCCCATGTGCGCACGTCGCAGAACCAGCCCTATCCCGGCTATCCCGATTCAACCTTGTTGAGTCATGGGCATCTGGGCAGCTACTTCTACTTCGACGGCGCGGTGATCATGGACCTGCCCCTGGGCGTGACCGACATCACGGTCGGCCGAGGCTTCGAGTGGCGCCCGGTGCACTATTTTCCCGATGTACAGGGCGACACCACGCTGACCGTCATCCTGCAGGAGGTGTTCGACCTGTCGGCCGAGGGTTGGCACTGCGGAGACATGCACGTTCACACTCAACACTCGCCGCGCGACTACAACGTCTGTCCCGATGATATGCTGCTGATCGCCGAAGCGGAGGGCATGGACCAGGTCTATCTCATGGACGGCAGCTACCAGTTCAGTGGGGGACCGCACCCGATCAGCTCCTCGGAGTCGGTGCTCTACTACACGGGGGAGCTCCGCAATCAGGTCTACGGTCATGCCGCGCTCCTCAACCTCAAGGAGATGATCACTCTCTTCTGGTGCGCCCCGCCTCACAACCCGCCGTATCCCATGCTCACCGACCAGTGGCTCGAGTGGGGACCCGCCTGGGACGAGGCGATGGTGCTCGCCCATCCGCAAACCGGAGGCGACTTCTTCGCGGACGAGGGTTGGCCGGAATGCGGGCTCGCCCGCGAGCTGCCGGTGCAGGCGGCCCTGGGCAGCCTGGACGCCATGGAGCTGCTCTCCTACAGCAACGACCCCGACATCTACCTCGAGGACTGGTACGGGCTGCTCAGCGCCGGATACCAGGTGCCGATCGCCGCCGGCACCGACGCGGTGGTCTGCAGCTACGTGCGTCGTCCCGCCGGTGGCTACCGGGTCTACGTCCAGGAGGATCCCGGGCAGCCGCACGATCCGGCGTCGTGGGTCCAGCGATTGAAGGCGGGACGCACGTTCGTCACCAATTACCCGCTCATCCCGCAGTTCACGGTAAACGGCACGCCCGCCGGAGGACAGGTCGACGTCCTCGGCCCGGCGGCCCCGCTGGACATCTCCCTGAGCATTCGCTCGGTGTTGCCCCTGGAAGAGGCGGTTCTCATTCGAGACGGGGTGGACTGGATGAGGATCTCCTTGCCCGCGACGACCGCGGGAACGGTGCTCGACACAACCCTGAGCTGCGTCGTCCATCAGAGCTGTTGGCTGGCGCTCCGCGTCGACGGCTGGTCGGATCTGCGCCATCCCGCGCTGCAGGAGCTCTTCGCGCATACCGGCGCGGTCTTCGTGCGGCTCGATGGACAGCCGATCGAGAGCACGGTCGATGCGGCCCGCTTCCAGGACTGGATCGACGATCTGGAGATCTTCGTCGAGGCGCGCGGAAACTGGGAGAGCCAAGAGCAGCGCCAGCACGTCCTCGACCGCCTCACCACGGCGTGGGACATCTACGGCGCCCAATTCCACACGCCGCCCGCGCCCTTCTCCCTGCTGGCCCCGGAGGATGGCGACACGCTGCAGGCCGGCGCGCCGACGGTCTTCGATTGGACCGACGCCTACGACCCCGAGCCGGGCGACCGTGTGACCTACGAGTTGTGGATCTCTCCGGAGACCCTCTTTGTGGATCCCTTGATTGTGGAAGCGGGAACGCCAAGTGAGCTCCAATACCGCCCCGAGATCCCCCTGGGGCACACCTTCTATTGGCGGGTCGTGGCGCGCGATCGGGGCCACCACCAGCAGGTATCGGATCCTCCCCACCGCCGATTCGTGGTGATGGACTTCTCCAATGTCGTGATCGGGGACGACCCCGGCCCCTTCGCGGATCCGTCCGGCCCGCTCTCCTCCCGCGGGCGCTTGCGGGCGTGGGCCCGGCCAAACCCGGCGCGCGATGTCGTCGTTTTCCAGTTGAGTCGCGCTCCGGACGTTCCCTTCACGGCGGCCATCGTGGATGCCTCCGGCCGGACGATCGCATCCACGGTTGTTTCCGGCGCTCGGCCGTCGACAAACAGCGCCGGATTGGCGATCACGAATTCCCCGCTCGGTCCCCAGGTGCGCTGGGACGGACGCAACGATCAGGGCCAGGCGGCCCCAGGCGGCTGCTACTGGCTCTGCATCCGCGCCTTTGACACCCCCCGCGCCCCGGCGACACCTGTCGCCACCGCACGCGTTCTTCTTCTGAGATAGGACGCCGTCTGTCCCAGTGGCAAGACATGCACTATCTGTGAAATGGTTTTATACGGTTCCGCATAGTACAGGAGCCGAATGCGTCGTTGTGCGTAACGGCGAGTGATCCGGTTTGACGGTGTCGGCGCGTATCTCTATCCTGAGATCAGGCACCTATCCGGAGTGCACGGCCGACAGCGACACTTCGGGGGTTCTCGACCCCCCCGAAACCGAAGCTCTCCCAGGGACATCCTCCACCACCAAGCGCTCGGGCTCCCCACGTCCGGCTCGAATGCGTGAAGGGAGATGTCCATGGGACGCTTCTTCTGTCTGACGGTCTGTGTGCTCACCGTTCTCACCGCGTCCGCGCCGCTGGCCCTCGACGATCCACTGGTGCGCGGGGCGGGGATCCTGTCCGCCCTGGACGACGATCTGGCGCGTCGTGACGTCAGGGACAGCCGCGCCGACACGATCTGGTTCGGCGGCGACGACGGATCCGGTCACCCGCTGCAGAACGCCTACTGGGACTTCGAGACCCCCGGATCCAATGGCTTCCAAGGGTGTCGCTCGTTCGATCAGACCGCCGACCCCGGCACGTACTTCGCACGGGTGACCGCGGCGGACTTCACCGCTCACGGCGATCCCTGCGTGCCGATGATTGCGGGCACGACGGGCATGCTCTGGTGTGGTATTCACGAGGACGAGGCCATCGAGCGCGACTTTCTGACCGGCATGGGCTATCAGAACAGCCAGTGTCAGCGCGCCTTCTCCCCGTACTTCGACATCGATCCGGCCGCTGACGACGTTGACGTGCTGTTCGACTACTTCAACCACACCGAGCCGGAGTTCGACTACACGTATCTGTGTGTGCTCTGCTACGACGATACCGAGGCGTTGGTCGAGGAATACCTGGTCACCTACTTCGATGGCGTCATCGGCGAGGCGGATCTGCCCGCCACGTACGACGACGGCATCGAGGTGCCCGCGGGCGCGCTGCCGCTCGAGACGACCCGCCTCCAGATCGAGTTCCGCATGGAATCGGATCTGGGCTGGTCGGACGAGGACGGACTGTGGGACTCGCCGTGCGGGCCCTTCGCCGCCGATGACGTCACGATCTCCGTGGGCGCATCGGGCGCAACCTACGACTTCGATGACGGCCCCCAGGGCTGGACTTTCGAGCGGTGCGCAGGCGTGGGCGCCTACATGCACATCGTTCACGACTACGAGTATGAAGCGTGGTTGGACGACCTGGGCCTCACGTGCGAGTGTTCCCTGACCGGCAACGCCGTCGCCTTCGTCGGCACGGTGTGCCAGAACGGGCCCGGCCTGCTGCCGGGACAGAACGAGCGCTTCGAGACCGGCGTGTTGGCCCGCGGGACCTACCAGCCCCCTTACTGGAACTCGGTGCTGGCCAACTACGACGCTTTTCTCAACTTCCCCCACACCACCGGGTCGTTCTTCCGGCCGGGATACCGGCGCTATCCCTACACCACGGAGATCAATCCCGCCACCCACTGGTCGCCCCGCGCGGGTCAGGAGCTCTGGTACTTCGTCAGCCCGGCCGCCTGCGTCGACCTCACCGACAACCTGACCACCATGGCCGACGATCCGCTGCCCACCGCCTGGGACTCCCTTCGCTTCGTCCTGGAGGTGTGGGCGAGCTGCGACGCGTTCGCCATCCCTCCCACCACCTGCCTGGACGAAGGCTGCACGGCCGGGGCGCCGGTCTTTGATAACCTGCGCATCGGGCTGACCAACGCAGCCGACGCGCCCCCAATCAGTTGGGTCAACGGCGGGTTGTACCACGACGTCTTTGGACAGGACTACCCGACTTACCTCGAGCCGAGCGACCGCTGCAACGCCAACATCTCCTACGATCTCAGCCGCGAGGATCAGACCTTGAACGATTGGCACGGCGACAGCTCGGTGGTCGTGGGCCCCACCGTGTCGACCGAAGCGGGTCGCTGGCTGTGCGAGCTCTGTTTCAAGGTCGAGCGGATCGGCGCCCGGCAGCACATGATCCCTGAGTACCACACCTGGAAGGCGCGCCTCGCCGGCGACCCGGAGCAGGACTTCATTTGCGTTCTCCTGGACTCGCTGGAGACGATCAACGGGACGCAGATCTGGAAACACAAGTTCGCGTCCTACTTCCACGAGGACGCCGTCGGTTTCCAGGGTCCGCAGGACTTCAACGAGCAGAACGAGATCTTGCCCGATCGGGTCTTCGTGCCCGGCACACGCGTCGAGTACTACTGGCGGTCCTTCTGGTTCAACGGCGGCGTGCCGCCCCAGGAGTACTACTACCTGGGAGCCGAGCCCCATCGCGAGTTCGAGTGCCTGCCGACCATGGAGGTGGCGCCGGGAGAGGAGTACGCGGTTCAGTGGCCTTCGGTGCTCTATGTCGATGCCTACAACTTCGGCGGCGAGCAGTACATGCTGCCCGCCCTCGAGCAACTGGGCATCGATTTCGACAAGTTCGACTACCTGGACACGTCTACGAACTACAACTGCTCGATGAAGCGCGATCTGGGCGGCGGGGGCTACAACCCCGGCGGCTACGGCAACAACGGATGCACCACCGAACAGCTTCTCGGCTACCGGCTGATCATCCTCAACACAGGCAATCTGAGCGACGGCTCGATGGAACCGGAGGACTTCGACTTGTTCGACCAGTGGCTGGCCACCACCGACTGCGGGCTGGCCGACACGCGCCGCGGCTTCATCTTCGACGGCGACGAAATCGCCTTCATCCTGGCCGACGAGCTGGAGGGGCTGGCGATCGACTTCGCCCACAACGTGCTGGGCGTCAGGCTTGCGGCCCAGTCCTACCGCGATCTCAACGAGGACCCGGCCTATTGCGTCTTCCTCGACGCGGTGGAGACCCCGTACTTCACGCCCGCCGATCCAGGCTTGAGCCTCTACGGCAACGGGTGTCCCAACGAATACAATTTCAACGTGCTGGGAGTGCAGCCCGGGGTGCCCGACGTCGCCGGCAATCTGTCGTTCTGGAGCCACGAGCTGACCGGCAACGAGGAATACGTCGATTTCGCCCAGGTGGTGCGCGTCAACGAGCAGACCGGCATGGCCAACTGGCGCACGGTCGTCAACGGCTTCAGCTTCCATCATCTCTCCGAGCCCGAGTGCCTGGGCGAGCCGTGCAGCAACGACTCGATCTGCCACGTGGAGGGCACCTCCAACCTCTACGGCCCCATGCTGGAGTGGATGGCATCCGGCGCGGCGCCGTTCCACAAATGGCTCTATCCCTGCTTCAGCACCGGGGTGGGGCCGGAGGCACCCGGTCACGTGGCGGGACCGGTGACGTACCTGCATGCGGCGCGTCCCAACCCATTCCACACGCGCGCCACCATCCGCCTCTCGCTGGCGTCGCGCGCGCAGGTCCGTCTGTCGGTCTTCGACGTCTCGGGTCGACTGATCCGAACGCTGATCGATGCAGAGAAGACGGCCGGCGAGCACACGCTCGTCTGGGACGGCACCGACGATCACGGCCGCCGCGTGAGCGGGGGCCTCTTCTGGATGCAGATGACCACCCCCAGCGGCTTCAGCTCGGGGAAGAAGTTGCTCTTGTTGAGATAGATCAACACGGCTGGGCGCAGCGGTGCGGGCGCCTCGTCCAGCCAACCCCTTTGGCGATGAAAGGAATCCCGCGGCCTGCGAGCGCGTGCCATGCGCTCCACGCGCGAGCTGACCCTTGTGGACGAGACTGTCTGCATCCCCTGCCGTACCGTGCGTGAGGCCCTGAGCGCGTGTAGAGGAGGTGATGTCCTAGCCGAGCTTCGTGAAGACCCGTCCGGGGCCGGACCGACCTACCCTCAACCGCTTCGTCCCATCGGCCTGTAGTCCGGTCGGGAAACCGGGCTCGCGAGAGCGTGACCCGTCACTGCGCGCGCTCCTTTGGGGGCGTGCGGGCAACCGCAAACTCCCCACTCTGGAGGAAAGCATGAGAAGGGGTCTGTTTCTGCTGACCGTGCTCTTGTTGGGCTTCGCCACCGCGAATGCGGTCCCCCCTGGCCCCGCTCGACATGCAGCCGACCACAGGCCGGGCGAGCAGCCGCACGATGCGACCGCCCCCGAATTCGTCGACACCCGACAAGACACCGTCTGGTTCGGCAACGACGACGGCAACGGCGTGGCCCTCGAGGACGGCGTCTGGGACTTCGAGACCCCCGGGTCCAACGGTTTCCAGGGGTGCATTACCTCGGACAAGACCGCGAATCCGGGCGTCTACTTCTATCGCGTCACGGCCTCCGACTTCACCCTGCACGGCGATCCGTGCGTGCCGATGATCAACAACACCACCGGAATGATCTGGTGCGGCATCCATCAGGACGAGGCCGATCTGCGCGACTTCATTGCCGGGATGGGCTATCAGAACAAGATGTGCCAGCGGGCCTTCTCGCCCGAATTCCCGATCGATCCGGTCAATGACGACGTGGACCTTCAGTTCGAGTACTTCAACCACACCGAGACCGACTTCGACTTCACCCACCTGTACGTGCTCTGCTACGACGACACCGAGGAACTGATCGAGGAGCACCTGATCGAGAGCCTCACCGGCGTGATCGGGGAGCATCTCGACCCGGCGCTCTACGACACGGGGATCGAGGTGCCCGCCGGCGCCTTGCCGGCAACGACAACGCACATTCAAATCGAATTCCGCATGACGGCCGACGGCGGCTGGTCCGACGAGGACGGCAACTGGGACTCGCCCTGCGGGCCCTTCGGCGCGGACGATTTCGCCGTCGACGTGGGTGGATCGATCTCCACGTTCGATTTCGAGGACGGCGCGCAAGGGTGGACCTTCGATCGTTGCACCGGGATCGGCGCCTACATGCACATCGTGCACGACTACGAGTACGAGGAGTGGCTGGATGACCTCGGCCTGACCTGCGAGTGCACCCTGTCGGGCGACGCGGTCGGTTTCGTGGGCACCACCTGCGCCAACGGCCCGGGCCTGCTGCCGGAGCAGTTGGAACAATTCGAAACCGGGGTCGTGCCCCGCGAGGGACACCCGCCGCCCTACTGGAACTCGGTCATCGCCCGTATCGACGCCTTCCTCAACATGCCGCACAGCACGGGGGCGCACTACCGGCCCGGCTGGCGCATGTATCCCTACACGACCGAGGCCAACCCCATTCCCCACTGGTCGAGCCGTCAAGGCCAAGATCTATGGTACTACCTCGAGCCGGGCATCTGCGGCGAACGACCCTACAATCTGAGCACGATGGCCGACGCGCCCCTGCCGGTGGCTTGGGACTCGATGCGCTTCACGTGGGAGGTCTACTGTAGCTGCGACGGCTTCGGCATCCCGCCCTCGGAGTGCATCGACGAAGGCTGCACCGGCGGCTCGCCGGTGATCGACAACGTGCAGGTGGGGATTACCAACGCCGCCGACGCCCCGCCGATAAGCTGGGTCGACGGGGGACAGTATCACGACAGCTTCGGACAGAACTACCCGACCTATCTGGAGCCGAGCGACCGGGGCAACGCCAACATCTCCTTCGATCTCAGCGGCCCCAACCCGGAGCAGAACGACTGGCACGGCGACAGCTCGGTGGTCGCCGGCCCGTTCGTGACCTCCGAGGACAGCCGCTGGCTCTGCGAGCTCTGCTTCCGCGTCGCCCGCCTGGGTCCCAGACAACCGATGATCCCCGAGTACCACACCTGGAAGGCTCGCCTGACGGCCGATCCGGAAGACGACTTCGTCTGCGTGCTCATGGACTCGGCCCAAACAGGCACCACGCCCAACGTGTGGCGCAATCAGTTCGCCACGTACTTCCACGAGGACGATCCCGGATACCGGGGACCCGGGGACTACAACGAGGCGAACGAGATCCTGCCCGACCAGGTCTTCGTGCCGGGTACGCGCATCGAGTACTACTGGCGCTCCTTCTGGTTCAATGGCGGCGCGCCGCCGAGCGACTACTTCCTTCTGGGAGAGAATCCACCCCGCGAGTTCGAGTGCCTTCCGATGATGGAGCTGCAGCCCGGACAAGCCTATGACGTGCAGTGGCCCTCGGTGCTCTATGTAGACGCGTACAACCGTGGCGCGGAGCAGTATCTGCTTCCGGCCATGGGACAGTTGGGGATGGACTTCGACAAGTTCGACTACCTGGCCAACTCATCCAACTTCAACTGCTCGATGAAGCGCGATCTCGGCGGCACCGCCTACAATCCAGGCGGATATGGCAATAACGGATGCACGACAGAACAACTGCTCGGATACCGGCTGATCATCCTCAACACCGGGCTCTTCGCCAGCGGATCGATGGAGCCCGAGGACTTCGACATGTACGACCAGTGGTTGGAGACCACCGACTGCGGTCTGGCCGACATCCGCCGCGGCATGATCTTCGACGGCGACGAGATCGGGTTCATCTTGGCCGATGAACAGCTCGGTCTGGCCATCGACTTCGCGCACAACGTCCTGGGCACCACGCTCATCGCCCAGGCCTACCGTGACCACAACGAGGATCCGGCCTACTGCGTCTTCCTCGAGACCGTGGACGATCCGTTGTTCCAAATCTCCGAGCCCGGCGCCAGTCTCTACGGCAACGGCTGTCCGCAGGAGTACAACTACAATGTCCTCGGCCTCCAGCCCGGCGTGACCGGCGTGCGGGGCAACCTGGACTTCTGGAGCTACGAGCTGACGGGCAACGAGGAGTTCGTCGAGTTCGCCCAGGTCGTGCGCAGCAACGAGGAGCCGGGCGTGGCCAACTGGCGCTCGGTGGTCGACGGCTTCAGCTTCCATCATCTTTCCGAGCCGGAGTGCTCGGGGGAGCCGTGCAGCAACGATTCCACCTGCCACGTGGAGGGCACCGCCAACCTGTTCGGCCCGATGCTCGAGTGGATGGCCGAAGGGGGCACACCCTTCGGCAAGTGGCTCTATCCCTGCATCAGCACGGGCGTGGAGGGTGAGGGAACACACATCCGCGGACCGGCCAACTTCCTCTATCCGAGCCGCCCCAACCCGTTCAACGCGCGCGCCACGGTGCGCTTCTCGCTGGCCAGCCGCGGCCACGTGAGCCTGACCGTCTTCGACGTGTCGGGTCGCAAGGTCAAGACGCTGCTGGACGGCGACGCCGACGCGGGCGAGAACGCGGTGGTCTGGGACGGCACCGACGAGCTGGGCCACCGGGTGGGCGGCGGCATCTTCTGGCTGCAGATGTCCACCCACGACGGCTACCGCTCGGGCAAGAAGCTGCTCGTGATGCGCTAGTCTCCACCTGCGCACACGCGGCGCCTCTTGCGATCGACGAGGCTCCGGGGGCCGGCGGTCTCCGGAGCCTCGCGTATGGTCGCATCCAGGGTCTTTTGGAGATCACACGGGCAAGCGCCACCGCGTGTCGACCGCCGTGTAGGCGCGGACACGCTTCGCCGGATTGTGTCCGCGCCGACCTCGACGACGCCCGGTCCGGCGCGGCCCCCGCGCCCCGCAGGAAGTGCGCCTACGGCACTACTGGAGCGAGTTTCGTCCGCTTGTGCGCAACCCCGGGATCAGGGGCACACCCCTTGCAGGTGGTACGGCGGACAGGCGTGGTCGGCGGGCGGGCACGATACGTGACCCGACCACCACGCCCCTCCGTGACGCGCAAAGGGGGCGCAACGATGATCCAAGGTACTGCTTTTCGCTTGGCGGCGATCATATCGGTCGCGAGCATCGTCCTGGCTGTCGCAGCCGTTGTGAACGCGGCGGGACCCGAGGCCACATCCGGCGACTACGTGGTAGCCTGCACACAGCAACTCAACATCCGCACTGGGCCGAGCACGGAGAGCCTGGTCGTGGGAAGGGCCGAGAAGGGCGATCTGTTCCTCCACGCGGGAGGGACGCCGGATTGGTTCGAGATCGTGCTCATCTCCGGCGACACGCGCTACGTCAGCCGCAGATACGCCGCCCGGCTGGCGCCTTCCCAGATCCTGCCCGGACATGATCTGGCCCTGCCGGCCACCCACGCCCGGCGCCGCGAGTTGATGGCGAGTGTGGACCACGCACTCGAGCGCGCGCAGCGTGAAGCGCAGCAACTGCTGCCCGAGTCGCTCGACGCGCAGCGCCACCAGACGCTGCGCCGCATTCTGGAGGATCACCACGCGCTGCGGGTCTTTCACCTGTACGGCGTCCACACGGCCCTTTTCCCGGAGCTCGTCGGCGAGTTGGGACGGCCTGCCGCGCCGGATGGGGGATCGAACCGCCGCTAGTCCACCATCAACCGGAAGCCGCGGCCGTGGATCGCGCGGATCGACACGCGGGGATCATCCTTGAGGTGTTTGCGCAGGCGGGAGATGAAGACGTCCATGCTGCGGCTGCAGTGATAGCTCTCCTCGCCCCAGATCTCACGCAGGGCGAGATTGCGCTCCAGCACGCGATCGCAGTGGCGGCAGAGCAGCGTGAGCAACTGAGCCTCCTTGTCGGTCAGCCGCCGCTCGTCTCCGCCGCGGCGCAGCACCTGGTGACGAGCATCGAATGTGTAGTCGCCGATCGCGAACTCCCGGTGCTCGCCCTCGGCCGCGGCGGCTGGACGCGACCGGCGCAGGACGGCCTGGATGCGCAGCAGCAGCTCCTCCATGCTGAACGGCTTGGTGACGTAGTCATCGGCGCCGATGCGCAGACCGGTGATCCGGTCCTCGGTCAGGGCCCGCGCGGTGAGGAAGATGATCGGCGTTGCCTGGTCGGCGCGTCTCACCTCGCAGGCGAAGGAAAATCCGTCGCGCACCGGCATCATGACGTCGACGAGGCACAGGTCGTAGGCACCGGGGGCGTAGGCGCGCAGGCCCTCTTCGCCGTCGGCGCGGAGGGTCACCCGGAAACCCTGACGTTCCAGCGATTCGCGGATGATCAATCCCAGATTGGGATCGTCCTCCAGCAGGAGGATCCTGGCCCCCGCCTCCGCCTGCTCACCCCGATGCATCGTCGACTACCCGCTCCCTTCCCTCGGCATCGCCGGCAACCTTACCGTCACGGTGGTGCCCCGCCCGGTCGCGCTGTCGAGCGACACGCGACCGCCGTGGGCCTCGATGATCAGTTTCACATAACTGAGGCCCAAGCCAAACCCCTTGATGTCGTGGCGGTCGCCGGTCGCACAGCGATAGTAGCGATCGAAAACGTGGGGGCGATCGGCCGCCGCGATGCCCACTCCCCGATCGGCGATCTCCACAACCCATTCGCCGTCGCGCCGATGGGTGCGCACAATGATCTGCGGCGGGCCGTCGGAATACTTCACCGCGTTGTCGACCAGATTGCGGACCGCGTTGGACAGGTGGAGCCGATCCACCTCGACCGGCGCCTCTCCGCCGGCCAGCTCGCAGGTGATCGTGCCGCGGCGCTTCTCCACCTGAAGTGCGAACGCTGCGACCACGTCCTGGATCAGTCCGTGCAAGTCGGTCGCCTCACGGTTCAGCTCGAAGTCTCCGCGCTCGAGTTGCGTCACCTGCAGGATCGTCTCCACCTGTTCCCGCATGCGCTGATTCTCGTCCTGAATGATGCGGCTGTAGCGCCTCAGGGTGTCGGGCTGCCCGAGGACCTCGGGACGCCCCATGGCCTCTCCGGCCAACGCCACCGTAGAGATGGGCGTCCTGAATTCGTGCGTCATGTTGTTGATGAAGCCGATGATCTGCTGGGCGAAGCGTTGCTGCGCGAGGATCGTCCGCACCGATTGCACGAACCCGGCCACGATGACGAGCGTGAAGAGCAGCGACGCGGCCAGCAGCGGCCAGATCTGCAGCCAGGCGTATGCGCGGGCACCCGGGAAGTGGACCACCAGCTCATGGAACGGCGGCAGGAATTCCAACGGGAAGAGTGAGGCGCGGAAATCGGAGCGGGCCAGCTCCTCCGCGTGGCCGCTATCGGACACAGCCACCAGGGAGTCGCAGTCCGCCCGCAGGATACCGAAACGGAACGGCAGCCCGATCCCCACCTCGCGCAGGCTGCGGGTCAACACCGAATCCAGGCGGGCCAGGCTGAGCCGTTCGGTAATCGCCCGACGGTCGAGCGTGGACATGTCCAGGACGACCCGCTCGACCAGATCACGCCGCGCCGAAGCGACGACCGTGAGCAGCGTGTCCCCCTCCGGCATGAGCTCGCGGATGCGGGGCGGGCCCCCTTCGCCGGCGACCTCGCGCAGCAGGCGCAGGACGCGATCGGGGTGATGGCCCGAGTCGGGCAGCGCGAGGTCCACGCCGAAGCACTCCCGCGCCTGGAGCGAGGACAACCCGACCGTGACCTCGTGGGTGGGTCCGGGGGCGCCGGCCCTCTTCTGCAGCCACGTGCCGCGGGTAGCGGGCCGCTGCGCGGCGGCGCTGTCCGCCTCTCCGGCCTTCGGGGGCGGCCCCATCAGGCGGTAGACCTTTTCCACCACCTCGGTCGCCTCGAGCTTGCGGGGCACCGCGTGAAGGGCGGTGTAGACGTTGCTGCGGAAGTTGCGCTCCTTGAGCTGCACCGCGGTGTGGAGCAGGTAGGCCTGCACTCCGACGAGTCCCGCCAGGGCCGCACTCAACAGCGCCACCGTCAGGCTGACTTTCCGCTTCGCCAGGACCATCCGATCCACCCATCTTCCGGATGAGGCCGCAACAGCCCCTTCGCAGGTCTTTGCCCTTCCTCACACTCCTTAACTGCCCATCGGGCCAGGTGCTCCGTATGCTGACCGCGACTGTACGCGACTCTACGTCGTCCGCGGGTCGCAGGTGGAGGTTGTTCACAACCTTTCACATCCGCTCACAGGCCTTGGCGGCGGACAACGAAACGGCGCGGGGGCCGCCTTCGTCACATGGGCAGACGGCGATCGCAACGCAAGAGGAGCAAGCCGATGAGAAATCAAGCGGGCGGAAGAATCAAGCCCATCCAGATCATGGGGCTCGTCCTGGGCGCGTGGACAGTGTCCTGGGCCCTGCTGGGGATGCCGGGGCCGGTGCACGCCGAGCAGGTGGAGGTGGTCGACGGCGTGACCCACGTCCGCAATCCGGCCACGCCGAGCGAAGGGACGGTCACGCTGCACCTTCAGGAGCAGTGGCGGGTGGGCGACGATCCCGATGATGTGCTGCTGGGCATCATCACCGATGCCGGCACCGACGGTGAGGGCAACGTCTACCTGCTGGATCGGCAACTGAGTCACGTGGAGGTGTTCGGTCCCGACGGCCGCCACCGGCGGACGCTGGGCCGCGAAGGTGACGGTCCGGGCGAATTCCGCTTTCCGGGAGATATGGTGGTGTTGGCCGACGGACGGGTCGCGGTGACGCGGGCGATGCCCGGCGCGGTCGTGCTGCTGGAGCCCGACGGCACGCCGGCGGGCATGGTCCACCTGGGAGGCGACGATCTGGGTGGCGGAAACTTCAGCTTCCTCGACGAGGTGCACCGGGCGGACGACGGGCTGGTCGTGGCCGGCCGCTCGATGCGCCGCACCGAAGAGGGGTTCGAGCGCACCCTGTTCGTCGGCGCCCTGGACATGAACGGCCACGAACGCTACCGACTGCTCGAGCGCACGGCCCCCGATCCGATCATGACGCGCAAGTTCGTCGAGCGCGACGAGTACTACGTGGCCCGCGGCGGACTGGCCGTCGACGATGAAGGTCGCATCTACGCCGCCTCGCAGCGCGACCGCTACGCCATCGAGGTCTACGGGCCCGACGGGACGCTGCAGCGGGTCATCGAGCGCGACTTCAAGCCGCGCAAGCGGACACAGGAGGAGAAGGACGAGGTGGGTCAAAACCTGGTGGCCGTCGTCAACGGAGAGCGGATCCGCTTCGACATCGTCGCCGAGGACTATCCCCCTTGCATTCAGGGCATGCGCGCGATGCCGGATGGGGAGCTGTGGGTTGTGACCGACCCCACGTCGCTCGGTCAGTCCGAGGGCGTGGTGCGCACGTACGACGTCTTCGATGCTGCGGGCCGGTTCGTGCGTCAGGTCGTTCTGGCGGGTCCGGGCGACGCCGATGAGGACGGTTGGCTTCTGCTGGGCCCGGATCGGGTGCTGCGCATCAAGGGTCTACAGGCCGCCGCGCGCGCGATGACCGGCAGCGGCCCGGGCGACGAGAACGAAGAGGTCTCCGAAGCCGAGCCGCTGGAAGTGATCTGCTACAGCATCGTCCCGGCCTGATTCCGCATTCAGCCCCCCGCGTCCCCGTATCCCCCGGGCCGACGCGAGCGAGCGCCCGTGCCACGATGGGTGGCGCGGGCGTCTCCTTGCCCCTCCTCGTCCTCTCCTTGTCCGATCCTTGTTCTCCTTGTTCGCCCGCACATGAATCCGCACGCGCCGACCCGGGTATGCTACATTGGAGCATCACACCAACCCCCTTGTCTCGACGACAGAACGGCAGAACGCATCGGACCACCGCGCGGCTCTTCCAGAGCGTGCCCAGGACGGGGAGGGACGACACATGGTGAGATATGGTATTCGCGGACAAGGTGGTTGGCTCACCGGACGGACAGCCGTGCAGCTCGCGGCGGTGTGTCTGGCCGTGGCGGCCTGCTGCCTGGCGGGAAGCGCGTGTACACAGAGCGAGCGTCAGGGAGGTCCTCCCATCGAGCCGGAGATGGTCCTCCTACCCGGCGGGGAGTTCCAGATGGGCAAGCAGGGCTACGGCGACTACAGCCCGGTCCACACCGTGTGGCTCCCCCCCTTCCACATCGACAAGTACGAGGTCACCAACGCGCAGTACCAGCGGTTTTGTGAGGACACAGGCCGCGCATTGCCCTTCTTCTGGGGAATGGAACGCTTCCGCAGCGGCCCGGACTTCCCCAATCACCCCGTCGTGGGTGTGAGCTATCACGACGCCTTGGCCTACGCGCGCTGGCGCGGCGCGCGTCTGCCAACGGAGGCCGAGTGGGAGTATGCCGCCCGCGGGGGATTGATCGGTCAGAACTACCCGCACGGCGACGAGATGGACTCGACGCTCTACGTGCGCGGCAACGAAGGCCCGATGCCGGTCGGCAGCTTTCCCGCGAATGGCTTCGGTCTCTGCGACGTGACCAGCAACGTGGCCGAGTGGACGAGCGATCGCTTCGACCCGGACTTCTACCAGCGCTCGCCGCGCGAGAACCCGCGCGGGCCCTATGCCGGCGGCTACCAGACGATCCGCGGCGGCGGATGGCACACGGGACCCTACTGCTGCCGCATCTACCAGCGCTACTCGCTCAAGAGCAATTGGCTGGACTTCAACGTCGGCTTCCGCTGCGCCAAGTACGCGGGCGAGTCGGCCGCCGAACGTCTGGAAGAAGCGATGCGCACGGCCGGCCGCGACGCGGCCCGCGACCTCTACCGGAAGATGGGCACCGCTGAGCCAGGCACATGGTACTTCGACGAGAGCGAGCTCAACGAGATGGGCTACCGTCTGGTGGCCGACAGCCTGGTAACTGAGGCGGTGGAGGTCTTCGAGCTCAATGTTGAGCGCTTCCCGGACTCCTACAACGCGCACGACAGCCTGGCCGAGACCTATGCGCTGCTCGGGCGACGCGAGCCCGCGATCGCGCACTACCGCAAGGCATTGGACCTCTATCCGGGGTGCGCCACGAGCCGCCGCGGCCTGGAGGGTCTCGGCGTAGAGCCCTAGGCCGCGGCCTGGAGGGTCTCGGCGTGGAGCCCTAGGCCGCGTCCCTTCAGCATGAGCGGCGTTGACGACGGCCATGGTCAACTCCTAGTATCCTGCCTCTGGCGACACATTTGTGCTCCAGGAGTCTTCGTTTCCCTGACCGGTTCAGGGGGAGGTTCAGGCCATGGTGCGTTTCCCGTTGCCCGCGTCGCGTGGGACGCATGGGTCCGAGCGGCGCTGGGCGCTTGGCGCTGTATGGGTATGGGTCTCGGTCTGTCTGTCGATCACGCTGGCGGGATGCGGCGGGGATACATCCCCGGCTGGACCGGTCAAGATGGCCACCACGACCAGCACCGCCAACTCCAGCCTGCTCGATCATCTGCTGCCCGTGTTCGAGCGGGAGACCGGGATCCGCGTGGACTACGTCGCCACCGGCACGGGCAAGGCCCTCAAGCACGGACGCGACGGGGACGTGGACATCGTGCTGGTCCACGCGCCCGCGGCGGAGCAGGCTTTCGTGGACGAAGGCTACGGCCTGGAGCGCGTGCCGGTGTTCTGGAACGACTTCGTGATCGTGGGCCCACGGGACGACCCGGCCGGCATCGGCCAGGCGACCAGCGGCGCCGATGCGCTGCGCCTGCTGAGCGAGCGGCAGGCATCGTTCGTCTCGCGGGGCGATGATTCGGGAACGCACAAGAAGGAACGCGAGTTGTGGGGCAGGGCCGGCGTCACGCCGTCGGGCGCATGGTACATCGAGGCCGGACAGGGCATGGGCGCCTGCCTCATGATGGCCTCGGACAAATTGGCCTACACGCTGACCGATCGGGGCACGTACCTATCGATGAGGGACAAGCTCGACCTGGTGGTGGTCTACGAGGGCGGCGAGGATTTGATCAACCCGTACGCCCTGATTGCGATGAATCCGGAGAAGTACCCCGACACGAACGCCGCCGGCGCGCGGCGCCTCATCGAGTGGATGACCTCCCCCCCCGCGCGCGCGCTGATCGCCGGCTTTCGCGTGGGTGGCGAGCCGCTCTTTCGCTTGTACGCGAACGAGTCCTGATCGGCGGAGACGATGCACTTTCTGCTCCAAAGTCTTTGGGATGCGCTGGGGATGATCGCGCGCCTGGACGCCGATCTGATCGACGCGCTTCTCACGACCCTGCGCGTATCGCTCAGCTCCACCGCCATCGCCTCGCTGATCGCGATGCCCTTGGGCTTCTTGATCGCGCGCCACGAGTTTCCCGGCCGCCGCGCGGTGCTCAGCATGCTGCGCACCGCGCTGGCGCTGCCGACAGTGGTGGTGGGGCTGCTCGTCTACGCGTTCATCGCCCGCAACGCTCCGCTCGGCGAGCTGCGTCTGCTGTTCACCCAGACGGCCATCGTGATCGGCCAGGTGATTCTGATCGTGCCGCTGATCACAGCGCTCATCCACACCGCTGTGCAGGCCACCGTGCACGCGGTCTACGAGGAGGCGGTGCTCCTGGGAGCGTCCCCCTGGCGCGCGTCCTGGCAGACGGTCGTCGAGGCGCGCACCGCAGTGTTGACGGCGCTGATGACGGGATTCGGGCGCGTGATCTCGGAGGTGGGCGTGTCGCTCCTGCTGGGCGGCAACATCCGCGGACTCACGCGCACGATCACCACCGCCATCACCCTGGAGACCAGCCAGGGCAACTTCTCGGTGGCCTTCGCATTGGGGCTCATCCTGCTGACCCTGGTGTTGGTGATCAACCTGTTGATTCAAACCGCCGGCGGGCGGCGTCAGATGGTGTGACGATGAAGGCGGTTGACCCGACAGCGAACGGTCCGGTGGCCCCGATCTACGATCTGCGGGACCTCGTCTGGCAGCGCAGCGCGCGCTTCCGCCTCCAGATCGACGCCTTCACCCTGGCGCCGGGCGAGAAGGTCGCCATCGTGGGGCCCAACGGCTCGGGCAAGACCTCGTTGTTGAGATTGCTGGCGTTGCTCGAGCGTCCGACGCGCTGGGGGCGCTTCGTCTACCGTGGGCGGGAGCTGCCGCGCGGGCCGGGACAACGCTCACCCGGATCGGAGCGCCGAGGGGCACTGGGATTCCTGAAGCAGCAGCCGTACCTGTTCGCGGGGACCGTGCGCGCCAATCTGGCCTATCCGCTTCGGCTGCGGCGCGTGCCGGCTTTGGAGCGCGACCGGCGGGTCGAGGCGATGCTCGCGCTGGTCGATTTGACAGCCCTGGCCGATGCGCCGGTCGATCGCCTATCGGGGGGCGAGCAAAAACGTCTGGCGCTGGGGCGCGTCCTGATCGGGAACCAGGACCTGTTGCTGCTCGACGAGCCGGCGGCCCACCTGGACCGCCGCTCGCGACGGGTGATCGAGCGGCTGCTGGCCGAAAGCGAGGCGAGCTGGCTGCTGGCCACCCATGACCTGCATCTGGCCCACCGTCTGGCCGACCGCGTCTTGAGCCTGAAGTCCGGGCGCCTGGCGCCGGCGCTTCCGGAAAACGTCCTCGAGGGACGGTACGAGGAGGACGGGTTGCGCACAGCGGGCGGACTGCTGATCCATCTGCCGCCACAGGAAGAGGTTGCCCGGCCGGACAACGGACCGGCCGCGGCGGTCATGCTAGACCCGCGCCACGTGGTGCTGTCGCTGGAGCCGTTGGAATCGAGCATGCGGAACCAGTTCCGCGGCCGCGTGTGCGCCGTGCACCAGCACGGAGGCACCGTCTGGGTGGAAGTCGACTGCGGTGAGCGGTTGACATCCATCATCAGCCGCGAGTCTTATGGGAACCTCGGCCTCAATCTGGGCCGGGAGGTGGTGGTCTCCTTCAAGGTCCACGCGGTGGAGGTGCTGTGAGCAGCAAGAGCCATCCTAGAATGGTGACCTTCGAGGAAGCCCAGGAGATCCTCCTCCAGAAGGCGCCGGGGGGCAGCGCGGTCGACGAGATGCCCATCGTGGAGGCGGTCGGCTACGTTCTGGCCGAGAGGATTGAGGCGGACATCGAGATGCCCCGCTTCGACAAGGCCGCCATGGACGGCTTCGCCTTCCGCCACCAGCCCGAGGCCGAGCGCGAGCCGCTGCGCATCACCCGCACGATCGCCGCGGGCGACGCCCCCGGGGCCGAGATCGCCGCGGGCGAGTGCATGCGGATCATGACCGGCGCCCCGGTGCCGGAGGGCGCCGACACGGTGATCCCCGTGGAGGACACCAGCCTGGTCGACGCCGATGGCCGTCAGGTGGAAGGGGAGACCGAGTGGGTGCGCTTCCACGCCCTGCCCGATCGCGGCGCCCACATCGCCGTGCGCGGCGAGGACGTGGCCCGCGGGGACGTGCTGCTGCAGCCGGGACACCTGCTGAAACACCAATCGGTATCGATCCTGGCGTCGATCGGTCGCGCCACCGTGCGCGTCTTCGCCGGCCCTTCGATCGCCTTTGCCGCCACGGGCGAGGAGCTGATCGAGCCCGGGGCGCCTCTGGCCCCCGGCAAGATCTACAACGCCAACGCCTCCGCCCTCTGGTCGCAGATCCTGGGCGCCAAGGGGCGCCCCCACTACCTCGGGGTCATCCGCGACAACGTGCATGACCTGCGGCGGACGATCGCCACGGGGCTCGAGCACGATATGTTGATCCTCTCGGGCGGCGTGTCGATGGGCCGCTTCGACTTCGTGCCCGACGTGCTGGAAGAGCTCGGCGTGCAGCTTCACTTTCACAGGCTGCTCGTCAAGCCCGGTCGCCCCACGATCTTCGGCACGCGGGGAAACACTCTGGTCTTCGGATTGCCCGGCAATCCGATCTCCACCTTGTACGCCTTCGATCAGTATGTCGCCCCGGCCGTGAGGGTGTTCCGCCATCATCCGCGACCGAGGGCGGTGCGGTATCGCGGCGAGCTGACCGAGACGGTGCGCAAGCCGTCGGGCCGCATGCTGCTGCAACCGTGCCGGTGCGAATGGGACGGCGAGCAGTATCTGCTCACCCCCTTGCGCACGCACGGGTCGGCCGACATCTTCGCCATCGCCGAGGCCGATGCGCTGGCGCTCATCCCGGCGGGGATCGAAGAGGTGGAGCGGGGCAAGATCGTCGCCTTCCGGCGGCTATTCGAGAGCTAGCCTCAGACGGATTCCTGGTCGCGGACCAGGCTGGACGCGTCAAACGGATGGAACGATGAAGGACGCCTTCGGACGCGAGATCAACTATCTGCGGGTATCGGTCACCGACCGGTGCCAGTTTCGCTGCGTCTACTGTCTGCCGCCCCAAGGTGTGAAGAAGCTGCGCCACGAGGACATGTTGACCCTGGAGGAGCTGTTCGAGGTGGTGCGCTTGATGGTGACGCGCTTGGGCTTTCGCAAGGTCCGCGTCACCGGCGGCGAGCCGCTCGCGCGGCGTGGTGCGGTGGCCTTCATGAAATCGCTCCACCTGATCCAAGGCATCGAAGACCTCGCCCTCACCACCAACGCCTACGAGCTCGAGCCGGTGGCCGCCGAGCTGCGGGCGGCGGGATTCAAGCGGATCAACATCAGTCTGGACACGCTGCGGCCGGAACGCTTCCAGCGCCTCACCCTCGTGGACGGGCTCGACCGCGTCCTACGCGGAATCGCCGCCGCGCGCGCGGCCGGTTTCGACGTGATCAAGATCAACGCGGTGGCCCTGCGCCAGACGCTCGACGAGGCGGTCGATCTCGTGGCCTTCGGCGTGGAACAGGGCATGCAGGTGCGCTTCATCGAGCTGATGCCGGTGTTGGGCGGCGCGCGGGAAGACTTCGTCCCGATCGACGAAGTGCGCGCCAGGCTCGAAGAACGCTACACCCTCGTTCCGTGGGGTGGCGACGGCGACCCGCGTGCCACCGACCCCCACGGCGCCGCCGAGGTGTATCGGATCAAGGGAACCGATGCGACCTGTGGCTTCATCCCGGCGATCACCCGGCCGTTCTGCACGGGATGCAACCGCGTGCGGCTGAGGGGCGACGGGCGGCTGAAGCCCTGCCTGGCCAGCCGCAAGAACGTGTGCTTGATGCCCTACGTGCGGCCCGAGCTGCGGCCCGATGCCCTGGAGGCGTTTCTGCGCGAGTCGATTCCCGCGCTGAAGATGGAGCGGCGGGGCGATTATGAGGTGGATTCGATGTCCGGCTTCGGGGGATAGCGTTTCGCGCCGCGGGGCGATTCTTGATCCGCGGCGCGATGCCCGATCCGCGGGGCGATTCTTGATCCGCGGCGCGATGCGATCGAAGGCATCTTGGCTGCTGTGAAGACATTGATGGCATAGAGGACCACGACCATGTCGACACCGAAGAAGCGCCGCGAGCCTGCCAAGCTCTCGCATCTGGATGACAAGGACCGGGTGCAGATGGTCGACGTCGGCGCCAAGAGCTCCACCGTGCGCACCGCACGTGCGGCCGGGACAATTTCCATGTCGCCCGAGGTGATCGCGCTGCTGCGCGAGGGGGAGATCGCCAAGGGCAACGTCCTGGCGGTCGCCAAGACGGCCGGCATTCTGGCCGCGAAGCGGACGCCGGATCTGATCCCGCTGTGCCACCCCCTGTTGCTGGATCAGATCGATATCACGTTCGACCTGCAGCCGGACCGCGTGCAGATCGAGTCGCGTGTGCGGCTCACCGGCCGTACCGGGGCGGAGATGGAAGCGCTCACGGCCGTGACGGTGGCAGCCCTGACGATCTACGACATGTGCAAGGCGGCCGACAAGCGAATGGTGATCGACAACGTGCGGTTGCTGGAGAAGAGCGGGGGTGCGTCGGGCACGTACCATCGCGAGGAGTGAGCGGTGGGTGAAGTCCTGGCGGTCTGCGTCAGCGAGACGCGAGGCGTACAGAAAAAGCCGGTCGAGGTCGTGCACTGCGTAAGGAACGTCGGCATCCGCGAGGATGCACACGCGGGCGACTGGCATCGGCAGATCAGCCTCCTGGCGGACGAGTCGGCCGATCTGATGCGCGAGAAGGGCGTCGCGATCGGCCCTGGCGACTTCGCCGAAAACGTGCTGACACGCGGCATCGATGTCAAGAGCCTGCCGGTGGGCACGCGCCTGAGGGTGGGCGAAGCGGTGCTGCTGGAAGTGACCCAGATCGGCAAAGAATGCCACCACGGATGCGCCATCTACCAGGCTACCGGGGACTGCGTAATGCCGCGCGAGGGGATCTTCTGCATCGTGATCGAGGAGGGGACCATCCGAGCGGGGGACCGGATCGATGTCGTCTAGCCTGCGCCGCTACGGGGTGGCACTGCTGGTGCTAAGCGATTCGCGTGCCGCCGGACACCGGGCCGATGCGGTGATTCCCACCGCGCGCGAGTGCTTAAGCGGAACTTCATTCGACCTCCTACACTGCAATATCATCCCCGATGATCGCGACGGGATTGAGGGCGAGTTGCGCAACCTATTGCAAGACAAGGAGGTCTGTCTAATTCTCACTGCCGGGGGCACCGGACTATCCTTGCGGGATAACGCACCCGAAGCCACACGGGCCGTGATCGAACGCCAAGCCCCAGGCCTGGCGGAACTCCTGCGGCTGCGCGGATTGGAACATACACCCACGGCCATGCTGAGCCGCGGCGTGGCCGGTACCGTCGCCCAAACGCTGATCATCAACCTGCCCGGCAGCCCCAAGGCGGTGCGGGAAGGGTTGGAGGCATTGCAGCCGATCCTGCCCCACGCATTGGACACCCTGCGGGGCCAGGCGAGCGAGTGCGCCCGGGGCGAAGTGCGGAGCGAAGAACGGAGTGAGGAGTAGGGCACGTGAAGAACGCCGATGAGCAACACTCTCGAGCGTGAGAGATGAGGAGGATAGAGATGCGATCCACACGACATGCAGTGGCTCTGATGGTGCTCCTGTCCCTGTGGGTGGTTTCATGCAGCACCGTGCCCGTGACGGGACGACGGCAGCTCACCATCATACCCAGCGGCACGATGCTCTCGATGAGCTATCAACAATACGACGAGTTCCTGAACGCCCATCCGACCATTACCGGCACCCCGGAGGCGGAGAGAGTCAAACGGGTTGGGCGCCGAATCCAGGATTCGGTGGAAGCCTACTTCGCCGACCAAGGGATGTCGAGCGAGCTGCAGGGCTATGCCTGGGAGTTCAACCTGGTCGACAGCCCGGAGATCAACGCCTGGTGCATGCCGGGCGGCAAGGTAGTGGTCTACTCGGGTATCCTGGGTCTGATGGACGGGGAGCCCGAGTTGGCGGTCGTGATGGGACACGAGATCGCGCACGCCGTCGCCGACCACGGCAACGAGCGCATGAGCCAGGGCCTGCTGACCCAGCTAGGCGGCATGGCGCTCTCGAAGGCGCTCGAGGAGAAGCCCGAGCAGACGCAGCAGCTCTGGATGGCGGCGTTCGGCCTGGGGGCACAGTTCGGTGTCCTTCTACCCTACAGCCGAAAGCATGAAAACGAGGCCGACCATCTGGGCTTGATCTTCATGGCGATGGCCGGCTACGACCCGCACGCGGCGATCGGCTTTTGGCAGAAAATGAAGGCCGAGAAGGGCGGTCAGGCTCCGCCCGAGTTCATGAGTACGCACCCATCCGACGACACCCGCATCGAGAACATACGCGAGCTCATGCCGAAAGTGATGGAGTACTATCGCCCCTCCCAGCAGTGAGGGTATGGGCATCGAGATTGAACACCACGGCATCATCGGAGGCGTCGGCATGAGCGAGAGGATACTGGATGTGCGGGGCAAAGCTTGCCCTCAACCCGTCATGGAGACGCGCAAGATCCTCACCGGTGAAGCGCCGGATTTCCTGCGCGTCATCGTCGACAACACGGCTTCGGCCGAGAACGTGACGCGCATGGCGCGTAGCATGGGGGCGTTGGTCCACCGCGAGCGGGAAGCCGACGGCGAGATCCACCTCATCCTGAGGAGCGGCCAACCCAAGGCCGCCGCGGGGGCTATCGAGGCGCGATCGTCCACCCCCGACCGGCCGCTGAAGAAGGTGGTCCTGATCAGCAGCAACCGTTTCGGCGCGGGCGACGATGAGCTGGGCGACATCCTGATGCGCTCGTTCATCAAGACCATCAAAGAGATCTCCCCGCTGCCGCAAGCGGTCCTGTTCGTCAACAGCGGCGTTCATCTCACGACCGAGGGCTCCGTTCTGCTGGATGACATCCGCGCTCTGGCCGACAGCGGCGTCGAGATCCTCTCCTGTGGAACGTGCCTCGACTTCTACCACCTGAAGGAGATGCTACAGGTCGGCACCGTCACGAACATGTACGAGATTCTGTCCTTGCTGTCGGACGCCGACCGCACCATCCGGCCCTGAGGGCCGGCCGATGCCATGACGTCGATGCCCGCGGACGAAGCGATGATCTACCTGGATAACGCCGCCACGTCGTTTCCCAAACCGGACGCCGTGATTCGTGCGGTTCAGGAGCATCTGACCCACCTCAGCGCCAATCCAGGCCGCTCGGGACATCGCCTCTCCGCAGCGGCGGCCCGGGTGGTCTTCGAGACGCGCGAGCGACTCGCCCACCTGCTGGGAGCGTGCGATTCCAGACACGTGCTGTTCACGGCCAACGCCACTGCGTCGCTGAACCTGGCGCTGACGGGCTTTCTGCGTGCGGGCGATCACGTCGTGACCAGCTCCCTGGAGCACAACTCGGTCATGCGCCCACTGCGCAGACTGCGCGAGCAGCGTGGCATCACGGTGACGATGGTGAGGGGCGATGCACAAGGCCGCTTGGCCCCGGAGGATTTCCGCAACGCTCTCACGGCGCGCACGCGCCTGGTGGTGGTCAATCACGCCTCGAACGTCACCGGCACGATCTCGCCCTTGCGGGAGATCCGGGCCGCGATCGGAGAGACGCCGCTGCTGGTCGACGGCGCCCAGTCCGTCGGCGCCCTCCCGATCGATGTGGTCGCGGACGGGATCGACATGCTGGCCTTCAGCGGACACAAGGCGCTGATGGGTCCACAAGGCGTCGGTGTGTTGTGCCTGAGGCCGGGGTTGGACGTCGAGCCGCTGACCGTGGGCGGCACCGGCTCGAACTCGGAGTCGGACGAGCAGCCCGCCGACCTGCCCGACCACTACGAGAGCGGCACGCCCAACGGACCGGGTATCGCCGGCCTGGGTGCCGGGGTGGCCTTCCTGCTGGAGAGGGGCCTCGAAGGGATTCGCCGCCACGAGGTTGCGCTGACGCGCGACCTGCTCCACGGGCTGGGGCAGGTGGAGGGCGTGACGATCTGCGGCAACGCGGGATCCGACGAGCGCGTGCCGGTGGTGTCGATCCGCATCAACGGGTTGACACCCAGTGCGTTGGCTTACCGTCTGGATCGGCGCCATGGGATCATGGCCAGGGCCGGTCTGCATTGCTCTCCCGAGACGCACCGCACCCTAGGAACGTATCCGGAGGGAACGGTGCGGCTTTCGCCCGGGTATCTGACAACGCATGAGGAGATCGCCCGGACGGTCGCGGCCGTCGAACAGATCCGCGGGGAGCTCGCTCGCGCCGGAGCCTAGAGGGAGTCTATCGGGAGCCCAGAGGAGGCCCGAGAAGAGATGGGAAAGAGCATGGCAAGCGAGGACAAGCGATTCGCCCACTGCGTCCTGCTCTTCCGGTCAATCCACGATGTGACCGCCGCCGAGTACGTCTTGAAGACGGCCGGGATCTGGTGTGACATGGTGCCCACACCCAGATCGCTCAGCACCAATTGCGGCATGGTGCTCGAGTTCCACGGGCGCGACCTGGATCTCGTCAAGGAAGCGATGACCACGACCACCGCGCGACCGCGATGCGTGGGCATCTATACCTGCAGCGGAACCGCGTACGAGCGCGAGCCGTGGGATCCATCCTGAGTGCGTGCCCGGCAGTCGCCGCAGCGGGCAGCGCGCGTGTATGAGAGGAGTCGAATCGACCATGGCGGATGAGGCCACCGAAGGACGTGCGACGTCGCAGCCGCCCCCACATACGAAGCGGTTGACCCAGACGGTTTCGGGCTCGGGGTGAGCGTCCAAGCTGGGGCCGGGGGACCTGGCCCGTGCGCTCTGCGGTCTTGAGCTGGTCCAGGACCCCAACCTGATCGTGGGGCTGGAGCGCGCCGACGACGCCGGCGTGTACAGGCTTCGGGATGATCTGGCGATCATCCAGACGGTGGACTTCTTCACGCCCATCGTGGACGACCCGTATCTCTATGGTCAAATCTCCGCCGCCAACTCGCTCAGCGACGTCTATGCGATGGGCGGGCGGCCGATCTGCGCGATGAACATCGCCTGCTTTCCAGCCAAGTCGATGGACATCTCAGTCCTGCGGGAGATCCTGCGCGGCGGGTTGGACAAGCTGCGCGAAGCCGAGGTTGCTCTGGCCGGGGGACACACCGTAGAGGACGAGGAGCTCAAGTACGGCCTCGCGGTCACAGGTCTCGTCCATCCCGAGAAGGTGCTGACGAATCGAGGCGCCCGCGATGGGGACGCCCTGGTGCTGACCAAGCCGCTGGGCACAGGGATCATCAACACGGCGATGAAGGCCGAGATGGCCCCGGGGGATATGGTCGACACCGTGGTCGCCACGATGGCCAGCCTGAACCGCAAAGCGGCCGAGGTAATGGCGAGTTTCGAGGTGCACGCCTGCACCGACGTGACCGGGTTCGGGCTGTTGGGCCACGCGTGCGAAATGATCGAGGACTCCGACGTGGGGCTGATCCTGCACTCCTGGAAGATCCCGGTGTTCGCAGGCGTTAGTGAGCTCTGCGAGATGGGGCTGCTTCCGGGAGGTCTGCATCGGAATCGCGAGTTCCGGGAGGCGGCGGTCACGCTGGAGAGCGGGGTTCCCCAGGCGATCGCCGACGTGCTCTACGACCCGCAGACCTCGGGTGGGCTCCTGATCGCACTCCCGGGTGCTGACGCGTCGGAACTGGTACTGCGCCTGCACGGGGCAGGCATCTCCGACGCGGCAGTCATTGGAGAGGTCGCGACGCGGCATGCGAGACGCATTCTGGTGAAAGCGGATTGAGCATTCCAGCAGAATGGATGCTGTGAGGCCGATTGTCGGGCGACCGCATGGTCGGGATGATCTTGGCCGCCAATTTGCTACCTCCACTTGTGGGTGATGTCCGTCTCCCACGCCTCGTCTTTCCGGCGACCTTCGGCGCTGGATCTCCGTGGACGCACCGTGGACGCGAACGCACCGTGGAGCGGGCTGGCACTCACCCAATTCCATGTCACCAAGGTGATTGCAGTCGGAGCGCCCCAGGAGGGCCCGAGATGCGTCGGGATTCGACCGGTTCTCGAGGCGATGACGATGAGACCGCCGCCGCACGCGGCGGTAGCGGTCCCCATCCTTTCGCGCCCGGTCCAGGAGAGCCCAAGCTTCTAGACCGCGTGCGGCGGGAAATCCGGGTACGACACTACAGCCGGCGGACCGAGAAGTGCTACGTCCGTTGGATTCATCGGTTCATCCTCTTTCATCAGAAGCGCCACCCCCTGGAGATGGGGAAGCAGGAAGTGGCGGAGTTTCTCAGCCACCTCGCAGTCCAAAGGGGCGTCAGCGCTTCCACACAGAACCAGGCTCTCTGTGCGATCCTGTTTCTCTATCAACAGGTCCTGGGGCGAAAGCCCGGATGGATCGATGATGTCGTACGCGCGAAGCGTGCGTTGCGCCTTCCGGTCGTACTCACTCACGATGAGGTGCTGGCGATCTTCGCACACCTGTACGGAACACCGCGGCTGATCGCTTCCTTGCTCTACGGATCGGGCCTGCGATTGCTCGAGTGCCTGCAGTTGCGCGTCAAAGACGTCGACTTGAGCCGGAGGGAAATCGTTGTGCGCGAAGGAAAGGGAGGCAAGGATCGGGTTACGATCCTACCCAGATCCGCAGTGGATCCGTTGCGACTGCACCTCCAAGAGCGCCGGCATCAACACCAACGGGATCTGACGCAGAACAGGGGAGGCGTCTATATCCCTCTCGCGCTGGGCAGGAAGTACCCGAGTGCGCCCCTGGAGTGGGCCTGGCAGTGGATCTTCGCCTCACAGCGCTTCCATCGCCCAGGACCCCGACAACCTCTGCGGCGCCACCACTACCACGAAACGGCGTTTCAGCGGCGGTTTCGGGAGGCGGTTCTAGCCTCCCGCATCCCCAAGCGCGCGACCGCGCATACGTTGAGGCACTCCTTCGCAACGCATTTACTGATAAGAGGTTACGACGTGAGAACCATACAAGAGCTTCTGGGACACGCCGACTTAAACACGACGATGCTGTATCTGCACGTTCTGAATCGCGGCGGCAGGGGAGTGAACAGCCCGCTGGATGATCTGTAGGTAGGCTCGCCGATTGCCTGCCGGATCCGTCGGGACTCCGACGGTCCTTGACTCTTGGGCGGTGTTGTCCCGAGGCGATGCCGCTTCCGCCCGGCGATCAGGATAACCACATATCAGAGCATGGATAACGCGGATCGCGGTTGACGGCTGGACGTGGAAGCCGTTGGGTGGTGGGACATTAGCGGTGTGGCGTGCCGGGAGGAGAAGGGGTTATACTGCGGCCTAGGGATGATAGTGGGGTTATCCTTGTTGTCGAAAACACGTTCGACTGGTCTGGACAACGGCGGTGATGCATGAAGCTCATCCTGCGGCCCACGACCGGCCCTGAGGACTGGCGGTCTTTGCTCGCTGATCCCGAGCGGCACTGGCGATCTGGATGCTCTGCCCACGCCCTTGCACACTGCTGGGAGGCAGCAGAAGGTCTTCCCCGTCCTTTTCAACGCGTCCTCGAAACCAGTGCCTGGTTCCGTGATTTCGAAATGCTCGTGGGTATTCCCGAAGTCCAGGTCGCGCTTCCAGGTGGGAGTCGCCCGTCTCAGACTGATCTATGGGTCCTGGGCCGTGTAGCTGACGGACTGGTGTCGGTGGCAGTCGAGGGCAAGGTATCCGAGCCATTCGGTCCGACAGTGGACGAGTGGAGACGCGGATCATCGCCGGGGAAACAACAGCGGTTGGCATTCCTGCTGAACCTCTTGGGCATCGAGAAGACAGAGGTGGCGGGGCTCCGATATCAACTTCTCCATCGGACTGCGTCGGCAATTCTGATGGCAAGTCGTTTCCACGCACGGCATGCAGTGATGGTAGTGCACTCGTTCAGTAGCAGTCACGAGTGGTATGAGGACTACCGTGCGTTCGCGCACGTTATCGGAGGAGCCGGTGAGCGGAACGCGACTTGCCCCATTCCAGGGCGAGCTAACCCGACGTTATCGCTTGCATGGGTTTCCGATGGAGACGGATAGTTGGGGGCAGCACGTCGAACAGTTTGCTGGAGCAGCCGGTTCCGTCCAGTCACGGTCCTTGCGTTGCAAGGCCCGCGCCTGGCCGGCCCCGCTGCTCAGCATCGCGTTCGCCGCAAGGAGGGAGGGTGCATATCCCTAGAAGTGACCTCTTACTAATCCGTGCATAAATTATTTGACTTCTTTGGAATCGGAGTGTAGGGTGTGACCCATGAGGAAGCAAGATGCTCGTCTGCTCTCGCCTGAC
The DNA here is from genome assembly GCA_964585945.1 of uncultured bacterium. Taxonomy (GTDB): domain Bacteria; phylum Eisenbacteria; class RBG-16-71-46; order CAIMUX01; family WJJG01; genus CAZDKK01. The sequence goes on along the minus strand of CAZPGB010000044.1, from coordinate 1,188 downwards.
GCCCAGGAGGACCTTCGGCGTCGTGTGATCGCTGCAGTTCAAGACGGCGTGTCGCCGACCGCGGCCGCGCGCACCTTCGGGGTCTCGCGGCAGTCGATTCACAACTGGCTGAATCGTGTGCAGCGGGATGGGCGCCGCGGTCTCAAATCACGCAAGCGTGGCCCACGGCGCATCAGTCGGTTGGCCCCCGTGGAGGCCGCCTTGACCGTCCGCACGGTCATGGATCGTTATCCGGACCAGTTGAAGCTGCCGTTCGCCCTGTGGACACGCGAGGCCGTACAGCTGTTCATCGAGCAACGCTTTGGCGTGGCGGTCTCGGTCTGGACGGTGGGTCGGTACCTGAAGCGTTGGGGTCTGACGCCCCAGAAGCCTGTACGCCGTGCGTTTGAGCAAGATCCCGCCGCGGTGCGCGCTTGGTTGCAGGAAGAGTATCCGGCGATCGCGGCGGCGGCGAAGCGTGAAAAGGCTCGGATTCATTGGGGCGATGAGATGGGGCTGCGGTCGGACCACCAGGCGGGCACAACGTACGGGCGCCGCGGCCAGACCCCGGTGGTCCCGGGCACAGGACAGCGGTTCCGTTGTAACATGATCTCGACGGTAACCAACCGCGGCCGGCTGTCGTTCATGGTGTTCAAGGAGCGCTTCACGAGCCGGGTATTCTTGAAGTTCCTGGGCCGGCTGCTGAGGCACTCCCCGCAGAAGGTGTACCTGATCGTGGACGGCCACCCGGTGCATCGGTCGCGGGCGGTCCGGCGGTGGCTGGAAGAGCACGCGGGGCACATTCGGATGTTCCAGCTTCCCGCGTACAGTCCAGAGCTGAATCCCGATGAGTTGTTGAACCAGGACGTGAAGACCAACGCGGTAGGCCGACAGCGGCCCAGCGACCAGCGTCAGATGATCGCAGCGGTGCGGTCTTACGTACGCAGTACCCAGCGTCAACCGCAAATCGTCCGCGCGTACTTCAGCGAGGAACATGTCCGCTATGCCGCCTGATCAGATGAGTTCAGAAGTGTCAAATGTATCCTGCTCCCGGTAGTAAGAGCCCCGCTGCACCCGGAAGGGACTTCACCGGCCCGAAGCTCGCGCATCCGGTACCTGGACTCATCGTTTGACATTATCGTTTCAGATCGCTAAACTGGACAGTGCAATGTTCTCCACTAGCATCTGGCAACTCTGGACCCGGCGCCT
>CAZPGB010000043.1:0-51099 GCA_964585945.1 uncultured bacterium | reverse complement strand
GCTCGAAGCTCTTCGGGTCACACGGCCAGAGGCCGTGGGTTTATCAACGGACTAACATTCTATCGGGCCAGGAGATGGCTGACTTGTTGCACCGCTCCGGGGACACGCTCCGGACGCGAGTAGCCGTGGGCTTGACTCTCCATGGCCCGGATACTCTGCATCGTCGCCGTTGAGCGACGGGAGCCGGCGCCATGAGAACGCTGTTGCGTGGGTTCCTTCTCGGGTTTCTGACTGCTGCTTTCCTTCCTCTCCAGGCCGCAGCGCAGTGCATCGACTACGGTGACTACATGCACTGGCTGCACACCCTGCCTTTGGCGGACCCGTACAACTGGGCAATGACCATATCGGCCTCCCTGATCTTCACCGCGGGCGGCCGCGAATCAGGCGGGACCTGGCGCTTCGAGGTGAGCGTGATCAGCCTGGTGGATGATCCCGCGAATCCCGCCGTGATCGGTTCGGTGAGCCTGGGGCCTATATGGCCGGAGTACTACACGTACATGGCCGCGTCATCCAACTGGGTCTATCTCAGCACGGACGATGCGATGGACCCGCTGTTCTTCGTGATCGATGCAACTGATCCCGAGCATCCGCGCGTCGCAAGTCGGATAGAACTGCCTTACCGAGCGGCGGCAATCGACGTCTCCGGCAAGTACGCATACCTGGGATGTGGCGGACTCCAGATCATCGATGTCTCCGACCCAGCCGCCCCTCTGCTGCTGCCGCCGTTGGCGGCAGCCGTTTCTGGCGTCGTCGTGGAGAATGACTACGCATACATCTCGAGTGGGATCAGCTTCTCCGTCGTGGACGTGTCGAATCCCGCGCAACCTCACGTGGTGGCATCGATCGACCTGCCGCATGGCGATGCGGACAACCGGCCCCCCTCCGATCAAGATCGGCGCGCCGGGGCGGGGTGGGAACCCATCGCTCTCTCAGAGGACTATGCCTATGTTGGCCGTCTCCCCCTGTGCGTGGTGGACATCTCCAATCCACTGGAGCCCTGTCTCGTCAGCTCCTACGAGGAGTTGGAATGGTTGAACCGCTCCAAAGCGATCGTGGACTCGAGGCTCATCCTGAACACAGTGGATGGAGTGAGGGTGGTCGACATCGAAGACCCCTACACGCTCAGGTTTGTGGGCAGCCTCGACATCTTCGAGGCGGGAGGGATCGGCATCTTCCATGAATACGGCTACTTCCTGACCGGAGGTGGCCTGCACGTGATCGATCTAACCCATCCGGAGAATCCTCCGTCCGTAGGCGGGCTCGACCTTCCCGACCGGCCGTGGGTGATCGATGTCGAGGGCAACTTTGCCTACGTCGGCTGCCGTGACCGCTCGATCCTGGTGCTGGACGTGGCCGACCCTGCCGCTCCCTGGATGGCCTCGTCCGTCACGTGTCCGGGAGTGGTCTACCCGGTTCGGGTTCATGACGGACTGCTGTATGCCTCTTGGTATGGGTATTCCGATGCGGGGATCTCGATTTTCGATCTGAGCGATCCCGCGCATCCTCATCTGATCGAGGAAATCCCCGACAGGTGTGGAAGGTTCGTCGTGCGAGAAGACTACCTTTATGTCGCCCAGGACGACGCGACGGCGGGCTGTCTGTACGTATTGAGGGGAAGCGACCACGAGATCGTCGGGACCCTAGCCCTCGCCGCCAACATCTACTGTGAGGGTCTGGACTTGTACGAGCAGCCCATGTCTTCGGGTGAGGTCCCTCGATATGTCTGCCTGGCGACCAACCGATTTGAGCCGCCTTGGGGAGGCAGCCTGCTCATCATCGATGTCAATGATCCCGGGTTTCCCCGCGTCGTCGGCAGTGTGGATTGCAGTCCACCTCACTATCACGTGGCGGTATCGGATCACTACGTCTACCTGTCCGGGAGTCGGGTCCTGGTGATCGATGTTGCGGACCCCTCGGCCCCCGTGCTTGTGGGCGAGGTCGATTCCCCCGGTGGGATTGACCAATTCGGTGGTCTGACCGTCTCGGGCTCGGTCCTCTATGCGTCTTCAGATCGAAGCTGCGATGCGATCGACGTGACCGACCCCGCGCATCCTCGCGTCATCGGATCCCTACCGCGCGGCAGAGGCAACGACAGCTCGGGCGAGTACGTCTATCTCCAGAACGAAACCGCATTGGAGATCTTCCCCGCCCAGTGCGACCCCGGGATGGCCGGCGTCGCCCGAGAGCCTGCACGGGTGTTGCCCTTCCTCGACGTGCGTCCGAATCCCTCGTCCGATCGAACGGTCCTCGCGTTCACGATGGCTCAAATGGGGCCCGTCCGGGCCACCATCCATGACGCCACCGGGCGCTGCATACGGACACTACCGAGCCGCCACGCGGCTGGGCCGGTTGTCCTCGTCTGGAATGGGCTCGACGAGCAGGGCCATCGGGCCGCGCCCGGAGTCTATCTTGCGCGCGTTGCGACAGGCGAAGGAGTGCGAGTCGGACGGATCACGATTCTGTGACAACCCTCCCAGCCGTAGCGGGGCGCGCAGCGTCGTCTATGCGTATCATACATGCGTGAAAGAGCAGGATCCGAATACGTGCGCTCCGTCCTCGTAGACGTCGAAGTGGAATCGGGCGTCGTCGAGGCTCGGTTCCTTGGTGCCCTCGAGCGCGGTGCGCATTCGACTTGCTTCGACGGGCGCAGTACGGCCGGCAATGCGGACGCCGGCAATGCCTGGAACGAGCGGGTGCCGCCCGTCTCGATCCAGCACCCCGGTTACGGATCGCCTGGTCCTTCTTATCGGATGACCGCGAACCTCTCGGTGGTGGCCCCCTCAGGCGACGTGACGCGCACCCAGTACACTCCAGCCGCCACCAGACGGCCGGTATCGTCGCATCCGTTCCAGACGAGGTCGTGGATGCCTGGGTCCATGAAACCTGCAGTCAACCCACGGACATGACGGCCGCTGAGATCGAAGATGCTCGCCTGGACCGCGCCGGCGGTTCCGAGCGTGTAATGCAGAAGCAGCCGGCCGACAGTGGGATTGGGCGAGAGACGCAAATGCGCTAGGGGTGTTTTGGCGACGAGCTCTTCGATAGCGGAAGTCTCGCACTGCGCGGGCAGAATCTGAAACCCGCCAAAGCCATCTGCGACAAAGGCATGGGGGCCGTCAACGGTCACGCCGTATGCTCGGCCAGGCGTCTCCACGCCCCCCAGGATCCGGGAATCTGCGGGGTCCGAGATGTCGACCACATGAAGACCATAGGTCCAGTCCACGACATAGGCCTGGTTCCCTTCGACCGCAACAGCGCGGGCCGCCCCCCCGAAGCGATCCATCCCACCCACGATCCATGGGCCTTCCGGATCAGAGACGTCGATGATTCGCAGGCCGCCATCGGCAACGAACGCGAGCGCTCCCGAAACGTCCACGTCATGAATCGTTCCCGACGGGTGGACGCTGCCGACGATGCGCACATTCCTGACGTCCGAGACGTCGATCACGTGAAAACCGCCGTCCCAGTCCCCGACATAGGCATGGTCAACGGTTGCAGCAACGTCGCGGGCGAATCCCGGCGTCTCGATCTTCGCACTGACCCGTGGGCTCAGCGGATCTGAGACGTCGATGATCTGGAGACCGTTCCAGAAATGTGCCAGGTACGCCTGCGTACCGACAATCGCAACGCCGCGCGCCCCTCCCCACGGCCCAAAGGGCAGGCTCCCTGCGATCCATGGGTTCAGCGGGTCGCTGATATCGACGACGTAGAACTCGCTATGGTGGGAATACAGATGGTCCGCCGAGACATAGGCCTTCGTGCCCGCAACAGCCACGCCACAGGCCCTGGCTGGTGTCTGCAGACTGCTGAGAATCACCGGATGCTCGGGCTCGGCAATGTCGATCACGTGGAACGCACCGTCGGTGACGCATGCCAGTGTGCCCGCTGCGGCCACGGCGGCGGCCATGCCCGGCGTGTCCACGCTGCCCACGATGTGTGGAGCGGGCACAAGTACGGCGATGTCGATCACCTGCAGGCTTCCGGTCCAATCGGCGACATACGCATAGGTGCCCGATGTGGCCACGCCGCGGGCCAAGCCGGGGGTCTTTACATAGCCCACCAAGCGAGGGCTCGTCGGATCGGAGACGTCGACGGCCTGCAGACCCAGCTCATTGTCCGCGACGTAAGCCACCGAGCCCGATAGGACCACCTCCAGAGCCAGATCCGGGGTGCCCACACACCCCACGATCACGGGGTTCGCGGGATTGGCGATGTCGATGACCTGGAGTCCCTCCCCAGTGTCGGCGACGTAGGCGTAGGTGCCCGATAGGGCCACGGCGCAGGCGTAACCGGGCGTATCGACGCTGCCCACGATCACGGGGTCCCGCGGATTCGTGATGTCGATGACCTGAAGCCCCGCGGTATGGTCCGCGACATAGGCGTGCGAGTCCGACACCGCTACGCCACATGCTTCACCGGGTGTTTCGATGGCGCCCACGATCAGAGGATTCAGGGGATCCATGGCGTCGATGATCTGCAAACCGCCGGCGAAATCCGCAACGTAGGCGTGCGAGCCCCGCAACGCCACACCGACGGCATGGCCCGGTGTGTTCACGGCGCCGACGATCTCGGGGTTGTGGGGATCCGAGACATCGATCACCTGTAGTCCGGATTGAAAGTCCGCAACGAAGGCGTAGTCTCCCAGGACCGCGACGTCGGTCGCCAGGTTGGGCGTGTTTACGCTGGCAACGATCCATGGATTGACCGGATCGCTGATGTCGATGACATGCAGACCGTGTCCGGAGGCTGCAGCGTAGGCGAATGTGCCCGCGATGGCAACGGCTGCAACAGAGCCCGGCGTGACAACGGAGCTGACGATCTGACCGCCTTCTGTGTAGTCAAAGCAATCGGCGGCTGCAAATCCGAGCCACACATGGAGACTCGCACTGAGCAAGATAGAGGTTTTACGGTGGAAGGACCGAGTGCGCCGATGCCGGAGGCGACTCGCGGGCAGTCGATCAAGCGACGGCGGAAGCAGAGGGTAGGGGACGCCGGGGCGTGTTGAGGCCGACATCTGGAACCTCCTTTCCCAGCCAAGCAGACGGGGCCCAGAGGTTGGGTCTCCCCGCGCTGCCACTCCAACGTCTCTCACGTGGGGTCTGTGCACGATCACGGGTAGATGACGGTGTCACCCCTATGATCATAGCTACGAGCGCGGTGGTTTGCCAATGGAGCAACTCAGGAAAAGACGAATCGTGATCGGTGCCCATCCGGCCAGGCCGCTCCGGAGCATCGGACCACCTGCCGGCCCACCCAAGGAGCGGTGCGAAACCGACGTCCAGGACTGCTGCCGGGTCCGCTTGAACCGGCCGGTGAGTTGAATCCGACCCTCTGGGGTCACGGTCCCTTCTTCCTCAGGGCCCAGATCGCAGAGGCCGGCACGGGTGCTCGTCGGGTTCCACGATGTCGTGGGACACGAAACGGACATGCCGGTCCGGTTGCGCGCCCTCCGCAACCGCCTACCGCCGCAGCGCCCGCACGACCGGCCACGCCCCCACGGCCGCCAGTGCGTAGAGCAGCGCCGCGGTGACCGGCTCGCCCAGCAGAAGCTTGCCTGTGCCGAACAGGATCCCGTAGACGAGCGCCACACCGCCGAGCCAGGCAAGGAGTGTCGATCGGCTCAGCCCGTCGCAGCTCACCTCGGGGCACTGCGCTGCCACCGGTCCCCAGGCCCCGCCCGGCCGCACCAACCGGTAGAAGGACGCCAGGCGCTCGCGCGGCACCGGCGCCGTCAGAAACGTCACGCTGACCCACACCAGCACGCTGACCGGCACGAGCACGAGCGCCTTGTGGTGCGACGCCAGCGCCAGGTCCCCGAGCCGCAGCGGGGTGGCGAAGAGCTGGTACGCGCCGCCGGCCTGCACCGCCGAGGCCACCTCGAAGCCGACGGCGATCAGCACGCTTGCGGCCAGCGCCGAGATCTCGCTCCACGCGTTGATGCGCCACCAGAACCAGCGCAGGATGAGCACCGGGCCGATCCCGGCGCCCATGGCCCAGACGAACAGCCACGCCTTGCCGATGCTGGTCAAGAAGAACGCAATCACGACCGCCAGCACCATCATGCCCGCCACGCAGGCCTTGGCCACCAGCACCGTCTCACGCGCCCCCGCGCGCGGGCGGATGAAGCGGCGGTAGACGTCGTTGATCAGGTAGCTGGCCGCCCAGTTGAGGTGCGTGTCGACCGTGGACATGAAGGCGGCGAAGAAGCTGACCAGCATGATGCCCAAGAGCCCCGGACCCAGGACGGTCTTCATCATGAGCGGATAGGCCGCCTCGTCGCCCTGACCATCCGGCATGACGGGAAAGAAGACCAGCGAGGCCAGCGCGGTCAGGATCCAGGGCCAGTAGCGCACCGCGTTGACCGCGATCACATACCAGAGCGTGGCCGCGCGGGCGTGGCGCTCGTCGCGGGCGGCCACCATGCGCTGGATGAGGTATCCCCCGCCGTCGGCGTTGTGCGAGGCCCACCACATCACGGTGACGAAGACGAGGAACTTGAAGAAGTTGTCCTCCAGCCCCAGGCCGCCGCCGGGGATGAACGCCGTGGTATCGGCGCCGGCGGCGGTCGAGGCCGCCAGGCGCGCCTTCAACTCCCCGATCCCGCCGATGCGGTGCACCGCGATGGCCGCCAGCGAGATCGACCCGGCCATCGCGAGCGCGAACTGGACGACGTCGGTCACCACCACGCCCCAGAAACCCGCCAGCATCGCATAGGCCAGCGCGAACCCCGCAGCGGCCAGGACGGCAAGGGTGGGATCCACGCCCAGCACCGTCTCCGCCACGGTGGCCATCCCCTTGAGCACCCAACCCAGGACGATGAAGTTGTAGACGATGGCGAAGTAGCAGGCCTTGAAGCCGCGCAGGGCCGCCGCCGGACGGCCGGCGTAGCGCAGCTCGATCAGCTCGTTGTCGGTCAGGACCTCGGCCCGGCGCCAGAAGCGCGAGAAGAGGAAGACCGCCAGCACCTGGGCCAGCACGTAATGCCAGCCGAACCAGTTGTGCCAGATCCCGTGCTCGCGCACGAAGCCGGTCACCGCCAGGGGCGTGTCGGCCGCAAAGGTGGTGGCCACCATGCTGGTGCCCAGAACCCACCAGGGCAAGGAGCGCCCGGCCAGGAAGTAGCTCTGGGCGTCGCGGCTGGCGCGGCGGCTGAAGGCCAGGCCCAGCGCCACCGTGCCCGCCAGGTAGAGGGCGATCACGACCCAGTCGGCCGGGTGCAGGTGCGTCATGGAGCGGATGGAACCACTGGCTGCGTAGCGCCGCAACCGGCTTTGGACCGCGCGGCGATTCGTTGATCGTCTCGAAGCTGTCGCGCGCGTTGGAAGAGAACCCGTGCAACGCCGAGATCCTGTGGCTGCCAGGGCTGAGCCGGTTCGACATCGGACGCCATCGCGGGGCCGTCGGCACGTTCGCCGACCTGGAGCACATGACGCGCGCCGAGGACGAGAGCGGGCCCCTTACGGAGACCGATAGCCGTATCCGCGTCGGCGGATGCCGGCGTCGACGATCCACGCCGCAGCAAACGCGGCGATGAGCGGCGACAGCGGATAGCGAAGCCGCAGCGCGCCCCCGAAGACGCCTGCCGTGATCATCAAACCGCCCACCGCCACCAAAGCGATCTAGAAGCCTCGCTGTCGTTTCAGGACGCCCGCCCAGAACGCGATCAGCACGCACGCGTTCAGGGCGATGAGTGCCATCCGCGCCAGACGCACCGTCGGGGTGTCGGCCTCGAAGAAGGTCGCGGGCGACCAGGTGCGCAGCATCTTGAACAGCACGTGCTCGAGGATGAGCGGGTCGAACGGTGGACGCACCTCGTTCCCGCCCGCGCGGCCGCGTGAGTCCTCACCACCCAGCAGGGGACGAACCGCGTCCGCTGCGTCGCCAGCCGGGACCTCCGGCTGCGTCGGAGCCGCCAGGATCTCCGGCGCCTGCGCCCCCCGCACACGCTCGCCCGATTCGGCGGTGACGGGCACGAGGACATGCAGCCGCGCCGTGTCCCACACGGTCCAGGCACCTACGGGCAACGCGGCGGTCACGCAGAAGACCAGCGTGAGGACCAGCGCCCGCCCACGCCGACCGTGCGGGACGGCCCAGGGCACGAGCCAGGCGACGAGCACCGCCGGCAGCAGCAGCGGCTTCGTCAGCAAACCCAGCCCGAAGAGCAGCCCCGCCAGCATCACCCGCACGGCCTGTCGGCGGGGCCGGTCGTCGGAGCCGGTCCCCATGAGCAGCAGCGCGGCTCCGGCCACCAGCACGCCCAGGAGGCTCTCCGCCGTCAAGCTCCAGTGGCCCAGCCACCAGTAGCTGTCCAGCACAACCAGGGCCGCCGCCAGGAAGCCCGCGCCGGGACCGCGGCCGGCCATCCGCCGGGCCAGCTCAAACGCCAGAAGCGCCAGGATCGCCCCGAGCAGCGTCTGCACGCCTCGCGCGACATCCACGTCTGTGCCGGCTACGGCAAACACCGCGGCAAGCAGAATCGGGTATCCCGGCGGCTGGTCGGCCCAGGCGACGGAAGACCCGGAAGCAACTGATGAGGCCAGCTCGGAGGCCAGTCGGTAGGCATCCGCCTCAGGCCCGGAGAGCTGGACCGCATCCCGAGGCCCCCGCAGCAGGTTGACCGCTGTACCGGCCAACAGCGCCAGGAGCAGCACCGTGCCGATCGTCCTCTTCATGGCCCCCTCCGCCTCTCCGACCGTCCGGGTGTCTCGTGGGGTGCATTTGATGCTATAATTGATTCGGTGTCTGCCAGATGCAAGACCTAGAGCCATCCTGGGGAGGAATCGTCGATGAGAGCCGCCTGCATGCTCCTGATCGCCCTTGGCCTGGTCCTCTGGACCCCCGCCGTCCAGGCCGAACGCATCGAAGTCGCCGCATCAACCGACGAGGCCGGCTTGCGGGTCGCGGCCTCGGGAGCTCAGGGCGCCTCGCTGGTCTACCGGATGAGCGCCTTCGAGATGTCCCCCATGGCACTGGACGGTCGCACCATGCAGACCATCACCCTCCCGGGGGTGCTGCTGCCCAACGACGCCGGAGCGCCCAACCTGCCCGGCATGAGCGGGTTTCTGGCGCTGCCCCAAGGCGCGACCGCATCGATCGAAATCACGCGGGCCGAGCGCCGCGTCTATACCGACATCGATGTGGCGCCGGCGCCGGTGATCCCGCGCGAGAACGAGGACGGACCGCTCACGTACGCCATGAACCCCCGGATCTACGAGCGCAACGCGCTCTATCCCGAGAGCCCGGTCACCCTCTCCGAGCCCCGCAAGCTCCGCGGGGTGGATGTCGTCGCCGTCGGCGTGACGCCGTTTCAGTACAACCCCGTGACGCGCGAGCTGGTGGTCTACACCGAGCTGGAGGTGCGCGTGGACTTCGCAGGCGGCAACGGTCAGTTCGGCGAGGAGCGCCTGCGCAGCCGCTATTGGGAGCCGATCCTGCGCGGCCATCTGATGAACTACGCGATGCTGCCCCGCCTCGACTTCGACCGTCCCGGCCGCGACAACCGCTACGGCTGGGAGTACGTGATCATCTGCCCCGACCACCCCGACTTCATCGCCTGGGCGGACACGCTCAAGTCGTGGCGCACCGAGCAGGGCATCCATACCGAGGTCTTCACCACGACCGACATCGGCGCCACGACGGCGCGCGACATCGAGATCTGGCTCGACGACGCCTACTGGGGCTGGGAAATGCCGCCCGTGGCGTTCCTGATCCTGGGCGACTACCCCAACTCCGGCGATCGCACCGAGGGTGTGCTCTCTCCCATCTGGAACAGCTACTGCGTGTCGGACAACATCTACGCCGACGCCGACGGCGACGACCTGCCCGACATGGCCCATGGCCGGATCTGCGCGCGCGACGCCGCCGAGCTCGAGACGATGATCGGCAAGATGCTCTCCTACGAGCGCGAGCCCTACACCGATGAGGGGTTCTACGACCATCCGATCATCGCCGGCGGCTGGCAGACCGAGCGCTGGTTCGTCCTGTGCACGGAGGTCTGCTACGGGCACCAGGAAGTCGTGCTGGGTAAGCACCCGGTGCGCGAATACGCCATCTACTCCGGCGCTCCCGGCGACGTGTGGTCGACCGCCACCAACACCGACGTCGTCGTCGACTACTTCGGCCCCAACGGCCTGGGCTACATCCCGGCCACGCCCGAGCACCTGACCGATTGGGGCGGCAACGCCTCGCGGATCAACGCCGACATCAACGCCGGCGCCTACATGCTGCTGCACCGCGATCACGGCAACACCTCGGGCTGGGGGGAGCCGTCGTACAACATCGGCAGCCTGGGCGGCCTCACGAACGACATGTATCCCTTCGTCTTCAGCATCAACTGCCTGACCGGCAAGTACAACTCCGCCACCCCCACGTTCACCGAGGTGTTCCACCGCATGGAGCACGGCGCGCTGGGGCTGGTGGCCGCCTCGGAGGTCTCCTACTCCTTCGTCAACGACACCTTCGTCTGGGGCATGTTCGACGGGATGTGGCCGGAGTTCATGCCCGACTACTCGGGCTACACGCTCCCCGCGCCCGGCGCGATGAACCTGCGCACCGCCTTCGGCATGGCTTACGGCAAGTACTTCCTCGCCGGCAGCGGCTGGCCGTACAACCAGGGTAGCAAGGATGTCACCTACCACCTCTTCCATCATCACGGCGACGCCTTCATGTCGATCCACTCGGAGATGCCCGAGGAGCTTTCGGTATGGCACTACGGCTCGTTGCCGCTGGGCAGCGACGCGTTCGCGGTGCAGGCCAACGAGGGGGCATTGATCGCCCTCACCGTCGACGGTGAGATCATCGGCGTCGCCGAGGCCACCGGCGCCCCGCAGGTGATCGAGGTTGCGCCGCAGATGGCGCCCGGAGAGGCCAAGCTGGTCGTGACCAAGGCGAACGCGTATCGGCACGAGGAGATGATCCCGATCGCCGGAACGCTCTACGCGGTCGAGGCTGACGGCTCTGGCGACTACCCGACGATCCAGGCGGCGATCGACGCGGCCACGAGCGGCACGATCATCGAGCTGGGCGACGGCACCTACACCGGCGCCGGCAATCACGACCTCGATACCGGCGGCAAGGCGGTCACCATCCGCTCGCGCGGCGCCGATCCCGAGCTCTGCGTCATTGACTGCCAGGGCAGCGCCAGCGAGGCGCGGCGGGCCTTCCACTTCCACTCCGGCGAGGGACCCGACACGCGGATCGAGGCCCTCACGATCACCGGCGGCTACACCTCCGCCGCCAGCGGCAGCGGCATCTACTGCTCCGCCAGCTCGCCGACGCTGGTCAATCTGCGCTTCATCGAAAACGCTATGGCGAGCTCGGGAGGGGGCTTGGCCTGCAGCGACGGCGCCGCCCCAACCGTAAGCGGGTGCCGCTTTGAGAACAACGATGCCGACATGGGCGCAGCGGTCCATTGCGGCAGCGGCTCCAGTGTGCTGCTCACCGAGTGCGTCCTCGTGAACAACGGGACCGGTGGCTACACGGTGTTGGGCGGAGGGGTCCATGTCACCGACGGGGCCGCTGACATCGAGCACTGCACCTTCGCCGGCAACCGGGCCGACGATGGCGCGGCGATTGCCGTCGGCAGCAGCGGCACCGTGCTGTGCGAGAACACCATCCTGGCTTTCCACGCCGTCGGCGAGGCGGTCCACTGCCAGACGGGCGGCAGTGCGACCCTGACCTGCTGCGACGTCTACGGCAACGAGGGCGGCGACTGGGTGGGCTGCATCGCCGGCCAGTACGGCGCGGACGGCAACATCGCCGAGGACCCGCTCTTCTGCGACGCGGCCGAGGCAGACTACACGCTTCACAGCCTGTCGCCCTGCGCCCCGGAAAGCGATCCCACCTGCGGGCTGCTCGGCGCGCTGCCGGTCGGCTGCTGGCCGGAGGTGATGGTGGTGCGCCCCGACGGCACCGGCGACTATGCGACCATCGCCGACGCGGTGGCGGCCGCCGGGTTCGGCGACGCGATCGAGCTGACCGACGGCGTCTTCACCGGCGAGGGCAATCGGGACATCACGCTGGACGTGGCCGGATTGGCGATCCGCTCGCGCACCGGCATCGCGACCAACTGCATCATCGACGCGCAGGCCGGCCCGGGTGACGAGCATGCGATCTTCCACATCCCCGAGACGGTCGATGCGCTGTCGGTCATCGAGAACCTCACGCTGCGCGGCGCCTATGCAGCCGGCGCATCCGGGGGCGCGATCCGCTGCCTGGGCTCGCCGACCCTGCAGGGTGTGATCTTCGAGGACTGCCTGGCCCGCAGCGGCGGCGCGCTGCACATCACGGGCTCCCCCGGTCTGTATGCGTGCACCTTCGCCCACTGCGAGGCCGACTCGGGTGCGGCGATCTACGTGGGCGATGATGGCGCGCCAACGTTGATGAGCTGCACGTTCGTCTCGAATCAGGGTCCGGCCGCCGATCCCACCGGCGCGCTCGAGTGCGCCGGCGCCTCCACGGTTACCGTGGAGAACACGATCATCGCCTTCGGCGTCGCGACATCGGCGGTCACATGCACGGGCGGCAGCGCCCAGCTCTCCTGCTGCGATCTCTACGGCAACGAAGCCGGGGACTGGGTGGGCTGCATCGCGGATCAGTTCGGCACCGACGGCAACATCGCCGAGGATCCGATCTTCTGCGACTACCTCTTCGGCAACTACGAGCTGACCGACACCTCCCCCTGCGCGCCGGAGCACAACCCCGCCTGCGGTCTGGTGGGCGCCTGGCCGGTGGGCTGCAACGAGGCGCCGATCATCTACCCGGACGGCTCAGGCTTCTACGCCACCATTCAGGCCGCCATCAACGACGTGACCGACGGCATGACGATCCGGCTGGCCAACGGCGTCTTCACCGGTCCCGGCAACCGCGACCTCGACTTCGGCGGCAAGAACCTGATGTTGGCGTCGGTGTCGGGGTGCCCCGACTCCTGCATCATCGACAGCGAGGGCAGCGCCGAGGAGATGCACCGGGTGATCCGCTTCCACTCCGACGAGACCTCCGAGTCGGTCGTACAAGGGATCACGCTGCGGGGCGGCTACCACACCTACGGCGGCGCCGTGCACATCCAGGGCGCCGCGCCCCTGTTCCGCAACTGCATCTTCGAGGGTAATACCGGCGAGTACCACGGCGGCGGCATCTACGTCTACTTCCACTCGGGCGTGGAGGTGGAGAACTGCACCTTCGTCGACAACACCGCCATCTTCGGCGCCGGGATCTCCTGCCATAGCTACTCGACCGCCGATGTCAGCGGCACGATCATCGCCTTCAACCACACCGGTGACGCGATCCACTGCTACTTCAACAGCGAGACGATCCTGAGCTGCTGTGACCTCTTCGGCAACGAGGGCGGCGACTACGTGAGCTGCGCCGAGGGCTTTCTGGGCGTGGACGGCAACATCAGCGCCGATCCCGAGTTCTGCGATGCGGCCGCGGGCAACTACTGGCTCTGGAGCACGTCCCCGTGTGCGCCCGACAACTCGCCGGCCTGCTGCGAGCTGATCGGGGCGCTGGGGGTAGGATGCGACGATACCTCGGGAGCCCCCGAGCACGGCCGCGGCGCCCCGCGTGCGCTGCGCCTGTCGCTCGGCACGCCCACCACGGCGGCGCGCGGCGCGACCATCCGCTACGCCCTGCCGGGAACCGCGGCGACGCCGATCCGCCTGCAGCTCTACGATGCTTCCGGACGGCTCGTGCGCACCCTGGTCGACGGTCCCCAGACGCCCGGCTTCCACGAGCTCACGTGGGACGGGCGCGGCGCGGGCGGCGCACAGGCGGGCAGCGGGGTCTACTTCTGCAGGCTGACCGCGGACGGCCGGACCTTGACACGCAATCTGGTCCTGGTGCGATAGGATCCGGCGCCCGCTCTCTGGCGCCTTGCACTTCGCGGCCGGCTGGCCTAGCGTAGCCTCTGTGGGCTGCGCGGGCCCGCCGGCCGCGCCTGGCCTCACGAGCTCACGTCGGCTGGTTGGTTTCGCCGAACCGCGTGAGGTCGCGCGGGCAGTCCGGACCGCGCCCCGCCTTGTGGTCGACATCCGTACGAGAACCTGACGGGATCGGTATGAAGCAGTATCTGGATCTACTGCGCCATATTCAGCGCCACGGGGTGCTCAAGAACGACCGTACCGGGACCGGCACGCGCTCGATCTTCGGCTATCAGATGCGCTTCGACCTGGCCGACGGCTTCCCGCTGGTGACCACCAAGAAGGTTTTCACGAAGGGCATCATCCATGAGCTGCTCTGGTTCCTCAAAGGCGATACCAATATCGCTTACTTGAATCGGCACGGCGTCCACATCTGGGACGACTGGGCCGATGAGGACGGCGACCTGGGACCCATCTACGGTCGCCAGTGGCGCTCGTGGCCGGCCCCCGGCGGCGATATCGACCAGATCGGCCGCGTGGTCGAGACCATCCGCACCAGGCCCGACTCGCGCCGGATGATCGTGAGCGCCTGGAACCCGGCCGAGCTGGAAGCGATGCGCCTGCCTCCCTGTCACGTGCTCTTCCAGTTCTACGTCGCCGAGAACAGGCTGTCCTGCCAGCTCTACCAGCGCAGCGCCGACGTCTTCCTGGGGGTGCCCTTCAACATCGCCTCCTATGCGCTGCTGACGATGATGATCGCCCACGTGACGGGACTGCAGCCGGGCGAGTTCGTGCACACCTTCGGCGACGCCCACCTCTATCTCAACCACATGGAGCAGGTGGCGACGCAGCTCGCGCGCGAGCCGTATCCTTTGCCCACGATGAAGCTCAACCCGGAGGTGAACTCAGTGTTCGCATTCCGCTACGAGGACTTCGAGCTGGTAGGCTATCGCTCGCATCCGGCGATCCGCGCGCCCATCGCGGTTTGAGACCCGGCAGCCGGTGAGGACCGTATGACGATCTCGCTCATCGTGGCCGTTGCCCGCAACGGCGTCATCGGCCGCGACGGCCGCATGCCCTGGCACCTGCCGGCTGACCTCAAGCAGTTCAAGCGCACCACCATGGGCAAGCCGGTCCTGATGGGGCGCAAGACCCACCAGTCGATCGGCCGCCCCCTGCCCGGACGCACCAACATCGTGATCTCCCGCGACCCGGACTTCGCCGCCGAGGGCTGCACGGTGGTCTCCACGATCCCCGATGCGCTCGAGGCCGCACGCGCCGTGGCGGGCGACGAGGGCGAGGTGATGGTCATCGGGGGCGGAGCGATCTATGCGGCGCTGCTGCCCCGCGCGGACCGGATCTACCTGACGCGCATCGCGACCGATGCCCAGGGCGACACGCGCTTTCCCGACCTGGATCCCGATCAGTGGCGCGAGGTGCGTCGGGAAGAGCGGCCCGCCGACGAGCGCAATCCGCACGATGCGGAGTTCCTCGTGCTCGAGAGAGTGGATCGCTAGACGGGTCCGGACCGGATACCGGCGGCCGCGCCCGAATCATCCGGCCCCGCCGGGCCCGCGATCCGAGCGCGGCCTCTTTCGCGATGCCCTAGTCGCGGGTCTTGTCGGGGAGCGCCGGCAGCTCCTTGACCGGCGTACCCAGGTAGGGTCCGAATACTGCCGTGGCTCCCGGCCAGCCGGACGACGCGCTCGTGGCGTTGCCCGCGCCGTCGCCGTCGGATGAGACCGTGAAGGTGGTCACGTCGACCGTGGTGTTGGTCGTTGTGACCGTGCCGTGATAGGTCGTGACGTTCGATCCCACCACGATGCGCACGTCGAACGGCATCGAGGTGACCTGACCGGCGCAGTTGCTGTAGAGGTTCACCTGCACGCGATAGGTCCCCGCAGGCGCGCTGCTCCAGAAGATGTTCTCGGGACGGCCGTCCTCATAGTTGTAGCAGAGATTGTCCCGGTCGAGCGTGCCGCCGGTGCTGGTGGGCGTGTTGCCGTAGAAGCACATCTCGCCGTTCGGCTCGGTGACCCAGAGGTCGAGGTCGATAGCGTGGCCCGAATGCCAGGTCAAGGTCACCTGGACCTCCCCCGTGCCCACCGAGGTCGACGGCTGCGGGGTGCAATCGCAAGGGCCGTCTGCCACGTCCCCGGAGAGCGAGGAGTAGGTGATTTCCGTCGTGACGGGATTCGACCGTGTCCAGGGACTGCTCAGCGCTTTGCCGTGCACGTAGATGTGCTGCGGCTCGCCCGGCGGGCTCGACACCGTCCCTGCGCGGCCCATCGAAATGCACAGATCGTAGGTGCCCTGCGGAAGATACCAGTTGCCCGAGCTGGCCCAGCCGATCGTCCCCGTGGGGGCGAACGAACACCAGGCGTCCCCGTCGAAGTTGACGTCGACGTCGGGATAGGTCAGTTCGTACCCGATCACGCAGATGTTAAGCCAGTGGGTCGCCGACTGATTGGTTACCTTGAACGCGCCCCAGGCGGTGCTGGTCGCCGACCGCCCGCCGACGTACCAGGGGGAAAGGTGGTAGGTCTGCGCGGTGATGGTGCCGGTCTCCTCGTCGTAGATGCCCCCGTAGGGTTCCGACTCTCCGGTGGACTGGTTGACCCGGTAGAGCATCGGCTCTTTGCCCGAGACATCGCCGGTGACCGGCAGCGTGACCGATAGCATCTCGGAGAAGACGAAGCCGTCGGGGCCGAACCGGTAGATGTCGGAGACCATCGTCTCGCCGTCGGTGAGGTTGGGCGCCACGGTCTGGTCGCGCTCGATCGAGAAGACCATGGTTCCGTGCGCGCCCGCTTCGGTCGGCGGCACGGCGTAGAGGGGCACGTGCATCTTGGCGCCGGAGACCGTATGCAAGGTCGCTTGCGCGTTGGAGGAAACGGTGGCCGAGGCCTCGTAGTCGCCCTCGGAGGGCTGCGGGTTCGGATCGGGCGAGGTGGACTTGTCCTCGTCCTTGGAGCAGGACACGAGCAGGGCCAATCCGGCCAGGAGGATGACGGCCGGCATCAGGTATGCCTTTCGCATGGGCTTCTCCTATCCAGCGAACCTGGTGAATGATGCACGATGCGGCCGCGCCTTTCCGCCGGCGCGGTCTGCCTTATCCATCGGCCGTCAGGGGTCTCTCCTTGCCGGATTGGATCAGATCGCCATTGCGGCCATCTTCCGGATAAGGCGGGGGCCGACCGCGGGGAAGGCGGGGGGGCGACCGCGGGGATGGTGGAGATAAGGTCCTACGAGGAAAGGGAATGGAGAAGCATCTCCAGGCCCTCGACCCGTCCCCGGAAGGAGGGCTGGGCGTCCTGCGGCCCTGGTGGGACCTCGATCGGCGGGCACATCAGATCCCGGCTGCTCTATGCGGACCGAACAGGCAACGGGCTCAACGCTACGGTCTTCGGCGTTGAGCCCGTTCGTAACGGAAGTCCCCGCCCCATCATCCGGAGGGGACCGCGTTGATCAGTTTGATGCGTCTACCTGAGCGCCATCACCTTCCCCGTCAGCGTGCGCCCCTCCGCCTCCAGGCGGTAGAGATAGACTCCGCCGGGAACGGCCCGACCGCTGTCATCCAACCCGTCCCAGTCGTAGCGATGCACGCCCGCATCCAGACTGCCGGAGCTGAGCGTCCGCACCAGGCGTCCGCTCATGTCGTAGACGCCGAGCTGGGCCGGCCCGCCCTGCGGCAGGGCGAAGGCGATCGTGGTCGCACCGGCGAAGGGATTCGGGCTCGCCGGGGTCAGAGCCAGCACGCGCGGATTGAGCAGCTCGGCCACGCCCGAATAGTCGACCACGTTGAGCGTCACGTTGACCGTCTGGTCACCGCCGTTGGACTCGAACACCAGACTGCCGCGATAGATGCCTTCGTCCAGCATGCCGGCATCGATCGTCACGGTGACGGTCATCGTCTCGCCGTAGGGAACCGATCCGTGCTGGGTATCGGTTTGCAGCCAGGAGTTGAGCCCGGTCGGGAGCACCGTGAGATCGAAGTCCAGCGTCGAGCCCTCCATCCCCACGTTCGAGATATAGACGTACTCGGTCTCGCGCTGTCCTGCCTCCGTCGTCACCGTGATCGACGTCGGCTCGACGAGCAGCGTGGGAATCAGCGGCTCACCCACCGTGACCGTGGCGACGTACGGTAGCGAGTTGAAGTAGGTGACCGTCAGGGTCACATCGTCGTTGGGCAGCGGGGTCGTGATCATGATCTCCGCCACGCCACTCGGCCCGGTGAAGGCCGAGCCGATGAATTCGCCGTCCGTGCTGAGCCCGCAGAGGGCCCCTTCGATTCCGGGCACCGTGACGCTGAAGCTGACGGCTTGAGGATCGATGGCGTCCTCGTGCTCCACGGTCAACGCCACCGGCTCATCGCTGCGCACGCGCAAGGAGGGGTCGCCGAAGATGTGCCAGTTCTTGAACTCCGAGATGCCGGTGCCGCCGTACTCGTCCATCATCTGGCACGAGCCGCTGTAGCATAGGGCGCCATAGGTGCGCTTCTGCTCGGCCACGAGGAGATCCACCGTCTCGTCCTGCGCCGCCATCGGCGGAGCCCACGACATGTTGACCGTAGAGGCGTACATGCCCACCGCGCCGGTCGGCTCGCCGGTGATGTTGTGGAAGGCCCGCAGCCAGGCCTCGGCGAAGCAGGTGTAGCCGCTGAAGTTGCCGTTGACGCACGCCACCGAGATGATCCAGGGCAGCATGTTGTCGTTGGTCAGCGCATCGACGTGGGCGTTGCTGAAGCCGGTCGTCGACCAGCGCGTCGTGCTGCCGTGACCGCAGTAGTTGATCAGGCTGCGGCCCTCGTTGACCGCGTCGGCCACCATCTGCGCCGTGGCCTCGTACTGGGGTGGGTGATCGTAGATCTGGTCGACGACATCGAACGTGAAGCCGAGCAGATCGGTGCGGATGTTTTCCATGTGCTCCCAGTCCGCTTCGCCGTCGTCGCCGATCCCGGCCCCTTCGCCCGAGCCGATGCCGACGCCGCCCGAGTACCAGGCGCCCCCGGCCAGGGGCATCGACTCGTACTCGACGAACTTGGTGACCTGCAGATCCACCTGCGCAGGCGATTCGGCCGACAGCCGCCCGATGAAGATGTCCGGATAGGAGTCCGCGCCGTCGACCAGCGCGTACATCGGATCGGCTGGCGCGCCCGCGTTGGACAGCGACGGGATGTGCTGCGCGTCGCCCACCAGCAGCACGAACGCCAGATCGTAGGTGTCGTAGTAGGTCTGGATGTAGTTCATGAACTGGGTAGCCGTGGTGCCGATCTCCGACTTGGCGAGCAGGGTGGTCTTGATGCCCATCTGATTCTTCCACTCGACGAGGGGAACCATGTTGACGAGGTACTCGTCATAGGCGATCACCAGCATCTCGCCCACTTCATCGATGGGCTGGTAGCGATAGAAGCCGCTGTTGAGGAAGTGCGCGTCGTAGATCTCGCCAAAGGCGGCGTTCACACGGTCGGGCGGCGCCAAGCGGTCGATCACGTTGATCTGGCCGGGCCCCGTCCGGACCACTTCCACCTCGATGTGGTCGTAGACGCGCAGCGTGCGGGTGGCGGGATTGTACTGGAACGGATGGACCACGACCGTGAGACCGCGGTAGTCACGCATGATGTAGGGATCGCGGTGTGTCGCGATTTGCTCGGGATACCACGTGTCCTCACCGTAGACGCTGCCGAAGGTGTAGGGCACCGCGTCGGGATCGTCGCAGCGCAGGATGTGTCCCTTCGAAGGCGCCACCGCGACGTCCTCAAAGTCCTGATAGCTCGCATTGACGACCCGGACGTTCATCGCGGCATCGTCGGGGATGATCACGCTCCGGGCGATGTTGGGCAGTTCGGGCACACCGGCCTCGATGTGCTTGCTCTCCTTGCCCAGGGAGATGCTGTAGTAGGTCTGCCCCTCGATCTCGACCGGTGTCATGGTGTATCCGCCGAGCTGATAGTCGAGTCGAATCAGATCGTTGGTCTGCGCCACCACGCGGGCGTCCACCACGTTGCCGGCCGGGGGAGCGTCACCCAGCGGCACGAAGGTCGATGCCCCTGCAACGCAGGTCCAGCTAAGCAGCGCAAGGGCTGCGAGCACCAACGAGACTCCGAAGCTGTTGCGATTGGTCATAGATGTCTCCTGTTCCAGCAGTTGTCCGGCCCCTGCAGCAGGACGCTCGGCGTGGCTCAGGGCTTGGTTCCGTCCTGTCCGCGGCCTCCGTTCCCCAACGAAAACGTCCTCCTGACGCTCCCCGGGATGCACCCGATAATTCTAGCACAGCCTTGCGACAGGGTGGACCCCCGTAAGCAACACCGTGACCGGAAAGAAACTGGCCAAGCCCAGCCATTACGCCGTATATGCCCCTCACCGTAGCTCGTGCGGAGAAGTTCCAAGGCAGGTCACTCGAGTGCAATTGCATTGCGCCGTATCGGTTCAAGACGTGCGCAGAGCGTGAACTGGGGAGTTGGGACCCGTCTTTCGGCGACAGGCCGTGCCGGGGATGATCCTCGATGGGCGGGTATGCGGCCGCGAAGCCGGCTGGAATCAGGCGTTCGCGGGTCGATCGAGATCTCGGAACGTGATCGCCTCGCTGACGTGCGCATGCCGGAGGGTCGGCTCGTCGGCCAAGTCCGCGATGGTGCGCGCCAGCTTCAGGACCCGGTGATACGCTCGGGGACTCAGGTCCAGCCGCCCCAGCGCCATATGCATCAGCTTGCGGTCCCGCTCGGTAAGGCGACAGTGGTCGAGGATCTCCTGCTGGCCCATCTGCGCGTTGCGGACCACCCGCGGGTGGCCGGCATACCGCGCGCGCTGGCGCTCCCAGGCGACCATGACCCGCTGGTGAATGGTGCGGCTGCTGTCGGCCGGCTCCATCAGGGACATCTGTCGAAACGTGACCGACGCCATGTTTTGGTGGATATCGATGCGGTCGAGCAGAGGACCACTGACCCGTGACCGGTATCGCTGGATGGCGTAGGCGCTGCATCCGCACCCACCCTTCGGGTCGGTCATGCGCCCGCACGGACAGGGGTTCATGGCCGCAACGAGCTGGAACGACGCCGGCAGGCGCACACTCCATCCGCTTCGCACAATCGAGACGACTCCGGCCTCCAGGGGTTGTCGCAGCGCCTCGAGAGCCGATCGGGTGAACTCGGGCAGCTCGTCCAGAAAGAGCACCCCCCGGTGGGCCAAGCTGATCTCGCCCGGCCGCGGAGGGCGTCCGCCACCGATCAGGCCCATCTCGCTGATCGTGTGGTGCGGCGCTCGGAGCGGACGCGCAGGCACGAGTCCGTGTCCGCTGGGCAGGAGCCCGGCGGCGCTGTGGACCATGGTGACCTCGAGCCGTTCGTGATGGGTCAACGGCGGCAGGATGCCGGGCAACCGTTCGGCCAGCATCGACTTGCCGGTGCCCGGAGACCCGATCAGAAGCACGTTGTGCCCGCCTGCCGCTGCGATCTCCATTGCTCGCCGCGCCATGCGCTGTCCCCGGATCTCGCTCATGTCGAACTCGGGTGACGGCTGAGGGGCAACCGGCGCCGGGACGTCGCCGGCGGGCGGAATGTGGTCGGGGCCTTCGAACAGAAGCCGCACCGCCTCCTTCAACGTGCCCACCTCACCGACGCGGACGCCGCCCGCCGCGGCTTCGCAACCATTGCCCGTGGGCAGCACCATCGCGCGTGCCCCTGCCGCCCTGTCGCGCTCGGTGAGGGCCATGGACAAGCTTCCGCGCACCGGTCGCACATGGCCTTCGAGGGAGAGCTCGCCGGCCCAGACCATGCTCGACAGATGGGCTCCTGGGGCCTGGCCCGAGGCCACCAGAAGCCCGATCGCGATGGGCAGATCGAACGCCGGTCCGGCCTTCGGGAGTCCCGCGGGCGCCAGATTGACCGTGACCTTGCGATCGGGGAAGCGATACCCCTGGTTGCGCAGGGCGACGATGACGCGCTCGCGGCTCTCGCGCAGGGCCGGGTCGGGCAGCCCCACAAGAACGAGGCGCGGGTAGCTGCTTGCTGCCACGTCGACCTCCACCCGCACGAAGCGGGCCTGGATGCCGTGGAGCGCATAGGTGTGGACACAGGCCATCATAGAACTCCCCCTTGCACCGGCCCGCCGGCCGCATGGCCTCGGACACGCTTCGCCGTGGTTGTCCAAGCCAGCGGCATGCCAGGGGAACCCCGGGGGCTCTCGGGGAAAGGCCTCAGGTTGGGGACACCCGATGCCGTTTCTAGGAGGGGATCCGCCCGAGCACAGGACCTCCGGACATCGGCGGCAGTGGCGCAACAGACATCGGCGGACAATGGCGCAACAGGCTGTGACGCCTGGGAGTACGGGTGGCCGATGCCTTCCGTCTCACGGCCTGTGCCTGGGCTGGTCTCGAACTCGGACGGGTCCGATTCGTCACGGATCTTCGCGCCACGACCTGGGGAGCACGCATCATGAAGAGGTGGCTGGTCGGACTACTGGGCCTGACCATGTTGACGATCGGCGCGCACCTGATCATCTCTGGACAGCCGGACGAGGGCGAGTACCGCTATCCGCGAGCCGCGCGGGACGAGGCTCGGTCGTTCTCCCGCACGATCAAGGATGCCGAGGCGCGCCAGCGCTTCCTCGAGGAGACGACCGGCCGCACCAAGATCCACCATCCGCTGGAGCTGTTCCTGGGTGGCACCCTCGGCGCCGCAGGCATCGCAGCTGCGCTGATCGCTCTCAAGTGGCCCCAGCAGCGACCGCCCGCCCCACCAGCTCAACGGGCCGCGTAGCGAGGTCCGGCCTTCCTACCGCACCAGAAGCCACAATCCGATCAGCATCAATCCCGCGCCGAGATAGCGCGGCAGCGTCAAGCGCTCTTGAAACACGAACCAGGAGACCACCAGGATGATCAGGTAGCCGAGCGACACCATGGTGGGATACGCCACGGAGATCGGCAGCTTCTTCAGCGCCTGGGTGTAGGCCACGAGGTTCAGGCCGAAGCAGACGATGCCGGCCACAAAGGGCAGGCTCAGGTAGGTGTGGACCAGGCCAGTCAGACCACCGATGGGGACCGGGCCATCTCCGACGGAACGCAAGGCCGACTGCTTCATGAGCAGGTTGGCCAGGGCATTCATCACAAGCGCAAACGCCAAAAGCAGATACGCATTCATTGCCGCGTCTCCCTCGGAATCCACGTCCTGAGGCTCGGACCGGTTCGAAGCCTTCACCCGCCGCCTGCGGTCTCCAACGGGTCGTCCTCATCTTGGTGGCGCGAAGATCCGTGATGAGCAGAGCCGGCGCTCCCCGTTGGATGGCCTTGCCAGGCCCCTTTCCGCTTCCAGAGAGAGGATAATCTAACTGTCTCCTCTGTCAACAGATCCGCCTTCACACCCATTCCGTGCCCCACTGGCTGGCGCCATGAGCTAGGATCGCCTCGAAGGCGGTCGGGATCACATTCCACAGGGATTCTCACAACATGATCCAGTTTCGTTCGCTGAGGAGCGGCAGTAGCGGCAACCTCCTGTTGGTCGAATCCAAGTTGGCCGGTGGTGTCTCGCGTTATCTGGTCGACTGCGGGATCCCATCCCAGCGGGAGCTCCGCAGGGTGCTGGAGGTAGAGGCCGGGTTGTCGCGCCCCCTGGATGGGGTGCTGGTCACGCATGCCCACTCCGATCACATCAACTACGCCGCTCTGCGGGTCCTTCACAAGCTGCGCATCCCCATCTACCTCCATCGCCAGACGCTGGCCGAGGTCCGCAGGCGTTATCTGAACCCCTATCGGCTTCCGGCTCGCGTGGACCTCACCGACATCGACATGCGGGCGTTCGAGACGCGCCCGTTTGTGCTCGACGGATTGCACGTGACGCCTATCCGCGTCCCGCACGCTCCCGGCGTCACGACGCACGCCTTTCTGCTGGAGTCGAGCGGCCGCAGACTCTTGATCGCCTCCGATCTGAACGACCCGGAGGCGATCGCACCCCATCTCATCGACTGCGATCTGGTCTACCTCGAATCCAACTACGACCCGGAGATGCTGCGACGCTTCTTCAACCCGAGCTCCTTGTTCCACCTTTCGAACCCGACGGCCGGCCTCCTGCTCAAGATGGCGCTGCGTGAGAGCTCCCGTCCGCCCCAGGCGATCGTGCTCGGACATTTGAGCGAAGAACGCAACGCCCCCGATCTGGCGCTGGCCACCGTTGCCCAAATCTTGGGCGAGGACGCCGGGGACCCGATGCCGCCGCTCGTAGCAGCTCCGCGATATGCCGCCGGCGAAGTTGTCTTCACGTAGCCGCCGGTGTGACCCGATCCTCTATCGAAGTCGACCGGCTCGACGGAGCTAGGCAGAGGATTTCGTCCTCTTCGGATCACAGGTGGGCGTGGTGGAACCGCAGGGGCGAGGGCTACGCGGCCGCCTGCTCCACCTTGGCGGTGGTCTCATTGAAGCGATAGACCACTTCACAGACCTCGCTGTCGACACGCATCCAGTGCAACGGGAACTCCACGACCGTATCGGCGCAGACCTTGCCGGAGATCAAGATGCGAACGTCATACAGTGGAACCAACTTCTTCTGGAGCGCATCCGCTTCCTTCTGGAGCTGCTCTTGAGCCTCTTCCAGGCGAGGGATCTGGTCCAACAGAAGCTCGATCTCGGCCTGCTTGCGCGGGGGAAGCTTCTGATAGGCGCGCGTCATGGGGCCGACCTTGTTGTCCAGGTCGCGGATGTTCTTCAACTGGGTCTTGACCCGCTCCATCTCCTCGGTGAGGAAATCCATCCGCTCCTTGGCCAGCATGTCGCGCCCCACGGCCAGCCGCACCTTGGTGCCCAGCGGAATCCCAACAGACCGCACCCTGATGCCGCATCGCGCGGCCGCATGTCCGCTGACGAAGTGGCCTCGTCCATCGGTCATGGCGAGAGTGTCGCCGCACAGCAGAGTGCTGGTCACGAAGCTGTCGTGGATCCTGGCATTGCCCCACACACGCAGGGTGGCGTTTTCCACGAACCGAGCCGTGAGGTCGCCCCGCACCTCGATCGCCCGGTCCTCCGACCCCACGATCCCCTTCTCCACGATCAGATCACCCTCGCACTCGACGTCGCTTCCGAAGACGGATCCCTTGACATGCACATCCTTCTGACAGCGGATCTTGAGCCCGGATTCGATGTTGCGGCCCACGACGATCTTCCCGACGAAGTCGATGTCTCCCATGACAACCGTCAGGTCCTCGTCGAAGACCAGCACGTCGTTCACGCGGATGGTCCGCTCTTCGATCAGCAGCCGGCCGTCCGCCGCCGCGACCAGATCCTGCTGGTCCCATCGCAGATTCGGTCCCGGTCGGGGCGTCTTGTCCACCGCCGGCTTCACCCCCAGGGTCAGACCCCGCACCGTGTAGCCGGGCGTGCCCTCCTCCAGGGGGTGATAGATGGCCACGGTCTCGCCTTCCTTGACATTGATGATGTTTGTCGAGCTGAACTTGTCGAGGCTCACGTTCTGCGCGGAGAGCGAGTCGGAGCGCTCGGCCATGAGTCGCTCCAAGGCCGGGTACTCGAAGTAGGCGTCCCGCCCTTCCTGCTTGGGCTGTCCCCGGGCCACGATGCGTGCCTCCACCGGGGCCGCGGTTTCCAGGGCCTCTCCGATGACGGACTGAACGGCGTCAACCTCGAGGCCGCGCGTCACCTTGAACCGCTTGAGCAACGCGAGGACGTCCTGCTCGTTGAAGGCCTTGCCGGAGACGTTGGGATACAGGCTCAACGCGCAGCGCATGCAGGCTGCATCGACTTCCGCAACGATTTTCCCGGCCGCTACGTCTTGCTCGATGCGTTCGTGTACTTTGAACTCGTCTGCCACAGCCCCCCCGCCTTCGTTCGCGGTTCTCCGCTTGTCCATATCGACCAGTCGGGGTGGTTTCCTTGCCCGGAGCCGATGCTTAGCCACGCAAGGTTGGAACGAGCCAAGCGGCTTGGGTGGTTCCCTCCTCCCGGGACGAGCGCTGTTCGGCCCGTGGAGCACCCCCCATGGCAACGACCCGCGAGATGTCCCTCGCCTTGACCCCGAGGCCAGAAGCCCGTATTGTGCCCATCCGTTGGCAGTTAGAGAACACACCGACGCGCTCGGCGTCCGTGAAGCCCAGAGAACGGAGGCACCATGGCCCGCAATGCCGCCCGCAGCCCCAGGCGCACACCACGGAAGAAGGGGTCGACCACAGCCCGACGATCGGCCCAGTCCCTGGCCAAACAGGCAGATCGGCACGTTTGTTATGAGCGGGCCGTGCAGGCTCCCCAGGTCGACGCCCAGTTCATCGACCGCACCTATCGACGCTACCGCGGTCGCCCCCCGCGCATCCTGCGGGAGGACTTCTGCGGCACCGCCGCCTTGTGCGCGGACTGGGTGAAGATGCATCGGGACAACCGCGCGATCGGCATCGATCTCCACGCCCCCACCCTCAACTGGGGCATCGCCCAGCACATCGTTCCTCTGGGGGAACGAGCGGCGCGCGTGGAGTTGGTCTGCCAGGATGTGCGCGATCCGGTGGCGCAAAAGGCCGACGCGGTTGCGGCCTTCAACTTCTCCTACTTCATCTTCAAGGAACGCGGAACCCTGAGGGACTACTTTGCGCGCGTGCGCGACGGACTGAATCCAGACGGCATCCTCTACCTGGACCTGTTCGGCGGTCCCGAGGCGATGGACACGCGTGAGGAGCGGACCCCCTTCAGAGGATTCACCTACGTCTGGGACCAGGCCGCATTCAATCCGATCTCGAATGAGATCACGTGTCACATCCACTTCGAGTTCCGCGACAAGAGCGCCATGCGACGAGCCTTTACGTATCACTGGCGACTCTGGACGTTGGCCGAGCTGCGCGAAATCGCCCTGGAGGCCGGCTTCCGTGACTTCATCGTCTACTGGGAAGGAACCGACCGCAAGACCGGGGAGGGCAACGGCGTCTACCGCCCCTCCCTCAAGGGAGACAACTCCCCGGCGTATGTCTGCTACATGCTGTGTCTGAAATAGCCGCCCGTTCTCTCCCTGAACGCGCTGTCCGCCGCAAGCCCGTGGGGCGCGGGGGCGCTTTGCCGCACCCCTTGACGAGATCCCCTCGAGCGGGGCGTCTTTTCGGTCTGCCCTTGGGCCTGTGCCCAAAGAGCCCGCTAAGCCTGGGTCGCGCCGTCGCCCTTCGGAGGCTGAGGCTGAGGCTCAGGCTCAAGCTCAGGTTGCAGCGGCATCTGATTCCAGGATCTCTGTGCTCCCCGGCTCTCAGGTGAAGATCCCGGAGACCCGGCAGCTTCGTCCAGAATAGGACGAAACCGCTCTCGATCGAGTCCGTGCTGGCGAAGAAGCCGATAGACGTGCGTGCGGTAGGTGTGAAGGTCGCGCGCGACCCGAGCGATGTTGCCGCCATGTTGTCGCATAAGCTCCGCCAGCTCTTCGCGCGTGGGTCCCGCACCCGTGGCGCGGGTGCGATCCTTCCGCGAGGGGACGGACAGCGACCCTGCCAACATCAACCGCGCAAGCTGACGCTCGAGGTGGGGCATGGGCAGCCGCTCCTGCAGCATCGCAGCGATGTGCCGGACGCAGTGCGATAGCTGACGCACATTGCCCGGCCAGGGATAGCGGCGCATACGCTCGCCCAGTCGACCTGTCGAGATGCACTCGATCTCGCCCGACGAAAGGCCATGGCGTCGTCCGAACTGGCGGATCAGGAGCGGGACATCCTCGGGCCGTGCGCGCAGAGCGGGAATGTGGATCTCTGCGCCCGCGAGCCGGAAGTAGAGATCTCGCCGGAACCCGCCCTTGGCCACCAGGACGCTCAGGCGGCGATGGCTGGCAGCAACGATGCGCGTCTTGACCGTCACGATTCGATCGGAGCCCACGGGACGAATCTCTCCTCGGTCCAGAAATCGCAGTAGAGCCGCTTGCGCCGCCTGATCCAGATCCGCGATCTCATCGAGGAAAAGTGTGCCGCCTTGCGCTTGCAGAATCAGACCCTCCCGATCGCTGTGCGCTCCAGTGAAGGCTCCGCGTCGGTGGCCGAATAGCTCGGCCTCCAACAGCTCACCGGCGCGGCTGCCGGCATTGAAGACCATGAAGCGCCCGCTCAAGCCGCTTATCGTGTGAATCGCCCTGGACACGAGCTCCTTGCCTGATCCGGTTTCCCCGTGAACGACGATCGGCAGACCTGTCTTGGCCAGTCGGGCCAGACCGAGAAGCTCGTTATGGAATCTTCTGTTGCGGGTGACGATGCCGTACCGCGACCAGAAAGCGGGCCCCTTTTCCATCATCAGCGCCGTCGCAGTGGGTGCCTTCTCGGATCGTCCTGGGAGTCGCCGCCGGAATCGAACGGACTGATTCCCTCCGCGATTCTCCGTGTCGCACCGATCTGGTTGATGCTCCAAGGCCGGAACCGATACCAAATCCTCTTCCCATCCGCGCTGCTGTGGATCCCACGCGGGCATCTCGACACCCTCACCCGCAGAGAATGGGATCAGGCCCATGCGCCGAATCCATCGGTCGGCAATGCTGAGCGCCCGCGCGGCCTCGCGCGGAGATTCGGACTCGGCCCCGGCCCCCTTCGTCTTCAGAATCGCAACCGCTCGCCCGCGGGCTGCCAGCGCCCACCATGGGGTGCACCCCGTCTCGGCGAAATGCCGTTCGGATTTCTCCAGGTCGGCAACGGCCTCATCCAGTCGCCCAAGCGCAAGGAATACCTGACCCCGAATCAAGAACGCCATTGCCTGCAGGTCTGCAGAAGGATCCTCCTGCAGCTCGAGAACCGCAGCCTGGGTCTGTTCGAGCGCCTCGTCACCACAACCGATGCCAAGCAGGCAGCGCGCCCGTTGCATGGCGGCGATCGCGCGCACCGGCGCAGGTTGATCCGTGCATCGGATCAGCCGATCAGCCAAGCGCAAGGGCAGCTCGGCATCCCAGGCAGCGCCAGCTTGCGCTCGTACGTTGGAAAGAAGTCCGTAGGCTCGGATGAGCTGGCGGGACGAAGCCATGCGACGGGCAAGTCCGATCGCGCGGAGCGTCTCTTGGCGGGCGGCGTGACCGAGGCCCGTGAGGCTCAGGATCTCGGCCAGCGAGATTCTTGCATCGACCTCCAATTCGCACCGATCCAGGGTGCGCGCTTCGACGATGGCCTGCTCGTGAAGCGAGATCGACTCCCGCGTCCGTCCCGTGTGCCAGGCGAGGCGTGCGAGATCGATGTGCGCCAGCAGGGCGTCGAGCAACCGGCCCGACTGCCGGTGCAAGACGATGGTCCTGCGCAGAAGCGGCAAGGCGCTCGGTCCACGACCAGCACCGATGCGGGCAGCCGCCAAGGCGTGTAGCGCAGCGCCCTCCGAGCCTCTCCAACCACGATGGCGTGAGATTCCCAGGGCGCGGCGACTCAGCTCCTCTGCATCCGCGAGCCGGTCCGCCGCGCGCGCCACCGTGCTGGCCACGAGAAGCAACTCCACGTCGCAGATGCTTGCATCGGCCTCCTGCTCCATCGCATCCAGCGCGACCATGCACTTGTGAAGACACCGGTCGATGTCGTTGGTCTGCTCGCGGCACAGAGACAGCTTGATCTCGAGAAGCGTCAGCCGGCGGCGATCGCGACCGCCGAGGAGGCCTCGCTTCTGCCCCGCCCGAAGCGCATCGACGAACACCAATGCTCGCTCGAGCTGATGGCCCAACAGACTCCTCTGCGCCGCGGTCGCCGGAATCCCCATGCGGAGGCGCTGGAGCTGAAGCTCGGCCGAGACGTGGTGGAGATCCAGTTCCTCACGCAGATTCACCAGGATCTCGCCGGCCTCCCACCGTTCGTCGATTTCGAGGAGGAGCTCGCACGCGTTCCCGAACGCTCCTGTGCCCACGTAGCAGTCCAGCACGGCCAGGTACGCCGACAGAGCGCGCCCGCCGGTCTCACGTTGGACGCCTGCGTTGGCGTATCGATGGCTCCGCGCATTGTCACTCGTCTCACGTGCAAGCTGATGCAAAGGTGCTTCATGCAATCCTTCATGACGCGCCATGACGCCTCCCGTCCCCTCTCCGACGCCCGACGCACTGCGTTTCCGCAGCCAGACGGCCGCACCAGCGTGGCGCATGGCATTGCCGTTTGGCCGCGGCCGAAGACAAGTCCGTGGTCGGCATCGGTCAATGGTTGTAGGTCGAGTACGGTTCTGAGGCGTAGATGTGTTTGGGCATGAGGGGCATGCGCGGGGAGGAGCGTTGTGGTGAAGATACCCCATCCCCTCCCTCCCGTCAATACCCGTAGGGAGTGGATTGAGGATCCGTGACGAGGGCCCTACGGGACGGACTTCACCGGCCCCCGTCCATCCGGCACCGCTGAACGCGAAGTGACGCCGGCGTGTTGGCCTCCGGCTGGCTAGGGGTCCAGGGCGTGAACGTATCTGATGGACATACTCCGGGCCCCCTCGGAAGCTGGCGGCCGCCGCATTGCCCCAATCCGCAGTGCCCACATCACGTTACAGCCTCCGGGTGGAGTGTCGTCCGCTGTGGCTCCCACCGTCGTCCTCGCGACCGGCAGCGCATTCAGGAGTACCTTTGCCGGTGCTGCGGCCGCCGGTTCTCGACAGCTACCTTCACCTCCAGCTACTGCTTGAGGCGACCGGACCTGCTCGTACCCATAGCAACTCAAATCAACGAGGGCTCCGGGTTGCGTCAGACCGCTCGATCGCTG
Organism: uncultured bacterium; assembly: GCA_964585945.1. GTDB lineage: Bacteria > Eisenbacteria > RBG-16-71-46 > CAIMUX01 > WJJG01 > CAZDKK01. The sequence continues at coordinate 20,597 of CAZPGB010000043.1, read as the reverse complement.
GGCACAACCCACGCTACCGTGGCCCGCCACCTTGCCCGTCTTGCTCGGCACTGCCTGCTATTCCATCGGATTCGCCTCCCGATGCAGGCCACCGAAGAGCCGCTGGTTGTCGACGGATTTGAGACGTTTGCACATTCTCAGTTCTTCCCCCTCCACATCAACCTGGCCGTCGGGGCCAAGAGCTGGTTTCTCTACCACTTCACCGACGCTCCGTTGCGCCGCAAAGGCAGGATGACCCCGGGGCAGCAACAGAAGCGCGCGGATCTCGAGAGCCGCTTCGGCCGCCCCGATCCCAAGGCCGTTGAACGCAGTATGGCCGCCTTGCTCAGGCCGCTGCTATCCAGGCCTGGTCAGGGTGCTTTCCACATCTTCTCGGACGACCACCCAGCCTACCGGCGCGCGTTGGCTCTTCTTCGACGCGAGCATCCCCACAATCCGCCTATCGTTCAGCACATCACCTCGTCAACCGAGCGACGAACCCGGAGCAATCCTCTGTTTCCGGTGAATCTGACCGATCTCCTTCTGCGTCATGCAAATGCCAACCATCGTCGCGAGACCATCGCTTTCAGCAAGGTTCTACCCGGAATCATCGACCGTATGGCGGTCTTCACCGTGTGGCGCAACTACGTCAAGAAACGTCGGGAAAACGACGCGGATCCTGCCGCTACTGCCGCTATGCGAGCAGGGATCCTCACGCACCCCCTGGACTGGCCCACGATCCTCCAAAAGCGGATCTTCCCCGCACATGTCCATTTGCCCCGGGAATGGGCGGACTACTACGCACGCCGAGTCGCTCTCAGGATCCACAAGGACCATCCCCCGATCCATGCCCTTCGCTTCGCATTCTGAGGCGCTTCGCCCCGCCCATACAGCGTGTGGGTCAAATCCTGACAGGCTCTAGGCAGAGAACTCAGGAGCTCTGGCCCAAAACAGAGGGGGCCTGCGCCAAGCAAGCCCCTCTCCGCGATCCATCACGGATCTTCGATCCACTACCTACAGGGTAAAGGCGAAGTCGTTGACGAGCGCCCCCGGAAGCCGACAACTCCCCACCTGCCGCCCCCCATACGTCTCATTCGCCAGAATCATCTCCCGCTCCCGAGTCAACCCCACCAGATTCCCCCCCATCATCCGGTAGAACGACTCGTCGAAACGCATCACGCTCAGCGGGGCGATGATCTTGCCGTCTTCCACCCAGAAGGTCGCAAAGCGCGTCATGCCGGTCATACGGCATGCCGGCCGGTCGGAGTAGTTGAGGTACCAGAGGTTGTTGACGTAGGCGCCGGTGCCAAGCTGTGCCAGCACTTCGTCGGTTGGAATCTCTCCCGCGCTCAGCTCTACCGACTCGGGCGCCTCCCAAGGTGACGACCCGGTAGTGGGAACATCGTACTCCTTGGCCGAGCGCGGGGAGACCAGGTGGTCCTTGAACCTCCCGGACTCGATCATGACGACCCGGTCGGGCTTGATGAATCCCTTGGAGTCGAAATTGGGGGCGATGCCCTCGGCGGTGTTCTCGCTGATCGTCACCATTTCGCTGGCGGTCTCACCCGCGTCCGTCATCTTGACCAGCGAGGAGACCTTCGAGCGATGATCCTTCAGGCCAAAGCCACCCCAGGAAAGCAGCCCGATGATCTCCTGCAGCGCGGACGGCGCCAGGTAGACCCGGTACTTGCCCGGCTCGATCGTCTTCGCCTCGCGTCCCAGGATCTCGAGCTGCTCGGTGGCGACGAGCATTTTCTGCTCCAAAGCCTCGCGGTCCCACTCGAAACCGGCATATGAGGTCTTCACCGCCTTGTCGGCCTGAAGATAGAAGGACCAGTCCAGATCAAAGCTGTGCGCGGTGAACCAGTTCTTTTGCCCCAGGCTGTTCGCGAAACCGCGATGGATTGCGCCTTGTGCGTAGATGCCCACCAGGTCCTTGCCGGCGCCGCAGGCCAGGATATCCTCCAGCGCCTGCTCGCCCGTGGGAAGCTGGCCTTCGCTGATCCGCTCGGTGGAGTTGACCTCCGTCGCGTAGAGCAGGTGTGGATCCTCGGGCAGGTGTTCCAGGCGCGAGCGCAGCTCCACCATGATGGAATCCACACGCTCGCGGTCCACATCCGCAACGCCGCTCAAGGCTAGCTGTGCCTCCGCATGCTTCGCGCCGTGGATCAAGTCGATCGCCAGGTCCGCCGCGGAGACCGATCCCGGCTGACGCACCTTGTTGTGGTTGAGGCGAACAAACTCCGATTGCTCGCCTTCGAAGCTCAGGGTGACGACCTCATCGCTCTTCAACAGCGAGATCGCGTGATCCGCGATCGTGTAGAAGGTATCCTGCATGGTTCCTGCTCTCCTCTGTCCGATCCGGGGCCGTTCGCGGTCCATCGCTCGCGGTGTGTCCGTCGCAGACCGCGGCCTGGAGCTTACTCGCCGCCGAAGACCTCGACGTCCTTGAAGATTGCCGCGGGCGTCGCGTGGCCCACGCGCATCACCTGGTTGGGTTCGCCCTTGCCGCACATGGGCGTTCCATGCACGCGGAAGGTGGATCGATCGCCGACCATGGCGAGATTGTTCCAGAAGGTCTTGGAGATACCCCGGTAGTTCGGGTTGCGCACGACCGTGGTCAGTCTGCCCCCTTCGATGAGCCGGCCCCATTCGCAACCAAACTGGAACTTGTTGCGCGAGTCGTCGATCGACCACGAGTTGTTCGAGCGCATGTAGACGCCCTTCTCGATACCGCTCACCATCTCCTCGAAGGATGTCGTTCCCGGCTCCAGGTTGAGGTTGGACATGCGATCGATGGGAGGGCGTCTCCATCCGTCCGCGCGCGTCGTCGACACGCCCGGCAGGCCGGAGCGGGCCTGCGAGATCAGCCCGCCCAGACCGCGCTTCAGGATGCCGCGCTCGATGATGTACTGCTTCTCGGCCTTGGCCCCGTCGTCATCGAACGCGAAAGAGGCGAACTCCGCGCGGATGGTCGGATCGTAGGTGATGTTCATCAGCTCCGATCCATACCGGAACGAGCCGACGTACTCGGGCAGCACGAAGCTGGTTCCGGCGTAGTTGCGCTCATCCCCCAGAATGCGATCCAGTTCGAGCGGGTGTCCCACCGACTCGTGGATCTGCAGGTAGAGCTGATCGGGCTCCAGCAGCACATCCATGGTGCCCGACGGGCAGTTGGGCGCACTCAGCAGCTCGATCGCCTCTTGCGCGAGCCTGGGCGCCGCGGTCTTGAAGTCCACCTGCTCCAGCACCTCCAGACCACCTTGCAGACACACCGCTCCCGCACCCATCGTGCGCGTTTGCGTGAGGGCCCCCTCGTGGGCCGACACGCTCAGGTTGGGGAAGATCCGGTGGAAACGCTGGTGCACCGATCCGCCCTCGTTCGTGTAGTAGAACTGGTCGGTCCGCGCATACCAGAGGAAGGCATCGTGGTCCACGATGCGATCCTCGATCCGCAGCCGCTCGCATTCACGCTTGACCAACCCGATCTTCTCCGGAAGCGAGACCGAGTCCCAAGGAACCTCCATGGGCGATTCGTACTCGCCCTGGGGGTGCGGCAGCGCAACCTTGGAGTAGTCGAACACCGCTCGGGCAGCCGAGACACGGGCCCAGGACTGAGCGCGTTCCACCGCCGCGGCCAGACCCGCTCTGGAGAGATCGCTCGTGGCCGCATAGCCGTAACCGCCGTCGGCGATCACGGTCACCATCGCCCCGCAGTCCCTCACAGTCTGAATGGGTTGCAGGACGTTCTGCCGCACGCGGATGATCTCTCCCAGCTCATCGACCACACGAAGCGAACAGAACCCAGCCTGAGGCAGTACCTCCCGAAACCTTTGCTCGAGGCCTGCTAGCATCCTTCCCTCCTTGTCCATGCAAACGCACACGAAGGCTCGTGCCCATGCTGCCATCTTGACCGTGGCTGTCTGCGCAACGGCAACCGGAGCTGGACGAGCAACGGCAACCGGAGCCGCTGGGGGCCGTCCGTTGACCGCACCCGGCTCGCCGGTAGCCGAGGCGCCGTCCTCATCCTCGACACCCTCAACACCCTCCACACCCAGGTGCAGCCATCGAGGTTAGCCGATTTGCACCACATTTGCCAACACATGGCTACAGACAACCCCTTGCCGCCACGTTATGATCATGCTACGCACCTGAACACCTTGGGTTGCTGCATGGTGATCGGCACGACCGTGCCCGGTGGGCTTGGACTGCCCGGATTCGGAGGACGGTAGCTATGAGCAAACCCCTGCGGGTGCTCATTGTCGAGGACAGTGAGGACGACGCCCTTCTCATCGCTCGGCTTCTGGAAAAGGGCGGCTACGATCTGGACTGGAAGCGGGTCGAGACGTCCGAGGCGATGCTGCAGGCGCTGGAGGAGCAACCGTGGGACGCCATCATCAGCGACTACGCGATGCCGCGCTTCAGCGGTCTGGCCGCGCTGAAATGCCTGCACAAGTCGGGACTGGACCTGCCCTTCATCATGGTCTCGGGGCGCATGGGCGAGGAAACGGCCGTCGAGGCGATGCGTGCCGGAGCTCACGACTACCTCATGAAGGAGCGTCTGCACCGACTCCTGCCGGCCCTGGAACGCGAGATCCGTGAGGCGAGCATCCGTTCGCACCGGCGTGAGGCCGTATGGCGATTACGGACGCAGGAGAGGTTCTTGCGCCAGATCATCGACGCCAGTCCCACCCGCATCTACACCCGGGATCGCATCGGCCGCTTCACGATGGCCAACAAGGCCACAGCCGACTTCTATGGCGTGCCGCTGGACGATCTGATCGGACGCCATCTCTCCGAGCTGCAGCCGGACGAGGATACCGTCGAGCGCAGTCTGGCCGAGGATCGTGAGGTGTTGGCCACCGGCGTGCCCAAGACGGTGCGAGAGGTCTTGCTGCAGGTCCCGGGCAGTGATCGGCACCGTTGGCACCAGGTTCTCAAGCTCCCCATCGTGCCGCCCGGGGAACACGACCTACAAGTGCTCGGTCTCAGCATCGACATCACCGAGCGCAAGCAGGCCGAAGCCCGCCTGCAACACGACGCCCTGCACGACACCCTGACGGGTCTTCCCAACCGGGCTCTCTTCATGGAGCAGGTGGAGTTCGCGCTGGCCCACCACCGACGTGCCCGCGACTACGAATTCGCCGTGCTGTACGTCGAGATCAGCCGGCTGCGCGTGCCTGATGCCGCAATGGACGCTGCGTCCGGCGAGAAGCTGCTCGCCGAGCTCGCCGACCGACTCCGCAAGTCGGTGCGCACCAACGATACGATCTCACGTCTGGGCGGAGATGAGTTCGCCGTGCTCCTGGACGGCATCGACAGCGCGGCCGCCGCCGTCCGGGCGGCCGATCGGCTCCACGAGCACGTGGGCCGACCCATATCGATCGCAGGACGGGAGGTATACCCGTCGGCGGCCATCGGCATTGCGCTGGGATCGACGGGATACGATCAGGCCGAGCACTTGCTGCGCGACGCGGGAACGGCCATGTACCGGGCGAAGACATCATCCAAGGCGCACGAGCTGTTCGACCACCGCCTGCACGAGCAGGTCGCGGCCAGGCTCAAGCTCGAAGCGGATCTCCGGCGGTCCATCAGCCGGGGGGACTTCGTCCTTCACTACCAGCCGATTATCGCCCTGCGGGATGGTCGCCTGGTCGGCTTCGAGGCCCTGCTGCGCTGGCAGAGAACGCCGGAGGAGCTGGTGACGCCGGGCGACTTCATGCCGGCCGCAGAGCAGACGGGCTTGATCGTGCCGCTCGGCCTGTGGACGCTGCAGACCGCGTGCAATCAGATTCGGCAATGGAATCGGGAGCACGCCCCGACGTCGCCTCTCTGGGTCAGCGTCAACCTCTCACCTCTGCAGTTCGCCCAGGGCGATCTGATCGAGGAGGTCGACCGGATCCTGGGGGATACCGGAGCCGATGCCCGCTGGCTCAAGCTGGAGATCACCGAGGCCACGGCCATGCAGCGCACCGAGCATGCCACCGGGTCCCTGGCGCGGTTGCGGGATCGCGGGGTGCACATCGTCATCGACGACTTCGGCACGGGCTGCTCGTCGCTCAGCCGCCTGCAGTCCCTACCCTTCGACACGTTGAAGATCGACCGGTCCTTCGTGGGGGCGATGCGCTCCGATGATCGCGGACTTGGCTTCGTGCGCACCATCGTCATGCTGGCCCATGGACTCGGGATGACGGTCTCGGCCGAGGGGGTCGAGACGCAACAGCAGCGCACTGTGCTGACCGACCTGGGCTGCGAGTTCGCGCAGGGGTTCCTCTTCAGCCATGCCGTGCCGGCGCCCGAGGCGGCGCACCTGATCGCCGCCGACATGGCCGTTTAGTCGTGAGCCACGGAGGGTGCTCGGATGTACGCCACCTCGCTGCTGACCGCGATCCTGGACAGCTTGCCCGATCCGATTTTGGTCGCGGACACAGACCACGTCACACGCTACATGAATCGGGCGGCGACACTCTACTACAGCGAGGGGGCAGCGCTCCTCGGCCGCTCCCTCCTGGACTGCCACAACAAAGAGTCACAGAAAACGATGAGAGATGTGTTGGAGGCTCTGCGGGCGGGCGAGGAAGAGCGGCTCATCACCGACAACGATAAGCACCGCATCTACATGAGAGCCGTCCGCGATCCGCTGGGACAGCTTCTGGGCTACTACGAACGCTATGAGCGGCCCAGCCGCTGACGCCCGCGCCCCGACGAACGCTGTGCGCGACATCACTCCTCGCGCGGCGTTTTCTCTTCTATGGGCGCCAAGGGTACGGTGTCCCGCACAAGCGCGCCCAGCGTCCCTTCAGGCGCCGCGCATCGCCGCGCACCAGTCCGTAGACGTACCAGTCGAGCCTCCGGCGCCGGCTCGGGAGGGCCTGGGCCTGTCGCAAGCGGCCCTCGCGCACGAAGCCCAGCTTGGCGATCACCCGTTGACTGCCGTGGTTGCCCGTGGCCGACTCCACGGACACCCGCGCCAACCCCAGCGGTCCAAAGGCCCACAGCAATACCGCCGCGGAGGCCTCCGTGGCGAGACCCCTTCCGCAAAGACGGGTGCGCACCCAGTAGCCGATCGTGCCCAGGCCCTGATCACGGTTGATCTGGTGCAACCCGACGGTGCCACAGTAGTCACCGGGCCGGGATCTCGCCGAGCCACTCTCGTGCCGCTCCCAGATGCCCCAGACGATGTGCGCCTGGCTGCGCCGCATCCTCCGGATGAAGGGCAGCACATCCTCCGGCGCGTGCATCCGATCGGGAAAGGGCAGCCAGCGACGCAGTTCGGACCGGCTGTCCCCGATTGCCTCCACGACCTGTTCCGCGTGGCGCGCACTGAGCGGCTCCATCCAGAGGCTCTGGGTGATCAACCGGGGCTTGTCCAGTCTGGGGTTGCGCTCCCCCATCTCGCCCCCCTTTCGCAACTATGATATCTTCGCGCGGAAGCGGTGGGAATTCCAGCCCCCTGCAAGGATCGCTTCGTCACGGAGGGTGCGCGGACGGTGCGTGCGCGGACGGTGCGTGGGCGGACGGTGCGTGCGCGGACGGCGTCCTCGGGGAGGGCGCTCGATGCCGGTCCGCCGGCCCTGGTCGGATTGCGAGGTAGTGACGTGCAGTATCACGCCATGGAAGAAGTCGCGGGGCGTCTGCTGGAGCAGAGGCGCATTCCCTTCTCGGCCCTGATGCCGTGGCGGGTGCGCAACATCCTGCTGGTCTCCAGCCTCTACGACTCCTTCACGTTTCAGGAGGACGGCAATCTCAACGAGATGCTCTTCGCAGAGTACCTCGAGCTCAACCTCCGGTATGCCCCGGTGATCAGCCGGGTCTCGACGGCGGAGGAGGCAATCGAGAAGGTCCGTGACGACCCTCCCGATCTGGTCATCACCATGCCCCGCGTCGGGGAAATGGATGTCTTCGAGTTCGGCGCCGCGGTCAAGAAGATGGAACCGGCCCTCCCCGTCGTGCTGCTGGCCTACGATACGCGCGAGCTGGCGCTGCTGCGCGCACGGGAGGGGCATGCCCGCGTGGATCGCATCTTCGTCTGGCAAGGCGACGGCCGCATCTTTCTGGCGATCATCAAGTGGGCCGAGGACCGGGCCAACGCCGTTCACGACGCCCGGACCGCCGGCGTCAAGAGCATTCTTCTGATCGAAGATTCCGTGCGGTTCTACTCGGCCTTCTTGCCGATGCTCTACACCCAGATCGTTAAACAAACACAGGCGCTCATGGCCGAGGGCGTCAACCGGATGCAGAAGCTCCTGCGCATGCGCGCCCGCGCCAAGATCCTGCTCGTCTCGACCTTCGAAGACGGGGCGGCCATCCTCGATCAGCACCGCGGCCACATCCTGGGGGTCATCGTCGACGCCCGCTTCCCCAAGGGCGGGCAGACCGACCCCCGCGCCGGCTACGACTTCGTCCGCCTGGTGCGCGCCGCGGACCCGAACATCCCCGTCCTCATGCAGTCGTCGGACGCGGAGAATGCCGAGCGGGCGGCCGAGTTGGGCGCGGCCTTTATCAACAAGCAATCACCGACGCTGCTTGCGGAGGTGCGCGACTTCCTGGAAGAATCGCTCGGCTTCGGGGATTTCGTCTTTCGGCGGTCGGACGGATCGATCATCGGCTCAGCCAAGGACCTGCGTCACCTGGTCGACCGGCTGCGGACCATCCCGGAAGACTCGCTGCTCTACCACGCCTCGCGCAACGACTTCTCCACCTGGCTCATGGCCCGGACGGAGTTCGATCTCGCCAAGGCCTTGCGGCCTGTGCGGAGCGACGAATTCGATACCCCCGAAGAGCTACGACAGTATCTCCTGAGCCGTCTGCGGCGCTACCGGGACATCTCGCGGGCGGGACTGGTAGCTGAGTTCTCCGACGACTCCTTCGATCCTCACGATAGCTTCACCCGCATCGGGTCAGGGTCGCTGGGTGGAAAGGGCCGCGGCCTGGCGTTCATCCACTCGCTCACCAAGACCTACGATATCGAGAAGCACATCCCCAAGACCCGCATCTTCGTGCCCCCGTCGGCAGTGATCGCCACGGGGATCTTCGACCGTTTCATGGAGCAGGGGCGCCTGTACAACCTGGTCTTGGGCGAGACGACCGACGAGCAGGTGCGTCGAGCGTTCCTCGCGGCCGAGCTTCCGAAAGAGGCCACTGAAGCGCTGCGGACGTTTCTCACCCAGGTGCGCTACCCGCTCGCCGTGCGGTCCTCGAGCCTGCTGGAGGATTCCTCGCATCAGCCCTTTGCCGGCATCTACGACACGTTCATGCTGCCCAACAACCACCCGGATCTGGACGTGCGGCTGGCCGCGCTCGCGCGCGCCATCCGACTCGTCTACGCGTCCACCTACTACGCCGACTCCAAGAGCTACATCGAGTCCACCCCCAATCGACTGGAAGAAGAGAAGATGGCCGTCATCATCCAGCAGGTGGTCGGCCGGCGGCATGGCGACTACCTGTATCCGGATGTGGCCGGGGTCGCCCGCTCCTACGACTACTACCCGATGGCCGAGATGCGCGCCGAGGACGGCGTGGCCTCCGTGGCGTTGGGGCTGGGCCGCATGGTCGTCGACGGGGGCCGCTGCGTGCGGTTTTCGCCCGAGCACCCCAGGCGCCTCTACCAGTTCGCCTCGGCACGCGACTACCTCGACAATTCGCAGCGCGAGTTCTACGCCCTGGACTTGGCGCTGCTGCGCGAGCCCGAGGACGGCGCCCTGGAGCGCTGCGAGGCCGACGCCCACTTGATCAAGTTGGATCTCGAGCAAGCGCACGAGCACGGCACGCTGGAGGCGGTCGGGTCGATCTACTCCCCGCAGAATGATGCGGTCTACGAGGGCACCTACCGTCAGGGGGTCAAGCTGGTCAGCATGGCGGGGGTCCTCTCCGGCTCCTACTTCGACCTGCCCGCGGCGCTCAAGTTCTTGCTGGAGGTCGGCAAGTCGGGCTTCTCCTGCCACGTGGAGATCGAGTTCGCGCTCAACCTACACCCCGAGAAGGACGAGCCCCACGAGTTCGCCTTCCTGCAGATCCGGCCGCTCGTCTTCGGGACCGCAACCGAGGAGATGGACCTCAGCGGCGTCGATCCCACCGCCGCCATCTGCGTCTCCGGCGGGGCGCTGGGCCACGGTCGCCTGGAGGGGATCCGCGACCTGCTGTTTGTCCGCCCCGACGCCTTCGATCGCAGCAAGACCACGGCCGTCGCCGCCGAGGTGGGCGCCTTCAACGGTCGGCTGCAGCAGGAGGGTCGGCCCTACGTGCTGATCGGCCCTGGGCGCTGGGGCAGCGCCGATCACTGGCTGGGGATCCCGGTCACCTGGTCGCAGATCTCCGGTGCACGGTGCATCGTTGAAACGGAGATGGCCGACATCCAGGTGGTGCCATCCCAGGGGACCCACTTCTTCCAGAACATCACCGCCTTCGGCATCGGCTACTACACGGTGCGGGCAGAAGACCCGCGCGGCCGGCTGGATCAGGAATGGCTCGAGGCTCAGGACCCGTTCGCCCAGAGCGAGCATGTGTCCCACCTGCGCTTCGCCGAGCCGCTGGATGTCGTGGTGGATGGACGCAGCAACGTCGGCGTGGTGATGAAACCCGGCGTCCACATCAACGCTAGATCCTAGTGCGCGAGATTCTCTGAACGCCCAATCCGTCCGTCAACGCGAGGGACCCATCATGCGCATCTTGATCATCGGGGGCACCGCCTTCACGGGGCCCCATCTCGTCCGCCGACTACACGCGGGCGGACACGAGGTCACCGTCTTCCACCGCGGCCGCACGCCGGGCGACTTGCCCGCCGGGATCCGCCACATCCACTGTCCGGAGGGCACCTTCGGGGACCGCAGCTACTTCCAGGCTTACGCGGACGAGCTGCGCGCGGTCGCGCCCGATGTCGTGGTCGACATGATCTGTGTCACCGAGGCCGACGCCCGGACGGTGGTGGAGCTCTTCCGGGGCGTCGCGCGGCGGCTCATCGTTATCAGCAGCCAGGACGTCTATCGGGCCTACGGGCGACTGCTGGGGAAGGAACCAGGCGACCCCGATCCCATTCCCCTGGCCGAGGACGCCCCTTTGCGCGAGAAGCTCTATCCCTATCGGACCGACCCTCCCCGACCGCCGGAGGACCCGGCGCGCTGGATGGACGACTACGACAAGATCCTCGTCGAGCGCACCGCGCTGTCCTGCCAGGAGATGCCGGGCACCGTCCTGCGCTATCCGATGGTCTACGGCCCGGGTGACAGACAGCATCGCATGCACGAGTACCTGCAGCGGATGATCGACAGTCGCCCGGCCATCGTCGTCGAGGAGGGGCTGGCGGCATGGCGGTGGACGCGGGCCTACGTCGAGCACGTCGCCCACGCCACCTTTCTGGCAGTCACCCGCGACGAGGCGGCCGGTCGGACCTACAACGTCGGTGAAGTCGAGGCGCTCTCGACCGCCGGGTGGATCGCGGCCATCGCCAAGGAGGTCTCCTGGCCCGGGAGGCTCGTCACGCTGCCGGGGGAGCGTCTGCCTGAGTCGATGCGCCACGGGATGGATGTGCGCAACCACCTGGTGGCGGACACGACCCGCATCCGCGCGGAGCTGGGCTACACGGAGCCGGTGCCGCTTCGCGAGGCGATCGCCGCGACGGTGGCCTGGGAGCGTGAGCATCCTCCGAAGGGTGCACCGATTGACTACGCCGATGAAGATCGGGTGCTTCGCGACCTGCACAACGACGGCACGGCATGATCCGCGATGCCGGCGCGGCATGATCCGCGATGCCGGCGAACCATGATCCGCGATGCCAGCGAGGCCGCGAATCGCTCCGAAGCAAGGAGGCAGTGCATGTTCCCCAATCCCGCCACCCTGATCGACCGCATCGGCCTCGGGACGCCCCTGATCGGGCTCTACGACGCGCCCGACACCGAGCCGTTCGAACCGCTCGTGTCACCCAGGCCCGGCGCGCACGTCTGCGTCTTCGCCTACTACAAGGCATGGCAGAAGGGCAAGACCGCGCACCTCCACGCGACGCACCCGGGATGCGGCGGCGCTTCCTACTGGCTCTTCAACGAGCAGGGCCGCGACCGGGACGCCTTCGTGCGGTTTCTGGTGGATGACGAGGGCCTGAAATCCTCGCACGCGTTGATGAACCGGTGGCTCGATCATCATCGGCCCTACCGGCGGGAGCACGAGCATCTGCTGCTGGGCCCGCTGCGCGACGATCAGTACGCGTATCTCAAGACGGTGACGTTCTACGTGAATCCCGACCAGCTCAGCGCGCTGGTGCTGGGGGCCAACTACGATCACGCGCCGGGCGACCCGCCGGCGGTGCTCGCGACCTTCGGCTCGGGATGCATGGAGATCCTGCCGCTGCTCGAGAGTCTCGAGACGCCGCAGGCTCTGATCGGCGCCACCGATCTGGCCATGCGTCAGCACCTGCCGCCCGATATCCTGGCCTTCACGGTCACCAAGCCGATGTACGAGCGGCTGTGCGCCTTGGGCCCCGACAGCTTCCTCTTCAAGGGCTTCTGGCAGAACCTGCTCCAAGCGCGGAGCCGCTAGCTTCCGCCGCCGGAAACGGTGCGGCGAACGCAAACCACGCACTCCTCAGGTCAGTGGAGAAGGCGCGTCGCGCGTCAGAGAATCCCGGCGGCTAGACGGTCGGCGAGGAACCGAAGAATCGCCCCACGTCCTGAACGGTCGCGTAGGCCATCAACGCGAGCAGCAGCACCCACCCGACCAGCGCCACCGGGATGTGGAGGCGCGCCAGCGGCTTGTGCACCGCCTCCAGCAACCCCATCAGAATCTTGCCGCCGTCGAGGGGCGGCAGGGGAAGGAGGTTCAGCACCGCGAGGTTGATCGACAGCATCCCAAGGAACCCGACGGCCGCCACCGGGTCGAGGCCGGCGAGCCGTCCGCCGTGCGCCACGATGCCGATGACGCCGCTCAGCTCCTGAGGACGGGTGAAGAGCTGCGCGTAGCCGTTCACCACCGCGCCGAGTCCGTCCGCCGTCTGCCGCCAGGGCTCGATCAACACCGCGACCGGCGAGAGGCCGCGGGTGGCGAGCTGGAGCGCGGCGAAGACCACAACGGCGAGCAGCAGGTTGGCGATGGGACCGGCCAATGCGAAGAGCATGCGGTCGCGGATGGGAATCCTCTCGTAGGCCCTTTCGTCGGGAAGATCCGGCAGGACGTAGCCGCCGATCGGAACCAGGGCCACCGCGTAGTCGGTCCCACCGCGCCGGCAGCCGAAGAGCCGCGGACCCAGGCCGATCGAGAACCGCGCCACCGGGATCCCCAGACGCTTCGCGGCCCAGAGATGCCCCAGCTCGTGGATCAGGATCAGGAAGCTGATTGCGGCGGCGAAGAGGATCGTGCTCACGCGGAAGCCTCACCTTGTCGTTGTCGCTCGCGGCTCAGCGCCCATCCGATTGTGGGGGACTGACGGCCGCCATCCACCGATGCCACGTCGCAGGGGGCCGCCGACCGGCGCCTGCGACGACGCGAGGGGCCGCCGGCCGCCCCCCCGCCTTCCGTCTCAGATACTGTGGATATGCGCTGAAGGTTGCGGCTAGCGGCTGACCACCACCCGGCGGACCGCCTGATCAGGCCCCGCCTGCAGCCGAATGAAGTACACACCGCTCGCCACGCCCGCACCGGCGCCGCTCCAACGCAGCTCGTGACGGCCCGCCTCGCGGACGCCGGGACGCATCAGCTTCAAGCAACGCCCGGATGGCTCGAAAACGCCCACCTCCACCTGGCTCGTCCGGGGCAGCTCGAACCGGATGGTCATGTCGCCGGTCGCGAGCGAGGGCGAGCCGACGAACGCCAGCCGCGTGCGCTGTGCGCCGGGCTCGACGCTGGACGTCGTGGCCGGCAGCAGCTCGATGAACCGGGCCGAACCGGTGTTCTCTTGCTCCAGAAGGCCGCCGGTGGCCGGATCGATCTCCCACACCCCGTCGCCCGCCGTCGCGAGCAGATTGCCGTTGCCGAGCCGGTAGATGCCGCGGCCGCCGTTGAACGACCAGGTGTTGACGATCGTCCCGTCCAGCTCGAAGTCGGTGATGATGTCGGCCGAGAAGGAAGCATTCAGATAGGCGCCCGGTAGCTCCGGGTCGCCCTGGACCTGCTCGGGGAAATTGACCGGGAAGAGCTCGTACTGGAACGTCCCCTCCGCGTCGTAATAGCGGACATTGTCAGCGGTGCCCTGGATGTCGGCCAGTAGGGCGGTGCCGTCCTCGAGGAAGTAGATGTCGTACGGGTCGCTGCCGTCGTTGATGAAGTCCGGTAGGCGGCTGTGCGGTCCGTTGAAGCGCGCCACGTAGTCGTCGCCGCTCGTGATGAAGAGCTCCTCGCCGCGGAACGCGATGCCCCGAATGTTGTTCAGGCCGTCGGACTCGTCGGCGTAGGTGAAGAGGTAGTTGCCGTCGGTGTCGAAGACGAAGACCTTGTCGTTGAGCTGCTCGGAGACGTAGATGTTCCCGTCGGGCCCCACGATCGCGTTGACCGGGGTGGCGAAGCCCGGGTTCTCGGTGATCAGGTCGCCCAGATAGGTGCCGTCGAACGGATCGTACATGCCCACGACGTCGGCGCCGGAATCGGGGATCATCAGCACATCCACGTCGGGACGGCTGGTGGGATGAACGATGCGTCCGGCGGTCTGAGCCTCCAACCCCTCGGCTTCGCCGGCCGATGCGGTCGGACCCGTTGCCGCCGCCTCGCCGGGAAGCGCTACCGCAAGCGCACATGCCAATGTCAGGAGACCGAGCAGAAGCGATGATCTGTGCATGACGCGAACCCTCCTTGTGGTGAGCCTAGGATGCCTGGGCATCGTGCACGCCCGGGTCGCCTGGGCGGGAGGCCGCCGGGCGGCGACCCTGGGGTCGGGAATGTGCACACCAAAGCCTGCCGTGAGAGGATAGCAGAGGCGCGCCGACCGCGACCAGCCGCTTCCGGGGGCACAAGGCGTTGCGCCAAGACCTCATAGCTGCGCTCGGAGTTCGGGCGAGGGCTGAACGAGGTTTGGGCGACGCTCTCGCGGGCGGGCCCTGTCGAGCCTTTAGCGAATCAATATGACTTTGGTGGTGTATCCGGAGCCCCGGCCGCGTAGACGTGCAAAGTACGCGCCAGGTGGAAGTTGGCGACCACGACCATCGCGGCCGTCCCACGCCGCGTGCGTCTGGACGCCCGCGACCCGAAGGCTGCGCACCAGCTCGCCCGCGGGCGAGAACACGTCCAGGACGGGTCCCGCCTGAGCCCGCAGCGCGGGATCCAGCGCCAGGTGCGTGTTCGTCACGAACGGGTTGGGTGCCGCCGACAACCCGCCTTCGGTCGCCGGCAAGACACCCGCAATCCCGGTCGCGCCGTACTGGAGGGCCGCCATTGCGTCGATGCGCCCCCATCCGCGATGGTTGTCGGGCGTCTGCGCGTTGTCGGCCGTCATCATGAGCGCCTCGCGCACCAGCATCGCGGGCCAGTGCGGGTGCGCTTCCAGCAGCAGCGCTGCCGCGCCGGCCACCAGCGGGCAGGCGACCGATGTGCCGTCGGTGTGGTAGTAGAGGTCCGGTCCGCCGTGACCTCCCGGCACGCGCGCCACGTAAGTGTAGGCGCCGCGGGCGCAGACCTCCGGCTTGGTGCGCCCGTCATAGGTCGGTCCGTGACTCGAGTCGAGCCACATCTGGCCGCTGGGCTCGGTGCCGCCCACCGCCACCACGCTGTCGGCGTCGGCCGGCGCGCCGATGTAGTACCAGTCCTGCGTGCCCCAGTTGCCGGCGGCGGTGCAGACGACGATGCCGCGGCCGGCGGCGATGTCCGATGCGATCGTGATGGGCGCCGTGTTGCCGTCCATGTCCTCGTAGGTGTACCACTGGATGTAATTGAGCGACGAGGAGATGATGTCGGCGCCGCGGGCGTCGGACCACTCCATCGCCGCCACCCAGTTGTCCTCCTCGACCGGATCCTCCATGCTCACGTCCTCTGTCTTGCAGAGCAGGAAGTCGGCGCCATAGGCCGATCCGATGAGCTCGCTCTCCACGAAGCCGCCCACGAGCGACCAGACGGTCGTGCCGTGGTTGTGCTGTCCCTCGGGGTCGCCGGGCTCGTCCATCGTCTCGCCGTCGTTGTTGATGAAGTCCCATTGATCGATCAGCCGGCCCTCGGACAGCAGCCGTGCGAAGATCTCGTGATCACGCCAGTAACCGGTGTCCATCAGAGCAATGCGCACGCCGGCGCCGCTGAGGCCGGTCTCGTGGGCGGCCACGATGCCGATCTCATCGAGCTGATCGCGCGAGGGGCCATAGTCGTAGAGATCGCGCGACCCCGGCCAGGGGACGGGGTCTGAGGCCGCAGGCATCCGCGGCGCGGACGGGTCTCTGGGCGCACCCGGTTGTGGCTCGCGGCGCAGGGTATCCGGCCTGCGGCCACGACGCACCGGCTCGATCCGGCGCACGAAATCGAGCGCCGCCACCTGCTCCAGTACCGCCGCCGGAGCGCGCACGCTGAGCGCGTTGAGCCAGCGGCTCTCCCAGAGCACTTCCGCCCCTAGCCGATCCAAGGCGGCGCGGTAACGCGGTTCGATCGGCAGGTCGTGGTCGTCGATCAGCTCCGCTCCGAATGTCTTGAGACGGCGGGCCACGGCATGCGGATCGAGCGCAGAGCGCACGGCGGCCCGTCGCTGCTCCCGGTCGACGGGCGAGAGGGTCCCCTTGTCGCGAAAGTAGACCCAATGCTTTGTGGAAGAGGTTGTCTCCGTCGCGTAGCGAGGGGCCGCCCCTCTCGCCGGGAATCCTGTCGGGACCGCGTCCAAGGGTGGGACGGCCGGAGTGGCCAGCGGGGCGATCAGAGCGATCCACGTCGCAAGCGGAAGCAGGCGCGCGACGCGCGAGGAATCCAGACGTCTCTGTGTCAAGCGGGACCGAGGTTTCGATTGCGGCCGTCGTTCCATAAGGGCAACCTCCCCTTCCGGGACCATGCGATGATGTGTCGAGGGGGGACATGCGCTGGAGTTCAGCGCTGGTCTCGTGTTTCAGTCTAGCATGTCGCCGGAACGAACCGAAGCGCGAGGTGATCCCAGAGTCCACCGCTTCGGCGTCGTCGGCCAACTGCATGAGCATCACCGACAACACGATCATGGCATTGGTCCACCCTTGCACCCACGTCGCGCATGGAGAGGCTTCCGGATCGCGCGGCACAGACGGGCCACACGGGCCAACTCCAGGTACTGGAGCAGGCCGCCCAGGGCGGTGGACCTGGGGAGGGTTCCTTAGACAGGCTCCTCGGTTCAATTGTCGCGCCGGCGTGTTTAATGAGCATCCGCCGGTGGTGATTGACACCCGGACAGGCGATAGTGCCGGATAGGCCGTCTCTGCAAGATCTCCCGCGCCATACCCGGCAAGAGCGCCACTTCAGCGCGAACGAAAGGGCGGGGATAGGAAAGCGTGGCCCGAAAGGGCAGAAGAACTGCCGATCCAGGACGCATTCAACCGACCCCTCTGCCCTGAATGTCGAAGATACCCAGCCGCACCGATCCGCTCTGCTTCAGCACAAGCCAGGACCATGAAAGAAGGCGACGGCTTCAGCCGCTACTCCAATTACCCATTCGGTTCACACTCGGCGGGTTTGATTCGACGTGGCCAGCGTCCCGGATCCCGCGATCGCACCGAACGGGTCTCTCTCAGCGCCCCCTCGAGTCTACCTCAGCATGATCAGCCGGCGCGTATTTTGCTCCTCCTCTGCGCGACCGATCCGAATGTGGTAGACACCGGCCGGAGCATCACGGCCGTCGGCAAGTCGACCGTCCCAGTGCGCGCGCACGTTGGACTCCCAATCGGGCGGCCCCAACAGACGAACGAGCTTGCCGGTCACATCGAAGATCTCGATAGGACAGGGATCGGATGTCCACCTTGCCCCATCCAGATGGATCGCCACCCCGCCGGTCGTCGGATTGGGCGACAGCCGGCACAGCAATCCCCCAGCCACTGGCTTCGGGAGCGCCACGACATCTGTCGGCCAGCAGACGCCCAGACGTGCGCCGACGTTCTCGCCGTGCTCTCCGGCCCCGATGCACGGACTCTCCGGCTGAAGGCGATAGTCCCCCGCGGCCGGCTCACAGAAGAGGGGGTCGGCGACGAAGTTGCCGATCTGGTAGCCGCAATCAGGAGGGGGGCCCTGTTCAATGAAGCAGTTGTGGCGCCACTCAAGGGTGTCCGGGGCATGGGCCGCGAAGCAGATAACTGCTTGGATGATGTTGTTCACCGCGTAGAGACTGCTCTCATATTGCGACCAGGAGTAGTACTCGCTGTGGAATCGGCCAAAGATTGTGTTGTTTCTGAACTCATACACAGTCCCAGGCCGGGTCTCGCCCCACAGGCTCAGGTAACCGAGTTCGGAGGTCTGTACTACGCAATCCTCAAGGACAAAACGACCGGCCTGGTAGGGAACGAAGATGTGCTCCTCCTGCTCGGCTAGTAATCCGAATGTTATGTGGCATTTCTTGATGGACGCATTCCCGCACCAGGTCTGCACAATGGCGACTCCCTGGATCGTTTCGGGAAGAACAAGGTGAAGGCAGCACCGCTGGACGCGAAGACTGTCGTTGGAGCTGAGAATGATCATCCCTTCATGCCCCCGCAGATCCATGTTCTCCAGCAACACCGGGGCTTCACCCGTCATCGCATAGAAAGCTTCGAGGAGTGGGGGCGCATCAATGCGGACATCGGTTGAGTCGCTTCCCATCCCGAACACGGTTACACCTGACCGCACATTGATCCCGCCCTCGCTGTATGTCCCCGGGTACACACCAACCGTGTCACCCGCCATGGCGGCCTGACAAGCATCGGAGATCGTTGGGTACTGATCCGGAACCTTCAGGATCACCGCTTGCGCGCAGCCGATGGTGACAAGGGCCCCGACGACTGATATTGAGATGATCGCAATGAGTTTCATGTCCTCTACCTCCTCGAAGGGCTTCCGCTCGATCTCGGTCGCCACGCACCTCCTGACTGATCCGACGGAAGCCCGGTTCGTACGCTCCTAATCGAACCACCGAGATCTTCCTGACCTCGGAGTGGCCGCTATGCGTTAGCCGGAAAAAGTAGACCCCGCTTGTCGGTTGACCGCCAGTCGCAGCCCCGTCCCAGGGGATCCGATACTGCCCCGCCGACAGTGACTCATCGACCAACGTCCGGATGCGCCGGCCCTGAACGTCGAAGACGTCCAGCCGCACCGGTCCGCTGTGCTCCAAACGGAACAGCGCCCAGGCCACCGGCTGGCGCAGAGGACTGGGGCCAATGGAGAATGCCGCTTGACGTGCTCCGTCCAGCTCCGCGCCCGGATGCACGGGACCTCGGTCAAGACCCCGGTCGGTCTCGGCATTGAAGGTGTTGCACGGGTCGTGCCCGTACTCGGGCCAGGGCAGGTTGGCACTTGTAGCGTCGGCCGGGAGGCGGAACACGTGCACCAGCCCCGAGCGATCCTGCACCACCATTTCAAGCTGCGCGGTCGTATCTACGTTCGCGATCACCGGGGGCAGCGGGATATCGCCGAAGTACTGCGGCCAGCCGGGCTCGGCCTTCATCTCTCCATCTACCCACTCGTAGCACGCTTCGACCAACGTATCTGTCTCAGCACCCCGGCAAGTCTACCTCAGCATGATCAGCCGGCGCGTAGCTTGCTCTTCCCCCGCGCGGCCAACGCGAACGTGGTAAACACCGGCTGTAGCAGCGCGCCCGTCGGCGAGTCGACCGTCCCAGTGCGCGCGCACGTTGGACTCCCAGTCGGGCCGACCCAACAGACGAACGAGCTTGCCGGTCACATCGAAGATCTCGATAGGACAGGGCTCGGATGTCCACTTTGCCCCATCCAGATGGATCGCCACCCCGCCGGTCGTCGGATTGGGCGACAGCCGGCACAGCAATCCCCCAGCCACTGGCTTCGGGAGCGCCACGACATCTGTCGGCCAGCAGACGCCCAGACGTGCGCCGACGTTCTCGCCGTGCTCTCCGGCCCCGATGCACGGACTCTCCGGCTGAAGGCGATAGTCCCCCGCGGCCGGCTCACAGAAGAGGGGGTCGGCGACGAAGTTGCCGATCTGGTAGCCGCAATCAGGAGGGGGGCCCTGTTCAATGAAGCAGTTGTGGCGCCACTCGAGGGTGTCCGGTGCTATGCTGGAAACGCAGTGTACGTTTTGGATGATGTTGTTAACCATATAGAGAGCACTATCGTACGGTCCCCATGTGTATCCGCTATGGAACTCTCCCAGAATCGTGTTGTTCGTGAACTCATACACCGTTCCGGATCGGGTCTCGGCCCACAGGCTCAGGTAACCGAGTTCGGAGGTCTGAACTACGCAATCTTCAAGAACGAAGTGGCCGGCCTGGTAGGGAACGAAGATGTACTCTTCCAGAACCGCTGATAGACCATACGTAATGTGGCATCTTCTGATCGAGGCATTCCCGTCCCAGTTCCAGATGAGTGTAACGCCCTGCTCATACTCGCCGTCGTATACTAGGAGACAACGCCGCACCTCGAGCTGCGCGCTGTTGTTCCCTATTGCACCCTCCAGCCATCCCGCCTCAACCTGCATGTTCTCGATCACGATTGGGAGCTCCCCAGAGAGGGTGCGAAACGGCGCGTCGCGGCCCTCCCAGGGGCAG